>CADCBB010000024.1 GCA_902799555.1 uncultured Bacteroidales bacterium
AGCTGATATTTCTAAAGCAGCTGATTCACAAGCAAGAAGACTAGAAGTAATTAATAAATCAAGAGTATTAACTAATACTAATACAACAGTATTAGCCACAGCAAATAAAGATGTCTGCATCAAATGCGAGGATTTGTTCCTTTAAATTCTTATAATATTTATCAATAGCTTTTTGTAAATCATCATCCTTAATCGTTTTACCTCCTCCTTCTTTTTTGCAGTTAATTCGAGCAAATATAACTTCATCTGAAAGTTTAACGGCATCTTCATATGAAAACTCATGAAAACCGACCATCTCATCTGTTCGAGTATTCAGTATTCCATATAATATATTTGCTTCGTTTTTATAAAATGGATTATTCAAAATATGATAATCACAAATAGGAATCTCGATATTCTTCAAATGAAAAGTCTCTGTTCTGACATCCCAAACTCTTCCGGTGCTACTGATATTTTCATCTTTTGTCAGGAATAATACACGTAATGGAGCTTTTGTCCATAGTTCGTTTTCATTCCCGTTCGGTCTTCGCCTGCATACGCCGTCATCTTCAGGATAAAATTCTCCTTTATTCATAATACCATCTTCTGCAAATAGAGTAGAGATTTCTTCAAGAGTCCAATCCGAATAATTTTCTTCTGCTTTTTTGTCTTCAATAAACTTAGCGCGCCATTTATCAAGAATACGCTGATTTTTTCCTACATAATCTTCCATAATCATAAGTATTTAGTGGTTATACATATTATTCGTTTTTTCAGCATCTTCAGCGAAATAATTCCGTAATGATTCCGGCTCGTGGACTTCTAAATCGGATCCATACTTGAATAGTTCCTGACAGAACTCAGCGGACGGGTAAACATTGAAACTAAAAGCCGGATAGCCGTTAATAGGTTCAATCTCACGCTGAGAAGGATGTATGGGCAATGTGCGCAAATAGGGCGCTTGATCTTCACTTATTGAAATGATAATTTCTTCAGTTCCCCCCTCCAACATTGTGACACCATATACCTGACGAAAAATCCTTTCTGCTGCGCAAGGACCATCGGGGAGATCGTATTTCTGACCCGTGGACTCAAGCGCTAAAATACGATCAAGACCATACACGCGGAACTCATCATCGTATGGAGAACGTGCCAACATATACCAGCGTTGCTTGAACATTTTTAAACAATAAGGTTCTACAACAAAAGTATATGGTCTTGGTTTCCCAAATCCCTGATGGGTGATTTGGATGGAATAGTGGTCGCGCAAGGCCTCTATTATTGGCGCGAGGAACTTCTCTCCTGAAGGAACATGCTCAAAAAGAATTCTATCGCGGAGTTTCTTGCTGTCCTTGAGCAAGCTGTTAACTCCCATAATAGAAATCAAACGATTGTGTAAGTCCGCATCGCTTGATTCATCCATCTCTGCAATGTAGTACTCATTATTAGAATTACACTTGATCTTAATATCGAAGAGCAATTCTATAGTGCTTTTCCAACGATGAAAATTACTTTCAGGCAGATAATCCTGTTTGTAGTCATTCACAGACGAGTGCGCCCACTTTATGTCTATCTCTTTACGTGAAATAGGACCGCGTGCGAGCGTGTTCACGAGCCAGATGTAGCACTCTAATAGATAAGCAGTTGATGATTTTTTCATATGTATATACGATTTTGTTAAAGCAACCTTTCTATGCGGAAGCCACTCTTCCCGTTCCGCCGGGAAGACGTTCCGGGTGCAAAATTACTGCCTCATTCTCCCACAAAGTGAAAGAGAGTACAAAATTAGTGCATTTTTTTCAAAAAAACAAATTTTGATCGCTAAAAATGGGGAAAAACTTGCTTTTTTCCGCGTTAGGGATTGGAAGGGCTACGGTATTGTGTAACAATGCGGAACTTGTGAACCCCTGCAAAGCCCGACCGGGTTAGCTCTGGAGATAAGAGGATCTGCAGAACTATGCCGGGAACGCTCAAATAAAGACAGTCGTAAAAAAGATGAGGAAGATAAAAGTCCGAAAACAAACCGCCGACTTTCACAAGCCAGCGGTCTTAGACATAATGATTTAATCGTTTGCTATTTCAAGCAGACGTCCGCAAGTGCACACTTGCACGTACGTAAGACGCTGCAAAGATACAACAAAAATCTGAGATACGCAAATGTGCGTCGGCAAAAAAAATGGAGGATTGCTCCTCCACTTTGCTACCATGCCTGACAAACGGCTTCCGGCACATAAAAGTGAGTAACGGGGTAGAATGTGTAGGACTCACCTGTTTCTTTGTTCACCCGGCTTACCGGCTTGCCCCATGCAGGGAAACGATTTTCAACCGTGTTCATAACCTTAAAGCCTTCGCGCTCCCATTGCTCGCGAGTTTTCAGAATGGAGAGATTGTGTAACTTCTTGTAGTAGATACAAAGGAGATTGTTGATGCGCTCATCATTGCCGTACTCTTCACGGAGTTTCTTACAAAGGGTACGAAGACTCTGACGCTCTGTTTGAGGCTGTGCAACTGCATTGTTCTTAACTTCGGTTGACTGACTGTTTTTCTTTGTAGCTTTCATGACTGTAATGTTTTTGAATTGTTAAACTTATTTGTTTGCGATTTGTTTCTTTTACAATGCTTTCAGAGTTGACGCCAGTGCAGTTCTCCATTCCGTGAACAGCAAGACTTCCGAAAAATTTACTACCCGCAGGGCTGGAGAAATTTTCAGTGCCAACGCCGGAACATGTTTAGCCTTGCCATACGGAAAGAACCAACTACCTTTGCATTGCTAAAAGGAACGACATAAATCGACAAACCTATAAGTTAATTCAGGAACGACAAGGCGAAAGCAAGAAATCAGTTAGGCAGAAGTAACCATGCAGCCTAAGCATAGCCCAAGAGCGGCAGAACGAACCTGCGAAACTCCCCAAGTACGGCTCTGCGCTCAACACCTTGTATCGCAGCAAGAAGCCACCTCTCCAGACTACTCGCAAGCAAGGAGCGTGGCTCGTTTGAACCCGCCATAACAAATCGTTGCAGGAAAGCGGATGAACGGCAACAAGAAACGATGTCCACATTCCCGTTACCACCTATACGGAAGCCGTCAAGCATGACCAAAGAAAAGTGAAGGATCATCCCCTATAAAAGAAACTGCCGACTCACCACGAGCCAGCAGCCTTCATTTATGCTAATCACTAAATAAAAATGTCAGCAGTAGCTTACTTCGCTCAAACAGACTTTCGGCTACTGCTGTCCGAAAGAGGCCCTCGCTACTTCCGTATCCACTTTTCACGAGAGCCCTGAAATCAAACCAACCTTGCTTCAATATCCAAAGATAAGACGTGTCAAGTTTGATTTCAAAATGTCAATATATCACCAATCATATTCCATGATGTGAGGATCCTTCTTTTTCTGCTTTTCACGGGAACTACGGATAAAACCAATTAAAGTGTGCATCTGTTCGCGTGTAAATCCATACTTGGCGGTGTTCCAAATACACCGCGCGACAATCTCAGCGCGCGAAACCTTAACATCCGGAGAAATCACCACCGGCATCCCTAGCACAATCTCCCATTCAATAGCTGCCACAGGATAGACCTCAACTCTCATTCTCTCATCAAAATCATCATAGTCCATCTCGATATGGCAAACATCAGTAACTCCCTTTTGTGGAGTCAAGGATAGAAGCATGTCGAAATGCTCACTGTATGAGTGCAAGTCCGGTTCTATTCCTTTCTCCATACTGGTGATGAATGGAGCAACTTGCTCAAAGGTGACACTATCTAACAAATCTCTCACAATCATTCTTCAGCGTACGTATATTCGTAAGTAACATAGTCAAGCACCTCGTCACAATCCCAATGTATTTCCGTTAGAGGCTTGCCGTACTGATCACGGTCAATAACCTGACGATTTTTGCCTTTCTCGATGAACTCCCATGCTTGCTCCTCTTCCTCCACGGTCATATTGGTTTCTCCATCTCCAAATGAAAGTCGGTCCTCCAACTCATAATACCGCATTTGCGCGTCTGAATATACACGCTCGGTTAGGCCACTCAAGCAACCATTGTCAATCCAATAACAATTGGGGTCGTCACCCGGACTCCCGTCAAAGCCCATAGTACCAATACATACTCGCCCTCCGTTTGTAGCTCTTACTTCTACGGTCTTACCGTCAGCTGCTGCTATGTACACGGTAGTAGACTCTTCCAACTCATCTTGCGTCTCACGGAAATAATGGAATTGTCTTCCTTGAGCATCGTAAGCAACTTCATGAACAGTATCCAATAAGTACTCATGCCCTTGGTATTCGATAGTTTCGAACTGCCAATGCGGGTTCCTTACTGGGAAACGCGCAAAGGACTTAAACAAGGCCTCATTACAGTCCTTGCCCCTGAAAGCCTTTGGAACACGTCGATAGACTTTCATGCGCTCTAACAAAACGCGAGGTGCTTTCTCCGTAGTCATACTAACCTCTTAATTAACTCTTCTGAAGATATTACCGTCAAGGACAAGGGCATCGTCTGCTGGGTAGTATACCAAATGATATAACAATGAGCCACGATAGGCTTCTTGCCAATATGAAGAATGGTCGCGATAGATATCCACATTATTAGCATCTATCTTGTATGTCATAGCGGAATTTGATGTATATTCCCCATTGACATTAGCCGTCATGGAACAAGTGAAGTTAGAGGCAAAGTAGAAACTGATGTAGTTGCTCCCGTCACTCGCTTTGTACGTGTGGCCTTTGATGGCTACAGCAGATTTCGTTGGCTCGTTTGCACTCTTTGAACATCCTGCGAGCGTTATCACGGTCGCGAAGAAAAGGAAATAAATAAACTTTTTCATGTCGCATAAGATTTTGAAATCGGCGGCAAAGGTACTGCTTTGCTGCGATATGAGCAAGAAAAAAGCCTTGATGTTTTTGACCATCAAGACTATCAAATTTATCAAATTTATAGAGAGCAGCTATTTGCCCACGATCTTCTCTATTTGCTCTATGAATCCAAGAACCTTGGTGTCTTGGTTGGAAGTGTTGTTGAAAGCGGAGTAGAAATGCCCGGAATCTTTGTCTTTATCCTTATAGCCAGTAGTCATTTCTACCCAAGCCATCATGTTTGCCCCGGAGGTGTTGGCATCCATATAACCAAGTTCCGTTAGCGCGCGGAGGAATTGAACTGTACCGGCGCGGCGCAAATAGGATTTGCCTTTTGTGGGTTTAGCGATGGACTTTAGGCACTCAATAATTTGCTCCTCGTGCTCTTTAGCTACACCCAACAAAGGAGATTGCGCTTCAATTTCCCTCTTTTCGGTGTCAGCTTTATCGCGGTTAGTGGCATAGTTGTAAACGACCACTGACGCAAAAGCCAAGAAGACGAGCATGAATATCGTCATCAAAAACTCCATGAAAAAATCATATCCAACAAATAAAGACGATATATCCATCCCTGGCTCTGATATTTTAATACTTATCAGCGATACAACACACATTGCAAGTAGCAATACCGCAATGGGGACCAATATGGAGAAAAACAGCCAAAATAACTTATTCACCTTTGGCGAAGTGATACGAAAATAATTCGGTTTTTTCTTCTTGTCTGCCATATTACTTTTCTTTTGTTTGTTCAAAATAAAAAACTATTGGAGAGCGCTTTACAACAGCTATTTTCTTATATCGAAGTGCAAGCCGATATTGCTTATTCTCGTCTAATACATCCACGATGTTAGCTACAAACTCACGGAACTCTTCGACCGATCGGTTACCTTTCTGATTGTTGCACAATTGACAACTGGGGATGGTGTTCTCCAAATTATCTTTCCCGCCCTTTGACTGCGGTATAATATGATCGACAGTCATATCATCGTACTCAATCTTCTTTCCGCAGTACGCACAGTGGCCATCGTACTTGTTGTATATATCTCGTCTATTCATTTTACCCAACTTTTATATTTATCACCTGATGGATGTCCGTCGTGTAGAGCGGACTATGATGGTCGGCTTTGAAGACCGGCATGTCCTTCTGCGAAGGAAGTGCCAACTGTGTGCCGAGGATGAGCGAGGAGCGTCCTTGCTTCTCGCGGATCGAGTCGATGGTGCGCTGCAGCGCAGCGTCACGCACTCTATCGCGAGTGTCGAACAAATCCGGAACAACGGCATTCTCCGGCACGATATGCGTGAATACGATTCCTGCCTTCTTGAACTGCACATTATCGCGCCAGAGCGGACGAAAAGCCCTAAGAACATAACCTAATATCTCTCGCGTGTCCGACGTCGGCACAGGCAATGCCACTTGTTGCACAACACGATATTGCTCGATGTCATTCCTAAACGGAGATGTGATGGCATACACGACCACCTGATCACACACCGAGCGTTGCAACCGCATCTTGCGCGCGCAGTTATCGCAGAAATTAGCCAACTGCTGCTCCAGTTCTGCGCGGTCGGTAATCGCCTTGGCGAACGTCCGCGAGGTGGTTATGGACTGCTTGGCGGCCAACTCGGTGATGTCGATGCAGTCGATGCCGTTCAGCTCCTTCCATGTCATCACTCCCGGCTTACTGAATAGACGGCGCACAAAAGCCTCGCTCTTGTCGGCAAACTGTAAAGCCGTCGTAATCCCCACGGCTGCCAATTTAGCTTGTGCGCTGCGACCTATGCCCCATACATCAGCAATATCAAATCCCTCTAATGCCTTGCGTCTCTTCTCCTCCGTATCAATCATACAAGCACCCTTGTAGCCCTTGTATTTCTTGGCATACTTACTGGCTACTTTGCATAGCGTTTTCGTGGGTGCAATACCCATCGAGATTGGTATGCCGGTGCCTTGGTATATCTCTTTCACAATACGCTCACAAGTGGACTTGCGTTTGTTGGCAGGCAGATGATCCACAGAGATAAACCCCTCGTCAATCGAGTACTGCTCAAATCGGGTGGTGTGACTCCGAAGGATCGACATCACTCGTGCAGACAAATCGCCATACAACGGAAAGTTCGAGGAGAAACAAGCGATATTGTGCTGCGTCACCAAGTCTTTTATCTGGTACAATGGAACACCCATTTTGATGCCCAGAGCCTTGACCTCGTTGGAACGGCTGACCACACAGCCGTCATTGCCCGATAGTACCAACACGGGCTTTCCCCAGAGGTCAGGGCGAAACACGCGCTCGCAACTGACATAGAAATTATTGCAGTCGGCCAGCGCGTACATCATTGGCGTGTTCTATGAATACAGTGCGTCACTACTCCCCATACGGAGAAGTTGTCGTCTGCTGTCACACGGATGGGCTGAAACTCCGGATTGTGCGGTATCAGCCAACCGCCTTGGCGGTCAGGATCCATGCGGAACTCCTTGATGGTAAACTCTCCGTCGATAGCAGCTACAATAAAGTCGCCATTATGCGGCTCAAGCGATTTGTCTATTACGATCAAATCACCGTCTAACAATCCCGCATCGCGCATACTATCTCCGTTCACCTGCGCATAAAACGTAGTGTCCGGGTGATTGGAAAGCTCACGGACAATGTCTATCCGTGAACCGGCACAGTCAGAAGCAGGCGACGGAAATCCCGCCCGCACAGCGTCCACGAACTCCAGCACTAAGCCTTCCTTCTCCGCAGGTGTCAAATTAGATATCTTCGTCATCTCTTAGTCAATCACAACGGCAGTGCCGGAGATGGAGATCATGATCATGCTGTTGGCTTGTCCCATCGTCTCATAGCCAAAGCTAACTCCCACGATGGCATTGGCGCCCAGTTTCTCGGCGCGCTCGCGCATTTCTTTCTGCGCAGTCTCGCGTCCTTCCAGCATAGCCTTTTCGTAACTGTCGGTACGTCCTCCGAAGAAATCACGAAGCGACGCGCCAAAGTCCTTCAGAAAATTCATTCCGAAGATAACTTCTCCAGAAACAAGACCTTTGTACTCCTTAATGGTGTGACCCTCAATGGTGGGTGTAGTAGTAACTATCATATTATTTGGTATATAATTTCCTCAAATCCTCAATCTCATCGATGAAATCCTTGCGGAGCGAAGCGGGTTCAAGGACCTCCAGTTTCGAGCCGAACTTACGCAGCTCCATGATGAAATCATACGTCGGCGAGACGAAGAAACTGAAATAGGTAAACTCGTCATCATGCCGCATCTCCACTTGACTCGGATGGAGCGGTAACGAACGCATGAAATTCGCGTCGTAGTTGGTTACCTTGACAACTATCTTTTCCGGCTTGGTGATAGAACGGTCGATGCCATACTGACCTTGGAAGAACAGCGAAGCCTTGAAGTCCTTGGGCATATTGTATGGCTTATCCGTCGCCACCAGATCCTTCATGCGGTCGAGCGCATACACACGTGGCTCAGACTCCTCCGGATGATCCTCGGGCTTGCCCACCAGATACCACCGTTGCTTGAACACTTTCAAACAGTACGGAGCGAGTAGGAAAGAGTGCGGTTCGGCACGCTTGTAACCTTGGTAAGAAGCAAAAAGCTGATGCTCCTCTTTCATCGCATTCACGATAGTACTAAGGTACCGAGCGCCTTCAGGAATGTCCTCAAAGATGATGCGGTCTTTCATTCCTCCGGCGAGGTTCACCATGTTGTTCACGGCAAACGTGTTAACCAACCACGCACGAGCTCCGTCACCATCCATTGCGCCACGCGAACCAATCGAGTACTCGTTGGTCGTACGGTCGCAAACGATCTCTATGCCGAAAAGCGCAGCTATCGCTTCACGATGACGGTGCAAGTTACGTGCTCCGTATTCTTCCTCACCTGCGTCGTTATAAGCAGAACGAGCCCATTTCCGGTCAATCTCTGCCATTTTGATATGCCCTGCTGAATAGACAGTGTCTATCAGCCATATCATTCGAGTAAATAACTTATTCTGTGCTCCCATATCAGTAACTTTTGAGAGAGGTTATCAATTCCTCCAAACTGATACAAACATTAGTAAACAGTTTGTACATCAGTTCGGGTTCAAAACTGTCTTTGTCGGGTATATAAGCATACACCTTTTTGCCTTGTCCGGCAAACCATCCGGCTTCTGTGTGCGCAGACCTGCCGCACGGCAATACCAGCACGCAGGCATCGCAAGCAGTCATCGCATCGATGTCGTTCTTGAACTGCCGCTCTGCCAACGGATGCGAGAGGTTGGTTTGGTACTCCGCAGGAGTCCAATCCATGCAGTTCGGGTCGACATCCGTCCAATGAAATCCGGGATCACCGGTCGGTGGATTGCGGAAGTCGTACACATCGTGACCTGCGTTACGCAAGGCTGTTACGACATCGGGATAATATGTATTGCGCCAAGAGGAGGCAACGTAAATATGCATGTTACTTAACTATTTTCAATAAGTTTTGATTCAATGCAACCGCAACGGATTGCATAGTGGTTTCAATTGCTCCCTTAGTCAAATTACACTCCCATATTACAACTACTTGCCATCCAGCATTTGCAAGTGTGCTGTAGTTTTGCTTATCTCGTTCTTTATTGCGTTTAATTTTTGCGTCCCAGAATTCTATATTTGATTTTGGCAAAGCGCCATGCTTGCATCCTTCGTGCCCATGCCAAAAGCAACCGTTAACAAATATAGCCGTTCTGTATTTACGCATTACGATATCCGGCTTACCCGGTACGCTCTTCACGTTGAGGCGGTATCTATACCCGTGAGACCACAACCACTTTCGCACAACCATTTCAGGCTTTGTCGCCTGACTATGTACGTGCGACATGCACCTATAGCGTTGTTGCGTGGTAAAGCGGTCAGCCATATTAAACCTCCTCGTTATACAACTTGTGTACGGTTTCGAGATTTATCAACTCTCCCGGTTGCATCTTGATTTTGTATATTGGCACTTTTTTCTCCCCCAGTTTGTAAAATTCGCCCAACAACAGCACAAACTTTCCATCTCTCAACTTGAGATTAGTAATGCGATAGTAACCGTCTATGTTTCCTTCAACCATGGGCAAAAGATACTTGGCATTGAGAAGATTGACACTTAATTCGGACTCGATAATATATTTCTTTGCCCTGTGCTCTACATATTTTTCGTAGTATTCGTCTTTGGGACGGACTAAACCGGTGAATATATTTTTAGGCTGAAGATCTATATTCTCAGCAGAATAGTAAAGACCTTTCTGCGGAATTGCTTTCTCAACGTGCGAAACGACCTCATTCTTCTCCAGCAATATATTCCTCAGATGAGCGAACAACTGCGGGCCTTCCGGATCGGTGTCAACCGCTTCTTTTCCACAAGGTAACAACGGGAAAGCGCCAATATTGACTTGATCGATAGACTTGGAATAGAAGCGATTTGCTATAGAAGCATCGTCACCACGACCGGGGAAGAGAATGTAACCACCGATCACCTCTTTGCTTTCCGGTCGCTCACCGTCTTTCATACCGTAGTAAATGGCATCGCGGTAACGGTGCATTTGGTTGATGGCATCTGCCGGTGGGTAGTCCGCACCACGGAGCGATATTTCGTTCTCCGGGTCTTGTGCAAACCAATCATCGGTCTTATCCAAGTTCTTGTCGCTCCATACACGATACTTCGCGTCATACAGATACGTGAGCACCTGACCGTTTGCCTTACGGATATTGATAATGATATCCGGTCGTTGCTCCGTAGTCATCGTGCGCACATCGAAATCGTCTGTGCCCAAACGCGAGAACGTGTGTTGGTAGTGAATGCTTATCTCATCTCCTGCATGGGCATCCAACTGACGAGCGAACTCGGCATCTTCCTCTGTCTGTGGCAAAGTCTCATCTATATGCGGGTACTTGATAACAACGCGATAGTCTGCACCTTTGTCTTTAGACAAAATCTGCTGATAGTTGATGAGTGAACCATTAGGCTCGGTTATCAGCGGACTCTTTGGATCTAAACGCAGAACACGAAGAACCATCTGCTTAACTTTGATGAAGCACCATAGTTCGTATATCTCCCATATCTGGAGAGTACCGATATTGGTTGCACCGGTATAGAACGCGATACCTTTGCGGAGTTTGAGCCAATCTTTGTACACCTGCTGGTAACCCATGCGGCTTTGTAGCACAAGGGATTCATGGCGCATACCTTCGAACTTGCCCACCGAAGAAAAGAATGGATGACGCAGATATTTCTGTATCTGTCGCTGATATTCCATCCAATGTTGGCGGTAACTGGTGGAAATCTCCGTTAGGTTACGACTAAGTACCGAGGAGAAGACTTGCTCTAACTGCTTGCCGATTTGGGTGAGAGTGTACTTGACGAAACGATTCTCCATTGAGTTAACCGTTTTGTCATAGACCTCATAACGGAAGTAATGTTCTTCCAATCGTTTCTCGGCTTCCTTCTCGGCATAGGTCTCTTCCATTGCCGGAGTCCAACGCTTAATCCTGTCGGCATGTGCAAACAATTCCTGCGTGCGCGATTTGGAATGCGGACTCTTGATGATTCGGTCAATGCTCTTGAGATAATCGGCAACCACTTGTTCAAACACCTGCATCCATATCTCCAACGATTTCTGCTGACCGGTGCCAAACTGCTGCATGGTCATGGACAGGTACTTGAAGACAATGCCTTCGAACTCTGCATTGACCGCACGCAAAATAGATTGGTAGTCGTTCTTGGTATCCAGTTTGGGAGAAACAACCTCGAAAGAGAAGAACGCTTCTTTGGTTCGACCCTCTTTCTGGTACTCCAAGCCGAGCCGGAACAGACCGGGTTCGTTCAAGAAGGACACATCGCCGGATAACCGACCGAAGTCATAGAAGAAGAAATCTTCTACCTCGCGTTTAATATGACGCGCTTTCGGTCTGGTGCCTTCGTCCAAGCCGTTGAACTTGATGGCGATATGATATTTGTTGGTCTCGTAGATAACAGGCCACAAGGATTCGCCAAGTGCCACATCACTACGCAACCATCCCGCGTCCGGATCGTATAACTCCATGCGGCAACCATCGCTCGCCTTGTATTGACAATAGGCGCGCGTTTGAGATGTCTCGGTCGTCCAATCGTTGCGATAGTTGATTCTGCCTTGGAAGCGTGACCAAGAATCGCTGATGTCATCAGTACGAACGACTACCTCAAAGTCCTCATGGATATATTTTAGAACCGGTATGTCCATTATGGCCAGAAGCGGGTGAAGCCTGTGCTCAGGCGGTTATTCATTTCTTCAAGTTTAGCCTTGGTAGCACCGGAAACCAAATGAGCCAATCGCTCCAGACGATTTTCCGCTGCACCTTTGACGATGAACATATCTTCGTCACCCTCAATACGCGGCAAAATCTTCATCAGCACAATTTGATTAACGGCTTCATCAATTGCTTCGTCTATCGACTTGCCATCATTTAACAGGTTGCCGGTATAGATAACCAACTCATTGAGTACACGGTAACTTACCACAAACGGAGTGTCTTTGAGTACTTCGTTAATCTCCTCCAAACGCTCCGGCAACTTGGTCTTTAATTCCTCTGCTGTATCCGGATTAACTGCAATCACTTCATCAGCGGTGACATACTCAGGAATGAACTTGTTTACGTCCCAGATGTCCTCCTCCGGCAGATATTCCAGATTGTGCGATTGACCAAACATGTCGCTCAACTTACCACCGTTCATTTCAATCGTCATTGCGCGGTCAAGCACCTTGCGAGAGAATTGATGAGTGGTGTCGTCCATATTGACAGTACCAATGATGAACACATTGTCGGGCAACGTCAAACCTACTTGTGCAAGGGTAGGATTGGTATAGATGTTATATGGGATATTGCGTTTGATCTCAGGGAACCATTGAGTGAAGATATAGCCGTCTCCACCTTCTGCGTTCTGCAACTCTTTGAAGTACTCCGGCTTAACAAGAGCACCAGTATGAATTCTGTCTCCGACTTTCTTTCGGGTCTCCAATACACTCAGGAACTCTGCGAAATACTGCTCAACCGGAGCAAGGTTCATCTCGTCCAAGCAAACGAAGAACGGAACATCCGGGAACATCATTGCCTTAACAAGGAACTTGATGAAGTTGGTGTATTGATATTCCTTGCTGATATGGCTATAGTAGCCAAGCAGTTCAGAAGAGTCGTGCCAATTCGGTTTCACCTCAATCATACAATAGTTACCCGGAGTGGTACCATCGGCATCGCGTAAGAATTCCGGACAACTCTTGAAAGCCAACTCACGAACAATACGGCTCTTACCGGTACCGGAAATACCTGCCAACAATAAGAATGGCTTCGTACGGAGAGCGTTCAGAATCTGAGCCTGAGAGTCATTTAATGCATCTAGTCCTTGTTCCTTATCGTTTAAACTAACTTTCCTTTTTTGTACTACGTTACCGTAATACTCATTAAAGTCAAATTGCGTGAGAATCATACATTCCTGTGCTCCTTGACCCGCGTACAGCGTCTGTACAAAGGGAGCTCTCGATAACTCACCGGCATTCGCTGCAACAAAAGACTTTTCTGCAGTTACTGTGGTGTAAGTCGTACTGTTATTGCAAATTACGTTAAGAGATGCTAACAACTTACTTTCGCCATATTTATCCGAGGAGTAGTCCAATTGGCGATCATCGAAAGCAAAAAGTTGTTTGGCGAATTCAGTAGAGATATTTGTTTCTTCTAAGAATTTTGCTACTAACTTTTGTTTTGTAATATCATCCTCAAATACTTCACGTCTAAAATACCATACTAGCACATCGTAGATATTTGGCGAATATCTTAAAAGCTTTTGAGAGATATACTCTGCCCAGTTTTTAGAAAAAATCACATTCCATTGAGTCCCCCGTGAATATACTTTTGGGCTCTCAACTAAGCAGAATTGTTTTTCTAAAAGATTCGATACATTATCAACATCCAAAGCGTATACGCGCTGAGGAGCTATGATGCTATCCACAGAACTTGTGATGGCCAGTATACCCCAGAACTTATTATTCGTTCTCGAAGAAATGTTTTTGTAAGCACTTTCTACTGTGCTGATGGAAAAGTATTTCATGACTCAATCTCGTTTTGGTAAGTTTCTATCATTTGTTTCATTATCAATTTGATAATAGGTACACTCACAGAGTTTCCTAACTGATGATATGCTTGGGCATCTGATACAGGGAAAATAAAATCATCAGGAAATCCCTGCAAGCGTTGTGCTTCAAGTACTGACAATTTTCTACGAATATCCCATAGCTTTGGAGTTCGATTAGCAATGATAGTCGAAGCGTATGTATCAAGGCATGAATAAAATGCCTCTTGAATTTGTGTTTTAGCAGGATCTCCTACGTGGAAACGCAGGGAGCCATCAGGCTTCTGGAAAGAGAAAACACCATATTTACCCTTTTTCGTGTTTGGTGCATATTTGGCATTGTCATGCTGGACACGATCCCCTGGCTTCGCCACCTTAAAATGATAATCGATTCTATCGAGCTCGAATTGTGATAACTTCAAAGAAGGGTCGTCATTGGACAAATCAATGATATTCCGCAACGTGGGATTTCCTCCTAAGGGAGTTGGAAACTTAAAGTCCACATCTTTGCGGAATGCCACACAATACCAACGCTCTCTTTTTTGCGGTAGTCCATAATCTAAAGAAGACAAAATATCCCAATGAGGAAAGTAACCAAGGTCTTTCAATTTTGAGATAATAACATCAAGAGTCTTGCCATTTTCATGAGATTTAAGACCTTTTACATTCTCAAGGAAAACCATTGGAGGTTTATGATATTCCAGAATACGACAAATGTCAAAGAAAAGTGTTCCACGAATTTCATCGCTAAATCCTTTTTTCTCACCAGCATAACTAAATGGTTGACATGGAAAACCGGCTGCAAGGATGTCAAAATGAGGAATATCCTTTGCCTCAATTTTCTTAATGTCGCCATCCGGTATTTCACCAAAATTCGCATTGTAAGTCTGCTGGGCAAACTTATCATTGTCGGAAGAAAAAACACATTCGACATCGTTGGCTTGCATAGCCAAGCGGAAACCTCCGATTCCGCAGAATAAATCAATTCCTTTATATTTCATCTTATTATTGTTTTTTCAATTGTAGATAGGCAATGTAGAAGCCGAGGGCTGCAGAATATCTGCTATGCCCGAGAATGTTACGTTCATCTTTAACGACATCCCTGTACAACAACGCCAAAGTATTGGAGTCCTGCATGTCGAACAAATCACTTACACCGTACTTGGTTTTAGCTAGCTCATTGACAAAAGAGTCCTTGCTAAGAGAACTCATATACCCAAGAGCTGTCGTTCTTTTCTTCTGAGAAAAAAGATAATCTCTGAAGGCCATCCTTCTAGAATCATTAGCGTATTTGCTTGTCCTCATTGTATATAAGATTAAAAACCGAATAGCGGGTGCTATCCGGTTCTGATCAAAAGCATACGCAAGTGGGGTGAGTAGCAAAGTCGGCAAACTTATAACGACACCCCACTTACCCATGCTATGACACGGATAGCGGGGGACATATATAAACTCGTTATTCTTAAGTTTGCCGACTTGCTACTGAGAATATATGCCTATCTTGCTATGCGATAATTATGTAAATGTTTTTACTGTCTGTTTCTTAAACTCAATCTAAAAATATCCAACTATTGGCGATGTCGCTGATACGATCGATGTCCGGCTCTTTGCCGTCATCACCATCACGCAACAATCCTGCAATAGCATAAACACCATCATCTTCAGTCCCGGAAAGATTATCGTCCACCTCTGCCTTATAGGTCATGTCGTCCTCATCTAACCACACACGCACAGAAGCATTCTGATATGCCTCTGCGTTTCCCAGATACTCATCTACTGCATCGTAGATGCGTTCTTCTAATGCTTTGATGTCTTGCCAACTTGCCATAGTTTTGTTATTAAGTGGAGTATAGCGGACTCGAACCGCTCACCTCAACACTGCCAGTGTTGCGCTCTAGCCAGATGAGCTAATACCCCTTAAAAGGTGCGAGCCGTGGCGCCATTGCAAGGCTTGGAAACGTGCCTACTCAGATACGACCAACGACTCGCACCAAACGGGCGAGCAGTTGCGACGTACATATCTAAGTGTCATCGTTAGAGTTTCCAATTCTGCAATGATGATATGCGCGACTGCATTCAATTTACATGTCCATTTTCCTTATCGTGCGTATGTGTTATATATGCACGGCGCACGAAAAAGTGCGCAAAGTTACAAAAATAATCCGAATTATCCAAATTTTCCAAAAGGAAAATGCAAAAATTTGGACTTTTTTGCCCATTTTGATATGAACATGTGTCATTTTGTGTCAAAGAACCCTAATTCTTTCATCAACCGTCGTCGTTCAGCGTCCTTGATTGCGAGCCACTTTTCAAGAGCACTCAGACGGCCATCGATCCGCCGAATCCGTCGTTTCACACTTGTAGCGCGTAATACGCTACGATAAGGGCTGCACGAAATACATGCCCTTCTTTTCGCTTGTTTTTTTTATATGCATATGCACATTTCAGATTGCTCGGACTAACCGATGGTTGTCGGCATGTGCCAGTAGTCGGTTTGTCTGCAATCCTTAAAAACAGGTATTCGAGATAAGGTCGATCAAAAACCAAAGTGCAAGCCCTGCCTGCAGCAAGCCTAAAAGTATTCCAATTAACTCTTCCATAACGCAGGTGATTCTGAAATTTGCTGCAAAATTACTACATGGGGTATGTCACAAGGAGTCCGATGCTCGAAAAAAATGCAAAAAAATGTACTTTTTTATGAAAAATGCACTTTTTTGAAGAGAATTGGTCTATCCAAGGTAGTAAACAAACTTGTACACTACAAACTTGCTCGCCACTATATATGGCACCAAATAAGTGTCGTACTCCCGCATCAAATGACGTTGGATGATAGCCGTCATTTCGTCATGCAGTTTCTCGTCCCCTCCAAAGATCTTGAGACCGGAATAATCATCTTCTACCGGAAACACAAACATCGTCACAGGGGACAGAAAATCGGGATGGTCAACTGTTATACGGTTGCCATTAGACATGCTCACAAAGCGATGCGTCTCGTTCTTTACGAAACACTCACGGATGATTTGATTGGTAATTACTTTCATGCTATAGTCTGTTTATGCCCGCCACCGGAACGGCAGCGGGCGGGTTAGTTAATCGGTTACTAAAGGGTAAGGGTTGCGGTGGCTTTTGCCCTGCGCACGAGCGGCAAGCTCCGAGAAGGCAAGCGCATTGATACCGTAAACTTTCCAATACTGCTCGTTCTCTCCGGCAAGCTGCACGGACGAGTGATTGGTGACGAACTCAAAATGGGACATGATAGTGCTGCAAGAGCTGAGGATGGACTCTAACTGCTCATCGGTGCAGCGAACGAGAATTTGTTGTAATGAAATCATAATTGTAACGATTAAAAATTATACTTATATGCTTCGGCGCGCATTGCTTCGAACTGCGCCAAGATTTGTTCTTGCTTGCGCTCGAACGCGAACTCACGTTCTAACTGCTGATAGAGCCACGCACCGCGCCCGTGCATTAAATCATTTTCCAACTTCTGCTGCGCCTTGAAATCCTCGACACTGCAAGTGTATCGTACTGTTTTCTTAACCTCGCTCTTTTGGCTTTCGGTGGAAGTAGCGATGACTGTTTCACTCCAGAGATCCAACTCTAATTGCTGATATGAATGTTGCTTGCTCATAATGATAGAATTTTATTTACGGTACTTTACGAGTGTGCCGAGTAGTGTTTGCAAGGTTTTCGGGAAAAATACTACCGAAGTGTGGAGATTTTTACCAGAAACGCGTCCTGACCTTTCAAACGAACGGAGCGGTAACTATTTTTGTACCGGAAATAAATAACTATCACGCAAGCAAATGATTTACAGGCAATTAGGATCGCGGTGTGTTGTGCAGCGGGTACTCGGAACCACCGGAAAAGCCAAAGTGAGAGCGACAGCACGTGCGTCAGCATGTAGAGGCAGGAGTAGAAACGATAGTGCCTGCCGTTTCCGCGCCGCGAGCACCTTGGTCAAAGAATAAGCTCAATCTCCGAGCCCATCACCTCATCAAACTCCTTGAAGGTCATTGCCAGTCTTCGGAGGTGTTCTATCTTGTGATTAAGTTCGTCCGTTAATGGAACCGGGTTCTTTCGTCTGGTTACAGTACGGACATTCTCCGTATAAAACCAATCCAGTGCCTCCCGGATTAAATGGATGTCTTCGCATCCCATTGTTCTGTGATCTCTCAACATAAGTGTATAATTAAAATGTGAAACAAATTTTGACAGCAGCGAGCACCTTGGTCTATGGTGGAGGGTATGAGGGAGGTGGTGGTGGGGCTACTCGGGGGGCCCCATCCCCCTGCCATAGAGCGCACCGAAAATGCGAAAAGGCGGCCGTTTACGTCACCTTTGTCACTTTTGGGCGCGAGGCCTTTATTTATAAGGGTAACAGGTATAGTTACATTAGGTAACTTATGGTTACTTTTAGTTACAATGAGTAACAAAAGGTGACATCGCGCGTCACCTCGAAAAGGCTGAATATAAAAGGTCGGAGCCGCAAGGTGACGCAAGTGACGCAAAATCGCTGCGAAAAAATCGCGTGCCCATTCGCACCTAAAAACGAAAAGCAGGCCGAAGCCTGCAAAAATGATGGTCAATATGATGGTCACATGGCTAATCATCGGTCTTTTCGTCACCGGATGGCGCATCGGATGGCGCTTTGATGTTCTTTTCTTGGGGAATGAGCCCTAATGAGACCTTTCGCACGTACTCATAATCGCTCGGCTCTAAAAAACGCTCGGCCTTGAAGAGGAAGCCCTTCGCCTTGTCTTTGAAATATTTTATTACAAAATCTCCTTCTTCCCCCTCATCCTCTTTTGAATTAGAGGAGGCTTCGTAATACGGAATTTTTATATACTTGGTCTTACAGGCACCATCCTCATCCCTCACTCCTTCAACTCCGAAATAGGTTCTTTGAAGATCATGAATAGAATCATTGGTGAAGGACTTCAATATAGGCACCATCTGTTTGAGCACCTTGACAGAGATGACATACTCCAGAGCAGGAAAGTTCATAAAGAGCTGCGAGATAACAGCCTTCACTTCCTTTGCTGCTTTGGGCATTTGGTCTGCCTTGAGTTTGTCCAAAGCCTCTGTGTGAATGTCTTCAGCAGAGAACCACATACGGCTATGCCTGGACTCCTCGATGAACATCTTCCTTGAATGAAGAAAGGCCATAAAGCCCGGTATCTCTTCATGCAGGTTGGGAAGGATGTTGCCGATGATGACATTCTCCTCGAAAGGAACTATCTTGCGCACCCAAAAGCGGATCTCGTCTTCCTGCGTATAGATGAAGCGAGTTTCGCTGTTGGAGCAAAGGACATACTTGGTAAAATTATCCACCTCCTCATGGTCTTTTCCTTTGCGCTGCATAGGAACTTTCTTGGCTGTGGACAACATCTTCAGTCGCTCCGCTACTTTCACATTGTCCGCCAATGATGTCTCATCAACACCGACAATGAGCTTGGTACTCACAAAAGCATTGAACTCCGATGTGATTTCACTATTTCCCACAATAGCGGCATTTCCTCCAAACATCGTGCGCAGCAGGTCCAGGAAAGAGGTCTTTCCGGTTTGGCGCTCATTGCTGACGAGACAAAGGATAGGCAGAATCTGCATCGGCTTCAGATAAAGAAGCTGCATGTAGTCATAGCCCAATTCAATCTGCTCGCCAAAGATGTGCTCCATCAATGACCTAATGGTAGGAAATTCACAATTAGGATCCTCCGTGAAATCCAGCGGACAATAGTTATTCCAACAGTCATCAATGACCGGCTTGTAATCGATGTGAGAGGGCACGTTGACGAAGGCTTTGTACTTCTTAATGTACTTCAACTGATCTCTGCCCAAGTCGTCAATGATAGTGCCCTTATTACGAGATTTCAACTGCTTCTCATAGCCGCCGGTTTGGATATTCGGGATCGGTACGATTTCGTAATAAACATCCCCCACACGAATATAGTTGTCGATGTCCACCGTCGCCTTCCTCAAAGCCCGGTCTTCTTCCTCGCTGTACTGGTAGTGCATGCGCTCATAGATGAACTCCTTATCGCCAATAACATCAGCCCAGTGTTTATAGAAAACTGTGGGGCTCTCCAGAAAGAATTTCTTCTTGAGGCGCTGCACCTGCTCGCGCACGTTCATGCGCATGAAATATTGATTATTAAAGGAGTTGTCCGTCAGGTCCTTTATGATGTCGGACAGCTGATGCTTGTAGTAAGTAGATAGTAATAGGTCGTCAATGCCCTTGGGATTGCCGACTAACTGGTCCGACCGGACATAGGCGAAGTCAATCTTGATGTCGAAATCAATAAGCAGATCGCGCGTGTTGATGATAGAATCATAGAACACTTTGGGTCTTCGCGCCAAATCGCGACCTGCCTCAAAGTCCTTCATGGAGATGTTCGTGCAATCTCCGTCATAGAGTAGGATAACTTTCTCCACTTCGCACTTGATAATCAGCCTCCGGATGTCCGGGTGCAATTCGCGCGTATTGCTATCGGCATAGTGCGTGATGGAACCCAAACCAACGATATCAATACCATTCATACTAGCACACATCGCCTTGATGTAGCCTTCTGTCAAAACAAGTTCTTTAATCTTCGTACCAAGACGGAATTTCTCCAGCAGTTTTGGCGGGAAGAAAGGCGACACACCTTGACCTTTAGGGAAACGGTACTTGGGGTCACCGTCCGTCTTGATGTTCTGAGGGGCAACGCGCGTTACATAGTACTGTAACATCTTATGCCGGGATGACTGCTGACGCGTTTGCCCTTCATTGGGATCAATGTACTCGCGGACAGAACCATCAATAGAATACACGAGAATTTTGATGTTCCCGTGTTTGTCCTCCGAAAAGATATCGAACGTACCACGTTGGCCGCTGCTGCGCCAATCGTCGTCATCTCCATGGTAAAGCTCAATCTTATTCTGTTCCGGAGTAAGACCCAACTCATCCCAAATGCGGCGCTCAAAGTAGCTTCTTTGAGGCTGCTGTTCTTCACTCTGCTTCTCCATAATTCGATAGGTTTAAGTCGAACGACTGTAAACGTCCACCTCTTTTGTCATAAGCAAGACCATTGGCACGGTAATGAACATCGACGCGGTTAACGATAGTATGCTGCACCCCTCCAAATACCATATGGCTGAGAGATGGCGCAGAAACAATAGCCCTATTGACGCAATTGGGCGTAGTACGATTGAAGCAGACCATCAGGAAGAACATTCCTTTGTCATGGATAGCTTTATTCCATGACTCCCATGGATAGTAACTCTTCTTTTGTGCAGCCATACTCAATTAGAACTTCTTTGATCTTAACCGCCTCGCTCGGATAGATATTCCCGTGCTTGGCTTTGTAATAGAAAGTGGAGTGGGAAACACCCATCAATTTGAATGCCTTCTTAAAGAATGCAACGCGGTCCTCTTTGGACAGCAAAGCATAGAAGCGGGCATATGGTCTTCTTGGCAATCTACTCATAACGCAAATTAGATTTTATTATTATAATGATACTATATTATCACAAATTTAGTGCAAAAGTACTGCTTTTTCTTCAATTATGCAAGAAAATTGGAAAAAAATATCAAAAATGTGATTTTTTTATTAAGATTATTAGGATTATTGAGATTTTTTTTGTACCTTTGCACCGGATTTCGATTGAGACCCATAAATATGAACCAAATTACGAACCGATATGTATAGCGTAGAAATTGTAGAGCGCCTGATGGCATTACAGAAAAAAAGCGCAGCGGACCTGTCTGACTTCCTCTACGGTGACCGTAAACATTGTATGCGTCATCTTCTTAAAGAGGGAGCTAACCCAACAGCCGAGTATGTAGAGAAAGTAGCTGATTTCCTTGGTGTATCTATTGATGAGATATATGGAAGATATAATCCACGTTCCGAGTCAGATCAAAATGTAGAACTGATGAAGAAGTTAATCAAGTCACAAGAGATACAACTGGAAATGCGTGCTGAAGAGAACAATTTGCTGAAGGAAAAGATCAAACTATTAGAACTCCAGATGAAGGCTTCTGGCGTGCAAAAATGAGTCCTAATTTTTTACTACCAAATTAGGATTTTGCTCCGTAAAGAGCGTAATTATTTGATTATAAACTGATATTATATTATCAAAAATCGGGCATAGACCGGTCAAAAATCCTAAGAAAAGTGCCCAAAAACAAAAGAAGAACAAATGTTTAACTAACGGAATATCAATAGGTTACAAATTTAAAAGAACCCGATTTCTTGGTTCCGCGAGCTCGTGGGTTCGAGCCCCACATTCCACCCCAAAACATAAATCAGCAGCCTTTACGGTTGCTGATTTTGTTTTGTGAATGTGCTTAGGCTCGGACCCATCTTATCGGGGTCCCCGAGAATTTCAATTCTTGGGGAGAGCGTAGCGCAAGGCGAAAACGTTATACAAGGGCTGTGCCAGCAGTCACGTGAGCCTTAGCGCAAGCGAGAGCCCCACATTCCACCCACAGACATCCTTCGGGATGTCTTTTTTATTTCATCAAATCACAATGTTATTTGACATCCAGATACATATGCTTCAGATTAATAATGATCTTTTTGAATTGACGAAGAAATTCCATGCCTAGTCGACCATCATTTTGCTGTAGATATGCAGATGAAGAAGGATATAAATATACTTCATCTATATGAACAGGTGTAGTATTTATAGTGAATTCTACTTGTGGCAATAACAGAACTTCAGAGTTCATTATTTGCCCATAATTGAATGTCGTTATTGTATCTTTTTCTGCTATTGAGTCTACTGTTGCTTTGAATTTTCTATAATAACCATTGTATAACTCTGCGGTAGAGCATCCTGTGTCAAATTGGAATGTTAATGGTATGGAATCTTTTTTAGTCCTTAATAGCGGGCTTCCGTCAACGAACAAATTTGGTTTTATATCTTGCAGCATTGGTGTGAAATGTAACGGGAAGACAAGTTGCTGCTTGTCCATAAGTATTTGCGTCTCTCCAATAGCGGAGATAACATCCATTCCAAGAATGGCATCCACGCCGTTCATCAACGTATCTATTGCATCCGAAAATCCGACATATGCGACCACATTTCTTATTGTCATTTCACCGATTTGCAGACTATCAATATAGGCACGTAAACCTTTTTGTGATTCGTTAATAGTAACCGTATCTT
This sequence comes from uncultured Bacteroidales bacterium, assembly GCA_902799555.1. Classification (GTDB taxonomy): domain Bacteria; phylum Bacteroidota; class Bacteroidia; order Bacteroidales; family Paludibacteraceae; genus Colicola. The sequence goes on from CADCBB010000024.1 coordinate 23,104, forward strand.
GTAAAATTGTCAAGCCTAGTTCTTTCGCCGTATTCTCAAAAAGAAATGTGGCACCCGCTCCTGTGTCAAAAATAAACGGATGCTCCTTACCGTGAATAGTGACTGGAACTGTCATCAGATTTCCTTTGTAAGATTTCTTTCCGCCACGCATCCATTCCTCTTGCTTGGATACTTTGGGCTCAATCAATCGGAATGGCACATTTACATCATGTTCCGGACGTAAAATAGTGAGAGGCGCGTATTCACGCAAAATATTATAATGCGCGTACATTGTATGAAGTGATTGCGTTTCTGTCACCCCGGCAGACTCTAATTGCTCTATAATCCGTTGAATTCCGTCTGCTGCTTCTGCATAATGACCTTGTTCACCAATTAACTGTAAACGCAAAAGAGCAAAATTTAGGGCTGATTGTGTACCTATTTCTTCTTGATGTTTTGTCAATAATTCACCTAGCATAGTTACAGCCTCTGCTGCGTGATTAGTATGCTCAGCCAAAAGTGCATCTGCTATTAATTGAAGGTAGCCAGCACTTATGGAATCTTTATATAAAGGAAGTTCTTCGGAAAGAGTAAACCAGTCTTCATCATTAATCAGCGAAGCAATGCGTATATCTGCCTGCTGCGCTTTTGCATGAAACATGAATAAGTACAGAAGTACCATTAGAAAAAACGTTTTGAAATGCATAGTCGTGATATTATGTTTTTCTTTCCCACAAATATTATGCCAAAAATCGCTCTCTGAAACGTGTTCGAGGAACCATTTTCTAATATGTATGTGTGCTTTATAGCGATACTAACAAACTATAATCCGTACCGTCTTCCACAATGCTATGACCGGAATTGTCGGAAGCAACTACAACGGGTACAGAGAATTTGTCTTGACGCTCTGCTGGTCGATGAATGAAAAGTCCTATCAGCAGACCAACGGCAGCGGCAGCTGGTGTCGCTATCCATCCCCAATAACGGGTGCGTGTTTGCGGAATAACAATTGTCTCGGGAACAGAGAGATTACTTTCCGATTGCTTGCGCATACGACGCGCAGAAGCAGATAGTTGGGATTCAAAAGTTTTATTCATAATCTTTCAATTTTAGTCGTAGATAATTAGTTAATGTATTGAGACGCGATTTGACAGTGCCTTCCGGAATGTCAATAATCGCGGCTATTTCCAGCACGGATAACTCCTGCGTAAACCGAAGTTCAAACAACATTTGTTGCGCCTCATTGAGACGGGCAAGTTCTTGTTGTAAAGCACTATCAAATGTTGCTGCATCCAATTTCAGCGGAGTGCTGTCTTCTGCAATCGGCTCGTCCGTCGGAAGCGAATCAAGATACTCCTGCTCGTGCTGATTTTGCCGATATGTGTTCTTGCAAAGATTGTAGGCAATGGTGAATATCCATGTGCGGAACGGTTGTCCGTCTGAATAATTCCACCGAGAAGACCACACTTTCAAGAACGTGTCTTGCATGTGATCCGAGGATTGCTCTTCGTCACCGCCTAATCTGCGGAAGAAGAAACCTTGCAGCAATCGGGCATAACGGCGATAGATTTCCGCAAATGCGTGTTCATCGTCTTTCCGACGAACACGCTCCATGAGTTGCCCGTCGGAAAGAGATTTATAGTTTACAAATAGTGCTATCATTTCTTGTCGCTCAGTAGGTTGAAATACTTTTGTTTTTCTTCTTGCGGAAGCGACGTTCTCGTAACGGCTGCACTCAGATAGCGTGTGAGTCGGTTCGCGTGCAATGTGTCACCTGCTTGCTTGTAGTTCTTTACTACCGGTGCTAGCATGACCATATAGTTGAGTTGGATGCGTTCACTGCCTTGCCATTGCTCCTCGTTGACATACTGCGGCTCCAACAGATACTCCAAGTGATATTTCTCTTCCACATTCCGCTGGGCTACAGCCATATTGTCATAGCGCTTTGCCGAGTAACGGAATACCAACCCCTCGTTATATAATTTCAAAGGAAAATCATCGGCTTGTGAAGAATTGAAGTGCGGCGAGAAGTATGCCGGACGCTTGCTCTTATTGATGATATATTCTAACACCTCATGGTACAAATTATCTATGGAATCGTAATTCTCTTTGGCTTCAAATGGCTTAATGCCAAGCGATTGACAGAGAGCGTCACGATAGGCTGGTATAGCAAGGAACGAAATAGGAATTACTTTCTTGTCTTTGTGCAAATCCAAGGCTTCTTGCAGAATACGCGATCCATACCAAGGCACATCGCCGTTAATGAAGTATAGTGCGTTTCCCTCCATGCCGCGCATACAATTGTCGGCATAACGGAGCAAATAACTTGGGTAAGCGTTGTTTTTGTACAGCAACTCGATGAGTTCATGGCTGGTCTCTTGTGTCTTTTTATCGCTGAAGCATTTGCCGCTCATCTCCAGATAAGCGATAAGCATGGATGCATCTTGACGACCGATGTTTTCCGGAATCTGTTGCAATGCCTTTTCTGCCCACGGACTTGCGTCCTCGCCGTACATATCACGTTTTGTTTGGTACATGGCGAGGTTATACGTAAACGAGTTAGGGATATGTTTCGCCATCTCGTCAAGTACAGCTTTTTTGCGATCGGTCATTCCATACTGCTCTTGGAGCATATCGGCATAACGTGCCGCGCTGAAGCACTGTTCCCATGCGTGCTCGTCAGTAGGATTGGCTTGTGCCTTCTTTAACCACAATGTTTGCTGTTGTTCGTACCATGCGGCATCGT
>CADCBB010000025.1 GCA_902799555.1 uncultured Bacteroidales bacterium
GACGGCGATGACTTCGATGGTGAAGTTACGCTCCTTGAGTGCACGACCTACTCCACTGACCGTGCCGCCGGTACCTACTCCTGCAATAAAAACATCCACTTGTCCATTCGTATCCTCCCATATCTCCTGACCTGTTGTGGTATAATGGATAGCAGGATTGGCAGGATTGGTAAACTGACCTAAGATGAGCGCACCGGGTGTGTTGTCACGGATCTCTTCCGCTTTGGCGATCGCACCTTTCATTCCTTCGGCACCCGGCGTGAGGATGAGTTCTGCCCCATAGGCAGCAAGGAGGTTACGACGTTCTACAGACATCGTGTCCGGCATGGTGAGGATGACCCGATACCCTTTGAGCCGACCGATCCAAGCGAGACCGACACCGGTATTACCGGAAGTGGGTTCGATGATGGTTGCCTCGGGTTGCAACGCACCCGATTTCTCCGCATCTTCGATCATCGCCAGAGCCGTACGATCTTTGATGGAACCGCCGGGATTAAAGCGCTCGAGTTTGAGGAGCAGACCTTTTTGCACCTCCAACATCGGCGTCTTTCCTATTAATTCTATGAGGGATTGAACTATCATAAGCTGCGTAAATATATTCTAACGGCCTCTGCGATCATTTCGGGGCATGGTCTTTTCTCATAATACTCCTGTGTGCGCTCTGCCGGACGAGGGTCTAAGTCGAGTTGGACATTGCATTGACCTTTCGGCGCCAAACCGAGGAGTTCTCCGCAGATGAGGCTTCCGTATTTGCCCTTAAACTCGCCCGCTAATTGTTGCACAAAGGCATAGTTGGCCATCTTACCTTCGTTATCGTGCGGGGTGTAGGAACCGTTTTGGAGTCCGGCCAACATGAACATACCGGAAGCGGCACCGCAAACGAGGCGCATGCGACCCATTCCGCCGCCAAAAGAGGCAGAGAGCCGCAGAGCGAGGGATTCGTCCGTTATACCATATATATCAGCACAGGAAGTGAAGACCGCTTGGGAGCAGTTATAACCTTGTTTGAAGAGTTCTACCGCGCGTTGCGCGCGCATTTCGATATCGCGTTCGTTCATAGTGTTACAATTGGGCTGCAAAGGTACAAAAAAAAATCGACCCTTGCAAATAAAAGTCGATTTTTATTGTTAAAAGGCATTATTTTGCCTTTTGCGTACGTAAAAGAGAATACTCGCCAGGACAAAATAAACAAGGGTGAGTATCCAGAGGGCGATATACTCCGTGCTTGTTGTTGCGAGGTTGGCTCCCATGGAGTTGATATGGATGAAGGCATGTGCGCCATGCGTATAAGGAATACAGCACGCTATATACCACCATGCGTCCGGGATCATCTCTTTCGGCCACGATATACCGGCCATGAAGAGGAAGATGAGGGAAGACGAGATGAGGAGTACCAAACCTGATTCGCGATTCCTAATGAAGACCGACACGCAGAGGGAGAAGAAGATGATCGCCAGCAGATAGGGTACGATCAGCAGTTGGATATCCCAGAATGAACCGATATGCGGGAGGTCAAACAGACGCGGGAAGGCGCAGAGGAGGATCGTGGACAGGCCGTAATAGATCGTGAAACAAGCCGCAGCGCGACCGATCAAGGAATAGAAGGTATAACTCTCCTGGTTCTCTTCGCGCGCCGTTCCGCCAAGCATACAGATTCCGAAGAAAAGGGTCTGATGCAAGATCAGCATCAAGACCGCCGGAATGAGGAAGGAACCGTATCCGCCGGTAGGTGTGAAGAGGGCGGTTTCGGTATAAGGTGCGTCTTGAACGAGCGCCCAGGCGAAGTTCTTATCGACACCCATGTTCTCGTAGCGGTCAATCTGGATATTGCGCATGGACTCGAGCATAACATTATTGCAGGAGAGGTAGATCGCTTTCATGTAAAGGAAAGAGGACATATCGCAGTAGAGCGATATATGGGCTTGTCCGAGCGGGTCAGCGAGTTGGCGTGCAAAATCGCGCGGGAAATAGATGATACCATGCACTTTCTGGTCGCGCAGCAGTTGTTCGGCTTCCGCCATGGAGGTGCAGGAATAGGTCAGTTTGATATCAGGAGCCGCATTCCATCGATGCAGGAACTCGTGACTCTGGGGACTATTGGAAAGATCAACCACAGCAACCGGCACGTTGGTGATCTGTTCATTCCAATAGATGGCCTTGTAGATAAGCGGGTACACGAGGGTAGCAACGATGAAAATGACCGTCACGCCCGGATCGCGAAAAATGCGGAATAGTTCGGCTACAAAAGCCTTCACTATGGGATATTGGAATTTGGACATGGGTTATGGGTTACGGGTTATGGGTTATTTGAGGGGATAATTCCAATAGACGAGGGCTCTATGCAGACGCGGGGCGACGCAGAGGGCGGCAACGAGGAAGGCGTTGAGCGCCAACATATGCGGGATACTGTTCTCGACAGGTGCAGCCATCAGGGCTTCGTTAACATAGATGAGATAATAATGGCGAAGGGGTTCGAGGTACGAGAGTGCCTTAACCGGCGCCAACATCGACATCTGCGGATAGGTGAAACCCGAAAGCGAGAACCCGAGCATGGAGTACAGGGCACCTATCGAGAGGGCGTCACGGAGCGTAGGAAGCAAGCCTATGAGGGTGATACCAAGGGCTTTCATGGCGAAGATGAACAGCATTAGACCGAACATCAAGCGGGTTGTGCTGCCATAGACCGGGAAGCCTGCAAAACGATAGAGGATGAGATGGCAACCGACACCAAGGACGAAGTACATGACCGAGTAAGGAAGAAGTTTACCGATCATCGCGACCGTATAGTTACCTCCTGCGGCACGCAGCCAGGCGTGGGAAGTGCGCATCTTAAGTTCAAACCCGATCGCGAAGATGGTGAGCATCAAACAGATGAGGCCTAAGATACCCGGCAGGATGGTACTGACGAGATAGACGGAGTAGTTTCCCCAAGGGTTGGCAACCATATGGCCTTCGATAGCGAGGGGTTGGATACGATGCATAATGACATCGTCCGGCAGGCCTTTCTTACGGAGCACCTCGCGTTGGAAAGCGCCGGAAGTAAGATTGACCATGGTGAGCATCTGCTTATAGGCCGTGTTACCGCCAACGGTATAGGCATTGGTGACATAGAAGTCCATCTGCGGCCGTTTGAAGGCAACGAGGTCGCTGTAGAAGCCCTCTGGAATGACGAAGATACCATAGATCTTCCCCTGCTGCATGGCCTTGCGGGCCTCCGGGTAGGAGTTCGTGATGAGTTGGATATCGACCGAAGGGGTCGCCTGCATCTCATGGATGAGTCGACGGGAGATAGAGGTCTGGTCGAGGTCCACTACTGCTACCGGCATGTTCTCCGCCGTTCCGCCTTTCATAAGGGTAAGGAAGAAGAAGGTAGAGAGCAACATAACGCCGACCGAAGCGAACATGTACAGCGGTCGTGCGAACATCATTTTGAGTTCGCGCTGCGTCACACGCCATATGTTTATGAAGATGTACTTCATTAATTATTGGTCATTGGTAATTGGTGATTGGTCATTTATTCAGCAATCAAGGCAGTCATTCCCGGACGAAGATTCGGAATAGTAGTTGTCGGCCGACACTTGACATCGAACGTGCGGACGTCGTATCCGCCATTTTGCTTGGTGGAACGCCAGGTAGCATACGTGCCCATCGCTTTGACGTGCGTGACGGTCAAGGGGTACTTGGTGTCCGTGCCGAGCGCAGGGATGGTTACTTCCACGACACTTCCCATCGGGAAATGCGACAACAGATCTTCGCGCACAGCGAACGTGAACCATACATCGTTGAGATCCACAATAGACATCACCGGACTACCCTGCCCTACCAGTTCACCTACTTTTGGGAAGAGTTCCGATACCTCACCGTCGCAAGGCGATAAGAGGTATTTCTCCGCTTCAGCAGCAGCTACTTCCTGCAAGATACCATCGACCTTGGCCACCTGTGCCTCCGCCGCAGCTTTGTCTTCCTCCCGTGCACCGGAGAGCGCCATCTGGTACTGACTTCGTGCGGCTTTGACGGTTGCCTCCGCGGCTTTGTACTGCGCCTCTACCTCGTCGCGTTTCTGCGCGCTGACGACTCCTTTCTCATACAGACGCTGCACACGCTCGTAGGACTTGCGATAGATCTCCTCACCGGCCTTAGCCTTCTGATAGAGTTCATACGCTCCTTGTATCTGCTCTCGTTGTGCACCGTTCTTGGCCTTCTGGTTGACGGCCTCTGCCATCTCACGGGCAGCGAGTGCCTGGGCTTTCTTAGCCTCCACTTCCGGAGAGTAGATGACGACAAGCGTGTCACCCTTCTTGACCTGCTCGCCTTCTTCGTACAAATACATCTCGATACGTCCCGGCACCTTACCGGACACGCGGTATTCGGCAGCTTCCGCTTCACCCTGGATGAGCGTCTTCTCCGGACGGAGAGCCAGTACACCTACGACCGCAACAATAACGACTACTGTGAGGAGAGCAATCAGACCTAACAGTAGACTTCCTTCTTTTTGATGTTTCATCTTATAGTTTTCCTAAATATTTTCGGACTTGTGTTTCCGTTGTTTTGGCTTCAGCCTCAGCATCTACCAGATCGGTAGCGGCAGCAAGCCAAGCTGTCTGCGCCTGCATGAGTTCAGAGGCGGTGATCATTCCTGCATCATAGGACTCCTGCGCCATACGAAGCACTTCAGCCGCGTTGTTCTGGTTGAGTCGCGCGAGCACGATCTTCTGCTGCGCCTCCGTCAGTTTCTGCGTAGCTTGCGTGGTTTGGAGTGTGAGCAGTTCACGCATCTCCTCCTCTTTTAATTGCGCGGCGCGCGCGGTATGTTTCGCGGCTTTGAGGCGATAGATATCATCCGCATGCACGATCGGTATATTGACCACAACGCCTGCCGTGAAGAAACCTTTACCTTTCCAGTCGCTGTTCAGGCCGTTGTCGGCGCTGATATTGGAGTAGATATAATTGGCGCTGGCCACGATATTCGGTTGCAGACCGGCTGAGATAAGGCGTGTATTGACCTTAGCCATCTCTGCGGCTTTCTGCAGCATCTGCAGTTCGGTACGTTGCTCCACGCTGGCTTGGATATCCGCCGTGTCTTGCAGGAGCGACTCGGACAGTTCGTTCTCATCAACCTCTATCGGTTCGTTGAGCGGTAAACCGCAGACCTGCGCAAGCGCCATCTTCGAGAGCACGAGACCGTTCTCTGCCTGCAGTTTCTTGACTTCTGCCTCGCCGCGCTTGGTGGTCACTTTGAGCAAGTCAGCCTGCGTGACCAGACCTTCATCCAATGCCGCTTTGACATCGTTCTCCAGTTGGCAAAGGAGGTTGTAATACTGCTCCGCCAGTTGTTGTTTACGCGAAACGGACACCACGCGCCAATAGGCTTCGTCCACCGACACGATGATATCGTCATGTTTCTTATCAGTCTCCAGCGAGACAGTCTGTTCTGCCAGTTTTGACAGGTCATAGAGTGCAGCCAAGCGACCACCCACATAGATCGGTTGCGTCACACCCACCTGCGCCACGAACAGATGCTTGGTGTTGAGGTTGAGATGGTCGTACAGATTTTGATAACCGTCCGCTATCATTTGACCGGAGGCATCGGCTAAAGCCTGTACCTGATCGCTCACGAGCGGCACATCCTTGCTGGTCTGGATCAACTGACCCATCGCTGAGCCTTCGTCCCAGAAGAACTGACTCGAACCGTCCTGCGAGATGATGGCCGTACCTGCGCCCAGATCCATCTCCGACGGCAGGAGTGTCATTTTGGCATTGGTCCACGAATAGGCCGAATTGGCTGATACACGCGGGAACATTGCCGCTAATGCCGCTTTACGATTGTCCTCGGCAGCCGCCTTGAGTTCCTGCGAAGCCTGCGATTGCGTCGCCTTCAACGCCATCTCACGGCACTGCTCCAAGTTCAGCGAACGTGCCCCGCAAGGCACCGCGGCGATTAGCAATATGAGCGTATAGAATTTATTTCGCATTGCGTTTGCATTGTAACATGATATTCTTGCCGTTCAGCGTGCGAGAAGCATCATTGAGGGCTTTTCCCGAATAAGAGAGTACGAACGATACATTGCCGTTGGACAGCATCTTGCCCGAACCTGCCACTTCGATATCGAAGGTCTCGTTGTTCTTGATAACCGTGCCCAGCGCAGTCGTGTCACGCGACACCTCTACATCCAAATAACGATGCATCGGACGAACGTACAGACTGTCTTTCGTCACCGTGGCGCGGATCTCATAGGCATCGCCGCTGTTGTGATTAAAACTCATGATCACCTCGTCCTCTTTGTCGGTATCCGTGAGGGACATCGTGCCCGTCTCCGGCGTTAGATGGATATCACCCACTTCGCTCACGTTCACCACTCCGGATGCTTTGTACGTATAATTACCGACCAAGGCATTCACCTCTTCATTCTGATTGCACGCTGTCAGCGCCAAGGCCAACACACTGCACATAATGACATATATCTTTTTCATTTTTCAGTTTTATTTTGCCGTATTTGTTGTAACAAAAAGCGTGCCAAATGCAACACTTTATATTTTATTTTTTTATATTTTATTATACCAGTTTTCGAGTTTTTCGTTGAACTCACGGCGTGTGAGGGTCTGTGCCCAGGTTCGGACATCGGTTGTATGGTCTTCAAAATGCAGGGTCACCGTGCGACGCCATTTCCATTGTTTAGGTTTGAGTTTGGACCAACGGCTGGTCTCCAGCCCCCGCATGCGGCAGAGGATAACACGCACGTTGTCCGGCAGTTCACGGCACACTTCGTACGCCATGCGACGGTTTCCAATGACTTCTTTATCGATGGTCTTGACATGTCCCGAAGGATAGAAGCAGATCTGCTTACCGGCTGCGAGACTATCGATGGCGATCCTACTCAAGCGGGAAGCCGCTTCGGCTTTGGCCTTGAGCCCTTCCCCGTCCGCCTTGAGCAAGTCCGGCACCTCGATGGCGTCGGCTTTGCGAAGGATATGACCGTAGAACTTGTGGCGCATAAAGAGTTCGTCCACTAAGGGGCAAATCGGCAGCCACCATTCCTCGGAAAAGAGGATGAGCGGATCAATGTACGCGGTGTGATTCGGCAGGACGAGGTGCGTGGAGTCATCCCGGAGCAGGTCTTCCCCGGTGACACGAATATCGTAATGCCAATGAAAGAAAAATCGAACGATTTTAGCTAATGTATATCTATTCATCAATGTATAATTTACAATTTACAATTATCAATTTACAAATGCGCTGTAAGCGCTAACAGATTATCTTTTTTTCTGTCAAAGAAGAGGGCATCGATGCCGGCGGCCTGTGCGCCGAGAACATCGGTTGTCATAGAGTCGCCAATCATCAGGACCTCAGAGGGTTGAAGCCCGCAACGACGCAGGGATTCCTGGTAGAAACGAATGTCAGGTTTGTCATAACCGATATCCATAGAGATATAGGTATCTTCGAAATAAGGAAGGATACCGGCCTGTTCGAGTCGGGAACGTTGTAAATGCCCGAAACTGTTGGAGGCGGCAAAGAGGCGGTAACCTTTTGCATGGAGCGATTCAAGCATCTCTTTGGCACCCGGAACGAGAGTGTGGGTAGTACCCCATGCAGCCCGAAAAGCATGCTTGAAAGGATCGACGGCAGACTCCGGATAGCCGATTGCGGCAATGAACTCTTTGGGATAGAGTTCCATAACTTCGGCTATCGTGTGCTGACCATGCTTCGCTTCGGAAAACAATCTTCCGCTTATCTCGAAGAAAAGCTGAAAATGCTCAGGATGTTCCGGCAAGGCCGCCTCAAAAGCAGCTCGACAACAAGGGATGTAATCGAGCAAAGTGTCATCTATGTCTATAAAAATCGCCTTATATTTCACTTTTTTGTCAAAAAATTTGCGTATCTCAAATAATTGTAGTACCTTTGCACGCTTTTTTGAGCGCGGGTAGTAGTTCAGCCCGGTTAGAATGCCTGCTTTGGGAGCAGGAGGTCGTGAGTTCGAATCTCGCCTACCCGACCGGTTTACAGCGTGACGGTTTCTCCTTTGTGAGGGACCGTTATTTGTTTAAATCCCGCTTCCTCCAAATGGCCTTTATACGTTTCAGCCGCTTGTTCTTCGCCATGTACGACAAACACTTGCTTAACTTGATCCACGGTCAGGCTGCGGGTGAAATAATCAATCATCTCTTTATAGTCCCCATGGCCGGAGAAGCCTTCGATCTTGGTGATCTGCGCTTTGATGCGTCGGTCGAGTCCGAAGATGGATATCCACTGCAGGCCGGGTTCCTGGATCCGTGCACCGAGGGTGGTCGGCGCACAATAACCGACGATCAAGATCGTGCAATTCGGGTCCGAGATATGGTTGGCTACATGGTGCTTGATTCGTCCTGCCTCCAACATGCCGGAAGCGGAGATAATGATACAGGGTTCTTCTTTATGATTGAGCGCTTTGGACTCGCGGATGTCGGTTATATAGTGCAGCGTGTTAAAGCCAAAGGGATCGGCATCAAAACGAAGGGTATCCTGCACTTCGTCACTTAGTTCTTCGGGGTACATGCGGAAGATCTGCGTGGCGTTCGTACTCATAGGCGAGTCCACATAGACCGGTATATGCGGCAAGCGACCATCGTTATAGAGTTGGTTGAGCACATAGACAATCTCCTGGGTTCGGCCGACGGAGAAAGAGGGGATGAGCAGTTGGCCTTTACGATAGACGCAGGTATCTTCCACTACGCCAAGCAGTTGCTCTTCCGAGACGAGTTGTTCATCGTGGATACGGTCTCCGTAAGTCGATTCGCAGATGAGGTAATCGCATTGCGGGAAGAGCTGCGGAGGCGGCAGGATATGACTATGCAGACGACCTACGTCACCTGTATAAGTGACACGTTTCCAGCGCTTCTTTCCCTCCTCTTCTTCGTACACCTCAAGCGAGCATATCGCACCGCCGAGCATGTGACCGGAGTTGGTGAAGGTAAGCAGTACGTCGTCAAAGAGTCGGAAACGGCGATCGTAACTATAGGTCACGAAATGGCGCATGGCGCGATTGACATCGTTCTGATTATAGAGCGGTTCGATCTTATAGGTCTTCCCCTTCTCCTTATGAGGGTGCTGTTTGTCGATCTTCTTATTATAAGTGCGGACATCCTGCTCTTGAATAAAAGCGGTGTCGGTTAACATCAACGCACAGAGGTCTCGCGTAGCCGGCGTACAGTAGATATCGCCTTTGAAACCCATCTTAACGATATACGGAATAAGACCCGAATGGTCGATATGCGCATGGCTGAGCACAACGCAATCGAGCGTAGCTGGATCGAAGCCAAGGTCCCTATTATCAGCGTCAGTCTCCATACCTTTACCTTGGTACATACCGCAGTCCAGCAGGATGGTGTGACCCGAATCGGTCGTGATCAGATGCTTGCTTCCCGTCACCTCACGTGTGGCACCTAAGAATTGTATTTTCATGTTATTTTTGATTTTGTGGTGCAAAATTACTAAAATATTTCTATTTACGCAAGTAAATACGATTAATTTTTTCAAATTCTTGCATATATGCAAAAAAAACTGTAAATTTGCACGATTTTTTGAACGAATATGAAAAAAATACATGTTTTTATTATGGCATTGATGGCGTTGGTTGGCGCGAGTTGCCAAAAAGCAGAAGAAGGTAAGGCTCCTATCACGAAGCCGCAGATCACGATTGAAGGCGGTCGTCTGACGCCGGAAGGTCTCTGGGCAATGGGTCGAATCGGTAGTGTAAAGAGCGATATCGAGACTGGTCTGCTCGCATATACAGTAAGTTACTACAGCGTAGAAGAGAACCGGAGTACGACCTGGATCCGGATTTGCAACCCGTTCGAGAATATGCAGGTGGTGGATGAGTTTGTAGGTTCCGAGCCGGCATGGTTCGGTAATAGCGGTGCGTTGGCGTACCTCAAAGGCGGCAAACTCTATCTCCGTCGCGACAAAGAGGAAGTGGAGGTAGAAGGCACAGAGGATATCGAAGGTTTCCTACTCTCCCCGATGCGCGACAAGATCATCCTCGTCAAGCAGGTAAAGACCGTTCCCACGACCGCGGACAAGTATCCTGATCTGCCGTTGGCAACCGGTCATATGCACGAGGATCTTATGTACAAGCATTGGGACGAATGGACCGAGACCGCACCGCAGCCTTTTGTATGCGATCTGGAGATCACCTATTACGGCGAGGGCGAACGTATCAAGACGGCGAAGATCGGAGAGCAGGTCAATATCCTCGAAGGAACAGCCTACGAATGCCCCATGAAACCGTTTGGCGGCGTGGAGCAGTTGGCTTGGAATCCCAACAACGAGGAGATCGCTTATACCTGCCGCAAGAAGACGGGGTTGGAATATGCCATCAGTACGAACAGCGATATATACCTATATGATTTACGTACGCGTGCGCATAAGAATCTGACGAGTGACAACAAGGGATATGACACCAACCCGACTTACTCGCCGGACGGTAAGCATATCGCTTGGCAATCCATGGCGCGGGACGGCTATGAGAGCGATGAGAACCGCTTGATGGTGCTGGATTTCGAGACCGGCGAGAAGAAATTCCTGAGTCGAATCATGGATACGAACGTGGATGAGTACGCATGGTTAGACGACACGAGTCTGGTCTTCACCGCTTGCTGGCATGCAACCGTGCAGCTCTATAAAGTGGACCTGAAGGGTTGGGTGACTAAACTGACCGAAGGTCAGCACGACTTAGGCATAGGTGACGTAACAGACTATAACGTCTGGACCTTGGTGCACTCCATGCGGCAGGCAAATGAGATTTATCGGTTAGCGATTAAGGATGAGGGAGTTAGTGAGTTAGTGAAACTGACGCACGAGAACGACAATATCTACGATCAGATTGAACGTTCGACCGTAGTGCCGAGATGGCAGAAGACGACAGACGGCAAAGATATGCTGACCTGGATTATTTATCCGCCGCATTTCGATCCGAATAAGAAATACCCGACGATCTTGTATTGCGAGGGTGGTCCTCAAAGTCCGGTGAGTCAATTCTGGTCTTTCCGTTGGAACTTTATGATGATGTCTGCCGGCGATTATATCATCGTCGCTCCGAACAGACGTGGTCTGCCGGGCTTCGGCATGGAGTGGAATGAAGAGATCTCCGGCGACTACGGAGGTCAGTGTATGAAGGATTATTTCACGGCTATTGACGAGTTCTGCAACGAGCCGTATGTGGATAAGGAGCATTTAGGCTGCGTAGGTGCGTCGTTCGGCGGCTTCAGCGTCTATTGGATCGCCGGACACCATGATGGACGATTCAAGGCATTCATTGCACACGATGGTATCTTCAACCTGGAGATGCAATACCTGGAGACCGAAGAGAAATGGTTTGCTAACTGGGATATGGGCGGTGCTTATTGGGAGAAAGACAACAAGATCGCACAGCGTACGTTTGCAAACAGTCCGCATAAGTTCGTGGACAAGTGGGACACCCCTATTCTCTGTATCCACGGCGAGAAAGATTACCGCATCTTGGCGAACCAGGCTATGGCTGCCTTCGATGCCGCGAAAATGCGAGGCGTACCGGCAGAGTTGCTGATCTTCCCGGACGAGAACCACTGGGTCCTCAAACCCCAGAACGGCATCCTCTGGCAACGCGAGTTTAGAGGATGGCTTGATAGATGGTTGAAAGTTGAAAATTGAAAGGTGAAAGGTGAAATACAGCTATAATTACGAGATAAAGTATCAGGAGGTAGACGGGAAGAAGAAACTGCGTCTCTTTAACCTGGAGAACTATCTGCTGGAGGTAGCCGGAACGGTTGCCGATGAGCTGGGATTCGGTATCCAAGTGCTGCATCCGAGAGGCGTGACATGGATCCTGACGCGGCTCTCCGTAGAGATGTACGAACTGCCGACACATTGCGAGAAGGTACGTTTTGAGACATGGATAGAGAGCAACGCACATATGCTGAGTACGCGTGACTTCCGGATCTACAGCGGTGATAAACTCATCGGGCAATGCAAGTCCGTGTGGGCGGTACTGGATTTGGAGAAACGCGAGATCGTCAATATCTTCGACGACCCGATCTTCGAGGGTTGCGTAGACGGCGAAGTACTGGATATGCCGCGCGTACGAATGACGACCATCCCTGAACCGACGGGCTGCGTGCCGCATAAAGTGGTTTATTCGGATATCGACTATAACGGGCATTGCAACAGTTGTCGGTACCTGCAGGCTATGACCGACGCCTATCTGCCGGATTATTACGGCAAGAAAGTGCGGCTCGATATCAATTACAGCAAAGAGGCTATGCTGGGCGAGACGCTGCAGACGAATTATCTCGTCACGGAAGACGGCGTGCAATACCAGCAGAAGAACGAAGCCGGCGAGACGAGTTGTTCGGCGAAAATAACGATTAACGATTAAGGATTAGCGATTATGGAGATTCAAGATGGTTCAACCCTATTAAAACGTCCGACGGAGTTGGAGGCGGATGTGGTGCGCTTTCAGAATCAGAAAGATAAATGGATTGCATTTGTGGGTCTAAAGGACGGAAAACCGTACGAGATCTTCACAGGTCTGGCCGACGACGAGATGGGTATCGCGTTGCCGAAGAGCGTGACGAAAGGCAAAATCATCAAGGTCGTGCAAGAAGACGGCAGCAAGCGGTACGATTTTCAATTCGTGAACACGAGAGGTTTCAAGACGACGGTAGAGGGATTGAGTTATAAGTTCGACCGCGAGTTCTGGAACTATGCCCGTTTGATCTCCGGCGTACTCCGCTACGGCATGCCGATCGATCAGGTGGTTCATATGATCAGTGGTCTGCAGATGGACAGCGATTCGATCAACAACTGGACGACGGGTGTAGCACGCGTATTAAAAAGATACATCCCCGGCGCTGTGGCCGAGGATGATCTCACTTTTCTGCAATAAATCGAGTTTCGAGCATTCCGAGTGATTGATTTTCAACTACTCTGATGCCGTATTTACGATGCCATTGATGAGCGAGGGACTTCAGCCATCCACGCGTGACGTACGCGTAAATATAAGGATGTAGATGAAGTTGGATTCCTCGTCCATGCTGCTCCACTTCGTGCTCTATCTGCTCGACGATCTGGTCGGTAAAGAGGATGGACGATTGGATCTTTCCTTTTCCTCCGCAGGTCGGGCACACTTCTTCCACTTGCATTTCGACGGCAGGTCGAACGCGTTGGCGTGTGATCTGCATCAGGCCGAACTTACTGAGCGGCAACACATTATGTTTGGCGCGATCGCGATCCATCAACTTCCGCACATAGTCGTACAACTGTTGCTGATGGTCTTTATCATCCATATCGATGAAATCGACAATGATGATTCCGCCTATATCGCGCAGACGAAGTTGATGCACCAACTCGTCCGCCGCCAGCATATTAAACTGGAAGGCATTCTGCTCTTGGTCCTCGAATAGTTTCTTACTGCCCGAATTGACATCAATAGAGAACAGGGCTTCGGTTTTATCTATGATGAGGTATCCCCCATGCTTGAAACCGACCGTTCTACCGAGTCCCGTTTTCATCTGACGGGTAATGTCAAAATGGTCAAAAATAGGCTGTGTACCTTTGTAGAGTTTGACGATCTTCGTGCTCTCCGGCGCGATGAGGGACAGATAATGACGAACCTCTTCGTAGATATCCTTGTCATTGATCTGGATCGTTGTGAAATCCGGACTGAGTACATCTCGGATGATACCGAGGGTACGTCCCATCTCTTCACTGACGAGGCTTACGGGCTCTTTGGTCTGGAGCGACTGGATAGTCTGCGTCCAGCGGTCGAGCAATAAGCGTAACTCGTTGTCTAACTCTGCGGCACGTTTGTCTTCAGCAACTGTACGAATGATGATTCCGAAACCCGCAGGTTTGATGGAAAGCATTAATTGTTTCAAACGTTGGCGTTCTGCCTCGCGTTTAATCTTCTGTGAAACCATAACGCCGTCGGAGAAGGGGATGAGGACGATATTACGTCCTGCGATAGAGATCTCGGCGGTCAGGCGCGGACCCTTGGTATTGATCGGCTCTTTGGAAACCTGCACCAGAATAGGGTCGCCTACCTTAAGCACCTCTGCGATCTGTCCTTCTTTTCCTACTTCGGGTTGACGCGGCGTCTTGGTCAGAATAGGAAGGCGACGCTTGTCCGAAACGGCTTTGGTTACATACGTGTTGAGCGTACGAAACTGAGAACCTAAATCCAAATAGTGCAGAAAAGCTTCTTTTTCGTGACCTACGTCCACAAAAACCGCGTTCAGCGCCGGCATAACTTTCTTGACCCGACCATAGTAGATATTACCTACCGAGAAATTGTCCTGGTCCCGTTTCTCACGAGCCACCTCTTGCAAGCGGTCGTCCTCTGTCAGCGCGATTGCGATCTCTTGCGGCTGTACGTCCACAATCAATTCGCTTTTCATACGTGTGTTGAGTTTTGTAATAAAATAAAAGCCTTGTGGCAACTTGCCTACACTTAGGACAAGTTAGCGCCACAAAGCTAAATCAACCGTCAATTACTTATGCTTATGACGATTCTTGCGTAAACGTTTTTTGCGTTTATGCGTAGACATCTTATGTCTCTTATGCTTCTTTCCGTTTGGCATAATAGTGAAGATTAAAAAAAGTTAGTATATTAAAAAAATTATTTTGCTTTTACGTTGCGTACTGCCTCTTTAAGTTCAGCGCCGGCTTTGAAAGCAGGAATGCTGTGCTCCGGAACATGTACGGATTGTTTTGCGCGGATGTTACGTGCAACCTTGGCAGCACGAGTCTTCAATTCAAAGGTACCAAATCCGCGGAGATAAATACTCTCGCCTTTGGTCAAACTGTCTTTGATCTCGTCGATAAAATTCTCGACAATAAGAGTGATCGTACGTTTGTCATAGCCGGTGTTGATGGCGATCTCGTTCACTAAATCAGCTTTTGTCATATTGTTTGTAATTTTATAATTTTTAAGTTTAAAATCAAAAAAGCGTGCAAAGTTACTATAAATAAATGAAATATGAAAATTTTTCGGCAAAAAAATTGCAAATTTGTGTATTTTTTTGTAATTTTGCACCGAAAATGGAGAATTTATACCGACATTTATATCATTGGTACGAGATTAACCACCGCATTTTGCCCTGGCGCGAGACGGAGGATCCGTATGCTATCTGGTTGAGTGAAATCATCTTACAGCAGACTCGTGTGGCGCAAGGGATGGAATATTATATGCGATTTCTGAACCGCTGGCCGACAGTAGAGGACCTGGCGAAAGCCGACGAAGCGGAGGTGCTGCGCGAATGGCAAGGTTTAGGATACTACAGCAGGGCACGGAATCTGCATAAGGCGGCAAAGATGATAGGCTCCTCTTTTCCGAAGACCTTTGAAGAATTGAGGGCGTTGCCGGGCGTAGGGGACTATACAGCAGGGGCGATTGCCAGTTTTGCGTATAACCTGCCCTATCCGGCCATGGACGGCAATGTGTATCGGGTTGTGGCGCGTCTATTGGATATCGATGAGGCGTTTGATACGAGTGCCGGTAAGAAATTGTTTCACCAGAAGATAGAAGAACTGCTGGATCGGGAGCACCCGCGGCTTTTCAACTCCGCGATCATGGAGTTTGGTGCGCTGCATTGTACGCCGGCGCTGGGAGACGCCTGTATGACCTGTCCGCTGCAGGAGTGTTGCTTAGGTTATGCCCATGGAACGGCCGAGGTACTGCCGGTACGCAAGCCACGGCCGAAAGTAAGAGATCGCTGGTTTACGTATCACGTCTATCTTTGCGGCGATGAGACACTTATTCGCCGGCGAGAGGAAAAGGATATCTGGTATCATTTGTACGAGTTTCCGTGCGAGGAAGGTCAAACGGAGGATAAATATCCGTTTACACATGTGCTCTCGCATCAAAAATTGCATGCGCGGTTCATTGTACATAACGTACAAAAAATGCCGGACATAGCCGGCACGATTTGCATTCGTTGGGACGAACTCAATGATTATGCGCTTTCTCGATTAACGCTGCGAGCTCTTGATACAATGCAGCATAAGGCGTAGCGCGCAGGATTTCCAAATGATGATTTATGACCGCGTGATCTGCTCGCTTGGCAGGTCCCGTTTGGGCGTCGGCGGGTTTCATGACATGGATCTTCGCGGCGGTATTATCGATAAGCGGTAAGAGCGCCTCAAAGGGGATCGAGGTGCCTTTGAGGACATCTTCGGCAATGCGGCACATAAGATTCGTATAGTTATTGGCGAAGATACCGGCGATATGGAGCCGTTCGCGATCGTGCTGATTCGCCTCGTAGATCCGACTCGTCAGACATTGCGCGAGGCTGTAGATCGCAGCGACATCGTCGATGTTATGCCCCTCGATGAAACAAGGGATCGTGCTCCAATCATCAATGAGTGTCTCGCGGCTGAAACTCTGGAAGAAATACAGGATTCCGGAATGAGGTTTATCCGGCCCAAAGACCGAAATCGGCATCGAGCCCGAGGTGTGCAGGTGTAAGGCTTGAGGCGCATGGATTTTGGAGATCACTTCCGCTAATACATGGTCCACGACCGTATAAATATAGACATCTGCCTTGGGCAGATCGTTCACCGCAGCAGGATTTGCAGTAAGCGGTCGTGCATGGACAAGCTCCGCATGGATTCCTTTCAATTCAAACGCGTGGTGCAGGTTCGTGCCCACACTGCCGGCACCTATGATAGCTATTCTCATTTCGCGTACTCCTTATAAAATTCTGTTACCGCGATGATTCCGCGTTCCCATACTTCGAGATCCATTGATTCGTTGGGCGAATGGATGGCGTTCTGCTCGAGGCCAAAGCCCATAAGGATGGTTTTGCAGCCCAAGATCTGCTCGAAAGATGAGATGATAGGGATAGAACCACCGCGACGAGCCGCTAAGGGGCGTTTACCGAAAGCTATCTCGAAGCCCTTCTCGGCGGCTTTATAGGCCGGTATATCGATCGGGCAGACATAGCCCTGACCGCCATGCATGGGAGTAACTCTTACGCGGACGCCCTTCGGCGCAATAGAGGCGATATAATCGATAAACGCCTGCGAGATTTTCTCGTGGTCTTGGTTAGCTACGAGACGACAGGACACTTTCGCAAAAGCCTTGGACGGCAGGACGGTTTTGGAGCCTTCTCCGGTATAGCCACCCCATATGCCGCAGACGTCGAAAGAGGGGCGACAAGAGTTACGTTCGAGGGTCGAATAACCGACTTCTCCGAAGACCTCATCCACATCAATCGCTTTGTTGTATTTTTCCTGCGAGAAAGGAATCTGTGCGATCATATCGCGTTCCGCTTGCGGGATAGGCAGCACATCGTCGTAAAAATGTGGTATTGTGATTCTTCCGTCCTTATCAACGACTTGAGCAAGCATCTCGCAAAGGGCATTGATCGGGTTCTTCACCGCGCCGCCGAAATGTCCGGAATGGAGGTCACGATTCGGGCCATCCACTTCGATCTCCCAGTACGCGAGACCGCGGAGTCCGGTAGTGATAGAAGGCGTCTCTTTACCGATCATCGAGGTGTCCGAAACCAAAATTATATCTGCCTTGAGCAACTCTTTGTGGTCCTCGAGGAAAGCCTCCAGAGAGGGCGAACCGATCTCTTCTTCACCTTCGAAGATAAACTTGACGTTACAAGCCATCAAGCCTTCATGAACGAGGTATTCGAAAGCCTTCGCTTGAATCATGGCTTGGCCTTTGTCATCGTCTGCACCGCGGGCATAAAGACGGCCGTCCCGGATAGAAGGCTCCCACGGATTCGATTTCCAGAGATCGAGCGGCTCTACCGGCATTACGTCGTAGTGGGCGTAGACCAAAACGGTAGGAATAACCCCACCCTGCCCCTCCCCCCAAGGGAGGGAACATTGATATTCACCATAGACGAACGGATTCGAAGACTCCTTCCCTTGAGGGGAAGGCAGGGATGGGGTTATCACATCTGCTTTTTGGCAGCCGGCTGCGATCAGCAGCTCTTTCCAGCGCTCCGCGCATTTCAGCATATCGGCTTTATGCTCAGCCTGACAACTCACACTTGGGATCCGAATGAGGCTCGCCCACTCCTCCATAAACCGCTCACGATGAGCGTTGATATACGATTGAATATCCATGATTATTGATTTTGCGGTGCAAAATTACAACAAAAAAATGATACAAACAAATAAATTAGTAACAAAATTATTAGTAATAAAATTATTACAAGCTTAAAACATTGTTATAGTGCGATTTACATAAACAAAAAAAAGTGAGCAGCACACACGTACTACCCACTTTTCACTCTTCACTTTTCAGTTATCTCACCTCTTGTCCTTGGAGAGTGTAGGTCTTGTTGTCAAAAAGAATATAAACATTTCCTTCTCGAATAAGTTTTTGTGCGGAATTATTGGAATTAATTATTACTTCTTGTAATGAAGTTTCTTCGTTAGCTTCATAGATAGCTTCGATCTCTATAACATTATTGTCTATGATAGTCGCTTTAGGACGCCAACCAAGAAATGTAAAGCCATTTATCTCAGGTGCGGCAGGAACTTTAAGTGTTATATCATTACTTAAAATCTCATCTCCTTCCTTGGTGTTGAATATAACGATAAAGTTAGCATTTTCTCCCAATTCATATTGTGCTGTAACGGTTAAATCCTCGGTTATATTGTGATAGTCTTTATCCCAACCGATAAATGTATAACCTTCTCGAATCGGATCTAAGGGAGCCGTTGCTGAAGTATTCCAATCTACACTATCGCGTTTTAGTATTGTATTATCCCAATCTAAAAATTCAACTCTGTATCGTTTGATCTTGTAAAAAGCAGTGATAGTCATATTTTCTGTGACATTCGAAAAATCTCTATCCCAACCTATGAAAGTATACCCTTCGCGCATAGGATCTGCTGGAGCTGTGGCTGATTCTCCACTAATAACTTGTTCGGTTTTTATAATAGCACCATCCCAATCTACAAAATTTACCACATATTCATTGACAACATAATTTTGAATAGTCCATCCTGTAGGTATGCCGTTATTCCCATTTGTCCATGAAGTCATCTTACTATTTTTAACAAATGTTCCTGATGAGGCAACGCCATTTACCCATCCCTGTGTACATCCTGTTGCGCTGATATTAGTTGCTAAACATTTTATATAATTAAGAAGACTGCACTGATAAAACATTTGATTATAACTATAGTCGCCTAAAGTTTTTGCCGGTAACTCTGGCGCACTTGTTATTGCAGTTTGCATAAACATTTGATTATAGCAATAAGTTGTTAGATTAGTAGCCGGTAGTATCGTAGGAGCAGATGTGAGAGAAGTACAACCTCGAAACATGCGCCAATAACAATAATCAGTTAAGCTTTCTGCCATTAGCGAAGGAGCAGACATTAATGAAGCACAATCTTGAAACATACTCACATAACAACATGGAGCTAATGTAGTAGCCGGCAGTTCCGGTGCTGTAGAAATAGCGGTACCAGAGAACATGCTTTGGTAACAATAATCAGCTAATGTCTGAGCAGGAAGAATTGTTGGAGCCAAAGTCAAATTAGTGCATCCCTGAAACATACTAGTGTAACAACTGGCTGCTATTGTTGTCGCAGGTAATGATGGAGCAGAAATTAGCGAAGTACATTCTCTGAACATACTACAATAACCATGATCAGTCAATGTCATTGCAGGTAGAACAGGAGCAGAACTTAATGAAGAACAACCTCGGAACATACCTATATAACAATAATCAGCAAGTTCTGTAGAGGGTAATTCAGGTGCATAAATTAAACCAACACAGTCCTTAAACAGATTTGCTCCACAATATTCTTTTAGAGGAGCATTTAAGTTTGCATAATTCCATAAATAATTGATATTTCCATATGCTGCAATTGCACCTGTCATAGTAAACTGAGTGTAATCAGTTGAAGTATTGTTGTCACTAAGCACACCTCTCATATAGACCGAATCGCCATTATTTAAAGTTATACTAGTGGCTGTTGTCATATTTATCCATGTGGTTCCATTTCTAGAATATTCTATGACCTGATGACTAGCCAATGATGACAAACCTATTGTTGAACCGTTTTGATAAGATGTAAAAAGAAAATCGTCACTAGATAATTCTGATCTAAAAATAGCAGTATATGTCGCATCTTCTGAAACTACAATTGTTCTTGGATTATCCGTGTTTCCATCAGACCAATGACTGAATATGTATCCTTCATTAGGTATAGCAACTAATGATATTGATGTGCCACTTTCATATTCGCCCGCGCCCTCTACATGTCCATTTATAGCATCGGTATAAATCGTGTAACTACCTGAAGGAATCGGAAGAATTTGATAAAACTCTTCCCACCAAATTGCATTTGAATATAATTCTATGCTCTCTTCTGGTACATAGAGAGGAATATTTTTATTAGGGAACGAACTACTTTTAGAAGTAGGAGGTGTTGTCGCCTTACAAACCACTTCTGTCAATGTATTATAAAAAGCATTATCTCCTATACTTGTAACATTTTTGGGAATTGTTATTGTTGTAAGAGGTTCATATCTAAAAGCATTGATACCTATCTTAGTAATACTATCTCCTAAGATAAGTTCTCTTATAGGATAATCAAGTCCAATTTTGTTTGCAAAGCAGTTTTGTGTGTATACCTCAGTGTAATCCATCCCTACATACTTATCTGAATTTATTGATATTTTTTGGATCGGGCTTTGTGAGAAAGCGTAGTTGCCTATATATGAGATACTATGAGGTATAGAAACAGCATGTAAACTATTGCATCCCCGAAAAGCATTATCTCCAATTCTAGTTACATTGGTTCCTATAATATACTCCTTTACCTGTTGTCCATAAATTGATCCACTCACATTTGATTCTAAAGTAACCACATATAAACTATCACACGCATAAAACGCGTTCTCTCCTATACTATTTACTTTGGAAGGGATGGTTATTGAGGATAACCTCTTGCATTGATAGAAAACCTCTGCTCCTATTTTAGTAATACTATTAGGAATATCTACATGGACTAAATTGCTGCATCTATAAAAAGTCTTATCGTTAATATCCGTCACTCCATTTGGAATAATTACGTTATTTAAACTAGAACATTCTTCAAATGCACTTATGCCAATAGTCTTAACACTATTGGGAATGGTTAATGTAGATAGTTTTTGACAACCGTAAAATGCTTGTTTCCCTATACTACTAATACTATTGGGAAGTTCTATAGACTCTAAATTTTTACAATTATAAAAAGTCATATTTTTTATACTTGTCGCCCCTCCTATTACTACAGATGTCAGAGATGTACAATGCTGAAATGCGCTAACTCCTATACTTGTAACCGTATTGGGAATAGTTATTGATTTCAAGTTTTTACAATTAACAAAAGCATAATTACTGATACTTGCAACGTTACCTGGAATAGTTATATTTGCTAATAACTCCATATTTAGATACAAGTTCTTGGCGTAAGATAATGGATTCGCATAGTATCCCCCGAATGATATATTGCACCAGGTTAGTATGTCCGAAACATTAACTGAAGTTAATCCACTGCATGAAAAGAACGCACTATCACCAATATTTGTAACACTATTCGGTATAATAATAGATGTTAAATTTTTCATGCCATAACAGAGACATGAAGGTATCTTCTTAACATTGTTGCCAAATGTAAAAGTTTGTACGGAAGATGCAAATGGAGGATGTGTTCGGGAAAAATTGTTACAACTTTGAGCATTCCACTCAATGGATACAACATTACTACACCCAAAAGCATCTGAGGACATACTTGTAACTCCTCGCCCAATAGAAATAGATGTTACTCCAGAACAATTTCCATAGGCAC
This sequence comes from uncultured Bacteroidales bacterium, assembly GCA_902799555.1. GTDB lineage: Bacteria > Bacteroidota > Bacteroidia > Bacteroidales > Paludibacteraceae > Colicola. The sequence continues at coordinate 21,824 of CADCBB010000025.1, forward strand.
TAGTTCCAATATTTGTAACTCCATCAGGCAAGGTAATAGTATTTAATCGTATGCATCCGTAAAAAGAGTATGCTCCAATTTTTGTAATACTGCTTGGGATTTCTATAGACGCCAATTTGGCGCAATTATAAAAAGCCCTATTACCTATACTAGTAATTCCTTCTGACAAAGAAACTGTTGCAATGTACGAGACATATTCATACCAAGGAACACTGTTGTTAGTTGACCAATTTGTCATAGTACCACTTCCCTCTATGACGAGTGTGCTATCGCGAGTGTTTAATACCCAGGTAAGATTAGTACCACAAGTTCCATCAATAATGGCTGCTTGGCAAATATATACACATGCAAATAATGTTAATAAAAGAAGTGAAATCTTGTGTTTCATAATTATATTTATTTAGAAATTAATATGCGATATTATTGCCCAAATTGCCGTTGTCGTGAGATTTGCCAACAATCTTGCGACAAATGTTTGCAACCACTGCTTTGTAGGAGAAATATTTGAGTACTTAATATCCTTCTCTATTAACAAATACATGCGGATAGCGCCCCAAATATATTTATCAACCTCTCGATAACTTTTATAGAAAGATTTAATACCAGACTTGTCTATAAATTCATTATAAACATATATGTAATCGCTATATGCAGTACTGCGATTCTTATTTACATTTGCAATCTTTTTCTCGGTTGCTTTATCAAAAAAACCTAATTTATTTAGGTGTAAGAAAAACTTCCAAACGTATCTGTCATAAATTGGATAATAATCAGGTTGTAATAATGCACAATATTTAGTAGCGAAACTGAATTCATTCCGATTTCCTGTAAATGCAATCAGAGAAACCGCACATGGAAGATGATTTGTTATATCACTATCTATTATATTACAATTCTTAACAATATGACTCGTTACATCATCTTCATTTACACGAGTATGGAAATACTTATTAAGGATCTTTACTTTTTCTCTAACATCGCTTTCGATATTGTTTGCAGGATGCGCATTTTTACATTGCTGACATTCCATTTCTTGAATTTCAGACAAAAAGAGTATTTGTCGTCTCGCTTCAAGAACTAATTGATACTCTTGTCGGGTGACTTTAAAATTAAATTTTGACATAGTATTAAATCATTTTATTTTGCCTATTCTTAACGTTTTTCGGCATTCTCCATACTCATAAACAAAAAGCATGGACGGTTCTTGTCCATGCTCTGAGGTCCTAGGAAAACCTATAACTACAAACGAGAATCGCCCACACTCAATGTGGACGTTCGCGTATTTGTTGTTGTAGTTATCACGATTTGAAATTTCCTAGGTTCCAGAGCGTGTTACGAACAAATAGCAAACGCTTTATTTCAATATGTCCTTGCTCTTTTACGTCGGCAAGCGACGTCCGCATTTCCGCTCGCGGCAAAGCGATACAATTATTGTTTAAGCAATTGTTCAATAATATTCAATAACTCATAAGCTAATGGCTTAAGCGCATCAAGATCCTCGCGGGTTACATCATAAATGACATCATAGTCTGCTTTCTCGCGCATATTTTCCATGACAGCCACAAAATGACCATATTTAGGTTCAATTAGTCCTGTCTTGATAAATTGCTGATTAAATTGTGCGATAGTGCCATTATGAGACTTGGATTGTATACCATTTGTTACGAATAGTGCATGTATCGCATGAAAAACAGCATAGTAAAAGCGATTTGCAGCTGCAGAGATGGATTCCATCTGCAGCAACTTCTCTCCATCTTCTAAACAGGCATGTGCTTTGTCTAAATGCAATTGGGTTAATACTTTCTTGTCTTCATCCGTAAGGCTCATACTAAAACTATTTTATCGTGTTCAACATTCTGATAGAACGGGGTAAAATGGCGTTCTTGCCATTCTTTGCGAGTATATAGCATAGGGTTAATCTCCGCTCCTATTTCCCAGCCCATTTCCATGAAAGGATAAGCGTAATCTGTAAAATCCTGCAATTGTTGCCTATCTTTGTCCAATAGCACAACCAAATCAAAATCGGAGTCTTCACGATTATCACCGCGTGCCCGTGAACCATATAGCAACAAACTACTACCCTCAGGGAGCAAGTCTCGCCCAAGAGTTTGAATTTGCATTAATATGTTGCGGTCATTCGTCATGTGAGGACATCTTAAACCTTTGCGCCTGCAAAGGTACAACAAATATTTGAAATATGCAAGAAAATGCGCATTTTTTGCCAAAAAACTTAACTTTTTGTGTCCAAAAATTTGCATATTCCAAAATTTGCATATTCCAAAATATTTTTGTATCTTTGCACCCGAATTAAAAATCCCCGTTCTCATATTTTCGAGCCCCAAAAGGGTCCAAATCAGAGGCGGAAACAAGGCTCGTTCTATGCGTCCTAGACCATACCTATTATTGCATATAAATAAACAACACATATACAACGATTTAAACACACATGTCACGGCACTTAAAAACACGCATTCAGATGGGTTTGAGAAGCATCATTGACCATTATGTCTCGCTCCCGCCCAATTCCACGCCTCGAGCCCGAGGAGTGCGCTATTTTGTGCCTATAACCCTCTACGAAGCCTACTGGGGCGCTATGAACTCCGTCAAAGCAGGTCGCCGTTACAAAATGCACATCGTTGTCCGCCGGATGCCTTATGCTCAAGGCCTTCTCCAACTCTATACCTACCATTTTCCGAAGACCTGGTCTGCAGCCTGCGTAGCGAATCGTGAACTCATCAAGCAAGCTCAGCGCCAAGCCCACGCTTTGGAGCATGCTCATACCCGCGAAGCCCTCGAATGGAGACTCCGCTTCTTTAACCATTATTTCTCTGTTGTCAAAGGCGGCGCTGCTCCCGAACCCGGCCTCAAACCCTACTCCCGTTTCTACCAATACACCTACGTCTCCATCTATCGCCAGCTCCAAGCCGCCCGCGACAAAGCCCTCCATCCCGACGAGTCTGTTTCTTTTGATCAAATAGACGTATGTTCATTCCAGGCGGATTCAATCCGCCGCTCTATAGCGTCCTCTCTATCCCGCTCCTTCGCCCATTCTCCGCTCCGTTCTGTGGCTCGCCGCACCTTCCTCTCGTCCTCTCTTGACGAGTCCTTCATCCTTAAACCTACCGCCTGTTTCTCAGGTTAAGTTTCGAAGAGTATATACGCTATCCGAATGGCTCTTAGGCTTTCCTTTATCACAAAGTTACTTTGTCAAGCAAAAAAAATCCCTTAAAAATTTGCATATGTGCAAAATTTGTTGTAATTTTGCGCCCGATTTTATTTTGCGGTATTATGCGCATGCGTATATACATAGTGTTAGGAATGCTCCTGTGCTGCCTTTCGGCGGTACGGGCAGAGGATAGTATACCGCAAGATACAGTATTCAGAAATCAGTATTCAGATACCCTATTGGTAGATACGTTGACGATGGACTCATTGGCGACGGATACGCTGACGATGGACTCATTGGCGACGGATACGCTGACGATGGATTCGGTGAAGGTGATGCCGAAGAAGAAGAGTGATTTGAAGGCGCCGGTACATTATCAGGCGAGTGATTCGATGATTATGATGGGGAATGGAACGGCATTCCTGCACGGTAAGGGCGAGCTCAAATACGAGAAGATGGAATTGACGTCGGAGTTTATCCGAATGAACCTGGACAGCAGCCTTATCTACGCGCATGGCGTATATGACACGCTGAACTACGAATGGAAAGGTAAGCCGGTCTTCAAAGACGGGAAGGACAGTTACGAGACGAACGAGATCACGTATAACATCAAGACGCAGAAGGGTTATATCCGGCATGTCGTGACGCAGCAGGGTGAGGGATATATCATCGCGGACAAGACGAAGAAGATGCATGGCAATGAAATGATGCTTGCCGGCGGACAATATACCACGTGTGACGACCACGACCATCCTCACTTCTACCTCAAAATGACGAAAGCGAAAGTGAAGCCGGGCGATTATATTGCCGCAGGTCCATCCTATATGGTAGTGGGCGACGTGCCTTTGCCTCTGGCGATCCCCTTCGGTTTCTTCCCCTTCACCCAATCGTACTCGAGCGGAATCATTATGCCGAACTTCGGTGACGATTACAGCAGAGGTCTGTATCTGAGCAATTTCGGATACTACTTCGCGCTATGCGATTACATGGATCTGGAGTTGACGGGCGACGTGTATTCGAAGGGAACTTGGGCTATCCGCGGTAAATCGCGGTATATATGGCGATACCATTTCTCCGGCAATTTGAGTATCAACTACCGTAATGATGTGACAGGAGAAAAGGGCATGCCGGGCTATGCAAAGCGCAATAACTTCAGCGTAGCCTGGACGCATACGCAGGACGCGAAAGCGAATCCGTACAGCACATTCTCCGCGAGTGTCAACTTCTCGACCAGCGGTTATAACCGCGATAACATCAACAGTTACTACAACCCGTCCTTGTATTCGGAGAACACGAAGAGCAGTAGCATCAGTTATCAGCAGCGTTTTCCGGACAGTCCGTGGAGTTTGAGCTTGAGTGCGAACCTGACGCAGCGTACGAGTGACTCGACGATCAGCCTGACCGCACCGCAGTTGACAGTGAATATGAGCAGCCAGTATCCGTTTAAGTTATTGCGCCAGGCAGTGCTCAAACGTAAGGGACAAGTGGGCGGCAAGGAGAAATGGTACGAGAAGATCAGTATGAGTTATTCGGGCGAAGGACAGATCCGAACGAACAACATGAAAGAGAAAGAATTTCTGCATTCGAATTTCTTCCGCGATTGGCAAACGGGAATGCGTCATTCGGTACCTATCCGCGCCAGCTTCATGTTGTTCAAATACTTGTCCGTGACGCCATCGATCAACCTGCGTGACCGCATGTACTTCACGCGAATCGATCAGATGTATGACACGATCGGTCAGAGCGTTGTGCAAGATACGACGAATGGTTTCTACAACGTGTTTGATTTTGATATGGGCCTGAATTTCAGCACGAAGCTATACGGATTCTACACGCCGCTGAAGAAATTATTCCCGAACAGCAAGATTGAGAAAATCCGCCATGTGCTGACGCCGAGATTCGGTATATCGTATCACCCGGATTTCGGGCAGTCTTTCTGGGGTTATTACGGATCGTACGACCAGCCTGTTTATTACAAAGACTCGCTGGATGCGGCAGGCAAGCGTGTGCCGACCGGCGAAGTAGTCAAACAGACCTATTCGCGCTTTGCGAACAGCCCGTACGGCAATGCAGCGCAAGGGACATCCGCGACGCTGACATTCGGCGTGCAGAACAACTTGGAGATGAAAGTGGTCAATTCCGAAGATACGACAGGTAAGAAGCCGTATAAGGTAGTGAGCCTGATCGATAACTTTTCTGTCGACGGAGGCTATAACTTCGCTGCGGACTCCATGAACTGGAGCTTATTCACGGTGAACCTGCGTCTGAAATTCCCGAAGTTGAACAACTACAGCCTCAATATCTCCACGAAGCTGGATCCGTATATGTACGAGTTGAACGCGTTTGGCAAGCCTGTTCGAACGAACAAGCAGTACTGGCATAACGGTCGCTTCCCGCACTGGGACGGTTTCAGTTGGAACTTCAGTTATACCATCAGCGACCAGACGATCCGTAAATGGCGGAATGAGATCGCCAAGAAACGCGGGGAGAAAGTGAATGATGCAAATGAGGGGAATGATGCGAATGATGAAACGAACCTCGATGCGATCGAGAAAGATGGTGAAGGCTTAGAGACAAACGGTAAGCTCAACAACAAGAAGAAAAACGAAGAGGTAGAAGACGGGTATATCAAGACCGAATTCCCATGGAGCATATCGATCAACTATTCGCTGGCATACCGCAACGGAAGTGAGTTCGATTACGAGAAGATGCAATACAAGATGAAATGGCGTAACTCGTTGAGCCTGAACGGAAGTCTCGGTCTTGGTCAAGGATGGAAAGTGAGCGCGAATATGACGTATGACTTCGATTACAAGAAAGTGACGAGTTGTACGTTCAACGTAAGCCGTGACCTGCACTGCTGGAATATGAGCGCGAGCATAAACCCGATCGGACCATTTAAGAGCTATACGTTCCATATCGGCGTGAATGCGTCGATCTTGAGCGATCTTAAATATGATAAAAACAGTAATGAATCAACCAATAGTAGAACAGAATGGTGGTAAATAAAGTTTAAAGTTGAAAGTTTAAAGTTGAAAGATATGATAGAGAATCTAAAAGTTGTGAGTGCGACGTATGAGTTGTATATCACAGATGAGAACGGCAAAGAAGAACTCATGGAGAAAGCAACGGAAGAAGCTCCGTTGACATGGTGTCATGGCGAAGGAATGATGTTACCCGCTTTCGAGGCCGCGATGAACGGCAAAGAAGTAGGCGACAGTTTTGATTTCGTGCTGGCAGCCAAGGACGCGTACGGCGAGTATATCCCGGAGGGCCTGATGGACCTGCCGAAGAAGATGTTCTTCAACGGCGACGGGGAGTTTGACGAAGAGCGCGTGTATGTAGGCGCTATCGTGCCGATGAACACCGTGGACGGACAAGTCGTTCGGGCGCAGGTTTGCGAGGTGACAGACGATCAGGTGACGATCGACCTCAACCATCCTTATGCCGGTGAAGACCTGCATTTCAAAGGCGTTATCTTGAGCATCCGTGACGTAACGGAAGGTGAGCTCAAAGCAATACGAAACCCGCATCACTGCGGCAAATGTCACGGTCAATGCAACGACTGTGAGAAAGGAGACTGTAATGGCGAACATTGTGGCAATTGTGGGGAGGCCTAATGTAGGCAAATCCACGCTTTTTAACCGCTTGACGGGAACGCGTCGGGCGATAGTGAATAATACGGCAGGTACGACACGTGACCGTCAGTACGGTAAGGCCGAATGGTGCGGTCGTGAGTTCTCGGTGATCGACACCGGAGGATGGGTTGTTAACAGCGATGACACGTTTGAGAGCGAGATCAACCGTCAGGTGGACTTGGCGATCCGTGAATCGGACGTGGTGCTGCTGGTCGTTGATGTGAACGAAGGTGTGACGCAGTTCGATACCGAAGTGGCACACCTGTTGCGTCAGGCAAAAAAACCGACGATCTTGTGCGTCAACAAAGTCGATACGTTCGAGAACCAGTACGGCGCGGCGGAGTTTTACAAACTCGGCCTTGGTGAACCGTTCATCGTGTCCGCAGAGAACGGACTTGGTACGGGTGATCTGCTGGACGAGGTAGTGAGTCGTTTCCGTAAGGAAGACGACAGCGACGAGGAGTTGGAAGAACTGCCGCGTTTTGCGATCGTAGGTCGTCCGAATGCCGGTAAGTCGAGCATTCTGAATGCTTTTATCGGCGAGGAACGTACGATCGTGACCGATATCCCGGGTACGACACGCGACTCGATCTACACGCGGTACAATAAATTCGGCAAGGATTTTTACCTGGTCGATACAGCCGGTATCCGTAAGAAAGCGAAAGTGACGGAAGACCTGGAGTACTACTCAGTTGTTCGTTCGATCCGTGCGATTGAAAACAGCGATGTATGTATCCTGATGATTGACGCGACGCGTGGTATCGAGGCGCAAGACCTCAATATCTACTCGCTGATTCAGAAGAACAAGAAGGGTCTGGTCGTTTGTATCAACAAGTGGGATTTGGTTGAAAGCAAAACGAACGCGGATATTAAAGCCTATGAAGCGGCTATTCGCGAACGCATTGCGCCGTTTACGGATTTCCCGATCATTTTCACAAGTGCACTGACCAAACAGCGTATCTTCAAGGTAGTAGAGACGGCGATCCATGTGTATGAGAACAAGAATAAGAAAGTGCCGACCGCACAGTTGAACGAGAAATTCCTGCCGCTGATCGAGAACTATCCCCCACCCGCCTGGAAGGGAAAATATATCAAGATCAAGTATTGTACCCAGTTGCCGAACACGCAGATTCCGACCTTTGTCTTCTTCGCGAACCTGCCGCAGTACGTCAAAGAGCCGTATAGACGATTCTTGGAGAACAAGTTACGGGAATGGTGGGACTTTACGGGAACGCCGGTACAATTGTTTATCCGGGCAAAGTAATTTTTTAAGAAAAAATTGCATAATTGCATTTTTATTTGCATATATGCAAAAAAAGTTGTACCTTTGCACGCCGGTTTAGAACCGGAGCAAGATATCCATTCGGCGAGTAGGGTAAAATGAAAATTATCGGTTTTGTATATCATAACGGCAGTACTGAGATGGTGCTGAAAGGCGACAGTTGTCTGCTGAATGGACGCAAGCCGTTCTTTATGCCCGACTGGAGTGAAGCGATAGGTGTGACCCCCTGTATGATCCTGCGGGTAAGCCGTTTAGGCAAGGAGATCGCCCCTAAGTTCGCCGACCGTTACTACGATGCGGTGGCGCCCGGAGAAGATTTTGTAGCCTTGGATATATTGCGCGAAGCGGAGAAAGAAGGTAAGCCGTGGACAAAGGCTTTGGCGTTTGACTACTCCTTATCCATCGGAGAGTGGATCGATAAAGGTGAAAGGTTAAAGGTGAAAGGTGAAAGTCTTATCATCTCCCCTGAAGAAGCGATTGCGGAGGCAAGTAAGGTAATGACCATTCGGCAAGGGGATTTGATATATATCCAAGCGAAGCAAGACCCGAAGCCGGTACAGAAAGAAGATGTCCTTCGTGTCGAAATAGAAGGCGAAGAAAAATTGTATTGTAAGATCAAATGAGAAAATGGATTAGTATAATACTGTTGGCCTTGAGCCTGCCTATGATGGCAGGTATCCATTCGTATGCCGATCAGTCGGTTTTGGCGAGTGGTAAATGGGTGAAGATACGCGTGAGCGAGTCCGGCGTATGCCGTATGAGTTTCGATGAGATACGTGCTGCCGGCCTGGAGCCTACCCGTCTGCGGGTATTCGGTTATGGTGGTGCGCAGAAAGAGCAGGACTTCAGCAAGCGTAACATTGACGACCTGCCGCAGGTACCCGTTTACATAGGCAGCAGTTATGTGCTTTTCTACGTGCAGGGTCCGATCAGTTGGATGTACAACACCTCGAATTCCCGTTTTACACACACGCGGAATACGTATTCGGACTACGGCTATTATTTCCTGAGCGACAATGCGGGATCAATGTTGGCGCCGACGGAAGGTGCAGCTGTAAGCGGTACGCCGACAGACGTGGACACGTATGTGCTGTATAAGGTACACGACAAAGACTCGATCAACCTGATCGACCGTACGGGTGTCTCCGGCGGCGGACGTACGTTCTACGGCGAGCAGTTCGGCGCAAACCAGAGTAAGAACTTCACTTTCTCTACCCCGAACGCGATTACTTCCGAGCAGACCAAGATCTATGTGGATGTGGCAGCCAATGCTTCAACCGAGTCGTATTTCAAAGCGACCCTCAACGGCGGGACCTCCAAGAGTATTTTTATCGCATCCATCCCCGATCACTACACCTTCGGTGTGACCGGTTCGACAAGCGTGAGCGGTACGAGTGCCGCAAATCAGCAGAAGGTACAACTGCAACTTCAGAACAGTAATGCCTCCGCTTTGGGATGGCTCAATTATATCGAGATCACGACTCCTTGTTCGTTGACGATGACCGGTGACTACATGCCGATCCGTACACTGACCAACCGCGGAAGTAATACGCCGGTGCGTTTTCATCTCAGCGGAGCGACTGCTGCTACGCAGGTATGGGACATCACCAACCTCGATGCAATCGAGAAAATGCCGGTGACGCTGAGCGGCAACGAGGCAACTTGGGTAGGTTCGCAGAAAGACGGCATCCATGAGTATATCGCCGTTAACACGCAAGGCAGTTCGTTCGTACAAGCGACCGTGATCGGCGAGGTGAAAAACCAGAACCTGCACGCACTGAGCAACATTGACTATGTCATTATCTGCCCAGAGGGCTATCAGGAGATAGCGGCTGATTTGGCAAGGACGCACGAAACCAAAGAGGCAATCACGTGGAAAGTGGTGACGGACAAACAAGTATATAACGAGTTCTCTTCCGGCACGCCTGACGCGAGCGCGTATAGATGGTTAATGAAGATGCTCTATGATCGCGCCAACAACGGCCAGGGCAATAAACCTCGTTGGCTGCTGCTCTTTGGTCACGGTTCGTTTGATAACAGAAACCTATGCCAAACACAATACGGTTCTTCCACTTCGGGCGCAAAATTACTGCTGACCTATCAGGCGGAGAACTCCGTCAATGAAGTGAACGCCTACGCTTCGGACGACTATTTCGGTTGGTTGGACGATAACGAAGGAGCATCGGACAAGAAAGCCAAGATGGATATCGGCGTGGGACGTCTGCCGGTTGTGGACCTCGAAGAGGCCCGTACGACGGTAGATAAGTTGATTGCATATATGGAGAACGACCAACCGGGCAAATGGAAGAACCAATTGGTTTATCTGGCCGACGACGGCGAGAACGGCATGCATACCGATACGGCAGAGAAGAGCGCGGAACTGGTACGGGTGAAGAACCCTGATTTTGTGGTGCATAAGATTTTCCTGGATGCCTATCCGCAAGAGGTGAACGCCAGCGGAGAGAGCTACCCCTTGGCCAAGAACCGCGTACTCAACCTGCTTAAAAACGGTGTGCTCTTCTTCGACTATTCCGGACATGGCGGTTATAATGCGATCACCAGTGAGTCTATCCTCAATCAGAAAGATATCGAGCAGATGACCAATAAGAAACAGGCTTTCTGGCTATTTGTGACTTGTAATTTCGCACAATGCGACGGCGGTCGGCGCAGTGCTGCTGAGTCGGCGGTACTTAACACGCGCGGCGGCGCTATCGGTATCTTGTCTGCGACACGAACGGTATATGCCGATCGGAATACCAGCCTAAACCGTGCGATCTGTGACACCCTCTTCGGACATAAAGATGCGTTCCATTACGAAATGACGCTTGGCGAAGCGGTTGCTATCGGAAAGAACCAACTGAGCGATGAGAACCGCCTGGCGTATGTGCTGTTAGGCGATCCGGCTATGCGGCTTCATTTCCCGACCGACTATCAGGTACAGACGCTGACGCAAATGGACACGCTCAATGCGCTGAGTGTACAACAGGTAGAGGCGCAGATCATCGATAAAGACAGCCTGCTTGTCAGCGATTTCAACGGCACGGTAGATATCACGATCTACGATAAGATGCAATCCATCCCGACGCGTGATAACGACCAGGCGGGCGGAGATCCGAAGGTAGTTGCCTACAACGACTACCCAAGCACTATCTTCTCGGGTTCGACCAACGTCAAGGACGGACATTTCAGCTACACCTTCATGGTACCGAAAGATATACGGTACAACTACGGCAACGGGCGTATCGTTTATTATGCACACGACGACACCTATAACGAGGACGCCGTCGGCCATTTTGAACAGTTTGTTATTGGCGGTACAGGCTCCATTGTCACGGCAGACACCACGGGACCGCTGATGAACATCTACCTCAACACCCCGAGTTTTATGGACGGCGACAAGACCTACTCGACTCCGCGTTTCTTTGCCGAACTGGAAGACGAGAACGGAATCAACACAGCCGGCGCAGGTATCGGTCACGACCTGCAACTGACCATCGATAATGACCTCAAACAAGTATATATCCTTAATGACTATTTCACCACGGCGAACAACAGTTACCGTCAAGGAATGGTGAACTATCTCATGGAGGCTCTTCCGGACGGCATGCATACGCTGACTTTCCGTGCATGGGACTTACTGAACAACAGTACCTCCAAGAGTCTGAATTTCATCGTCGAAGCCGGACTCGATCCATCGATCGTCTCCGTCACGACCTACCCCAACCCTGTGCAAGCAAGCGGTGTAGTGAAGATGATTGTGCTGTACGACCAATTGGACGAACTGCTTGAAACGGACTTGTATCTATTTAATACTAACGGTCAGATGGTATATAGCCACCATCAGGATAACCCGGACGATGTATCGATTAATATTGGCGAATTGGGAGTCCAACCGGGTATCTATTTATATTCTATTCGTATCAAATCCGCATCGAGCCAATACAGTATGATGTCGGGTAAAATTATTGTAACTCATTAGCCTATGAAACATATCGCTGAATAAAATTGAAAATTGAAAGTTGAAAATTAATAACAATCCTAATTAATAAAAATGAAAAAAATTCTTATTTCTCTTGCTGCCGTTCTTTTTGCGGCAACGATGAG
>CADCBB010000026.1 GCA_902799555.1 uncultured Bacteroidales bacterium
GTCGAATACGGTGGGGAACCATCCGTTTGTCGGCAGCCAACTGTTTCTACGATAGATTGCAGGTTTCATAATTTAATCCTCCAAATTTAGTTAAACATTGTTTAACGTAGCTTGCGTAGTTTACGTTGTTGGCGTAGTATGCGTAATTGCGTTTTCACCCTAACAATGGCAAATTATGTGCCAAGTCCCAAATCTCTGCCAATTTGTCCATTTTCGTGCCAAATTGTCCACCTTCTGCCATTTTGTCCATTAAAATTTGCATATATCAGAAAAAAGCAGTACCTTTGCATGCAATTTAAATTTTATTGGGATGAAAAAGATGATTCTATTGCTCGTAGCAGCGTTGTTCTGCACGGGTATCGGCGCACAGACGCTGAATGAGAGTTTTGAGGGCGAGGGTTTTCCACCTGAGGGATGGACAGTGATAGACGGCTATGCCGGCTATGGGTGGAAGAAAGGCGTGAAGTTGCAGCATAACTGCGCTTATATCCAGGAGGTGGCCAGTACGGAGAACTGGTTGATCACGCCGCAGTTGCGTCCTGAGGCGGAGCGGTATATAATCTCAACGGAATACGTATTCGATAAGTATGAAACATCTAACCATATAATACACAAAATACTATGAGTACAAAACAATCAAATTCTTTGCAAATTATCACCATCATCGCGATGATGTTTCTCTATGCGATGATTGCGTTTGTGACGAACCTGGCTGCTCCTGTAGGTAAGATCTGGGGCGCCTCTTTTGACGATCCGGCTCAAGCGGAGCGGATGGGTATGTTAGGCAACCTGTTCAATTTCTTAGCGTACCTGATCATGGGTATCCCGGCCGGTAATTTCCTGGCTAAGTACGGCTATAAGCGTACGGCCTTGACCGCTATTTTCTTAGGCTTTATTGGTATCGCTATCCAATGGACGAGCGGTGTGTTTGACAGCTTCGCCGTTTATCTGTCGGGAGCTTTGATTTGCGGATTCTGCGTATGTATGCTGAATACGGTGACCAACCCGATGCTGAACCTGTTGGGTGGTGGCGGTAACCGCGGAAACCAATTGAATATGATCGGCGGTACGCTGAACTCCTTGAGCGGTACGTTGACTCCGATGCTGGTGGGTGCTATCATCGGTCAGAGTCTGGCAGGTAAGACGATTGCGGACGTGAACATAATGCTGTATATGGCGATGGCTGTTTTTGCGCTGCTATTCGTGATCATCTTCGTCACTCCGTTAGCCGAACCGGCAGGAGCAGGTCAGCAAGTGACGTACGAACGCAGTCCGTGGTCCTTCCGTCATCTGACGCTGGGTGTGATTGCTATCTTCTTCTATGTCGGCGTGGAAGTGGGAGTACCGGCTACGCTGATCAGTTATCTGAATCCGCAGGTAGGTTTTGCGGCCGCAGGATTCGTAGCGGGCTTGTACTGGTTGCTGATGCTGGTAGGTCGTACGATCGGTTCGTTCGTCGGCGGCAAAGTGAGCAGTAAGACGATGGTGACCTGTGCGTCGGTAGTAGCTATCGCGCTGATGGTAGCCGCTATGCTGCTGGGAGACAAAGTGACGGTGAACATGCCTACGGGGTGGGATTTCGCAATGACGGCGATGCCTATTGCGGCGCTGCTGATCATCCTGGTAGGTCTGTGTACATCAGTGATGTGGGGATGTATCTTCAATCTGGCTACAGAAGGTCTTGGCAAGTACACGGCCAAGGCTAGCGGTATATTCATGATGATGGTAGTCGGCGGCGGTGTGGTTCCGCAAGTACAGAGTATCATCGCATCGCATAATATTCTGATCAGTTATATCGTGCCGGTGATCGGCGTAGCGTATATCCTAATCTATGCGCTGTGGGGCAGTAAGAATGTAAATACAGATATTAAGATAGATTAATTATGAAACCGACATTATTTGTTTTGGCTGCCGGCATGGGCAGCCGTTACGGAGGTCTCAAACAGTTGGATGGGCTAGGCCCCCACGGAGAGACTATCATGGATTATAGCATCTACGATGCCATACAAGCAGGCTTTGGAAAGGTGGTTTTTGTTATCCGCCGCGTCTTTGAACAGGATTTCCGCGAGAAGATCGTTTCCAAGTACGAGAATCGTATTCCGGTAGAACTGGTGTTCCAGGATCTGGATAACCTGCCGGCCGGATTTAGCGTACCGGAAGGGCGTGAGAAGCCATGGGGAACGAACCATGCCGTGCTGATGGGAAAGGATGTCATTCACGAGCCGTTTGCGGTTATCAATGCCGACGATTATTATGGTCGTGAGAGTTTTAAGGTCCTGGCCGATTATCTCTGCTCGATTGAGGGCACGGAGGGTCAGTATGCTATGGTGGGTTACCGCGTAGCGAACACACTGTCCGAGTCCGGAACGGTAGCACGTGGCATATGTGAGACCGACGAGAATGGCTATTTGACAAAGGTGACGGAGCGCACGAAAATCTTACGTGAAGAGGACGGCGTGATCCGTTATATCGAAGAAGACGGTAAGACGGCAGTCGCAGATAATACCCCTGTATCGATGAATATGTGGGCTTTCACACCCGACTATTTTAAGCACTCGGAAGCGTTTTTTGTGGACTTCCTCAAGGAGCATGGACAGGAACTCAAGTCGGAGTTCTTTATCCCGCTGATGGTCGATCATCTCATTCATTCCGGTAAGGCCACCTGCCGTGTGCTGGATACCCCGAGTAAATGGTTCGGCGTGACCTACGCTACGGACCGTCCGCAAGTGGTAGCCAAGTTCGCTGAGTTGGTAGAAAAAGGTATTTATCCATCCCCCTTGTTCTAAGTTATGCATATTCTTGTTACCGGCGGAGCCGGCTTCATCGGCTCGCATACATTGATAGAATTGTACAAAGCAGGTCATACTGCGTTGGTAGTCGATAACCTGTATAACTCCAACCCGGAGGCACTGCGCCGTGTGGCTCAAATCATCGGTGTAGATGAGATACCTTTCGTGCAAACGGACATCCGTGACCGCGAGGGCTTGGAGCGTATTTTCGCCACCAATCATTTTGATGCCTGCATCCATTTTGCAGGCCTCAAAGCAGTCGGTGAATCCGTTGCCAAACCGCTTGAATATTACGAGAACAACATGAACGGTACGTTCGTGCTACTCGATGTGATGCGCAAGCATGGATGCAAGAACATCATCTTCTCTTCATCTGCAACGGTCTATGGTGATCCCGCGATCATCCCTATCACCGAAGAATGCCCGAAAGGACACTGTACCAACCCGTACGGTCAGACCAAGTCGATGCTGGAGCAAGTCATGATGGATCTGCAGAAAGCCGACCCCGAGTGGAACGTAGTGCTTTTGCGTTATTTCAATCCTATCGGTGCACACCCCTCCGGACGTATCGGCGAGAACCCGAATGGAATTCCCAATAACCTCATGCCGTATATCACGCAAGTGGCTGTCGGCAAACGGGAGCAGCTCGGTGTGTTCGGCAACGATTATCCGACGCATGACGGAACCGGTGTACGCGACTATATCCATGTGGTCGATCTGGCTACTGCCCACGTGGCTGCCCTTCAGGCTATCACGCGCAAAGCCGGACTCGCCATCTATAATATCGGTACCGGTCACGGCTATTCCGTACTCGATGTGGTCAATGCTTTCATTCGCGTCAACGGCGTGGATATACCCTATCAAATCAAACCGCGTCGTGCAGGCGACATCGCTACTTGTTACTGCAACCCGGCTAAAGCAGAGCGTGAACTGGGGTGGAAAGCGCAGTTCGGTCTTGACGAGATGTGTCGCGACTCGTGGAACTGGCAGAAAAATAATCCTAATGGCTATTAAATCCAATCCATATGAATAAACAACAACTTATCGCTGCATTTGCAGACAAATTTGCCGGTCAGACCGGCACCGTATATGCCTCTCCGGGCCGTATTAACCTGATCGGTGAACATACCGACTATAACGGTGGTTTCGTCTTTCCGGGTGCTGTACAACAAGGCATCATGGCGGTTATCCGTCCGAACGGAACCGACACCGTACGTGCCCTCTCGCTGGACCTGAACGAATATGGCGAATGGTCGGTCAATGATCCCAACGGACCGAAAGAGACCTGTCTCCGCTTCGTCTATGGTGTGGCGCGCGAGCTCATCGAACGTGGTGTAGATGTACATGGCTTTGATACCGTTTTCGCAGGCGATGTACCGCTGGGCGCAGGAATGTCCTCATCTGCAGCACTGGAGAGCTGTTTCGCTTTCGGTCTGAACGAGCAGTTCGGCGGTTCGATCTCCAAGTGGGATATGGTACTTGCCGGTCAGGCTACCGAACATAAGTATATCGGATGTAACTGTGGTATCATGGATCAGTTCGCTTCTGTCTTCGGTCAAGCCGGCAAACTGATGCGTCTGGACTGCCGCAGTCGTGAATTTGAGTATTTCCCGTTTGACCCGAAGGGTTATCGTCTGGTGTTGGTTAACTCTTGCGTGAAGCATGAGTTGGCAGGTTCTCCGTATAACGACCGCCGCCGTTCCTGCGAGAACGTCACCAAGGCCATCCAAGCCCTCCATCCTGATCGTAAGATAGAGACGCTGCGTGATTGCACGTGGGAGGACCTTGAAGCGGTGAATGCTACTTGTTCGGCAGAAGATATCCAACGCGCTACCTTCGTGTTAGGCGAGAAAGACCGCGTGTTGGCTGTCTGCGATGCACTCGTTAAGGGTGATTACGAGGAAGTAGGCCGTCAGATGTTCCGCACGCATGAAGGACTGAGTAAAGAGTACGAAGTGAGCTGCGAAGAACTGGATTTCCTCAATGACATCGCCAAAGAGTGCGGCGTCACCGGTAGTCGTATCATGGGTGGCGGATTCGGCGGTTGCACGATCAACCTCGTCAAAGACGAACTGTACGATGCCTTCACGAAACGTGCCGTAGAGGCGTTTGAGGCTAAGTACGGACATAAGCCTATTATCATTGATGTAGTCATCGGCGACGGTAGCCGCAGAATAGACTGATATGAAAGCAATACAATTCTATACGATTAAGAGCAGCGGTGGTCTGAAAGTGGAGATCAGTAATCTCGGCGCGAAGATCACCAAACTGCTGGTTGCGAACCGCAAAGGGGAAGTCAAGGACATCGTTCTTGGCTTCCGCACAGCGGAAGAGTGGCGAACCAAGGAGACGTATTTCAACGCCATCTGCGGTCGTGTGGCCAACCGTATCAAGGACGGCGTGTTTGAGTTAGACGGTACGGCCTATCATCTGCCTATTAACAACGGACCGAACAGTCTGCACGGTGGAATAGAAGGTTTTAACGCCAAACTGTGGGAGGTTACTGCGCAGAGTGCGTTTGAGATCACGCTTCATTACCGCTCCAAAGACGGTGAGGAAGGTTATCCCGGTAACTTGGATGTGTGGGTGACCTATACCGCGACCAAGGACAACACGCTCCGTATTCATTACGAAGCCAAGACGGACCAACCGACCCTCGTGGCGATGACCAATCATGCCTATTTCAACCTCGCGGGAGAAGATAGCGGTAGGGTAGATGATCATGTGCTGCAGGTCTTCGCGGATCAGTTCACGCCCTTTGACGAATGGACCTGTCCGACAGGCGAGATCCGCTCGGTAGAAGGCACACCGATGGATTTCCGTCAACCGGTTCGTTTGGGCGACCGAATGAATGATCCGTTCTTTGAACCATGGAGGGGAATAGACAATAACTGGTGTCTATGCGGCCATGATGCCCAGAAAGCACTGCGCCATGCCTGCACGCTGCAAGCCGACGGACGCACGATGGAGTGCTGGACGACGATGAAAGGTCTGCAGGTCTATACCGGCAACTGGATCGAGCAGAATATCGGTAAGAGCGGTACGATGTACGATATTCAACATGCCGTGTGTCTGGAAGCGCAGGCTTGGCCGGACAGCGTGCATCATGATGATTTTCCAGACGTGATCCTGCGTCCGGGAGATAAATTGGACGAAACAACCGAATACAGATTCCTATGAAACAACGTAACTTCATCTTGTTTGCCTTAAGCCTCCTCTTCTGTGCCTGCTCCTCCAATCAGACATACCGCACGGACACGCTGCTTCGTCAATGGCAGTTTACGCAAGACACCACAGAGAATCCTATATGGGAAGACGTCACTATTCCGCATGATTGGGCCATCAGCGGTCCTTTTGATCGTGCTAACGACCTGCAAGAAGTGGTTATTGTGCAGAACGGCGAGAGTGAGCCGAGTTGGAAAACCGGTCGTAGCGGTGGTCTGCCATGGATGGGGAAGGGACATTACCATACCCGTGTGGCGGTAAAAAAGGACCGTTTCTATACGCTTGTGTTCGACGGCGCGATGAGTCATGCCGATGTCTATGTGAACGGCGAAGAGATGGTGTATTGGCCGTACGGGTATAACACCTTCGATTGTTATATCCTGCCGCAATTGATCACCGGTGACAGTGTAGATATAGACGTCTATCTGGAGAATAAACCTCAGCAGAGCCGTTGGTATCCCGGGGCGGGGTTATATCGCAATGTGCACCTCGTAGAGACCGATCCGATCCACATTCCTACGTTCGGTGTACTCGTGCGTACGCCGGAAGTGACGAAAGAGAAAGCTACCGTCACCTTTGTCGCTGAACTGCAGAACGGTGTGGAGCCGGTAACCGCTGAGGCGGAAGGGCTTACCATAACGACCGACATTCTCTATAAAGGCAAAGTGGTTGCGACGATAGAAGGCCAACAGGGAGAAACCATTGTTAAGAATCCTCATCTCTGGAGCCCTGAGACTCCTAATCTATATATCGCGCGGACGCGCGTAAGCAAAGAAGGGGTGGTTTTGGACGAGAAAGAGACACGTTTCGGTATTCGTTCGATCTCTTATACCCCGGAGCACGGTTTCCAACTCAACGGTATGACCCGTAAGTTCAAAGGCGTTTGTAACCATCATGACTTAGGACCCTTAGGTGCAGCGGTGCATAAGGATGCGCTCCGTCACCAGATAGTCATGCTTCAGGAGATGGGTTGCGATGCCATCCGTACGAGTCATAACATGCCGGATCCGCAGTTAGTGGAGCTGTGTGACGAGATGGGTATGATGATGATGATCGAACCGTTTGACGTATGGAATTGGGGCAAGACGGAGAACGATTACAACAAAGAGTTCAACGATTGGTGGCAAGCGGACATCACGAACATGGTGAAGCATTACCGCAATAACGCCTGCGTGATGCTCTGGTCGAGCGGCAATGAGGTATGGAACCAGGTGCTGCCCGATGGCATTGAGATTGTGACGAAGCTGCAGGCGCTATTCCATGAGTTAGACCCGACGCGTCCTGTTACCAACGGCATGGACCAAGCTAAACAGGTGATTCATAACGGCTTTGGCGCAGCAGTTGAGTTGCCGGGATTGAACTATCGTACGGCATATTATCACGAGGCATATGCAAACCTGCCGCAAAAGATGATTCTGGGTTCCGAGACCGCTTCGACCGTTTCGAGTCGTGGCGTGTATAAGACCCCTGCCGTTATTCAGCCGGACGCGCACTATGCCGATATGCAATCTTCCGGTTACGACGTGGAATACTGCGCGTGGTCCGGACTGCCTGAGCAAGATTTTCAACTCCAGGACGATTATAACTGGACCCTTGGACAGTTTGTTTGGACCGGTTTTGACTACTTAGGAGAACCCTCGCCGTATGATACGGACGCATGGCCGAGTCACAGCTCCTATTTCGGTATCATCGATTTGGCATCGCTACCCAAAGATCGCTACTGGCTCTATCGTTCGCAGTGGAATACGAAAGAAGCTACCTTGCATCTCCTTCCGCACTGGAACTGGAACGAAGGGGATAAAGTGCCGGTTTTTTGCTATACCTCTTATCCTTCGGCCGAGCTGTTTGTGAATGGCAAGAGTTACGGCAAGTTGCGTCATGCGACGGCCGAAGAGACCGACCGTTTGGCGAAAGGTGAGATGATTGAAGGTGTCAGCCCGATGCCGCAGGTAGCGCAGTTTGAAGTGCCTTGGTGGGGTAGCGCACCGCGTCCGGAACTCCTTCCGCGCTATCGTCTCATGTGGTTTGATATCCCGTTCGAAGCAGGACAGATAGAGGTGGTAGCCTATGATGAGAACGGGCAAGAAAAGGCGCGTGAGATGGTGAAGACCGCCGGCGAACCGGATCATCTGGATATCATATGGGCTAATGAAGATGAGAACCCTGAGGAACTATGCTATATGACAGTGCGCGTAGTGGATAAGGACGGCAATCTCTGCCCGCATTCGGATAATCTTATTTCGTACGAGGGGGACGGATTCATCGCTGCGGCTAATGGCGATGCTGCTTGTCTCGACTCGTTCGTCGAACCGCGCATGCATGCTTTCTCCGGACAATGTACATTCATCTTGAAAAAAGGACATAAAGGAGCATTTAAACTGAATTGATGTGGACCTTTTTAGCGTTTATATCTGCTCTTTGCCTGGGCTTTTATGACATCAGCAAGAAGATCGCGTTGCGTGATCATCCGGTCGTAGATGTGTTGACATTGAGTGTTTGTTTTTCAGCGGTACTGCTATCTGTACCGCTGATTTGTTCGCGGTTCTGTCCGGCAATGATGGTAGGTACGCCGTTCTATGTACCAACAATGGACCTGCAGGCGCATTTGTTTACGGTGCTTAAATCGCTCATTGTGCTGAGTAGTTGGGTATGCGCCTATATGGCGCTGAAGCATCTGCCGATCTCGGTGGTTAGTCCGATGCAGGCGACTCGGCCGATGTGGACGCTTGTGGGAGCACTGTTGATCTTCGGCGAACGACTCAATACCTGGCAGTGGATTGGCGTCTGTATCGCGCTGGGCACGATCCTGGCTTTTGCTTTTTTTACTAGGAAGCCCAGGAGTTATAGGGATTATAGGGATCTTAGGATTAATCGCTACTATGTAGCGTTGGCGCTGGCGATCTTGTTGGGGGCAGCATCGGGATTGTATGATAAATACCTCATGCGGCGGTACGACCATAATGCCGTGCAGGTCTATTACACCTTCTATCAGGCTGTGATGATGATGGGAGTTTGGGTAATCGAGTACGTTAGGCATCCTAGGAGTCCTAGGGTTATTAGTTTTTCTAGCTTTCTTCCTATAGCCCTCATATCGATTTTTCTGATCATCTCGGATAATGTGTATATGCTGGCTTTGCGTGATCCGGATTCGTTGATCGCGGTAGTGAGTACGATTCGTCGCGGCGGTGCAGTGATCGGTTTTGCGTACGGATTGTTGTTTTTAAAAGAAGAGAACCCTCTTCCGAAGGTTCTCTGTATGATCGGTATAGGCGTTGGTCTGCTGTGCTTGGCTTTCGGCGCCTAGAATTGATTTAGTACGATATTCTGGCTAATTCCAGACAGGCGAGAATGAGAGGGGCGACTCCTTTGGGGTCGTCTTCTCGTATACGTTCGTGGATATAATAGTCGTACGTTCCGTCTCGATAGGGATTGCCGCCAAGACCGGCTACCGCGCAACAGTCAATCAGAGAGAGGGAGCCATCTTCATTAACGACGATCTTATGCTTTTTTAAACCATCCATGACAAGTTGCGCTTGCTCTTTGTAGGATGCGGGTAGGATGCCGAGTCGGACGCCTTTCGCCATGGCGAAACAATACATGGCGGAGCAAGTGGACTCGAGGTAGTTGCCTTCGTCAAGGGGACGATCCGGTACTTGGTACCAGAGGTGTGTTTCCGGATCTTGGAAGGTAAGCAGGGCATCCATGACGCGGTTGAGGATGGCGATGAGTTCAGGACGTTCGGGTTGGTCCGCCGGCATGAGTTCGAGTACATCGCACAGCGCCATGACGTACCATCCTTCGGCGCGACCCCATGTCTCGGGACTACAACCGGTAATCGAATCTGCCCAACCCATCTGACGACTCTCATCCCAGCCATGGTGGTTGAGTCCGTTCGCTTTGCGGGTATGCGCATCGACGATGAGGAATTGTTTGGCGATGTCAGACCATGCTTCGGGTTCGGGTTTATAAGCCGCATAGCGGGCGTAGAACGTAGTACCGGTGAAAAGGCCGTCAAGCCACATCTGATGGGGATAGACCTGCTTATGCCAGAAACCGCCTTCGGATGTTCGGGGTTGATTCCGTAATTGGTCACGGAGCGTCTCAATGGCGATGCTGTATTGAGGCTGCGGGTTGATCGCTTGAAGCATGATAAGGAAATTTCCTCCCTGGATGCGATCCATGTTATAGAGGCTCTGCTTGTAGGTCATAATCGTGCCGTCTTCGCCGATGAACTGGTCTGCAAAGCGTTGTGCATGGTTGAGATAGGCTGTATCGTGCGCGTCTTGATAGAGTTCAAGGAACGCGCGTGCCATGAGGGTAGGAGTGTACTCCCATTTGGGTTTGGCAGCGCCGTCACAAGTCCATAACTCGGGATTGTGCATCATTTCGCTCTGCCCAATTTGTTGGGCAAGTTGAAGATACTCGTTGTTGGAACAAGCACAAAGGGCGAGAAGCAGGGTGCAAAAAGCGATGATTTTTTTCATAATAATGTGTGTTTTATTAAGCAAAAAGAGACCCAATTTTGAGTCTCTTTTTGTGGTGCCACCGAGAATCGAACTAGGGACACAAGGATTTTCAGTCCTTTGCTCTACCAACTGAGCTATGGCACCCGGAAGTGTCCCCGTCAAACGGGGAAACTGGCTTCCGCCGGAAGGTGCAAAAAGATGCTCTTCGAACGAAAGCGGGTGCAAAAGTACTGCTTTTTTTTGATATGACCAAATTTTTTTGCATTTTTTTTGCATAAATGCGCATTTTTTTGTAATTTTGCGCCAAATTTACACGAAAATGGAGCTAAAAGTGATTGCATATGCTCGAAATGGGCACACAGATAAGTTCGGGATTCCGAGACAGAGTAGGGAGGAAAGTCCCATACTGACGCGTATCGTTTTTGAACCAGAATTTCGGGTTGCAGAAGCCTTGCGGGGGATTGAAGGATATAGCCATTTGTGGTTGATTTGGGGATTTGACAAAGTCGAAAGTCAAAAGTCGAGAGCCGAAAGCGATTCTTGGTCTCCGACGGTTCGTCCGCCGCGGTTGGGCGGGAATAAACGGATGGGTGTTTTTGCAACACGGAGTCCTTTTCGACCGAATCCGATCGGGTTGAGTAGCGTGCGGTTGGTAGGGATAGAGGATGGCGATCTGATCGTGAGTGGGGCAGATGTGTTGGATGGAACGCCGATATACGATATCAAGCCGTATTTAAGTTTTTCGGATAGTCATGAAGACGCAAAAAACGGTTTTGCCGAGGAGCATAAAGATAGGCGATTGGAAGTAGATTGGTACGACAATGGTCTAGGATTACCACGTGATACCAAGGACGCGCTTACGTACCTATTAGCACAAGATCCTCGGCCGGGGTATCAGGAGGATCCGGAGAGGGAGTATAAAATGGATTATGCGGGATGGAATGTTACGTTCACTGTCCACGCGCAAGAGGTGCATGTAAAAAAAGTTCAAAAAATACAAAAATAACACTTTTTCCGTAAAAAAGTATGCGCGCGCTTGCATATATGCGAAAAAAGTTGTATCTTTGCAGCCGTTTTATAGGAATTGAACCATGAAAAAGGTTTTACTTAGTATCTTATCCGTATTTGTGATCGCGGGTGCGAGTCATTTAAGTGCGCGTAACGCAGGTGTTCCGGCGGAGTGCGAGGATGTAATGTTGCAAGCATTCTATTGGGATAGTTATAACGGAAATGCATCGACGACCAAATACGGTCGTACGAAATGGATCGATCTGCTGAAAGATACGGCGGCTATCAATGCGAATTTTGATGTGGTGTGGTTTCCGCCAAGTGCGGGTCCGACGGGTTGCGGCGTGGGTTATTCTGCTCGTCAGTACAGCAGTCAGGAAAGCGATTGGGGAACGAAGACGACGTTGGGCAACTTGATTACGGCTTTGCACAAAGGGAATACGAAAGTTTTGGCGGACGTGGTGTTGAACCACCGCGGAAACTATAACTCCTGGTGCAATTTCTATCAGGATAACTTTGGTTCGTACGGAACGTATCAGTTGACGCAGCAACATATCTGTCGGAATGACGAGTGCTTTACGAATAAGAATTCGAGTTGTTACAATGCTGCCAGCACGGACCGCGGAGCCTACGATACAGGGGATAACTTCGACGGAGCACGCGATCTGGACCATACGAACGAGTACGTTCAGAATTGGTCGAAGGCTTATACGCAATGGTTGTTGGGGTCGATGAAGTATGACGGTTTTCGCTATGATATGACCTTGGGATTCCATGGTCGTTATCTGAAGATGTATAACGAGGCGGCTAATCCGTATATGTCGGTATCGGAGTTGTGGCAGAGTATTGACCGCCAAAAACAACATTTGGAAGAATGCGAGTATAATACGATGGTGTTTGATTTTCAGATGAAATACTCGTTGAAGGGCATCGTGACGGGTTCGTATGGCAAGTTGAACAAGAACAAGACTTTTGAGGGACTTCGCAAGCATGGTCTGGAACGTTATTCGGTGACTTTTATTGATAATCATGATACTTTTGACCGCGGAACGGCGTATGGCAATAACCAGTTTAGCGGAAGTGATTTGAGCAACTCGACGACGAAGGATCAGATTTTGCAGGCGAGTGCGTATATGCTGATGATGCCGGGTGTGCCTTGTGTTTTCTATCCGTATTGGACTAGTTACAAGGATGAGATCAATGAACTTATTGCCGTTCGTAAGCGGGCGGGTGTTCATAGCGAGTCCGAGGTGTTGGAAGAGACGAGCGGTCAATATCAGTACAGCGCGACGGTACAAGGTCACCGTGGTCGTGTGATTGTGCGTGTGGGCAAGTACCGCAGTCAGACTGTGCCGGAGGGTTTTGAGTTGGCTGTTGAGGGAGGCGATCGAGGTCAATATTCGGTGTTTATTAAGATGCAAAGTGACGATGTTGAGAATATTCCGAGTGGCAATGTACAATGTACAAAGGAGTTGAGAAACGGACAATTGTATATCCGTGTGGGTGAGAATGTGTATGATATTTTAGGTAATAGAGTGGAATAAAGGAAGATGCGGAAAGCAGGTTGGATGATAGTAGCGTTGCTGTGGGCAACGATGGGATGGGCTGCGAACTATGGTATTTTAGTGAACGGCAATGTTTATTTTGCCGGAGAAGCAGCAGGAGAGTTTGAGGGTTTTCAGCAGTACCTGGCGCATGTACAGGTGTCAAGTGGGGATGAGTTGCAGCTCTATGATGCTGAGAATCAGGCTGCTTGGGCGGTGGATTTGAATACATGGTCGGTTGCGGGCTTCACGCGTGACGGCAATCACTACAATGCTAACGTGAGCGGCTGCTACGATTTCTATATCAAGCTCAAGTATGAGCAGGATGAACTCTATATCGGCAACGGCAGCAACTGCGGTGAAGGTGAGGACCTGAGCGATATCTATATGGGATCTGTGCCGGCACAATGTGAGGCAGTGCTGATGCAGGCGTTTTACAATGAGTCATACCTTGCGACTGCGCCGGGTGTGAGTGAGTATGGCGATACGAAATGGACGACTTTGACTTCGCAAGCAGCGGAGTTAGGTCGGTATTTTGACTATATCTGGTTGCCGCCGAGTGCGTTTGGTGACGGAGCGGGATATCATCCTAAGCAATATAGTAACCAGAACTCGAATTGGGGCACTCGTGCAGAGTTGGATGCGCTGATCAGTGCGTTGCATAACGCAGGAACGAAAGTGGTGGCGGATATTGTGATTAACCACTGTGCGAACAGAAGTACATGGTGTGATTTCTACGAGATGGACTTCGGCGAGTACGGCGTGTTTTACCCGGATGAGACGTATATTTGTTCGAACGACGAGGTGAATGCGGAATGGAACCGCCCGACGGCAACGAGCGATGGTTCGGGTGCTTGTTGGGGAACGGCATCGGGTAGTTTGGATGATGGCGATAACTGGGACGGTGCGCGTGATTGGAGTCATGACAAAGTGTATGTGCAGCAGATGTTCATCGCTTATCTGCAGTGGATGCGCAATGTGATGCACTATGACGGATTCCGTTATGACAAGGGTGACGGTTTTAATAACTGGCATCATTATAACTATAATAAGCACTCCCGTCCGGAGATTGCTTTTATGGAGAGTTACAACGGCGATGACCGGATCATTGAGGAGATCGAGCAGTCGAATCGCGATATAATGGCTTTGGACTTCCAGACCAAATGGCGTGCTTTCGACGGTATCGCGGCCTTCGATTATAGTAAATGTCAGGGAAGCGGATTATTGGGTCGCGGTTATGCGAAATACGCTGTGACGTTTATTGAGAGTCACGACTGGTTCTTGCGACCGGATAATGAGAATGAGTTTGGCGGACGAGGTAACTCGATGACTCCGGCTTTGAAGGACCGTTTGATGCAGGCGAATGCGTTTTTGTTGGGCATGCCGGGCGTGCCATGTGTTTTCTATCCTCATTGGCAGAAATACAAAGCAGACATCAAACCGATGATCGAGGCGCGTAAGTTAGCGGGTATCCATTCGGAAAGCCCTGTTTATGACGAGCAGGTAACGCAAAGCGGTTATCAATGTACGATACAAGGCAAGTACGGTTGGATGGTTCTGCAGTTGGGAGATAAGACAACGCACACCGGTTGGGGCGATGCCGCCTATCAACTGAAGGCTAGTGGAAACGGTTATGCGATGTGGGTCAATAGAACGGCACCTATGCCGGATCCGGCAGATTTTGAGGAGGTGAAAGGTGAAAGATTAAAATTGAAAGGAGAGAAGTTTGTGAAAGACGGACAACTGTATATCCGTGTAGGGGATAAGACCTATAACGTAATGGGACAAATAATTAAATAACAAAAATACGATGAAAAAAACAGGATTGATTTTAGTAGCTGTATTGTGCTGCGCGATGGGATGGGCAGCCAATTATGGTATTTTGGTGAATGGGCGGTATTATTTTGCTGCTGATTACAAGGGACCGGACGCAATGGGCGAAGGTTTTGAAGAGTATCTGGCGCATGTGAAAGTGCAGGCCGGTGACTACTGCCAGATGTATGATGCGGACAACAAAGCCGCTTGGGCAAAGCCGCTGAACTCCTACTCGGAAGCCGGTTTTACGTACGATGCTACCAATCAGCGCTATAATGTAGCTGTGACGGGATGCTATGATTTCTATATCAAGTTGAAATGGGAAGCGGATGAGTTGTATATCGGTCCCGGCTCTAACTGCGGTGATGGTATTGATATCACCGAAGAAGATCCGCAGCCGAGTTACGGCGGAGCTGCTCCGGCACAGTGTCCGGATGTAGTACTGCAGGCGTTCTACTGGGACAGTTATCAGAGTCCAAGTGCTAAAGACAGCAAGACTTCCGTCTATGGACGTACGAAATGGATCGACCATTTGAATGGAGCGAACGGTACGAGTGCTGAGGAGATCGGTCAATGGTTTGACCTTATATGGTTACCGCCTATGAGCAAAGGTACCGGTGGTACGGGTTATCACCCGGTGAACTATAGCAATTTGGATAGCGACTGGGGAACGAAGCTGAAGTTAACAGAGTTGATCACGAAGTTCCATCAGAACGGTGCACGTGTGGTAGCGGATATCGTGATTAACCATGCAGACGCTAAGCAAGGTTGGTGTAATTTTGACACGTACAACTTCGGCGAATACGGTACATTCTCACCGGACGGTTCGTATATCTGCAGCACGGATGAGATGAACACTTCTACGGCGGCGGGTGCATGTAAGGGATCTGCAACCGGAAATCCGGATGACGGTTATGGAGACGAGGCGAACTATGCTGCTTCCCGTGACTGGGATCATACCAATCCGAATGTACAAGCTATGTTCAAGGCTTATTTGAATTGGTTGCGTAATGTTGTGAAAGTGGACGGTTTCCGTTATGACTACTGCAAGGGTTTCAACAATAGTCATATCAATGATTACAACACGGCATCCAAGCCCTATTTCTCCGTGATGGAGTTCTGGGATGGCAATACCGAGACTCTGAAATACCACATCAACGAGGCCGGCAAGAACACGCTGACCTTCGACTTTGCAATGAAGTACACGGCGTTCAACCAAGGTATCGCTTCCGATAACTACTGTCAGTTGAAGGGTGCTGGTCTGCCGGGAGCAGGCATGCCGCGTTATGCGGTTACGTTCCTGGATAGTCATGACTCGTTCTTGCGTGATGGCAATGAGTTCTGTGGTGAAGGTAACTCGATGACTGTTTGTCGTGATAAGATCATGCAGTGCTATGCATACCTGCTGTCGATGCCGGGTGTACCTTTGGTATTCTATCCGCATTGGGTGACGTTCAAGGATGAGATCAAACCGCTTATTAACGCGCGTTATAAAACAGGTGTGCATTCGGAGAGTAGCGTGAGCGACGAGTGCGGTGACGGATATTACAAAGCTACTATCTATGGTAAGAACGGTGAGATTCGTCTGTTGGTAGGACCGAACTCGGGTTATAATAGCACGCCGAGCGGTTACATCCTTGCCGGTAGAGGTGTCAACTACGGCGTATATTACAAGACTACAAGCACTCGTGGTGACAAGAACACGGAGCGCACGGACCGTACGCAGGGAATAGAAGAGGCTAATGGCGAATGGCAAAAGGCGAAGGGCGAGAAGTTCATTGAGAACGGACAACTCTATATCCGCTGCGGCGAGCAGGTGTATGACATCATGGGAAATCGTGTATAATAAACTTTAAAATAAATTGATACAATGAAAAAGATTTTTAGCATTTTTGCAGCAGCGTTGATGACGTTGAGTGTGTCGGCTGCAAGTTATGGTATTCTGGTGAACGGCAATACGTATTTTGCCGGGACGCACACGGATGATTTTGAGGGTTTTCAGCAGTATCTGGCACATGTGCAACTGAATGCCGGTGACTATTGCCAATTGTGCGATGCGGAGAATCGTGCGGTTTGGGCTGTGGATCTGAACCCGGCTTCGGTAGCCGGTTTTACCCGTAATGGTGACAAGTATGAGGTGAGCGTGAGCGGTTGTTATGATTTCTATATCAAACTCAAATATCAGGAAGATGAACTGTATATCGGTCCGGGTTCGGACTGCGGTGAAGGTGTGGATATCAGCGGTGGTCAAGGCCAAGGCGGCGAAGGCGGTGAAGACGAGGATGTCAACTACTATGCTATCGGTTGGATTAACGGCGCTGATCACGGAGAGGCTGCGTATGATACCTATGAGGACGAATACCTGTTCGTAGACGGTAAGTTGACGATCAACTGCCAGATGGGTAGTTATATCGCTATCAAGGATCATATGGGCAATTTCTACTACTCCAAGACGGAGACGACAATCGCCAACGAGTCGGTGACGATGGAGTGGGCAAACGGTTGGCAGGGATGCCAGAAATGGGCTATTCCGGAGGGCGTCAACTACATCATCATTCGCAGCGCTGCATACAAGAACAAACTGGTGTTGGAGCGCGTAGACAAAGCGACGTATGATGCTTATCATTACAATCCGCAGGGCATTGAGAATACCGAAGTGACCGAGAAAGCCCACAAGGTAATCATTGACGGTCAACTGCGTATCGTTCGCGGAGATAAGATTTTTGACGCTACAGGTCGTCAACTCTAAATGGTAAATGACCAAATAGTAAATGATTTTATGCGCAAGTTGTTTTTAAGTTTGGTTGGTATATGTGTACTGGCATTGGGCACGTACGCGGCCAACTGGAATGATGTAGCAGGTCTGACACCGACGGAGAAAGCACGTCCGGCAGGAGTCAGTAACGGTATTTACTATGGTTCGGATGGCACATCCGTGACCTTGTGTACCTATGCTGCCAGCAAAACGGAGTCGGCGAAACGGGTGTTCCTGATTGGAGATATGACCAATTGGAAACTCAGTGCGGACTACCAACTTTATAAGGACGGGAATTATTTCTGGATCACGTTGACAGGTCTGATACCCGGACAGGAATATCGTTTCCAATATGCGGTGGAGCGTGCAGATGGCGTGAAGAAACAGATCTCTGATCTGTATTCGGAGAAAGTGCTGCATCCCGATGACCAGTACGAGCCGAAGAAAGTAGATCCGGATCTGCTGGATTATCCTTCCGGTGCGGACGGATACGTGACGGTCATTCAACCCGGTAAACCGGCTTTCGAATGGTCAGACGCAACGCTCAATTTCCAGCGTCCGAATAAAAACAACTTGGTCATTTATGAGTTGTGGATCTACGACTATACCGAAGGGCGTTCCCTCAAAGGCCTGATGAAACGTCTGGATTACATCCAGAACTTGGGTGTCAATGCGGTAGAACTGATGCCGATTTGTGAGTTTGACGGAAACTACAACTGGGGTTATTCGCCCAACCACTATTTTGCGCCGGATAAGGCGTACGGTACAGAGGAGATGTACAAGACGTTCATCGATGAGTGCCACAAACGCGGTATGGCCGTTATCATCGACATGGTGTTCAACCATGCGACGGGTCTCAACCCGATGAACAAACTCTATCCGTACGGAACCGATTTGGCGAACAACCCTTGGTTCAATGTCAATGCACCGCACAGCGATAACGTCTATGAAGATTGGAACCATGGATTTGCACCTGCAAAGGAGATGTTTACCCGTGCGTTGAAGTATTGGTTGACGGAATACAAAGTGGACGGTTTCCGTTTGGACCTCAGTCACGGTCTTTGTTCTGACCAACCCAATACCGCGGTAGCTAACCTCAAATACTATTACGACAACGGCGTGAAGACAGTTGCTCCAGACGCGTATATGATTCTGGAACATTGGGGTGGTAATATGGGGACAGAGCGTCCGCAATTAATCAGTTATGGCATGCAGTGCTGGGCCAATACGACCACTGCCTATTGCCAGACCGCGATGGGATGGTTAAAGGACGGAGACGGTTTTGGCGATGCCAATAAGGACGGCTATGTCTCTTATTGCGAGAGCCATGACGAGGAGCGAATGCAATATAAGGCCAAGCAGTGGGGTAACGGAAATGTAGCAACCGATGCCTCTGTGCGTTTGGGACGCGTAGCGGAGAACGTGGCGTTTAACGTGTTGCTGAACGGATCGCATATGCTCTGGATGTGGGAAGAGATCGGATATGATTTCTCGATCAACTGTGATATCGACCACCCGAATGCGTCTAGCGAAAGTTATCGTTGTAGCAAGAAACCTCGTCCAGAGATTCGTGGTTATTTTACGAATGCGGACCGTGTAGCAGCTTTCACCAAGTGTGCGCAGGTCATCACACTTCGTACCCAAATGATGCCGCAGGTGTTTGAGGGTAATCCGACCAGTGTCACGATCGGTTCGGGTGCCAAACTACGTAAGATCCAATGGGGCAGCAATGTGTTTGTGGCGGCTAACTTCGATGTAACCGGAAACCAGGCAGTGACATTACCTTCCGGCACATGGTACGACTACCTGAACGGAGGTAACGTAGCGCAAGGTACTTATACCCTCGCACCGGGAGAACTGAAAGTGTTCACCGGCTCGCCGGTTCAGGCGCCTACGTTTGCGGATATCCAGAAACGAGATCACCAGGATATCGAGAGCGTCCTCTCCAACGACGCACAGCAGGCATACAAGATCTTGCGTGACGGTCAAGTGCTCATCGTTCGCGGCGATAACATTTATACGGTCACAGGCACGCGCGTTCAATAATGTATATCGCGATCGCAGGAAATATTGGAGCAGGTAAGACAACGCTGACCAAGATGTTGGCGAAGTATTACGGGTGGGAGCCGCGCTTTGAGAGCGTGAGTTTCAACCCGTATCTGGAGGATTATTACAGCGATATCCAGCGTTGGGCATTCTGCCTTGAGACCTATTTTCTTAAGGAGCGTTTCAAGGATATGATGGTTGTGCAACAGGCTTCGCATACCATCGTGCAGGACCGTTCGATCTTCGAAGGCGTCTATGTGTTCGTGCGCAATAACTACGAACGCGGCGACCTGAGTCAACGCGACTTCGAGACCTTCATGGAGCTGTTCGACCTGATGAAATCGCAGATGAAGATGCCGGATATGATGATCTATCTGCGTAAGTCCGTACCGGCACTCATCGCGCAGATCCAGAAACGCGGACGCGAGTATGAACAGGCTATGCAGATCGATTACCTCAAGGATCTGAACGACAAATACGAAGATTTCATCTTCCGCAAGTACGACGGTCGTGTGCTGGTCATTGACTCCGACGGTATGGATTTTGAGAATAACCCGGCCGACTTCCGAGCCGTGGTCGATAAGGTCGATGCCGAGTTGTTCGGCCTCTTTAGCGAGAATAATTGGTCTAAACAATAAATATAAAACATTCAAATTACAAAGATATGCATATAGCAGTAGCAGGTAATATCGGTTGTGGCAAGACCACGCTGACCAACATGTTAGCCAAACATTATGGCTGGGAGCCGCGTTTTGAGAGCGTGGATTATAACCCGTATCTCTCTGATTTCTACGCAGATATGGAACGTTGGTCATTCAATTTGCAGATCTATTTCCTCAACAAGCGTTTCAAAGATGTGGTCGAGATCGGTAAGTCCGACAAGTACATCATCCAGGACCGTACTATCTACGAGGATGCCCGTATTTTCGCGCCTAACCTCCATGACCAGGGCTTCATGTCCGATCGTGATTTTGACAACTATCGCGACCTGTTCGACCTGATGATGTCGTTGGTTAAGATGCCGGACCTGCTCATCTATGTGCGTGCCTCGCTGCCGACTCTCGTGGCGCAGATCCAGAAACGGGCCCGCGGCTATGAGCAGTCGATCCGTATGGACTATTTGCAGGGCCTGAACGATAAGTACGATAACTGGATCAAGGACTATAAAGGCAAGCTGCTGATCGTGGACGGTGATAAGATCAAGTTCGGCGATAACCCCGAGGACTTCCGTTGGGTAACCGACCGGATCGATGCCGAACTGTTCGGTCTCTTCCCCTTCGAGTCCGATGCCCAAACCGGTAAAGAGATTTGATTCAACATTTTCTCGATTATATAGCTATTGAACGGAAATACTCCGGACGAACGGTAGAAGCCTATCGCGATGACTTGCGTGACTTCTGCCGTTTTTTGGGTTGGGAGACCGAGGAATTCAACCCGAATGACCTGGACGAGAGCGATGTCAAGGCCTGGATGCTCTATATGCTGGAGGAACAACATCAGTCCCCTCGTTCCGTCAAACGCAGGCTGTCGGCCCTACGCTCGTTCTATAAATGGGCGCTGCGCCTTAAGAAAGTGCCCAAAGATATCACGGCGCGTGTCATCCCGCCCAAAGCTGACAAACCCCTCCCTGTCTTCTTCCGCCAGGAAGAGATGGACCGCGCGCTGGAGGATGCAGCAGACTTGTCGCCGCGGGATGAACTCATCCTGTCATTGCTCTACCAAACCGGTATGCGTCAGGCTGAACTGCTCAACCTCACCGATGCCGATATCGACCTTAATCAGGGTCAGATCCGTATCTTCGGTAAGCGCCGCAAAGAGCGTATCGTGCCGATCGGTGAAAAACTCATCGAGCAGATCAAAGCATACATGGAGACGAGAGGAGAAGAAATCACAAATGGTCAGTTCTTCCCCGGCCTGACCAAGTACACCTTATATAGTATCGTGCGCGCGCGTATGGGTGCCGTCTCGACGCTCAAGAAACATTCTCCGCACGTTCTGCGCCATACTTTTGCCACCGCCATGCTCGATAATGGCGCCGATATCCGCACGATCCAGGAGCTCTTGGGACATGCTTCGCTCAGTACCACGCAGATCTACACCCATACCACTTTTGAGCAGATTCAACGCGTTTATAGTGCCACTCACCCCCGTGCAAAGCGCAATAAAAGTGACAAAACCTAAGAAAATGACGATTTTTTGCATTTTTTTTCAAAAATATTTTGTCATATCAAAAAAAAGCAGTACCTTTGCACCCGCTTTCGACCAAAAGGTTGGTAGTGCGCCTCTATAGCTCAGTTGGTAGAGCACTAGATTTGTAATCCAGCGGTCGTTGGTTCGAGTCCGACTAGAGGCTCCAAGATCTTTGAAAATTGGGTGTGTTCCAGAGTGGCCAAATGGGGCAGACTGTAAATCTGCTGTCTTCGACTTCGG
The DNA here is from genome assembly GCA_902799555.1 of uncultured Bacteroidales bacterium. Classification (GTDB taxonomy): domain Bacteria; phylum Bacteroidota; class Bacteroidia; order Bacteroidales; family Paludibacteraceae; genus Colicola. The sequence continues at coordinate 22,079 of CADCBB010000026.1, forward strand.
TGGTTCGAATCCATCCGCACCCACACAATCGAGAGCTTACCTCTCGTTCACGCGAAAGTAGCTCAGTCGATAGAGCACTAGCCTTCCAAGCTGGGGGTCGCGGGTTTGAGTCCCGTCTTTCGCTCTTATGCTGCTTTAGCTCAGTGGTAGAGCGCATCCTTGGTAAGGATGAGGTCCCGAGTTCAACTCTCGGAAGCAGCTCCACAAATACAAAGGTTGGTCAACGGTCAAACATTGACCGACCTTTTTTAAGTAAGATAACAAACAAAAACAATTTTTGTTTATTAACGTTAATAAAAAATTAAAGAATTACTATGGCAAAAGAAAAATTTGACCGTTCGAAACCGCACGTTAACATCGGTACCATCGGTCACGTTGACCACGGAAAAACGACTCTGACCGC
>CADCBB010000027.1 GCA_902799555.1 uncultured Bacteroidales bacterium
TGCTGGAGGTCATGCGATGGATGGAGAGTGAGGGTATCTACCACGGCGACGCGCATAAGACCTTCAAGCCGAGGTTCAAGGGTGCCTACGACTATCGTACAGTCATCTACCTTACGTGGGATGAACTCATGCACGTGTACAACATGACTTTCGACGATATCAACCTTGAGCGGACCAGGGATGCGTTCTGCTTCTGCTGCTTCACATCGCTACGGTATTCCGATCTGGTGCAGTTGCAGCGGTGCGATGTCAAGCCGAACCATATCGAGATTGTCACGGCCAAGACAGACGAGGTGCTTCGTATCGACCTCAACGACTATAGCCGGGCACTCCTTAATAAATACGCACACGCGGACTGGTTAGGCACGAGCGCGTTACCCGTGTACGCGAATCAGGTCATGAACCGCTACCTGAAAGAGATAGCCAAGCAAGCCGGACTGACGCAAGAAATCAAAACGACATACTACAGCGGCAACAAACGTGTCGAAGAGGTACACAAGAAGTACGAACTGATCACGACGCATTGCGGTCGCCGTACGTTTATCGTCAATGCCTTATTCCTCGGCATTCCGGCAGAGGTGGTGATGAAGTGGACGGGCCACGAGGACTACAAGGCGATGAAGCCGTATATCGCGATTGTCGATAAACTCAAGTCGCAAGAGATGAATAAATTCAACACCTTTGGTTCGCGAACGACGAACGAAAACACGAACTAAATTCGTGCAGTCTATCAACTTTTGTTTGAATAACAAACACTTTCATACCCGAGAGAGTGCGCATAACATACTGAAATAACTAACAATAAGTCATCAAGGTCTCTTTGTAGTGGTTCGGGTAGCACTACAAAAAAACGACCTTCACGGGTCGTTTTTTAGTTTTCAGTTTTCAGTATTCAGAAATCAGAAGTCAGATATCAGATTTCGAAATCCAGACAGGTACGGAGTTCGGTGTTGGGACGAACGACGCCGTTGGCTACTGCGAGATGGGCAGGATGAACGGCGTAGCCTTTGAGGGCATCAAAGGACTCGAGGGTCGAATCAAGCATGATATCCGCATTGCTGGTTTCGAGACGTCCGTCGATCTGGACATGGATGTCGATGAGACCGGGGACTTGGCCTTTGAGCGATTCGAGGCCTTGTTTGATAGCGAGCGCTTTCTCGCGTTTTTCCGTTTCGCTCAGTTCGGAGCGAAGTTTCCAAAGAATAATGTGCTTAACCATAATATAATTTACAATTTACAATGTACAATGTACAATTTATTTTATAGCCGTGTAGATGGTGGCGATGCCGAAGGTGAGGGGCGTGAAATGCTCGTTGGAGAAGCCGGCATCGTGGAGATGTTGAACAAAGGCTTCGCCCCAACAGAAGGACTTAACGGACTTATTGAGATAGGTGTATGCCGTTTTGTCGCGGCTGACGATTCTGCCGATGAGGGGTAGCACGCGCGTAAAATATATATCGTAACACGCGCGCACGAGGCGGTTCGAAGGATAAGAGAACTCGAGGATGGTTACTTGTCCACCGGGTTTGAGGACGCGGTACATCTCACGCAGGCCTTCGTCCAAGTTGCTGAAGTTACGACAGCCGAAAGCGCAGGTGACGGCATCAAAAGAGGCGTCTTCAAAGGGCATGGATTGTGCATTGGCATGCACAAATTTTACATTTGTGATTTGTAATTTCTGTCGATCGGCAGAGCCGTGGTGATTTGTGATTTTTTTCTGACCGATGGCCATCATTTGGTCGGATAGATCGATGCCGGTGACTTGTTCGGCTTTGTGCCGGCGGAACATCTCGATGGTGAGATCGGCGGTACCGATGGCTACATCGAGCACATGTTGGCTGGGTTGCATCAGCGCAACGGTTTTGCGACGCCAGAGACGGTCGATATTGAGCGACAGACCATGGTTGAGTCCGTCGTAGGTACCGGCAATGCGGTCAAAGAGTTGTCCTATATGTTGTTTTTCTTCCATATTCGGGTGCAAAAATACTATTTTTTTTTGATATATGCAAAAAAACTGACAAATTGGCAGTAAAATTTGTATTGGCACGACCTTTGTCTATGACAAAGTAGCAAATTATTAAAACAAAAATACTATGAGTAAGATTCAACCATTAGCAGATCGCGTGCTGGTAAAGGCAGCGGCTGCAGAAGAGACAACTGTTGGCGGAATCATCATTCCGGACAGCGCGAAAGAGAAACCGTTACGCGGCGAAGTGCTGGCAGTAGGTAACGGAACGAAAGACGAAGAGATGATCTTGAAGCCGGGCGACCAAGTACTGTATGGCAAATATGCCGGTACGGAACTGGAGTTCGAAGGCGAGAAATATCTTATTATGCGTCAATCTGACATTCTTGCGAAAGTCAGTTGACGCGTTAAAGAGTTAAATAGTTAAAATGGTTTTTATTTCATAAAAACGTTAAACAGTTAGTATTATGGCAAAGAATATTACCTATAATGTAGAGGCGCGAGAGGCGCTGAAGCGTGGTGTGGATCAGTTGGCTGACGCAGTCAAAGTGACGTTGGGTCCGAAGGGTCGTAATGTAGTTATTGACGCTAAGTACGGAGCGCCGCATATCACAAAAGACGGTGTGACGGTAGCCAAAGAGATCGTGCTGAAAGATGCTGCAGAGAACGTAGGTGCACAGTTGGTTAAGGAAGTTGCTTCCAAGACCGGTGATCAGGCCGGTGATGGAACGACTACGGCAACGGTGCTGGCTCAAGCTATCGTAGGCGTGGGTCTGAAGAACGTGACGGCCGGCGCTAATCCGCTGGATCTGAAACGCGGTATTGACAAGGCTGTAGCTGCTGTGGTAGCTGAGATCAAGAAGAACGCGATAGTGGTAGGCAATGACTTCGACAAGATCGAGCAGGTGGCTACCGTTTCGGCCAATAACGACGCTGAGATCGGAAAACTGATCGCAGACGCTATGCGTAAGGTGAGCAAAGACGGCGTGATCACGATCGGTGAGGCTAAGGGTATGGACACGACGATCGACGTGGTACAAGGAATGCAATTTGATAGAGGATATATCAGCCCGTATTTCGTGACCAACACGGAAGAGATGCTGGTTGAGATGGACAAGCCGTATATCTTGATATACGACAAGAAGATCTCAAACTTGAAGGAGTTGCTGCCTGTATTGGAACCGGCTGTTCAGAGCGGTCGTCCGTTGTTGATCATTGCAGAGGACGTAGATAGCGAAGCCTTGACAGCGCTGGTCGTTAACCGTCTTCGTGCGCAACTGAAGATCTGCGCAGTAAAAGCACCGGGCTTCGGTGACCGTAGAAAAGAGATGCTGGAAGATATCGCTATCCTGACCGGCGGTACCGTGATCAGCGAGGAGAAAGGTATCAAATTGGATCAAGCGACGATCGATATGTTGGGTACAGCAGAGACGATCACCGTTAGCAAAGACAACACGACGATCGTAAACGGCGCGGGTTCGAAGGAAGCTATTGAGGCACGTGCACAGCAGATCAAAGCGCAGATCGTGGCTACCAAGAGCACGTACGACAAAGAGAAGCTGCAAGAGCGTCTGGCTAAGCTTGCCGGCGGTGTAGCACAGTTGAATGTGGGCGCTGCGAGCGAGGTAGAGATGAAAGAGAAGAAAGACCGCGTGGACGATGCGCTGAGTGCTACGCGTGCGGCTATCGAGGAAGGTATCGTACCGGGCGGCGGTGTGATGTACATCCGTGCCCAGGCTGCGTTGGAAGGTCTGAAGGGCGCCAATGAGGACGAGCAAACGGGTATTGAGATCGTTCGCCGTGCTATCGAGGAGCCGCTTCGTCAGATCGTAGCCAATGCCGGTAAGGAAGGTGCGGTAGTAGTAGATAAAGTACGTAACGGCAAGGGAGACTTCGGTTACAACGCCCGTACGGACGTCTATGAGAACCTGTTCGAGGCAGGTGTGGTGGATCCGGCTAAGGTGACACGTGTGGCGCTAGAGAACGCGGCTTCTGTAGCCGGTATGTTCCTGACGACGGAGTGCGTGATCGTAGATGAACCGGAAGAGCACCCGGCACCAGCTATGCCGGCAGGAGGCGGTATGGGGATGATGTAATCATCCCGTTAAGATGGTTTTGATTGTATAAAAACGTTAAAGAGTTAAAATGGTGACTCCGTCACGTTAAAAGGTAATAGGAAAAACGACATCCGAGAATGGATGTCGTTTTTCTTTTGTTCACATTATTAATACCGTAAAGCGGATTCTATTTGAGCGATATGCTGTCTGAGGGAAGCGTCAAACTCCAGTTGCCGGTTGATCAACGCGACGGAGTGCAGCATAGTAGCGTGGGTGCGTCGTCCGAGCTTAAAGCCTATCTCGGTGAGCGAACTGGATGTCAGTTCTTTGCAAAGATAAGCGGCCACGTGGCGCACTTGTGTCACTTCGCGTGAGCGGTTGTTGGACAGGAGCGCTTTCTCTGTGACACCGTAGTGATCGGCAGTAGCCGTCAAAACGTCACCGATGGAGATCGCGCGGGGTTGCAGCGCAACTATATGGCTGACCACTTGCTCTGCCAGTTTGAGGTTGATCTCCTCATCCGTGAGCGTCGAGTGCGCAAGGAGCGAAGCAAGGATACCCTCGAGGTCACGTACCGAGTTACGCACATTCTGCGCAATGAAATCCACGACTTCCTCGGAGAGCGAGATGCCATCCCGGTGCATTTTGGAGAGAAGGATATTCTTGCGCAAGAGGTAGTCCGGTTGTTTGATCTCCGCGGACAAGCCCCATTTGAAGCGGGTCAAGAGTCGTTCCTCCAGATCTTTGAGCTCTACCGGCGGACGATCGCAAGTCAGGATAATCTGTTTGCGGCTCTGCTGGAGGTAGTTAAAGATATGGAAGAAAGTGTCTTGCGTGGACTTGAGGCCCGCAAAATACTGGATATCATCGACGATGAGCACATCGACCGATTGATAGAAATTCAGGAAATCAGTGACGCGGTTATTGCGCGTAGCATCCTGGTACTGCAGCTTGAAGGTGTTGGCACTGACGTAGATGACACGTGCCTGCGGGTTGAGCACCTTGACTTGGTTTCCGATTGCGTTGACCAAATGGGTCTTACCTACTCCACTTCCGCCATAGACGAAGAGCGGGTTGAAAGCCGTATAACCAGGTTGTTTAGCGATCGCAAGACCTGCCGTGCGCGCCAATTTGTTAGGCTCTCCGGCGATGAACGAATCAAAGGTATAGAGATTGTTCAGCTGGGAGTCGAAGTTCGCTGCAGCCTGTTGGCCCACGATGAACTGTGCGTTCACCGCTTGTGCTGTCGATCCGGAAGAAGGAACACTGGTGCCGGCTCCGGAAGTGGAGTCAATGAGCACGCGGTATTCGAGGCGTGTGCCCTGGCCGAAGACGCGGATGATCGCCGCAGAGAGGAGCGGAATATAGTTCTGCTCGATGTACTCTGCCACGAACTGCGATTTGACCTGAAGAACAAGCACACCTTCTGCAAACTGCAAAGGAACAATCGGTGCAAACCATGTCTGGTAAGCACTGCTGGTCAAGTTGTCCGCCAAGATGGTCTGACACTGAGCCCACTGTTCCTTTAACGTTAGCATTTTAGTATATATATTATTATATAAGGTGTGACCTGTTTTTCGTTTTTGGGGCTAAAAAATCACCCAGAATTGAAGTCCGGGTGACTAGCCTCTCGACCGAAATCGAGTGCAAAGGTACTGCTTTTTTTTGAATTGTGCAAATCTGCCAAATGCGGAATAAAAAGCGCAATAACCTAAATTACGGATTTATAAGCAGTTATATTCTATCATTTGAAAATACGTACTATCATTCGATTGTTCCCCGCCTAAACCGCTGATTTTTAAGTAAGTTATGACATTTGTTCCACGTTTTCAACATGTTAATAACTCGCCTAATTCATTGATTATCAGATTGCAAGACAATGTTAAAAAAACATGTTATTTAGAAAACTCACAAATATCAAATAGTGCGTTTTTAGGCCGTTTTGCAAAGTTTACTTGTCTTTTTTACCAAAGACAGAAACTTGGACATAGCGTTTGGGGTGCGCTTTCAGATCGACGAGCAAGGAGTCGGCAGAAACGACGGTTGCATCGATATGATCATAGAGCGATTTGTTGTAGATGAGTTGTCCCAACGTTCCCTCTTGCGAGCGTACATCTGCGATGAAGGTATTGATGCCGTCAACGGCGGTATCGACGCGTGCGACAGTAGCTGCGAGGTCTGCTTTTTGCAGGTCGGAAGTGATTTCGTTGAGGTTAGCGAACGCTTTATCAGCGTTATTAACAATCGTCGGAACCCGGGTATTCACTACTCGCTTGAGATCAGCCGAAACGCCAGTCAGGTCACTGGTGACACGATCCACGTTGCTGAGTGTATTCTTGAGGTGATCTCCCTGCACTTGCAATTGGAGGTCCGCCACGAGGGAGTCCACACTCTGGATTGCTGCATCCACATGGGCTATGAGTTCGCCCTGAACGGACTCCATTAAGCCAGGCACGTAGATGGTAGGAATGAACGAGCCTTTGGCAATTGGTAATTGGTCATTGGTGATTGTTGATTGTTCCGGTAATTGCAATTCGATGGCCATGCCACTCAAGAGACCGTCAGAGACGAGTGCCATTTGGGTGCCTTGCGGCAGAACGATGTCGCGATTGATAGAAATATCAACAGTGAAGGCGCTATCGCGCGTAAAGTCATAATGGATATTATCCACTTGTCCTACCTTATGTCCGCGGATATAGACAGCGGCCTGTTCCTCGAGGTTGTGGAGGTTGACGAAGGTGCCGTGGTAACTATTGGTCGGCGAGAAGATATTGACGCCTTTGAGGAAGTTGAGACCAAAGAAAAGCAAGAAAATACATACTGCGGCAAGAATGCCGATTTTTATTTCACGTGTATGTTTCATAAGAATGTTTTATTTTTTAAACGATATAATCCAACAGTCCGGGAAGAGGACTTTGAGGGCCGGCAGTTTAGCCGCTACTTGTTCACGGTCGGTATCTGCGGCCGTGTAATATTTGATCCATTCGCCGGCATGAATGGTATCGCAGGGCTGATTTTGCAGTTTAGGATCGTTGGCAGCAAGGGGCGTCTTGGAGGCACAAATCTGCACAGCGTAGTATGTTTTGAACTCGTGTTGCACAGTACTTTCCTCTGAGATGAGTCCGTCTCGATTCCGTGTCGAGTCCGTGTCGTTGCCGTGTTTTTGCATATCAACGGCTTGCGCGGTGGTATCAATAGCGAGTGCCTCTTTACGCACCGCTTGTTTGTGGGTATACGCGCCAAAGGCGTTGACGAGTGCGTTCGCCATTTGGGCGATCGAGGCGGGTTCATTCATAAACCGCTCTTCTTCAGGGTTGGAGATAAAGCCCATCTCAAAGAGGATGGAAGGGCAAGCGGTCTTGAGCAACACCCAGAAAGCAGCCTGGCGTACGCCTCTATCGGCCCGATTGAGATGTCCGACAAAGCGTTGCTGGACTTGCTCAGCCATGCGAAGCGATTGATCCATATAGCTGTTTTGCATCAACTCGAACATTATATAGGAGTCAATCGAGTTGGGGTCAAAGCCCTGATAGGTTGTTTGGTAATCCGACTCGAGCTTCATGACCGCATTCTCCCGCATAGCTACGTCGAGGTTCGCTTCCATTCGGTCGGTACCGAGGATGAAAGTCTCCACACCCCGCGGTTCTTTTTTCTCCGCCGAGTTGGTATGGATAGAGATGAAGAGGTCAGCGTTCGCTTTATTGGCGATATCCGCACGCTTCTGGAGCGGAATGAAGACATCTGTCGAACGGGTATATACGACGTTCACATCGGGATATTGCTCATTGATCTGTTTTCCAACCGCCAATACCAGTTTGAGGTTGAGGTCTTTCTCCTGGGAGAATTTTCCCACCGCGCCCGGGTCTTTTCCGCCGTGCCCGGCGTCGAGGACGAGCGTATAGGGTTTCTCCGCCATAAGGGGGAGCGCCAAGAGAGTTACCAATAGTATATGTATAATTTTTCGCATTCTAAGCCAAATTACATCAAATCGGCTGCAAAGGTACTCTTTTAAATTGAAAATTGAAAATTGAAAATTGAAAATTTTTCCTTTTAACGAAAAAATCACACTTTTTCCCAAATAAAATGCGCGTGCGCTTGCATATATAAAAAAAAAGTTGTAATTTTGCGCGATATTTTGGCTACGTATGCAGAAAAGTGAGTTCACACAGGAAGAAGAATTGATGATCCAACGCGAGTTTGAAGCGTTGCTGGACGACTATGCGCACACTCCTCACCGTCAGAAAGTGGAGTTGATTACGCATGCCTTCAATTTTGCGCACAAGGCGCACTACGGTGTGCGTCGGTTGAGTGGAGAGCCGTATATCATGCATCCGCTTGCTGTCGCGCGTATCTGCGTGAAAGAGATCGGTTTGGGTAGCACGAGTATCTGTTCGGCGCTCTTGCATGACGTCGTGGAAGACACCGATTACACGGAGCAAGATATCCGAGGTTTGTTTGGCGACAAGATTGCACAGATCGTAGCCGGACTGACCAAGATCAGCGGCGGTGTGTTTGGCGACCAAGCCAGTGAGCAAGCGGAGAATTTCCGTAAGTTACTGCTGACTATCAGCGATGATATCCGCGTGGTATTGATTAAGATCGCCGACCGGCTTCATAACATGCGCACCTTGGGTTCGCAACGCAAGGACAAGCAGTATAAGATTGCCGGCGAAACGCAATATATCTACGCGCCTTTGGCGCACCGTTTGGGTCTTTTCCCGATCAAGACGGAGTTGGAGGACTTGAGTTTCAAATACGAGCACCCCGAGACCTGGAAGGAGATTAACGACAAGTTGGAGAAGATTAAAGCCAGCAAGTTGGAAGATTACGAGGTCTTCACTGCTCCTATCCGCGAACGGTTGACGAGTATGGGTTATTCGTTCACCATGAAGGAGCGCATCAAATCGGTCTATTCCATTTGGAAGAAGATGATGAGCAAGCAATGCGCGTTTGAGGATGTCTATGATCTGATGGCGGTGCGTATCATCTTCACGCCGAACGAGTCGATGAGCGAGAAAGATCAATGCTGGATGATTTACTCTGCGATCACGGAGATCTACCGTCCGCACCCGGAGCGTATCCGCGACTGGATCTCGACGCCTAAGGCGAACGGATATGAGGCTTTGCATGTGACGGTAATGGGTAAGAACGGCGAGTGGATTGAGGTGCAGATCCGTACCGACAGAATGCACGAGATCGCTGAACACGGCTATGCCGCGCATTGGAAATACAAGACAGGCGATTCAGACGACGGTTTGGACAAATGGATTCAGGAAATCAAGGAGATCCTTGCCCACCCGGAGAAAGACGCGATGGAGTTTTTGGGCAATATCAAGTTGAACCTGTACGCACAAGAGGTATTCGTGTTCACGCCCGCGGGCGAGTTAAAGACCTTACCGCTGGGTGCCACGGCTCTAGATTTTGCTTTCCTACTCCACTCCGAACTGGGAGAACATTGTATCGGAGCGAAAGTGAACCACGCCCTTGTGCCGCTATCCTATCAACTCAAAGGCGGCGACCAGGTAGAGATATTGACCTCGAACAGTCAGCATCCGCAGAAGGAATGGTTCAAGATAGTGACAACCGCCAAAGCGAAGAGTGATCTGAACGCCTATTTCCGTCGCGAGGAACGCCGATATATCAAGCATGGCGAGCAATTGGTTGAGGATGCTATCCAGATGGATAAGGACTTGGCGGCGAACCATGATATGGCTTTGGCACGATTGTTGACGTTCTACGAAATGACGCAACCGGCGGAACTTTATGCGCAGGTAGGACAGGGCAATATACGGTTGAATAACATCCATGATATTGTCTTTCCCAAACGCGGCTGGCGCGAGTATATTCCGTTCATGGGTAAGAAAAAAGCGGAGCCGGCAAAGCCACAAAGCGAGCCGACAGAAACGGAGCAATCGAAGCCGAAAGACGGCAAGAAGAACTCGCATGCCATTGTATTGACGGATGAGAATTTAGGCAAGGAATATATGCTCAGCCATTGTTGCCATCCTATTCCGGGCGATGAGGTGCTGGGTTATCAGGACGAGAAAGGTGTGATGCATATCCATAAGATCGATTGTCCGGAGGCTGCTTTGCTGAAGACCAGTTATGGCAAGCGAATCTATTCGGCAACATGGAACACGCACCGCGTACAGTCCTTTGTAGAAACGATAGAATTGAAGGGTATAGATAAGTTCGGTGTGTTCATCCGTGTACTACAAACGATCAGTACGGATTTTCACATCAACATGCGTGCCATCAATATCTCCAGTGACGACGGTATTTTCCAAGGCACGATGGAGATCTACGTATATGACAAGAGCGAATTGGAAGCCCTACTGAAAGCCATTCGCAAGATTGAGAACATCAAGGATGTCAGACGAATAGTGGAAAGTTGAAAGAATGAAAGTTTAAAGTTTTATAGTTTATAGATATGAAAAAGTTTTTAAGTACTCTCTGCGTGGCTCTGATGGCAGTAGCCGCGATCGCACAACAACCGGTAATTACGTTTGAGAAGACCGAGCATGACTTCGGTAAGATCAACGAGTCAGACGGCCGTGTTTCGACTGTATTCAGTTTTAAGAACGAAGGTATGGCTCCGTTGGTATTGAGCAATGTACGCGCCAGTTGCGGATGTACGACTCCTACTTGGACGAAAGAGCCGATTGAGCCGGGTCAAACCGGTAGTATCACGGTGACGTATAACCCGAACGGTCGTCCGGGACGTTTCCAGAAAACCGTTACTATCACCTCCAATGCAACCGAGGCGACAACGCGCGTATATATCAAGGGTGAGGTTATTCCGAAGCAAGCCAAGCCGGTAAACAAATACAACGTGGCTGTAGGTGATTTGAGCATGAAAGGTTTGGTACTGGATCTGGGTACCATCAAGAAAGGCGAAAACAAATCCGGAGACCTGGAGTACACGAACCTCACCAAAGAGGATCACAATGTCGAGTTGTTGGCAACCAATGCAGCAGATAACTATGTGATTAACCAAGTAAGTTTGCCGGCCGTTAAGCCGAACGAGGTAGGTAAATTCATCTTTGCATTGGACAGCAAAGCGACCAAATTGTACGGCCCTGTTGAGGTGAATGCGTACGTAGTGATCGACGGCAAGAAAGTGATTGACGATGCACACAAGTTGACGATCAAAGCCAATATCGTAGAAGATTTCTCGGCTTTGACTCTGGAACAAAAACAACAGGCTCCGATTATCGAGACGCTCAATGAGTTCAATGTAGGTAAGATTGCTGCCGGTAAGGTGCAGAAATTCAAGCTGCCGATTAAGAATATCGGTGTGAACCCGCTGGAAATACGCCGTGTTTACTGCACGGACAAGGCTCTCGTTTGCAAGGCTCCCAAAGCCATCAAGTCGGGCAAGAAAGATGCTGTGACGGTTGAGATCAACGCAAAAACCCTCAAGCCGGGTAACTACAGCCGCGAGATCATCGTCATTACCAATGACTACCAGAATGCGATTAAGAAAATCAAACTCAACTTTACCGTTGAATGATAGACCATCCGGAAAATAGCGATGAGTACAAAGGACTGACGGTGAATGCAGGTGTAGAGAACCTGCCGAGTGTCAATCCCTACTCCACTTTCCGCCGCAAGAAAACGGTGCTTACCCCCGAAGCCTATTTCGAGGGTATCCGCCGTGGTGATATGACGATTCTGAGTCAGGCCGTGACGCTTGTGGAGAGCAACCTGCTGGCCGATCAGGCGATAGCGCAGAAAGTGATTGAGTTATGCCTGCCCTATGCCGGCAACTCGATCCGCGTAGGTATCACCGGTGTGCCGGGCGCAGGTAAATCGACGTTCATCGAAGCCTTGGGAAGTGATCTGTGCGACAAGGGAAAAAAGTTAGCAGTGCTTGCTATCGACCCTTCATCGGAACGCAGTAAGGGTTCGATTTTGGGCGACAAGACGCGTATGAACGAGTTGTCCGTCAAGTCGAACGCGTTCATCCGTCCGAGTCCGAGTGCGGGTTCGTTAGGTGGTGTGGCACGCAAGACACGAGAGACGATTGTGCTATGCGAAGCGGCAGGGTTTGATACCATATTACTGGAGACCGTAGGTGTGGGTCAATCGGAGACAGCTGCCCACTCGATGGTAGATTATTTCCTGTTGCTGCAAGTGACCGGTACCGGCGATGAACTGCAGGGCATCAAACGCGGTATCATGGAGATGGCGGACGGCATCGCTATCAACAAATGCGATTGTAATAATATAGAACGCGCACGCGCCGCGCGTGTGAGTTTCAAGAACGCTTTGGCTCTCTTTCCGCCTCCTGAGTCCGGATGGAAACCAGAGGCGATATGCTGCTCTTCGATAGACCACAGCGGTGTGATGGAGGTATGGGAGAATATCGAGGAATATATCCGATTCACGAAAGCGAACGGCTATTTCGACGCCCACCGCACCGAGCAAGCCAAGTATTGGATGTACGAGACGATCAATCAGGCACTGCTGGACGGTTTCTATAAGAACGAGCAGATGGAGCATCAGATTGAAGTAGCCGAACGACAGGTGCTCAATAACGAGATAAGCAGTTTTATTGCTGCACACAACTTACTGACAGAATATGGCAGGAACAAGCAAAAATAACAAACGTACTCAACCGACCACGGTAATCAAGGTAGGCGCCAATGAGATGGGTAAGTTACCCCCTCAGGCGCAGGAGTTGGAAGACTCCGTGTTGGGTGCTATCATGCTGGAGAAAGATGCCTACGGAACAGTAGCTGATTTGTTGCGTCCGGAGGTCTTCTATAAAGATCAGAACCGTTTGGTATATGAAGCCATCCGTGAGCTGGCCATCAAAGACCAGCCGATAGACGTAATGACCGTAGGCGAAAAAATGCGCACTTTGGGTACGTTAGAGAAAGCCGGCGGCGTGGTTTATCTGGCGGACTTGACTCGTCGTGTTGCCTCCACAGCCCACTTGCGGTATCACGCAGAAGTGATCGCTAAGAAAGCGACGGCGCGTGACGTGATTGCGTTGGCAGCCCAGATTGAAGAGATGGGTTTTGACGAGACGCAAGATGTCGATGAATTGATGCAGACTGCGGAATCGGGTATTTTTGAGATTAGTCAACGCGCCCAGAAACGCGATGTGACGCAGATAGATCCGGTGATCGAAGAAGCGTTCAAGCGAATGGAGAAAGCGGCCATGAACACGGGTTCGATATCCGGTATTCCTTCGGGTTTCCATGCATTGGATAAGATCACCTCGGGATGGCAGACGCCGGACCTGATCATCATTGCAGCTCGTCCGGCGATGGGTAAGACGGCTTTTGTGCTTTCCATGGCCAAGAACATGGCGATAGACCATGAGATACCGGTTGCTATCTTCTCGCTGGAGATGAGTAACGTGCAATTGGTGAACCGTTTGATCATGAATGTATGCGAGTTGGAAGGCGATAAGATCAAAACGGGCAAGATGAGCAAAGAAGACTCCAAACGTCTGAATACGAAAGTGAATATCATGAAGGGCAAGCCGCTCTATCTGGATGATACGCCATCGTTGTCGATTTTTGAGTTACGCTCCAAAGCGCGCAAACTCGTTCGCGAGAAAGGGATCAAGCTTATCATCATTGACTACTTGCAGTTAATGAACGCACAGGGTTCGTCTTTCGGTAGCCGTGAACAGGAGGTAAGTATCATCTCGCGTAACTTGAAAGCGCTTGCCAAAGAGTTGGATATCCCTATCATCGCGTTATCGCAGTTGAACCGTGGTGTAGAGGCACGTCAGGGTGTGGAAGGTAAGACCCCGCAGTTAAGTGACTTGCGTGAATCCGGTGCTATCGAGCAAGATGCCGATATGGTTTGTTTCATTCACCGACCTGAGTATTACCACCTCTATAATGATGACAAGACGGGTAAAGACTTGCGTGGTCTGGCGCAGATTATTGTGGCCAAGCACCGTAACGGTGCCACGGACAGTATATGGTTGCGATTCCGCGGCAAGTATGCCAAGTTCCAGAACGAGGAAGAGGCCGTTGATCCGGATGAGTTAGGCAACATACCGGCAGCATCCGAAGGGATGTCCATTCAATCGAGTATGAACACTTTAGGAGAAGATATAAGTCAATTTCAATTATAATATATGCAAAGAACAGTAATTATAGACGCATTGAAGCGTACCGATTTCGGGTCAGAAATCAACGTACGAGGCTGGGTTCGCAGTCGTCGTGGGAATAAGAATGTATCGTTCATCGCCCTTAACGATGGCTCTACAATTAAGAATATTCAGATCGTAGTTGATTTGGCAACTTTTGATGAGGAGCGTCTCAAACTCGTTACAACGGGTTCATGTATCTCGGCAACCGGTATCTTGGTTGAGAGCCAGGGAGCGGGTCAGTCCGTAGAGATTCAGTTAAAGGATTTGGAGGTTTACGGCACAGCCGATCCGGAGAAATATCCGTTACAGAAAAAGGGATTGAGCATGGAGTTTTTGCGTACCATTGCGCACCTTCGTCCGCGTACCAACACGTTTGGAGCGGTATTCCGTATCCGTCATAATATGGCGATGGCGATTCATACGTACTTCCATGAGCATGGCTATTTCTACTTCCATACGCCGCTTATTACAGCGAGTGACTGTGAAGGGGCCGGACAGATGTTCCAGGTGACAACGAAGAACCTGTATAACCTCAAGTATGATGAGAACGGACAGATCGATTATTCCGACGATTTCTTTGGCAAGCAGGCTGCGCTGACTGTGAGTGGTCAGTTGGAAGGTGAGCTTGGCGCGATGGCCTTGGGTAAGATCTATACTTTTGGTCCGACTTTCCGTGCCGAGAACAGTAATACACCGCGTCACTTGGCGGAGTTCTGGATGATCGAGCCGGAAGTGGCATTTATCCAGAAGGATGAGTTGATGGATCTGGAAGAAGACTTCATCAAGTACTGCGTTCGCTGGGCATTGGAGCACTGTATGGACGATCTGGAGTTCTTGAACCAATTTGTAGACAAAGGTCTGATCGAGCGTTTGAAGTCGGTAGTAGACACCGAATTCATTCGTCTGCCCTACACGGAGGGTATTCGCATTCTGCAAGAGGCTATTCAGAACGGTAAGAAATTTGAGTTCCCGTGTGCATGGGGAGACGACCTGGCATCGGAGCACGAGCGTTATCTGGTAGAAGAGCACTTCAAGAAACCCGTCATCATGACCGACTATCCGAAGGACATCAAGGCCTTCTACATGAAAATCAACGAGGACGGAAAGACCGTACAAGGTACGGATGTACTCTTCCCGCAGATCGGTGAGATCATCGGCGGTAGTGTACGTGAAGAGAGTTTGGATTTACTGAACGAAGAGATTGAGCGTCGTCATATCCCGATGAAAGATATGTGGTGGTATTTGGATACGCGTCGTTTCGGTTCTGCACCGCATGCCGGTTTCGGTTTGGGCTTCGAGCGATTGATGCTCTTTGTGACGGGTATGCAGAACATCCGCGACGTGATCCCATTCCCGCGTACGCCTAAAACAGCAGAATTTTAATAAAATAATTATCCATAAAAAACACTAACAAACAATCATTATGAGACAAAAACTCTTTTCTCTGATGGCAGTGCTGATGCTCAGCGTAGCAGCTATTGCACAGACATCACTAAGAGGTCGAGTTATCGATGAGTCCACACAAACACCTATTGTGGGGGCGAAGATAACGCTGGCTAATCAAAACATCTCCACCACAACAAATGAGTCCGGTGAGTTCACATTGCTCTATCTGGACGCGGTGGACGAGGAGGTGATCATAGAAGCAGACGGCTATCTGGCAGGTCTGGAGTTGATTAATTTGCAAGCAAATCAACTGCTCCAACTGGACGACATCCGTATGCAGCAAGACATCGTTACTCAGGCGCAAGATGAGATTTTGCTGAACCTGACGGAAGAAGAGATGTCAGATGATGAAGGTCGTTCGCAGTCACAGGCTTCGTCCTCATCGGCATCAACGGATGTATTCAACTCGAATACTTCTTTCGCTTGGTCCACTGCCCGTTACCGCAACCGTGGCTATCAATCGAACGTAGAGAACTACTACATTGAGGGTTTGAACTTCTGTTCACAGGAACGCGGGCAATTTAACTACTCGGCGATGGGTGGTTTGAACGATGCCAGCCGTTACAAAGAGGTGCTGAACCCGATTGAGGCGACGAACTTCACCTTTGGTGGTATCGGTCAATCGACCAACTACTTGATGGGTGCAAGTCGTTATGCGCAAGGATGGAAAGTAGGTGTAGCCGGCACGAACCGTAACTACAAAGCGCGTGTGAACGCTACCTACTCCAGCGGTATTATGGATAACGGATGGGCGGTAACCGCACAACTTGCATACCGTTTCTCGCCTTATGTTGATATGAAAGGTATCATCGGCGAAGGTATCAAGTATTACTCGCTGGGTTATTTCCTGACCGCAGAGAAGATTTGGGATAACGCACGTCTGAAATTGATCACTTTCGGTGCACCGACAGAGCGTGGTCAGAACGCAGCAGTGACGCAAGAGGTATATGACCTGACAGGATCGATCTACTACAACCCCTATTGGGGCTACCAGAACGGCAAAGTACGTAACAGCCGTATCGTGAAGTCTTATGATCCGACTGTGATTGCAGCTTACGAGTATAAAATTGATGAGAATCAATTCATTAAAGCAGCAGTAGGTTATCACTACTCCATGTATTCGAACTCTGCGATTAACTTCTACAACGCCCCGGATCCTCGTCCGGACTACTATCGTAACCTGCCGTCCGCTATGTGGGACGGTCAGATTGCCAACCGCAACAGTATGGCTGGAGGAGCAGGTCAATTATTTGACGAAAGCGGTAACCACTACCCTTGGGGTCTGTTCATTGGAGAGGATGCCAACGGTAAATCGTTTGGTTCAGGCTTCATCGGTCATGACGGAAATCTGGTTGGTCCTTCTGTTGACAAGGCGCAATACAATGCGCTGGTGGATCTGTGGAAAGCACGCGATAACAAGACTACTCAGATTGACTGGGAAGGCATCTACGCAGCTAACATCTCCAACAATGCTATTTCTCCGAACGGTTCGGCACGTTATATCCTGGAGCGCCGTCACAACGACATCCAAGAAGCCAATGCTTCATTCAACTATGTCAACACGCAGTTCGATCACTTGAAGATGACTTTAGGTGTAGAAGGCAAGTTCTCGCAAGGTATTCACTATAAGACGATGGATGACTTGCTTGGCGGTAACCAATGGATCGACATCGATGCTTTCGCAGACCGTGATATCAAAGAGTTGGCTTCGAACAGTGGTATGACCCAGGAAGATATTGCCAACGTCGTGAAGAACGAGATCCGTGACGGTTATGACGAGACCATCTTGGCTAACGGACGTCACTTCGGCTATGACTACCGCATTAATATGGGCAATGTCAAAGCATGGTTCCAGAACGAATGGACCTTCAACGAGGTGGATCTCTATTATGCGATCCAACTCAACTACAGCTCGATGCAGCGTACCACCAATATGTACAACGGACGAGCATGGTACCTGACCACATTAGCCATGCGGACCGATGCCCAGAACGGCACGGACAACTATTGGAAATACCTTGGTCACCAAGCGCTCAAACAACTGGAGAACGGACAAGTCAACGCGCCGGGTAACATCCTGGTAGGCGAGGCACACCATTTCCTGGATCCAAGCTTTAAGTTAGGCGCAACCTATAAGATCGACGGTCGTAACCACTTGAAACTGAACGCCTTGGCAGAGACACGCGCTCCGTACGCACGCGATGCTTATATATCGCAACGTGTACACGACCGCATGGTAGAGACGATCTATACACACGATCAGGCGAAGAACCTCAAGGATTTCTACGCAGCCAGCGAGAAGCTTGCTTCTGTTGACCTGACATACGAGTTCAACTACCCGATTGTTCGCGGTCGTGTAACCGGTTTTTTCACCCAAAGCTGGGATGGAACGGAGCTGAACGGCTACTACGACGATGAGGCTCGTACGTTTGTAAACCAAGCGATGTCCGGAATAGGCAAGCGTTATATGGGTGTTGAAGCGGCTATGGCTGTTAAACTCGGTACCTATTTCACCCTTACCGGTGTGGCATCGGTAGGTGACTATCGATACACGAGCGATGCAACCTCTATCACATCTGCCGAAAACGGCATGCCGATGGCACAAAGAGACGCTACCAAAGAGCTCATCTATGAGGTACGCGATAAAGTACTGCTGAAAGGCCTTAAAATCTCGACCGGCCCACAAGCAAATGCCAGCTTGAAGTTAAGTTTCTTCCATCCGAAGATGTGGTTTGCCGATGTAACGGTTAGTTACCATGACTGGAACTACCTATCTGTAGCACCGAGTCGTCGTATGCAAGGTTTGTTTACCGGTACGCGCACTGATGGTACACCGGTGAACGGTTGGTTCGGCGATGAATATGCGAATGCGATTGAAACGACCGATAACATGCTTTTGGACTGCGATATGGATGAGAATGGAAATGTAACGTACAAGAATGCTGTATTGGACGAAAACGGTGTACCTGTACTCAAATATCCGTATAACCTGATGACGATGCAAGAGAACTTAGCGGCAGTAAATCCGCTGAACCGCTTCATCATCGATGCATCGGTAGGAAAACTGCTCTATCTGCCTAATCGTCAGTCGTTGTCCATTAACCTGAGTGTCTCCAACTTGACCAACAACACGCATTTCAAGACAGGCGGTTACCAACAAGCTCGTCTGCCGCGTGCAGTCATTCAGGGCGAGAAAGACTATCATAACTCGGTCATTACGGCTAACGCATGGAAATATCCGTCCAAGTACTATTATGCTTGGGGTGTTAACTTCTTCTTATCTGTAACCTATAAATTCTAAACACCATGAAAACGAATAAATATTTGTACTTTGTACTTTGTTCCTTTGTATTGGCTTTCATGAGTTCCTGTGAGCCGAAAGCACTAACCGAAGACGATGTACTCATCAATGACGAAGCCAAATTGCAAAAGTTATTGGACGAAGCTAATCCAGATGGCTATAAGATATATAATATCAACTCCCTACTGGCAGCTCCGTACATGACCGAGAACGGTAACTTCAAGAGTGACTCCAGTATGTACCGAACCCGATCGAAATACATAGCTGGCAAAGACACGATGCAACTTTTCTCCATCGATACTTTGCCGACGAATGGTAAAGGTATCTATCTCCGCGGACGCATTGCGACGGATGACTACGGAGGCAACTTCTACAAGACGCTTGTCATCCAACAGTTGAACGACTGGGAGGCGGATGGCAATCCTGCGATTGACCAACAATGTCTGCGTATATCGGTAGATATGGGTTCAGCAAGCGGTATGTTCCATCAGGGACAAGAGATCATCATCCGTTGTAACGGTTTGGCTATCGGACGTTATGCCAACCAACCGCAGTTATGTATTCCGACGTATAACAACAATATCTACGCCAGCAGTTTTACCCAAAAAGTAGGCTGGGCACCGGGACGAATCCCTGCTGCCAAGTTCCGCCATGCGGCACTCATGGTAGGCAGCCCTGACAAGAGCAAATTGACATATGAGACATTGAGTTTGGCAGAGTTTGAGACCAAATATCTGAACAAATACAACGATGTCGCAGGAGCCCGTTTGTTGGATGCGCGTTTGATCAAACTGACCGATGTACACTTCACTTCGTCCTATGACACCTTGGACAGCAAAGCAGCTACCTACAAAGCGAGAGAGCGTGCCTGCAACCGTTATAATCCGGCCGAGAATGATACCATCGGCAATCCGGAAGAAGACAAGAACGCATGTACGTTTGCGCCGACGACTGCTAATGTAGGTCACCCGCAATCGCGCTACGTCAAAGATGCCGGCGATGCACACCAAGTATTGATTTCCGCATCCGAGTATTCGCGCTATGCACATTTCTATCTGCCGGCAGCCAAATATGTGGGTTCTATTACCGGTGTATTGAGTTATTACTTTGATAACGGTGGATATAAACCGGATCAGACCAAATGGGCCATTACGCCTAATAATATGGATGATATCTTACCGGAGTGTCAAAAAGAAGACGCAGATCCGCGTTGGACTCCGATAGAATGGAAAAAAGGAACGGCTCAACCGACTGAATAAAGCATGAATTGGCTGGATATTCTATTGGTTCTGCCTCTTGTTGTGGGTCTTGTGAGAGGCCTTATGCGCGGGTTTATCTCCGAGGTCATTGCCATTGTGGTAGTGATACTCGGAGTGCTCGGCGCACGTTTAGCTGCTCCTACCTGCTCTGCATGGTGTTTGCAGCAATTTGCATGGCCGCAAGGCGTATGCGACGTAGTGGCTTATACCTTGGTTTTTCTGGCTATCGCCGTTATTCTATCCGTCATTGCACGATTGCTCACGAAGTTCCTTCGGGCCATTCATCTCGGCTGGGCAAACCGGCTTCTCGGAGGAGCGTTTGGCGTATGCAAATACGGCATCATCGTTCTGTTGGCGGTTTTTATCCTGGATAAGACCAATGAAGCGTTCCACTATCTGGATGAAGCGCCAGTTGTAAAAACCTCTGTAGTGTATCCCCAAATGGTCCAAGCAACACATGCTTTATTATCTTTCTCTGGGAAGTAATTTAGGCGACAGAGAGCACGCACTCAACGCCGCTAAACGATTGATAGAGCAGCAGATAGGAAGAATTACCCGCTGCTCTTCTTTCTTTTATTCCGAACCATGGGGATTTGAAAGCGAACATGCATTTTGCAACCTCTGTTGCGCGGTAGAAACGAGCCTATCTCCCTTGGCTATGCTGTCCGCCACACAGGCTATTGAACGGGCTTTAGGACGAACAAAAAAGAGTTCGGACGGCCATTATTCGGATCGCACAATCGACATTGATATCATCCGTGCTTTTGACGAAAACGGGAATGAAAAATCATATAATTTTCAACTCTCCACTGTTAACTTAGTCATCCCCCACCCGCTTTGGCAAGAACGGGATTTTGTGAGGATTCCTTTGGATGAAATAGAACAAAAGAAAGTGAACCGAAGTTCACTTTCTTGAGTGACTGCCGAACACAAAAATCTCAATTTGCGGGATTTTTAGTTGTTTATTGCTGATTTTGGCGAAGGAGGGCTTGGATGAAGGTGTCGAGTTTGGAGTACTGCTTCCGGTAGAGTTTGGATGCTCCGGGACGCAGTTTTTTCTCGAAAGGCGCTTCCGGGTCGGGTTTCTTGAACTGGGCATAGAAACGGGTACGATAGTTTTCGGTCGCTTGTAAGGTCTGTTAATGCATAAGGAATGAATAAGGAATATATAAGGAATAACTAAAGATTTAATTGATCTGTATTATATACTATGTATATAATACTATACAGAGATAAGTTAATAAAAAATGATGTGAGACAGTTGAGACAGTTGAGACAGTTTGGATTTTCAAAGGTTAACAATTTCTTCTGATAATGAGCAGATTAGGAAAAAGTGTCTCAAGAGTCTCAAGAATCTCATGTAAATTTTTATACAAGCGGCATGGCATGTCGGGGAATGGACGCTGAAAGTTGTCCCAATGATGGGACAAAAATGCACAATGTAAATTTTACAAAAAATGACATGAGAAATGTGAGAATTGTGAGAATTGTGAGATTTCTCAGATTTCTCACTTTTCTCAATGCAAATTTTTATACAAGCGGCTAAAATGGAAGAGGAGATTTTATATCTGTCCAAAATTACCAAAAATGATTCAAAAATTATTTTTTTGATATATGCAAATTTTTCGGGTATAAATTTGCCATTTGCAGGATTTATAACGGACTTTCGAAGGGGTTCACATTAAAATCTTTCACCCGCTTAGGATTTAGAAGGGCACAGCTGCTTGGTCTGGGCGAACGAACGTGACTGAAAAACGGAAGACCGTAGGTAGGTATAAAAGAAAACCGCTGACTCGTTATAAGTCAGCGGTCTTACACAATCCGTACTTGGGTTGCAAGCACAATGTAAAGGAAGTGCCTTTAGCTTGGCA
>CADCBB010000028.1 GCA_902799555.1 uncultured Bacteroidales bacterium
TTTCGATCTCTCGGAAAGCGATTTCTACATCTGCAATGTCGTTTTTTGGATTAGCAAGAAAAGCCTTGATTTCAGCCTTTATGGTAGCGATTACAATTGATGTTAGATCTAATGTCATATCATTGTAAATATTGAAAAAATCCACAAAGGTACGACAAATAATCGGAATGATAAAAGACAAAAAAAATGCAGCCATCGTCTGATGGCTGCAAATTGTAAAAAATGTTTTATTTTTTATTTATTGCCTTTCGCTCTATTGTGCGTCTGGCAGAGCATCTGGCAATTGGAGATGTCTGTTGCTCCGCCTTTCGACCAAGCGGTGACGTGATCGGCATCCATCTCAGCGAGTTTCCAAATGCGGGTTCGGTTCGCGTCATGGCCAAGGGCACATAGCGGACAGTTACTGATATGTTGTTCTTTAGCTTGAGCCGTTTGTTTGTTATATACTTTCTCCTTGGTGGCTTTATCAAAAATACGCACATCCAATAAGCGTTTGTCTTCGCAATTACCTAATACATACTCGAAGGATCCTCTAAAGTTGTTGATGTACGGGTCTTCCTTCAGTTCTTTGAGTTTGGCACCTATTTCTGTAGGATTATATGGCTGAGTATGGAAGCGTTCGTATAGTTCGCCCCATGGTTGCCCTTTCATTTCCTCGTATATATCTGGGAATACACTATCAATCCATGCTATAACGTCATTGAAATACAAGACTAATTCATTGATGTTGGTATCTCTGCGATGTGCGGACATATATGCATCGATTTTCTTCTCGTCTTTCGCGACCCATGCTAATGCCGTATGCAGATAGTCTTGTCTATTGGGCTTGCCGGACAAATATGTGGACCACTTCTGCATCATTGGATTTTGCGTGTTGCTGAACATAGCTTTAGCAAGCGTAACAAAAGGACCACTGTGTACTGCATTTAACATCTCTTGTTCTTCCAGTTTAACACCAGCAATATTGATAGTCTTGAACCATTCTTTAATTTCCGGCTCTTCTCCTTCACAAATATAAATGAGAAGTTTGGTATTCAGGAATTTTTCTTGCACCACTTCGTCCAATCCGCCAAAATAGTTCTCGATTCCATTAACTTTGATGGCGAATTTATTAGTATAGAAACGACCGAACGATGTTATTCGTTGTTGCCCGTCCAATACTTCATAACGTCCGTCTAACGTGCGATTGAAGTACAAGATGCCGATGGGATACCCTTTGAGAATGGATTCAATAACAGCTACATCTTTTTTGCCATCAGCATAGATGTAGTTGCGTTGATACTCCGGTTGGATGGTTAATTTTCCTTCCCACCCAAACAAACCTTTACCCTCTAACTCGTTATATACAAATCCTTTGCATATATCGCGAATGGTCAAATCGGTTATAAGTTCCGTTGTCATAGTATTATTATTTTTTGCGGATTATTATTCTTCTAAATAATATCTTGCCCTGCAGCGAAGGTCCCTTTCCTCTCCATTCAACACGATGATCATCTAATCCTAATATTTCAAATTGCTCGGGACAATATTTATCAAGGAACGAAATAGGTACTCCCATTAGTCCTTTGTAATCATCAGGAATTGCATCATAAAATGGAACCTCTATTGCATCATAGTTGTCGTAGTGCAAATAGCCAACACCTCTAACTTCGGGATGTTTAGAATACTTGATATTTTCTGCTTCTGTCATCAGTTGTAGTTTCTGATGGCGACGTCCGTGATCAATGTTTGTGAACCAACATATATTTCCTAAATTCCGCCACAATCTACCATTTTCATCTATTTTATAACCATTAGAACTAAGTTTCTGCTTATCTTCTTTATCATAAAAATCAGGTATTGTTGCCGTTTCTGGAACAGCGAATAATGTATGACCACTATGAGTGCCGAGCCACATTTTATTATCGCGTATGAGCGGAAAAACTTCTTTGTACGTTAAGGCATTTTGATTAGCAATGATTAGGAATTGTTTGCCACTCTCCATTATCCACGCAAGAAACTCTCTAAATAACGAGAAGGGAGGATTGGTGATAATGATATCTGCTTCTTCTCGCAATGCAGTTACTTCTTTAGAGCGGAAATCTCCTTCACCCTCTAAATAATTCCATTCAAGGTCATTGATATCAATGCGACCGTTGGCATTGGTATCATGGTCAAGCATAAAGATCTTGCCATGTGTACGTGTCTTATCTTGATCAAAAATTGGGCTCTCCGTTTCAAATAAGGTCGGCATATAGCCTTCTTTGTACTTTTTGCTTTCGATGGCGTATGATGTAGAGATGAGTTTCTTTAGCCCAAAGAACTCAAAGTTTTGCGCAAAAAATTTGGTAAAATTTGACCACTCAGGGTCATCGCAGGGCAATAGAATAGTCTTGCCCCGGAATACATCAGGGTTACAATCCAAATACGCATTTACTTCTTTTTGAATGTCTGCGTATTGAGTATAAAACTCATCGTTTTTCGCATTCTTGGCGTTAGCAAGATTATTGTTCTGAGACATAGAGTAATAGTTTATGCACACTATTACTCATACAAACAGACAAAAAGTGTGAACAATTTATCCGTTCGCCAAGGTATGTAGGAGACCCGTTCCCGTGATAAATGCTCACACTCAGTTGCATGAGCATCGCTATTACCTATACGGGAAAGGGCATCCATACACGGACACCTTTACATATTATTTCCGGTTCTTATGAAACTTCCTACATTTCTGGCGAACGATGAAATAATAGTAATGCTATTAATATTTCAATTGGTGCTCACTAGCACCTGTCACCCTATTTAACGTCTTGGGCAGCTGACGTATATTTATTCTGTATCTTCAGTTGGATCACCCAAATCGCGCTCAATGTCTTCTATGGATGGAAGGGAAGAACGCATATCCTTTGGCAAAACATTACCTAATTCGTAGTCCGAGACACCAATAGGCTTATTTATATCACGCAGAGCGTACTCCGCTTTTATCTTGTCCTTCGTACGACATAGCAGCAAACCTATTGTTTTGTTGTCTCCTTCTCGACATAGGATGTTATCTACTGCCGAACAATAGAAGTTTAGTTTGCCGATATACTCTGGCATAAACTCTGTGTTCTTTAGCTCGATGACCATATACCGGTGCATAAAGGTATTGTACATCAGCAGATCAATATAATAATCATCACCACTAACTTCTAAATGATACTGCCTTCCCATAAATGCGAAGCCTGTTCCCATTTCAAGCAAGAACTTTTCCACTTCTCTAACCAATCCCAATTCGATATCCCGCTCGTCAAACTTCTCTGTGAAAGTAAGCATGTCGAACAAGTACGGATCTTTCAGCATGGATTTGACTTCCTCTGCTTCCGGTTGAGGAAGTGCCAAGTCAAAATTGTTTGCCAATGCGCCATGCTGCTTGTAGTAATCCATTTTTATTGCATCGATCAGAAAATCTTTTGACCAATGATTGGTAATGGACTGTACCATATACCAGTAGCGTGCCTGAATGTCCTTTACACGTTGGATAAGGATAATATTATGCGTCCATGGCAAATGGATGATAGGAAGAGAAAAATTATACTTCGGTAATTGCGCAACCGCCGGTTGCGTATTTACTTTTTCTAATTGTGCAATCGGCAGTTGCGCAATTATATCTGTGTCTTTGGGGAGCGTCAGTTCTTGGTTGTATTCCTCGTAGAACTGAATCATGCACTGGCAGTTGCGCACAGAGAAGCCCTTAATTTCCGGGTAGTCATTGCGCATATCTACGGACAAACGTTTGAGTGCACCATTTCCCCAACCAATCTGCTTTTGCGCATCGGAAAGGATATGACCGACATCCCAATACATCCTCAACACCTCATCATTGGCTGAATAGATGGCGCGTTGCTGCGCCAATAGAACACGCTTCTTGACTTGCGCAAGAAGACGCAAGTAATCAAATCGCTCTGTTTGTTTAGTTTCTGCCATCCATTTTTTCAAAATCCGCTGCAAAGGTACTACTTTTTTACGAATTATGCAAGAGTTTTGGAGAAAAAAAATGCGGCGGGCGGCACGCGCAGCATACGTATCCCCCCTAAACAACAAAAGGACGTTTCTTCACATCATGAAATGATGTACTTGCCAAAACTAACCGATGGCACATACACGCCGCATGGGGGCTTGCGGAGCGGGCAGGCCCTCGGCGTTTGTAGCATGGCAGGGCATGATACAAAGACGAGGGACGCTCCGCAAGCCAGGAATGTCAGCTCGTGGAGAGCTGACGGCGAGGGGCTAATCTGCCTATGCCCGAGCCACCTTGTGACACAAGAAATTATGAAAAAAAAATCATTTTGTGCTAAAAATTTGCGTATATCGTAAAAAAGTAGTAATTTTGTGCGCAAATTGGAGATTGGAGATTGAAGATTGAAGAATGATTGGAGAATGGTAAAGGACGAAGGACATATAGAGGTGCTGGGGGCGCGGGTGCATAACCTGAAGAACATCAGCGTATCGATCCCGCGCAAGCGGTTGACGGTGATCACCGGCCTGAGCGGGTCGGGAAAGAGTTCGTTGGCCTTCGACACGATCTTCGCGGAGGGTCAACGGCGCTATATGGAGACGTTCTCGAGTTACGCCCGGGGTTTCATCGGCCAGATGCAGCGGCCCGACGTAGATAAGATAACAGGCCTCAGCCCTGTCATCTCCATCGACCAGAAGACGACGAGCAAGAACCCGCGGTCGACGGTAGGTACGGTGACGGAAGTGTATGACTTCCTGCGTCTGCTCTTTGCCCGCGCGGCTGTTCCCTACTCCTACCTATCCGGCAAGCCGATGGTGAAAATGACCGACGAGCAGATCATCGACCTCATCGTACGCGAGTACGCGGGGAAGAAGATCCTCCTCCTGGCGCCGATGGTGAGCGGCCGAAAGGGCCATTACAAAGAGCTCTTCGAGACCGTCCGCAAGAAAGGCTTCGTACATGTGCGGGTCGATGGCGAGGTGCAGGAGATCGTCAAGGGGATGAAACTGGATCGGTACAGCGTCCACAACATTGAGGTAGTGGTGGACCGGCTCAAGATCCGGTCGAATGATGAAAATGATGTACGCAGACTGCGGCAATCGATTGACCAGGCGATGACGCAAGGGAACGGGATACTAATGATCGCTGCGCTCAATGGTGAAATGAGCGCGGACAAGCCGCTCAATGGTGTACGTTATTTCTCGCGCACCCTCATGGATCCGGAGACGGGACTGAGCTATCCCGAGCCGGCGCCGCATACCTTCTCTTTCAATAGCCCGTCGGGCTGGTGTCCGTGCTGCAAAGGACTGGGGAAGGTGAAAGCCAATGATGTATTGATGAATGGTGACGCTACGCTAAATGGTGCAATCGATGAGGCGATAAAGCAGGATAACTGGTGGGAATTGTTAACGAGTGAAGTGAATGATGCCAATGATGAGAAAGATGAAAATGATGCTGAGGAATATGTCGTTTGTCCGGAGTGCGGAGGAAAGCGATTGAGCAAAGAGGCGCTGAGCTACAAGATCGGGAAGTATAATATCGACGAGCTGGCGACGATGGATCTGGATGTCCTTCTGGTAACGTTGAACGAGTTAACGAGTGAAGGAGTTAATGAATTAACGGAGAAGCAGAAGGCGATAGCGGAGCCGATATTAAAGGAGATCTGCGCGCGGTTACGGTTCATGCAGTCGGTCGGCCTGAGCTATTTGAGTCTGAGTCGAAGCAGCGAGAGCCTCAGCGGCGGCGAGAGCCAGCGTATCCGTCTGGCCACGCAGATAGGCAGCCGGCTCGTCAACGTGCTCTATATTCTGGACGAGCCCTCGATAGGCCTGCACCAACGCGATAACGAACGCCTGATTCGGAGCCTCAAAGAGCTGCGGGACATGGGTAACTCTGTCATCGTAGTCGAACACGACGAGGCGATTATGCGGGAGGCGGACTGGATCGTGGATATCGGGCCGAAAGCGGGACGCTTAGGCGGCAAAGTGCTCTTTAGCGGGACGCCGGAAGAGCTGCTGAAGACGGACACATTAACGGCGCAGTACTTGAAGGGCGAGAAAGCCGTTATGACGTCATGTCGTCATGACGTTATGACGAAAGGATGGCTCACCCTCTCCGGCTGCACGGGTAATAATCTGAAAGATGTGACGGTGAAGATTCCGCTGGGACAGATGGTATGCGTGACCGGCGTGAGCGGAAGCGGCAAATCGAGCCTGATCAACCAGACGCTCTACCCCATCCTCAGCCAACATTTCTACCGCAGCAAGCAAGTACCTTTGCCGTACAAGAAGATCGAGGGCTTGGAGCTAATCGACAAAGTAATCAACGTCGATCAGTCGCCTATCGGTCGCACGCCGCGATCAAACCCCGCGACCTACACGAACGTCTTCAGCGATATACGAGAGCTCTTCGCCGCCATTCCGGAATCCAAGATTCGCGGCTGGAAGATCGGACGGTTTAGCTTCAACGCCAAAGGCGGACGATGCGAGGAGTGCTTGGGCAACGGCTACAAGACGATCCAGATGCATTTTATGCCGGATGTGTATGTGCCCTGCGAGGCCTGCGGCGGACAGCGGTACAACCGTGAGACCTTAGAGGTACGCTGGAAAGGTAAGACGATCGCCGACATACTGGATATGACAGTGAACCAGGCCGTGGAGTTCTTCGAGCCGCAGCCGACGATCCTCCGTAAGATCAAGACCATCCAGGATGTGGGCTTGGGATATATCAAATTAGGCCAAGCGTCCACAAGCCTCAGCGGCGGCGAGAGCCAGCGTATCAAACTCGCGACGGAGTTGGCGAAGCGGAGTACGGGCAAGACGCTCTATATCCTCGACGAACCGACAACGGGTCTGCATTTCGAGGATATCCGCGTGCTGCTGGGCGTACTACGGCAATTGGTCGATAAGGGTAACACCGTCCTGATCATCGAGCATAACACAGATGTCATACGCGCCTGCGATTATATTATCGATATGGGACCCGAAGGCGGAAGGGGCGGCGGACAGGTCGTTGCCTACGGCAACATTGAGCAAATTCGCGCTAATGCTGAAAGCATTACCGGCAAATTTATTTAAGATTTAAGATTTTAGATTTAAGATTTTATATGATCACGAACCCATTAGCTATTATTGCCTTGGTGCTGGCAGCAATCTTGCTGGTGCCGATGCTATGCCGTAAGATACGTATCCCGAGTATAGTGGGCTTTATCATCATGGGTATGATCGTAGGTCCGTACGGCTTTGCGTTATTAGGCGGCGGTGCGACGATCCAGACGCTGGGCAAGATCGGTATGTTGTATATCATGTTGCAGGCCGGTATCGAGGTCGATATCAACGATTTCCGTCAGCAGCGCAACCGCGCAGGACTCTTCGGTTTATATTCGTTCATCGTGCCGTTTGTGTTAGGTATCGGTACGAGTCTGCTGATGGGTTTTAACGGCGTGACGAGCGTGCTGATGGGCGCGATGTACGGCAGCCACACGCTGATGACCTACCCGATCGTGAACCGCTACGGCGTACAGAAGAACGCAGCAGTCAATATCACAGTAGGCGGCACGATGCTGACGATCTCGCTGGCGCTGCTGGTGCTGGCCATCATTCGGAACTGCTTCGGTGCGGCGAGTGAGGAGTCGGCCTGGCTGACGGCCGGTAAGATGCTCGGTACGATATTAGTGATCACGATCGTTTTCCCTTGGTTAGCGCAACGGTTCTTCAAGCGCTGGACGGACCCGACGAGTGGATTCTTAGTCGTAATGACGGCCATGGTGATGTCGGCCTGGATGGCAGATTATGCAGGCCTGGAGGCGATCTTAGGCGCCTTCATCTGCGGCGTGAGTATGAATAGGCTGGTGCCGAATCTGGGCCCGGTGATGCAGCGGATCAACCTCGTGGGTAACAGCCTCTTTGTGCCCCTCTTCCTGATCGGCGTCGGTATGATGATTAACGTGTCGCTGCTCTGGAGCAGCTGGACGACGATTATGATCGCGGCTGTGATGATCGCCACGAAACTGGTGAGCAAATGGCTCGCGGCCTGGATGGCGCAGAAGAGTTTCGGCCTGCAGGCGGAGGAACGGCAACTTATGTTCGGCCTCACGCATGCGACAGCCGCCGGTACGCTGGCTATCGTGACGATCGGCTATGAGGCCGGCATCTTCAGTCCGGAGATCCTCAACGCCGCCGTTGTGATGATCCTCGCGCTCTGCACCTCCGCGTCCTTCATCACCGAATATGCCGCCAAGCGCCTGGCCTTGCAGGAAGAGGCGCGACTCGAAGCCGATAAGACAGATAACACCTGGGTTATGATGACGGTCAATGAGAACCGGCATTATGAGCTGAAAGAGCTGAGCGAATTAGGCGAACTGCACAACGCGGAGTTCAATAGCGAGAGCGACTGGAAAGAGGCGGAGGACCTGATCCATCACCAACGCAAGGCCTCGATCATTTATCATCCCGCCCAGCCGATCAATACAATCAATAGGCTGCTGGTAGCCGTGCCTCGGTACGCGGAGAAAGAGCACGATTTCATCTCCTGC
The DNA here is from genome assembly GCA_902799555.1 of uncultured Bacteroidales bacterium. Classification (GTDB taxonomy): domain Bacteria; phylum Bacteroidota; class Bacteroidia; order Bacteroidales; family Paludibacteraceae; genus Colicola. Next base: position 8,511 of record CADCBB010000028.1, read on the forward strand.
TTCGGGCTCGTTCGCCGTCTGAGCAGCCAGTTAGGCGCGAAGGTCGTCTTCTTCACCAACGAGCAGACTCAGAAAGCGCTGCAGGCCTTCTGCCGACGCAAAGGCAAATACCTGCGGGCGTCGTACCGCGAGATGGAGAACTGGGAAGATGTGCTGATGCTGGCCAAGCAGATGCGGCCGGACGATATGATCGTGATGATCAATGCGCGACCGTCCACACCGTCCTACAACCCGCTCTTTGAGCAGGTACCGAAGATGCTGGATCGCTTCTTCCACGACCATTCGTATATGGTCATTTATCCGGAGCAGGAGACCGGTAACATCGTACAAGATCTGCTCACCGGCGATACGCCGCAGGCAAGTCTGACCTGGAAGATCGTCAGTGCGCTGAAGAAGCGTATCTTATCTTTTCAACAAACCACACCCACAGACCAAAAAGCATAGCGTAGAAGAGGTACTTGAAGATGTAATCGTGGAGTACGTCAAACCACTCGGGATGGTACTCGATAAAAAGCGAGATAAGAAATATCCGAAGGATATTAAATACATAGCAACATAGCCAGCCGAAGGGAATAAACCATAGTTTATGCAACCGGGTCTGCTTCTCGTATCCGGGTATACTGCGTACCGTCAGAATCAGGCATAGCCATATAAAACTCTGCTTCAGCCCCGTACAACCCCAGATGATAGTCGTACCGCTACCGGACGCAAAACGGATCGTATGCACGTCGGTCATGTAGGCTGTGTCACGCACCAACGAGAGCAACCAATAGACGACAGACGCTATATGGCAGGCCATGAACTCAAAAGGTGCTGTCACATCCATTCCGAGCCATGTCACTTGGTCGCCGTACTCATCGCCCGTGAACGTCCATTTCCACGCGTAATTGGCTACCAAGAGCGTCACGACAAAGATAAGGATATCCGCGTAGGGCTCAAATCGTTGTTTTAGCGAAAGGCACTTCATCGATGGCACAGAAATCGTGGTCGAGGTACTTGAAATAACCGGCCTGACAAACCATGGCCGCATTGTCGGTCGTGAAGGAGAAAGGCGGGATGAAGACCTGCCAGTGATATTTCGCGCCGTAATCGACGAAAGCCTGACGCAGCGCACTGTTGGCGCTCACGCCGCCGGCTACTGCTACTTGGCTGATACCCAAGTCTTTCGCCGCTTTCTTGAGCTTACGCATCAATATATCGACGACGGTCGCCTGCAGGCTGGCGCACATGTCTTCGCGCAAGTTCGGCACGCATTCGGCGAGCCGGTCAATCGTCTCTACGTTATGCGCCTTCAGCATATCGCGCAGGGTATAGAGGAAGGAGGTCTTGAGGCCCGAGAAGGAGTAGTCATAGCCGGCGATATTGGGCTTGGCAAAGGGGTACTTGTTCGGGTCGCCGAGCTTGGCGAGTTTATCGATCCAAGGACCGCCCGGATAAGGCAAGCCTAATACTTTCGCGCACTTATCGAAGGCTTCGCCCGCGGCATCGTCGATGGTCTGGCCGATGATCTCCATATCATTATAGGCGTTCACGCGCACGATCTGGCTGTTACCGCCTGAGACGAGCAGACAGAGGAAAGGAAAAGTAGGATGATTCAGACCCGTACCGTCCTCCACAAAGTGCGCCAGGACGTGTCCTTGCAAGTGGTTCACATCGATGAGGGGTACGTTCAGCGCGAGGGCCAGGCCTTTGGCAAAAGAGGTACCGACGAGCAACGAGCCCAAGAGGCCCGGGCCGCGCGTGAAAGCGATCGCGGAGATATCATCCTTCGTCACACCGGCACGCTTCAAGGCCGTGTCCACTACCGGCAGGATATTCTGCTGATGGGCACGACTCGCCAACTCCGGCACTACCCCGCCGTACTCCTCGTGCACTTTCTGACTCGCGATCACATTGCTGCGCAAGATGCCGTCCACAATCACCGCCGAAGACGTGTCATCACAACTCGATTCAATCGCCAATATAACTGTCGCTTTTTTCATCTCATTCCAAAATTGGCCGCAAATTTACAACAAATTTTGCACATATGCAAATAATAAAGAGATTTATGCAAATTTTATTTGCACATATCAAAAAAAAAGCGTAAATTTGCACCCGAATTTGTATCTTAGGCATAATAAGGAATAAATAGAACATTATATGGAATTAAGTGAACAAGAGATTGTAAGACGGCAAAGTCTGCAGACGATGCGGGACATGGGGATCGATCCCTACCCTGCAGCGGAGTATGAAGTGACCGGTCATTCGACCGACATCAAAGCGCATTTTGACGAATGGGACCAGCAGCCGGTTCGTATCGCAGGTCGTTTGATGAGTAAGCGTATTATGGGTAAGGCTTCGTTTATCGAGCTGCAGGACAGCAAAGGCCGCATTCAGGTGTATGTCAGCCGCGATGATATCCAGGCGCCGGTAGCCGAAGGCGAGACGCCGACGACCGTGGAGCAGCAGATGTACAACGTCGTTTTCAAGAAACTGCTCGATATCGGCGACTTCATCGGCATCGAGGGCTTTGTCTTCCGCACCCAGATGGGCGAGATATCGGTGCATGCCAAGAAGCTGACCGTCCTCGCCAAATCGCTCCGTCCGCTGCCGATCGTCAAATACAAAGACGGTGTGGCCTACGACGGCTTTAATGACCCGGAGCAGCGCTATCGTCAGCGCTATGTGGACCTCGTGGTGAATGAGGGCGTGAAGGACACCTTCCTCAAACGTGCGACCATCCTGCGCACCATGCGTCAGGTCTTTGACGAGGCGGGTTATACCGAGGTCGAGACCCCGATCCTGCAACAGATAGCCGGCGGTGCGAGTGCGCGTCCTTTCATCACGCATCATAACACGCTCGACGTAGATATGTACCTGCGTATCGCGACGGAGCTCTACCTCAAGCGCCTCATCGTAGGCGGATTTGAGGGCGTGTACGAGATCGGCCGTAACTTCCGCAACGAAGGTATGGACCGCAGCCACAACCCGGAGTTCACCTGCATGGAGCTCTACGTCCAATACAAGGATTATAACTGGATGATGACCTTCACCGAGAACCTGCTGGAGCGTATCGCGCTGGCCGTGAACGGCACGACGAAGGTGCAGATCGGCGATCACGAGGTCGATTTCAAAGCGCCGTACCGCCGTCTGCCGATCCTCGATGCCATCAAAGAGAAGACCGGACTCGATCTCGCGGCTATGACCGAAGATGAGATCCGCGTGGAGGCCAAGAAACTCGGCGTCGAAGATACGGAGCATATGGGTAAGGGCAAGCTGATCGACGAGATCTTCGGCGAGACCTGCGAGGGCACCTTCATCCAGCCGACTTTCATTACCGACTATCCCGTTGAGATGTCGCCGCTGACGAAGATGCATCGCTCCAAACCCGGCCTCACCGAGCGTTTCGAACTGATGGTGAACGGCAAGGAGCTGGCGAACGCCTACTCCGAGCTCAACGACCCGATCGACCAGTACAACCGCTTCGTAGAGCAGATGAAGCTGGCCGACAAGGGTGACGACGAGGCGATGGTGATTGACCACGATTTTATGCGTGCCCTCGAGTACGGTATGCCGCCTACGTCCGGTATCGGCATCGGTATCGACCGTCTCGCTATCCTGATGACCGGTCAGCCGACCATCCAGGAGGTTTTGTTATTCCCGACCATGAAACCGGAAGCATAATATGTATAGAAAAATCGCAATTTTGGGTTCGGGATCTTGGGCCACGGCTTTGGCTAAGATCGTGATGCAAAACCAAGGAGAGCTCAACTGGTTTATCCGCCGTCAGGAGGTAATCGACGAGTTCATCTCCACGGGTAAGAACCCCTCCTACCTCGGCGCCGCCAGCTTTGACGTGAGCCGCATCCATTTCTCGGCGGATATCAACCAGACGGTCGCGCAATCGGACGTCCTCATCCTCGCCATCCCTTCCCCCTACGTGAAGCAGACACTGACGAAGATTCGCCGCGATATGACGCATAAGGTCGTGATCTCGGCCGTGAAGGGTATGATTCCGGACGATAATGTGATCATTACGGATTACCTGCACGATCGGTTTAAGATTCCGTTTGACCAGCTCGGTGTCATCGCCGGCCCCTGCCACGCGGAGGAGATCGCGCTGGAGCGGCTGAGCTATCTCACCATCGGCTGCGAGAACCGCCAGAACGCGGAGATATGGGCCAAGCTCTTCCAGACGCCCTACGTCCATACGACGATCTCAAACGACGTGATCGGCCTCGAGTACAGCTCGGTAATGAAGAATATCTACGCGATCGCTGCCGGTATGTGCCAGGCGCTACATTACGGCGATAACTTCCAGGCCGTCCTGCTATCGAACGCCATCCAAGAGATCCAGCGCTTTGCGACGGCGATGAGCAACGTGCCGCGTGATATCGTGGCTTCGGGCTACCTGGGCGACGTACTCGTGACGGGCTATTCGCAGTTCAGCCGCAACCGCCAGTTCGGCCAGATGCTGGGTCTGGGCTATTCGGTCAAGGCCGCGCAGATGGAGATGGAGATGGTCGCCGAAGGCTATTACGGCACCAAGGCCATCCATGAAACCAACCAACGTACGCGCGTTGCCCTGCCCATCGTGGACGCCATGTACGAGATTCTGTACAACAAGCAGAAAGCCAAAACCATCATTAAGTCATTAACTTCAAAATTACAATAATATGAAATTGTGCTTAAAAAACGCAGCTTCTTTTGTGGACGCTGCCAAATTGAAACAACTGGAGTCAGCTACTGAAGCCGCTAACCTGCTGCTGGAGAACGGCCAGGGAGCCGGAAACGACTATATCGGCTGGGTACACCTGCCGTCGTCGATCACGGATGCTTTTCTGGATGAGGTACAGGCGTGTGCAGACGAGCTCCGTCGCCGTTGTGAGGTCGTTATCGTGGCCGGAATCGGCGGCTCGTACCTCGGCGCACGTGCCGTGAACGAGGCCCTCAGTTCCGCTTTCGACGCTTTCGTAGCCAAGGATCGCAAGAACCCCTACGTCGTCTATGCCGGCAACAACATCGGTGAGGACTACCTCGCTGAACTCATGGAGTTCCTGGCTGACAAACAGTTCGGTATCATCAATATCTCGAAGTCGGGTACGACGACCGAGACCGCGCTTGCTTTCCGTCTGCTGAAGACGATGCTGGAGAAGCAGGTCGGCAAAGAGGAAGCCAAACATCGTATCGTGGCGGTGACCGACCGCGCGAAAGGTGCGCTCCGTAGCCTGGCTACCAAAGAGGGTTACAAGACCTTCGTCATCCCCGATAACGTAGGCGGTCGTTTCTCGGTACTCACTCCGGTAGGTCTGCTGCCGATCGCAGTGGCCGGCGGCGACATCAAAGCGCTCGTACGCGGTGCAGTCGATATGGAGAAAGCCACAGACGTAAGCGTGAAATATGCAGAGAACCCGGCATGCCAATATGCGGCGATGCGTAATGCCCTCTACCAGAGCGGAAAGAAGATCGAGATCCTCGTCAACTTCAACCCGAAGCTGCATTACTTCAGCGAGTGGTGGAAACAACTCTACGGCGAATCCGAGGGTAAGGACCACAAGGGTATTTTCCCGGCAAGCGTCGATTTCACAACCGACCTGCACTCCATGGGTCAATGGATCCAGGACGGCGAGCGTACGATCTTCGAGACGGTGATCTCGATTGAGAAAGCGAACAAGACCGTCCTCGTTCCGACCGACGAAGAGAACCTCGACGGACTCAACTTCCTCGCCGGCAAGCGTGTGGATGAGGTGAATAAGATGGCGGAACTAGGCACGCAACTCGCCCACGTGGATGGCGGTGTACCCAATATCCATATCTCGTTTGAGAAGATCGACGAGTATAACATCGGCCAGTTCATCTATTTCTTCGAGCGCGGCTGCGGTATCTCCGGCTATGTGCTGGACGTCAACCCCTTCAACCAACCGGGCGTAGAGGCATACAAGAAGAATATGTTCGCCCTCCTGGACAAACCCGGCTACGAAGCAGAAAGCAAAGCGATTAAAGCGCGTTTGAGCGAATAACGGAAAGGCCTACGAGGCGATCGTAACGCGCGCCGAAAGGACGCCAATAGACATAGATCGCGTACTCGTTTTCCGTTTGCCAATAACTGCCATCCACACGTTGGGTGGTAGTTGTTTTTTGTTTGGGTACGAACCAATACTGATAGTCATACCCACCCTGCTTGACCAGCGCGGTGAGCCAATAGCATTTGGTATCGTTGTCGTACTGCATGCGGTTGCGAAGACTCATTGCGTTGCCGAAGAGCTCACCGCCTACGTAGAGCGCGCCGTCGAAGAAAGGACTCGCGGCAGGGAGCGTCCAATGCACCCACATATACTCCGCCTCGGTGTCGGAATCGTTCGTCCGCTCGGCATTGACCACATAGCGGCCGTTCGAATCAAACTCGTGGATGTACGTCCCCTTCTGCACCTCGTCCGCAAAGAGCACGACCTGATAGTCGTTGTTCGCTTGGAAGACGCGATCAATGCCGTGCCCCGCGTAGAAACAGCTGAACGCATCGAAATGATGGTATTCGTTCCCGCCCTCGAAGATCAGGGCTTTATTATTGATATACCGCAGCCGGTGCGGCTCGACGAAGGTCGGCTGCGTCAGCGTCACGGCATTATCGAGCCGGTTATTCTGCGTCACCACAATGCGATATTCATCTGTATTCTGTATTCTGTATTCTGTATTCAAAGAAATATCGACATCCACCTGCTGATAACGCCCGTTGAACTCGATATCGGTGTTCGCCCTTACCCTTGCATCGATCTTCACCTGCGGCTCCACGACGCAGAAATCGACCTCCGCAACCTTGTTCTCGGGATTGCCGTCCTCGTAGATCGTGAGCCGGTATTGCCCGCTCTTGGTGAGTTGCATATCGTCGTTCGGAAAGGTAAACCAATAATGCGTGTACTCGCGGCTCGTATTAATCGAGTGCTCATAGTCCGTAATATCCTGCGTCGTAAAACCCTTCAGGTACTCCCCGCTCATCATTTCATCATTAAGCGAAGCGTCACAATTCATCATTTTTACCGTATAGGTATACATGTGCACATCGTGACTCATCTCGTCGAACGAGATATGCAGCGGCTCGGGCTCGTCCAGCAGCAGCACCTCGCGCGCTACGCGCAGCGTACGCACGTTTTCATGGAACACGCGCGTGTGCGTCTGCGCAAAGATCGACCCCACACAGAACAAAAAAATAACTATGATTGCACTTTTTTTCACAAAATATTTGCGTATATCAAAAAAATGTAGTACCTTTGCACCCGCTTTTGAGATTTCCCTCAAAAAGCATGCCACATACTTCGCCACTTTGGCTCAGTTGGTAGAGCAACGCATTCGTAATGCGTAGGTCCCCGGTTCGAGTCCGGGAAGTGGCTCACAAGGAACCTTCGGGTTCCTTTTTTGTTCGCCACTTCCAAACGAGTTTTAGAACAAATATCCCATCTTCACGTAGAAGTTCGCCCACTTGCCGTTATCCTGGCTATCGATCGGCATGCCCCAGTCGGCGGACAGCACGAAGTTCTCGTTCATACCGATCTTCAGGCCCAGACCCGCCGTCATATGCGGACGGTAGATATCCTTCACGTCGGTCGAGAAATAATCTTCGAACTTATCGCCGGTAGAAGCCACACTCACACGCAACGCGTCATAGTCCAGTTTATACGGCTGCGTGATCACACCCAGATCGAAGAACGGGTTCAGACCCACGAAGAAATGCTGGCGACCGATATCAAAATTCACCACGCGGAAACGGAACTCTACGTTCGCAAACGCAAAGCCGTTCGCCAGAATACGGTTCGCCATCATACCGCGCACCGAGTTTCCGCCGCCCAGTCCTTCGTAATAGACACGCTGAATAAAGAGCGTATTCATGTAGTTATTCATGTAGAAGGGCGACTTACCCGCAATATTGTTCTGCACGCCCAGTCGGTACGCAAACGTGATCCGGTCAATGCCGTTCTTATCCTTGTAGCACGGCACGTAGTGACGGAAGGTGAAGTTGAACTGCAAATGGTTATACCCTGCACTCGCCTGCTGACCGTACGCCGCATTGAACGCCGCCGAGTAGGTCAGGAAAAAATCGGTGTAGATACCCTTGTTCGGGCCCTGCCGTTTGTCGCGCGTGTCGTAGGTAATACCGCCGCGAAGATAGGGGTGCCAACCGCCATTCGCCTCGTCGGCGCCGATCAAGCCCCATTTCTTGTACTTGTCGTATAGCAACTGCGCATTCGGATTCAGCGGCTTCTGGTGCGTCGCCGTCGGGTCGTACTCGTTCTTGCCGTTCAGCATCTTGATGTCGCAGTCGTCGATGATATACCCCAGCACACCCAGACCCGCATTCCATTTGAGGTCCTTGTAGATCGTACCCTCGATATCGCCGGCCACACGGATCAGGTCGCGTTTGTACTTGTAGAAAACACGCGTCTTGTACGCATCTACATTCATCTTCTCCGGCTTCTGATTCCAGTTATGCCAATCGTAGTTGTACTTCGCCTGATAGCCGTTAAAGCCGTAGAAATCGCACATCGCGTCGGGCAGATAGGTCGCATCCAGCGTCAGACGGTAACCCGGGATGAGGTATTTCGAGTCGTAGTTGAGACGGAAGATACCATGGTGCTTGGTCGTGTAGGCACCCTCAAAATAGATCGAATGGATGTACTCCGGGTATTGCGAGCCGTCGCCGTAGTAATAGACGTTGGTCAGGATACCTCCCTGAAAACCATAGTCGGCGTCGTACGCAATCGACGGCAGGATACCGAAGTTCCAACCCGTCTTGATCTTGTTGCCCAGCGAATCAACCTCCTGCTTCTTCTCTTTCTTGGCCATCACAGCCAGCGGCATCAAAGCCGCCAAAATCAATATAATAGTCTTTTTCATATTCGTCATTTCGTCATTACGTCATTACGATAAAATTGCATAAATAATAACGCCTAAGTAGTTTCCGATTGCATAGCCGATCAGGCCGATCACGAGGCCGGACAGCAGCACTTTCTTATTCCCCATCGCGCCAATCACCGGCGGTACGAAAGGCGGCGAACAGAGGAGCGCAACCTGACTCACCGTGAATAGATCGCCCGAACATTTCGAAATGCGGCAAACCAGCAGGTGAATCAACGCGCCTACCACGATCACGTACAGCACAAACGCGCCGATCATAATACTGCTCATATTCACACTGTGGATATCGAAGAGCGATGCCACAATCACGGAGAAGAGCAGAATCAGCACCATCCCCATCTCGAAGGTGTGCGGCAACTCGCGGATCTTCTTGAAGAAGGACGCAATGATCGACAGCGTTGTGATCGTCAATATCACCACCAGTTCGTTCAGCTTACCCGTGATCAGCAGGGCCAGACCCGCGCCAATCGCCAAAAACAGCACGCTCAGACAGAAGGCGATAAACATGCCCGGCCTGTTCTTTTTCTGCATCAGACTCTTGTAATCTTCAATGTCCTTGGTCAGCTGCTCCGAGTCCGCCTGACGGAATTTCGTCGACAGGTCGTCCGCGTACGGCAGGATCTTACGGAATACCTTGAATCCGCCGCCAATGATGAAGAAGATATAGGGCGTGGTCAGCACCATCTCGAAGGCCAGCACGACGGCCATCGTCGTCGGCGTCACGCCCAAGGACGCACCTAAAGCATTGAAATTCATCGTGCCGCCGGTATAGATACCCGTCATAATAGCGACCACTTTCTCGAACTCCGGAATACCCTGATTGCGGAAGATGAAGTATCCTGTTACCAAGGCCGTCAGCACGCCAACGATGCCGCCGATCAGGCTGAACAAGGTCTTGGGCAGCACCTTGGTCCATAATTTAAAATCGCAGTTGAAAAGCATTAAGGGAATCGCCAGCGGCACCGCAATCGACATAATCGTGGACTGGATCTTGGTGAACGAAGCGGCCACTTCGGCGTCCGCACTGAAATCGACCAGACCCGTCAGCGCCATCACAATACCGATGATATAGGCGCTCACCACCGTGCCTAACTTGCGGAATGTGGTCCATTTCTCAAAACAATACATAATCACAATCGGCGATAACAGATAGATCGCCAACACGATGTACATTCTCGTCATATCTTTCTACATTGGTATAAATATTCGCAAATAAACAGCCAGAACGGCAGCAACAGGAAGAGTGTGAGCAGCATCTTGATCCAGCTCCAAACGAATAGAATCGCGATCTGGAAAGTCGGGTCTTGCACCTTCGTCTTCATAATCTGCGGCACGAGCCACAGCGGCATCGTCACTATCCCGCACACGATCGCCAACGGACTGAGCAACACCAGCAGCACCCAGCGGAGAATTTTTATCCCTAATCGCTCATCCCTAATCCCTAATCGAGAATTGAGATTCTTCCAATTCTCCTCGTACTCCTCATCGTCCGCCACGCAAGGGAACAAGCCCTGCATCTTCGTCGACAGCTCCTCGCGCATGGCGTTGATCAACTGCGGTTCGGTCAGATCACCTCGGCTCGCCGCAAAAGCCCGCACATCGATCGGTTTACCGATCTTCACGGTCAACTCGCCCCAGTAATGATACCAGTCGCTATAGTCGAGCCCAATCGGCACGATATAGAGCGGTCGGTCGTTGTCCTCCCCCTCAATCGCCCGCAAGGCGATATGGAAGATCCCCTTCTGCAGCGGCAGCAAGGCATGCTTGCGGCGATGCCTACCCTCCGGCAGAATACAGAACGGCACACCGGCATGCAGCACCTCTACGGCGCGATCCATCGTCTCATCGTTCTTCCGCACCTGGTCCAGGCCGTCCCGAACGCGGTTGATCGGCATTATCTTGAGCCAGTTCAGGATCCGCGCGATCCTCGGCTTCTTGAAGATATCCGCCCGCGCTACAAACACCTTCGGCTGCCGGTCGATCGCCAGCACAGCCAAGGCGTCCATCAAGCCGTTCGTATGGTTTGGCGCATAGATGATAGAACCGTCAGAAGGGATGTTCTCCATCCCCTCATACGTACAACGACGGTACGAATGGCGGAAATACCAATCTACCGTCGGCCTCAAAAACGTGTACCAGAAATCTGCGTCCTGTATCATCTGCTTAAAAAAATCGGGTGCAAAGGTACTACAAATATTTGAAATATGCAAATATTTTTGGAACATTTAGGTCTTTTGGGACAAAAAACTTGCGTATTTAAAAAAAATGTTGTATCTTTGCCCTCGAAAAAATTTTTTGGCACCATGGAAGCAAAACCAGTTTATCGCGGAGGATGGCAATTCGCCGACGTAATCCGCCATGAACTCGAAGGTCCGATCGGTGAAGGCCAAGTGACCTACCCCAACGGCGATTTCTTCAAAGGTTGGTTCAACCTTAGTTATCAGAGTATCCATAACAAAGCCTATACGGCCCACGGTCGGTACACCTTTGCCGACGGTGCCTATATCGACGAGGCATGGATCGAGACCGGCACCAACAACTCGCCTTTCCCGCTCAAGGGTGTCTTCCGCGTCCATCATCCCGACGGCACGCAGTCGGTCGCGATGTTCTACGGCGCCAAGAGCGGTGTTGAACTTTTCCTCACGCCCCAACCCACTTTCAAACTCTGGTACCAAGGCGAAGAACAGACGCCGGCCAAACCTCTCGAACTGGTGCGTTACGAACTGGACGAGTCCCGCGGTGACGAACTGCTCAAACTGACCGTCGTCCTAAAGGACGAAGACGGCGAATGGCAGATCATTCAGCAGGGCGGAAAGATCGAGACAAACAGTTACGATAATAGCATCTACGCGCCCTATATCGAATCCGTCGTCTATGCGCCGAACGGCGACTCCCGCGATTATAATTACGGCGCTGTGCCCAAGGGGCTGCTGCCCTACGACGGGTACTCCGTTTTCCATAATGCCCAAACGGCGCAATGCCGCGACGAACGATGGGAGAACGGCGCGTGTATCGAGGCCAAAGAATGGGTGCGGGACCTGCGCGCCTCGACCTACGTACGCCTACCCCATCCCCTCGGTTATGACGAGACGATGGACGCGTTCGTCTGGACCGACGGACATATCCAATACAAAGGTCGTGAGTTCATCTACAACGGCGAGATAGCGGATAATAGACCCGAAGGACAGGGTGTGCTCGTCGGCGATGCCTACCATGATAACGCGCGTTATGAGGGCCTTTTCCATAATGGCTGCCTCGTGCCCGAAGAGTTGTTCGATGGCGAGATACATATCCATCTCAAGGCCGGCCATAAACACTGGTCCATCTCCGGCAGCAGGGACTGGGAATATACGGAAGAGGACCGCATTGCCAAACTCGGCAAACTGGACGTGCGGGGCTTCTGGAACTACGAGATCGTACGGATCACCAAAGACCTCATCGTGATCTCGTTCTACGAACGCAAGTACTACCTCACGCCCGCCCAACCCGTCCATATGTACACCGAGATCGAAGGCCACGAGTACAGCGACGGCTGCGTCTATGACGGCGACGATTACACCCTCGATATCACATGGTTATAAACATAGAAAAAGCGGCTCACACGAGTCGCTTTTTCCTTGACAGGGTGAGGACGGGTTAGTTGCCGTGCTCTTGGTCGTAGGCTTGTCCTTCGACCATCCAGTACCAAGCCTTGAGGGTCTTCTTGCCGCCGGCGAGGTTCTTCTGCGCCATGAACGCAGCTTCATCCTCGGTGACTTTCATCAAGTCCGCTTTACGGACCTTGATCGCAGCGGCAACTGCTGTGAAGCGTGCGCGAACTGCGAGCTCCTTGCTAGTCGGCTGCGTACTGCGCTCCACTTTTCTACGGAGGTAGAGGCGGTTGCAGTCTTTCGACTCGGTTGCTGCTACGCGGTGGGTACCGAGGAGCATTTTTTCGCAGGAGTGTTGACCGCTCTTGCTCGGTTTCGACAATGCGCCGGATACGGAGTCAATACCGGCACTCCAATTTACTTTTGCCATAGTGAGTAAGTAATTAGATTATTAAACAATAAGGTTAACTGTTGATCAGCCTTGGTTGGCTTGATCGTAGGCGGCGGCTTCCAAAGACCAGAGGTAGGACCGCATGGTCTTTTTGCCGTTAGCAAGATCCTTTTGTGCCTTGAAGGCTGCCTCGTCGGCTGCTTGCTTGGTGGGGTCGTTGAGTCGCGTGTTGACGGCTGCCGAAACAGCTGCAAACTTGGTGCGGATTCCGGTTTCCTTAGCCGTTACGGGCGTAGTGCGGGTTACGGACGGTGGGTAGCCAACACCATCTTTTGGTCTGCCGCGTGCGGAGACTTCTTGTCGATTTTGTTGAGTGCACCGCTGACCGTTTCGAACATTGGTGCATAACTTGCCTTAGCCATAATAAGAAATTTTTAAAGAGTTAAACAAAATAATACCTTTCTAGGCGGAGGCCGCTCCTTCCAATTCAATGGAAGGACGCTCCGGGGTTAGTTTTTTCGGTGCTTCTCGATGTGATAGAAGCCAAGAGTTAGGATCTTGATGATGATCTCAAGGAGGACTTTGGTCCAAGATTGTTCTTCAGATTCGTTTTTCATTGCGGTAATAATTGATGTTGTTACAGATCTCGAGGCGGGTCTCGTCTGAGGCGGATTGCTCGGAAAGCCAGCGAGCGGTGAGGGATTGCTCCATGCTGGCGGAGATAAGGATACAGCCTTTACTGTGCTCAGGTTGAGAGCCGCGGTGGAATCGTATGCCGGAACGTCCGGGTACTTGGATGAGTATAGGCAGTAGGCGTTTGAAACGCGGTGACTGCGTGACTTGAACTTTGTAGATCAAGGCGGGAACGAGGTAGTCGGCGTTTTCGAGGGTGTCGCAGATGAAGTGCAGACGCTCCACGAGGAGGCCGGTACGCTTATTGATGTAGTGCGAGGTGCGATACAATTTACCATGAACGGATTTTCCGTCAGGCATATCGCGGATTAACTTATAGTACATAAAACCATTTACGATTTAATCATTTACGATGTACGATTTATTTAGCCATTGAGTCATTTAGCCATTTATTGCTTGCGCTTGTAAACGTAGTCGATGCCGAACAGAGCACCTGCAAACGTCGCAGTCTCGCCGAAGGCGACGAGCAAAGTCTCGTGGATTTGTCCTTGCGGGTCGATAAAGACGCCGCAGAAGAGTAAGATGAGTCCGCCGATGGAAAGAACTGTGGCGGTGATGAGTTGCAGGTGATCTGATCGCATAGTCGTGTGAATTTTTAAAATCTGGTGCAAATATGCCCACAATTTTGGCGGTTTTGCAAATTTTTTTCCAAAAAGTTTTCCAACTCATCACCACGCGTAGCGTAGAAAGGCGGTGATATTGTCGTCAGTGACAGGTTGTCCGAAGCATTCGATCAGGATGAGCAGATGCTTGATTGGGATGACTTGTCCGGCTCTGCGATTGAGCCGATCGTGTATTTCGTGCGTGGTCATGATGCTTGTTTTTTAGAGTTTTTACGACGTGATTGGCTCGGGTTTGGTACGGGTTTAGTGCGGGAATGGCTCGGTCTGGTCTCGCAAAAACGCCGATAGTAAGCGGACATGATTGCGGCTTGCAGTTTGGTGGGGGCCTTGATACCCGGTGACAGGAGTTTGTATAGTCTCAGGATACGATTGCGAATGGTGGTTCGCATGGCGAGTGCTTTCTCGATGTCGGGGATCTGCTCTTGCAGGATCGTGACGCATTGGTCGACGATGGAGCGTTGGCGGAACTGAGCACGCTGCTTGCGGGTGGCGTTCTTTGGCAGGACGGGTTCTTCAGTGCGATACATGAAGGTGTGACCGTTCATGGTGCGATAGGTGATACGTCCGATAGAGCCGGAGAGGGATTGAATCGGTTGATTCTTTGCGAATGTTATACGTGCCATAATATATAGGTTTTTAATAAATTAAAAACGTTAAATAGTTAAATGGTTAAAATGGTTTTGATTGCATCAAAACGTTAAATTGTTACTTTTTCTCTTTGGGTGGAAGGGGAAGGGCGAAGTCTTCGATGTCGCGGAGGGAGTAGAGACCATAGGAGCCGTTGTAGCGGGCGGTCTTGGCTTGTCCGGCGGCGAGCATCTCTCCACCTTTGGCAGTGCCGTTGAGGTTGACCGGTTGAGGATTGAAGGCAGTGAGCGTCCAATCGAGGCGGGGTCTGCACCAGCCGTTGGGATCGTTGAGGATCTCGAAGAGTCGGAGTCGTTTCCAGAGGGGGAAGTGGTTCCAGAGGTTACGGCAGTCTTCGCGCATGGATTCGGCAAGTTGGAAGTTCCCTACCCGCTTGCGGAAGAAGAAAAGAAGTCTTTCAAAAGAAGTTTGGTCTTTAGGGTCAGGCGTCGCGATTGTATCGCGCGCAATAATTTCATTACTTTTCATTGTTTCATTATTTATAATGGGGTCGGATTTTTGTTCGTCAGCCGAACACTTTTGTTCGTGTGGCGAACGGGTTTGTTCGTTAGCCGAACAGGTTTGCTCGTGTGTCGAACACGGGTGTTCGGCATCTGAACAAGGGTGTTCACCTGCCGATCGGTAGACGTTCGCGTCGCGAACAATGAGACCCCGGTTGATTAATTCTGTTAGTTGGTTGCTGACCGTCGCGATTGGCAGTTCGAGTTGAGCTGCCAAGTCGCGTTGAGAGCCACACCAGGCACCCTTCACCGCGGTGTAGTTGGCGATATGCGCGTACACGAGGCGAAGATAGAGGTTACGCGTGCCGAGTATGGCGACGAGTTCCTGATGCCGTATGTTGGTGTGGAAGGTCATTAGTCAAGTCCTACGCATTTGAGGTTAAACGTGAATTCTTTAGCCTTCTTAGCGTATTTCTTCTTGAAGGCTTTGAGGAGACCGCTCATCTTGGTGGTGAGTTCAGAAGCAAGACGACGGTATCCATCGCGTTCTTTCTCTTTCTTGCGATACTCGATGGCTTCCTCGGACGTGGATTTCTCGATGTTGAGGATCGGATCTTTGTCGAGGACGAAGTCGCCGATTCCGTCGATGGTGAACTTGCCGCCGTCGGGTTGGATGAGTTTGGCTTCATCTTCTGCAAGGGGTTTAACACGTGCGATATCAGCCTTGATGGCTTTTTCTTGGATACGAAGTGAGCGTAAGAGCTCGATGTTTTCGGTTTTAAATTCAGTTGTTTCCATAATTGTTGTTGTTTTAAGGCGCCGGATACTATCCAGCAAAATTAACGAAGAATCTTTTGGGGTTAGTCAAAAAAGGAACAGGCTAGATCTCACAATGGTGGGTCATGTCATACTCCATTTGGTCGAAGGAGGGGTCGCGGTAGTACTTGGAGATCATCTGATCGAACTCGTCTTGCGGCATGGTGAGCCAGCGACGGAAGTCATCAGGGGTGAAGACGCCGCCGAAGAGGGGACTCAACAGGTCTCGGAGTTTGGTGAGACGGGTCGTGAGGACGGACATGTCTGAGATGATCTTCGGATTGAGGAAGACATCCAGAATGTTGTACGGCACTTGGACGGGGTCGACGTCGATGGAGCGGAGCGCCTTGAGGACTTTGCTTCGACGACGGTTCTCCTTTTTGGACACCCATTCGAGGTTGTCGTTGGAATAGTCGGTGACGCAGCCGTTCTTGTGGTCTCCTTCGAAGGGTTTGCCGTCTTCACCAATGGGTCGCGGTCCTTGGAACGTAAGAAGGACGATGATATGGCAATACCATGCGCCATAATCACGCATTTGCGGATAGTCGTTTCCTCGTTTGCCGTTATGGCAATGCATGCCGGGTGTTCTCCAGCTGATACCGAAGTTATCGAAGACCTCGGTGAGTTTACCGCGGCAAAGCGAGAAGAAATGCATTTTTCCATCCGAATAGAGAAGCGATTTGACTCGCCGCTTGTCGGGGATGACGCATTTGGTGAGGGTGAGTTGTTTGCCATCCGCCGAACAGGCGTGTATGACGCGAGGGTCATAAAGATCGCGGGCAAACCACACGATTTTGATTTTGGGATTTCTAATACGCATAGGCATCGGATCTCGGAGGGATGTTATCTCCGAAAAGCGGTGCAAAGGTAGAGGTTTTTGGATCTTGTGCATGGCTTGTGCATAGTTGACGCACAAGCGCACAAAAAAAGCGACCCGTCGGGATCGCTTATAAATCAAGGGAAGAGACGCAATTTAGAAAAAATGCTTGTGCATGCTTGTGCGTCCTTGTGCATGACATTAGAAATAGTCACACACGTCTTCGTACATAACTTTGTCGTATCCGTTTTTGATCATCACACCGAGTGCATTTGCGATTGCACGGTCAGCGACACGGTCGGTTTGGAGTGAACAGGTGTCGGTGAGGAAACGGAGTACGGCAGAAGGACTATATTTGGATTCGATATAGCGGAGGTTGCGCCATTTGACGCAGAAACAAACAACCGCTTTGAGGATAGGATTGTCTTGGCTGCTGTCGATGAGTCGGGAGCGGATATTATGATCGGAAAGGAAATTGAGGAAACGGTTTCGTTCCTCTTCGGTACGTTTAGGATCATCGAAGAGTTGTTTGAGACGCGGCTCTTTCTCGGAATGAGATTCTTTACCCACAGGGGGTACGATTGTTTCCGATTTAACAGACGAAGAGGGAATATCTTCAGCGCGGTCAGACATGAAAGCACGAATTAGGTCGGCGGGGTTAGTGCCGGCAGGGACGTGGATAGTTGCCTCTTTATGATGGTCGTTATAGGTACCGATATGGACGATGCCTCCAAAATTCTTGATGCTCATATGCATAAAATTAAAAGCATGGAATAGATGGGGCTCCCAACTGCATCGGCAAATGCACAAAGATACCCCACCTATCCATGCAGACCATGGATAATGGGGCACATTCTCATCTTTGTTAAATTTTGCCGATTTGTTGGGACAGAATATGCCGTTGATTTATTTCGGGTGCAAAATTACTGCAAATTTTTGAAATATGCAAATTTTGCGTTAATTTTCTATATTAATATTGGTACTAAGGTCGTTATACGTGTCGATGTGGATATGAAATTCGGCGAACTCATAGATATCGTAGAAACGTTCGAAGTAAGCGCAGAGTTTCTCCAGAACGCGCTGTTTGGTTGCGGCACGTTCGTTATTGGGACTGAAGAGCGGTAGCGGCGGGAGGCATTGGGTGATAGCCGTACCTTGCATCTCCACTTCCCCTGTCTGGAATGCCTTGCGCACAAAAGCGATCGTTTCTTCACGTTTGAGGTTCTCTGATACGATGATCTCATCGAGTTGCTGCATCGCTTGCTCATGCACAAAACTCATCCACTGCTTGCCAATCTCTTTGTCGGGCGAGTAGCGTTTAACAAAGGCATCAATGAGTTCGCGTTTATTGCGCAAAGCAGGGCTGGAGCCGATTGCTTTGGAGAGCAGTTCTTCGAGGGTCGGGCCATCCACCACTTTGTCCTTGCCGTATTTCTTGGCAATGAGTTCGAGGATGTAATCGATATTGATCTCCACCTGTTTGATGAGTTCGATCTCGAAGGTAAGGTCATCGTTGATATCGACCGCATCGCCTTCCGTATGATGACGGTATTTCTCGCTGAGATCGAGGTAAACGGACTTATAGTCTTGCTCGGCAAAGTCGGAGATGTAGTTGGGTTTGTCTTCTTCGAAGCGATCAAAGGTGTTGAGCAGATTGACCATGCGGAGATAGGAACCAAAGAGCCGGATAAACTCTTTCTCTTTTTCTTCTCCTGCGAGCGGCATGCTCGCCGGATCCGGGAAGAGTTGTTTGAGTGCATCGACAATCTTGGCAAAACCGATATGCTTCTTGCCGTTCTCGTCGGTATAGCCGTTGATATAATCGTCGTACGACTTGAGCAGGACGATGTTACAAGCGTTCTTATCACCAAAGAGCGTGATCGCATCATTGGTCTCTTTCTCCAGATTGCGGAAACAAACGATGTTACCAAACTGCTTGATGGTGTTGAGGATACGGTTGGTGCGGCTGTAAGCCTGCATGAGACCATGCTGACGCAGGTTCTTGTCCACCCAGAGGGTGTTGAGGGTCGTTGCATCGAAACCGGTGAGGAACATATTGACCACGATGAGCATGTCCAGTTCGCGATTCTTCATGCGGTTGGACAGGTCTTTGTAGTAGTTACCGAACTGATCGGAGGACGTATCGAAATTGCAGCCGAACATGTCGTTATAGTCGGCGATTGCTGCTTCGAGGAAGTCGCGTGACGATTTGTCTAACTTGGCCGCACTATCACTGTTCTCTTCATCGAGAATACCGTTCAGTTCGACCTCTTCGTTCGCTCCATAGCTATAGATGAGGGCTATCTTCAGACGTTTGTCTTCAGGTAGCAGATCCTGCTGACGCTGGAACTCCGTGTAATATAGTTTGGCGGCTTCGATGGAAGCGGTTGTGAGGATGGAGTTGAAACCTGTGACGCGTTTATCGTCCAGTTTGTAGGTACGATTGCGATAGGTCTTCAGGTCAAAGTGCTGCAAGATATACTCCACGATATTGTGGATTCGTTCGGGAGCCATCAATGCCCGTTCACGGTCGATATCGCGCACCTCAGCATCCTCGATTCCATCTTTCATTCCTACGGTCTTGATGTACTCGACACGGAACGGCAGGACGTTCTCATCGGCAATCGCATTGATGACCGTGTAGGTATGCAGACAATCGCCAAAGGTCTGTGCGGTGGTGAGCAATGCCTGCTGCGCGTTCTCCGGGAAAATAGGCGTACCGGTGAAGCCGAAGATATGGTATTTGTTGAAGCGCTTTACGATCAGTTTGTGCATATCGCCGAACTGCGAACGATGACACTCATCAAAGATGATGACGACGTGTTTGTCGTAGATCGGGTGCTTATGCTCAGACTTACAGAACTGGTTGAGTTTTTGGATAGTCGTGATGATGATACGATCTTTGTCCTTACTCAACTGCTCGTGCAGTACGGCGGTTGATTTGTTATGACTGACGCACCCTTTCTTGAACTTCTCGTATTCGCGCATGGTCTGATAGTCGAGATCCTTGCGGTCCACGACGAACAGCACTTTGTCCACGTATTCGAGTTGGGTACATAGTTGTGCGGTCTTGAAGGATGTGAGGGTCTTGCCGGAACCGGTTGTGTGCCAAATGAAACCGCCTGCGTCAATCGTACCCATTTTGCGTTGGTTGGTAGCGATGAGGACTTTTTGCAGGATGGCCTCGGTTGCAGCGATTTGATAGGGTCGCATCACCATCAGTTTTTGGTCCGCAGTAAAGACGCAATAGCGGGTGAGAATATTTAGAAGCGTATGCCGCGCAAAGAAGGTTGCTGTGAAGTCCGTCAGTTCACGGATAGGCGTGTTCTCGCGGTCAGCCCAATAGGAAGTGAATTCAAACGAATCGCAGGTCTTGGTGCCATCTTCGAGGATGGCATCGTTGGGTTTCTTGCGGTTCAGCTCGGTAAACGCTCCTCGGCTGGTTGTGTTGGAGTAGTATTTGGTTTCTGTACCATTACTGATGACGAACAGTTGGACGTAGTCAAACAGACCATTATCCACACCGAACGCATCGCGGTGATAGCGGTTGATTTGGTTGAACGCCTCTTTGATGGCGACACCGCGTTTCTTGAGTTCGATATGGACCATCGGAAGACCGTTGACGAGGATCGTTACATCGTAACGGCATTTGCGTTTTCCGGAATCGGCTTTGTACTGATGGATGACCTGCAGGCGGTTCTCGTGGATATGCTTCTTGTTAATCAGTTTGATGTTCTGGAAAGTGCGATTATCGCGAATGAGCACCAACTGTGAGGTCTTGTCATCTTGCAGAAGCGTAGTCTTGTCTTTGAACGATGCCCCTTGGTTCGCAAGGTGTACGCGGAAGAAACCTTTCCACTCGTTGTCGGTGAACGTGATGCCGTTGAGGAGTTCTAACTGCTTGCGGAGGTTGGATTCCAATTCCTCGCTGGTATGGATATCGAGATACTCATAACCTTGCGCTTTCAGCTGCTCGATGAGGGCATCTTCCAACTGCGCCTCGCTTTGGTAAGCGGTGCGTGGAGATGGCTTGTATTCGTATTTGGATACAACCGTCGATTGCGGGTTTTCAGCGATTAGTTTCATACGGCTTTAACTCTTAATGCAATCATCGGATTTGTCAGCAGAATTGCTTTCTGAGTGTGGCGTAAGTAGTCGGGTACGATAGTACTCGTACTGCTTACGACGCATTTGCAGCTCCGCTTGCAGCTCCGCTTGCAGCTCCGCTGCGAGTACCGAGAATTTATCGAGGTACTCGACGATTTTTTTTTGAATTTCGAGGGGTAATAGAGGTATTCTAATAGATCCTACTTTTTGTGTATTAATAGTAGGGACCCCGCCTTCACTTTGCATTCCTCTAATGGTTTCTTCGTTATTTTTTAGATAGTAATAAAGAAACTTTACTAAAAAGCGTTGCTTATAATCATTCTTCGGAATAATAGTAAAACACTTATCATTAAGATAGAACTCTTCTTCTATGAAGTTTACAAATCCAGCATTAGCTCCAACCCGCGAGATGGTGATTGTATTTGCATCTCTGTTTTTTAGATGATAGTATCCCATAGGACCAACCCCTCCACTAATGATGGGATATTTTCCTCCTTCTGTGGCATCTTTTTGAGTTATCCCTTTGCCGGTTTTAATTTCACATGTTTCACCGAGCGTTTTCCATTCTGAATTATTAAGCAGGCTGTCAAGTTCCCCGGATATCATTTTGTCTATAGTCTCACGTAAGACAGCACCACGCGCAACAATCTCTTTCAGTTCGGCATTGAGGGCATCGATGTCGATATGTTCACGTGTGTCTTCTTGCTCCACGTAGGAGTTGACGGAGAGGTTATAACTATTGTCCGCAATAACCGTATTGCTAATCAAAGCGCTTAAGTGCTGTTCCTCTTTACGGCGGGTATAAAGACCGAGGATGCGGCTGATATTCTCTTCCGTCAGTTTGTTCTTGTTACCCTCGTGGATAAACTCATTCGAGGCATCGATAAACAGCACTTTGTTGTCCGTCTTGTTCTTGCGGATGACGATGATACAGGTAGCAATAGACACGCCGAAGAAGAGGTTAGCCGGCAGTTGGATAACTGCATCGACATAGTTGTTGTCAATCAGATACTGGCGTATCTTCTGTTCTGCTCCGCCACGATAGAGGACACCCGGGAACTCAACGATAGCAGCTGTACCATCGGTAGCCAGCCAAGAGAGCATGTGCATCGTGAAAGCCAAATCGGCTTTTGATTTAGGCGCAAGGACTCCAGCAGGCGAGAAACGGCGGTCGTTAATGAGGACAGGATCGTCATCGCCTTTCCATTTGATCGAGTACGGCGGATTAGACACGATGACATCAAACGGCTGGTCATCCCAGTGTTGCGGTTCGAGCAGTGTATCACCCAACGCGATGCTGAAATGATTATAGTTGATGTCGTGCAGGAACATGTTGATGCGACAGAGGTTGTAGGTAGTCTGGTTGATCTCCTGACCGAAGAAACCTTGCTGCACGTTCTCTTTTCCGAGCACTTTGGCAACCTGCATGAGGAGCGAGCCGGAACCACAAGCAGGGTCATAGACCTTGCGCACCTTGGTCTTATTCTGCGTAGCGATACGTGCAAGGAGTTCACTTACTTCCTGAGGCGTGAAGAATTCACCGCCCGACTTGCCTGCATTGCCTGCGTACATCTTCATAAGGAACTCATACGCATCGCCGAACGCATCGATACGGTTCTCTTTCGGTCCTTCAAGGTTCATGTCGCCGACTGCATCTAAGATACGTGCGAGACGTTCGTTACGCTTATCGACCGATGAGCCGAGTTTGGTGGAGTTGACATCGAGGTCATCAAACAGACCTTTCATGTCGTCCTCGGAGTCGGTACCAATAGCGGACGCTTCGATGGACTTGAACGCTTTGTCGAGGGTCATGTTCAGTTGATCATCGTGGTGGGCACGCTTGCGAACATTGCAGAAAAGTTGAGACGGCAGGATGAAGAATCCTTTCTCTGCTACGATGCTGGCGCGAGCGGATTCCGCTTTGACATCATCAAACGCAGCATAGTCGAAATTGGGATAACCGGCTTTGCGTTGTTCCTCGTTGATGTAGTTGGTGATATTCTCCGAGATATAGCGATAGAAGAGCATGCCGAGGACATACTGTTTGAAGTCCCAACCATCTACCGAACCGCGCAGTTCGTTTGCGATTGCCCAGATGGATCTAAATAACTCTTGTTTTTGTTGCGTTGATGTTGCCATAAGTTCTAAAAATTGTTGCTCGTTGAGAGCACTTTCTAATTTATAGTTTTGCATATGTGCGGGTGATTCGGGGTTAAGATTTTCTCACT
Organism: uncultured Bacteroidales bacterium; assembly: GCA_902799555.1. GTDB lineage: Bacteria > Bacteroidota > Bacteroidia > Bacteroidales > Paludibacteraceae > Colicola. The sequence continues at coordinate 31,750 of CADCBB010000028.1, forward strand.
GCGAGAAGCTGTCTTTTCCGAAATCCGCTGCAAAAGTACTGCTTATTATTTATGTCGCCAAATTTGCGATTGAGACTCTCAAGAAATCTCAATTTTATCAAATTTATCACGTATGATGTCGCCCCATTTGCTGACCCCCTTATCGCTATATTTGGATTCGTAGTCGTACTTCAAATTACGCTCATCCACTTTCTTATCCGTCACATATTCTACCCAAGCGATTACTTGCGGCAAATTGGAATCATCGAGGTCACCCTGTCCTTTTAGAGCACGTAAGATCTGCACCAGTTCGGAGGTCTTGAGGTGCCCATTTTGTTCCGGGATGTGGTGAAGGATATCGTGTACTACAGCTACCTGCTGCGGGGTTAAACCTTTGAGCGGGATTTTTATTTCTTCGGGCTTGAAGATAGTGCGTTTGGGTTTGGATTCCTCTTCGGCTTTGATCTCCTGCAGAATCTCTTTCATGTCGGCTTTATCTTGCTCACGCTTATCGTCGGTAGCCCATATAGAAAGCAAAGCTGCCACACAAAAAAAGATAATACCTATGATGCCCAATATGATGGCAGTATATTTATACACGCCACATAGGATCGGATACCACGAACAATCTGCCATATCAAAACCAAGCATCGCTAATAATGGTTTGATAAGCATAGAAATACCAAGTATTACCAATATACCTAAAACATTACTGGTAGTGTTATTAAACCATTGGTAAAGTTTATCTATTTTCTTTTGGTGTTCGGATGTCATCTCTGCCACATATTGCTGATATTATTTCTGTCTGTAAACCTCGTCTAATGTCTTGCCGTCAGCGTCTTTCCATTCATTCCAACCGTTGGCATTACCGCCGACAAACATTGCTGCAGCAACTGACGGCAAACGGCATACGCAGGTATCGATGGTTACCAGACGAGAACTATCCAAAGTGTCTCCGTACAGAAATGTATGAATTATTTTTGCCATATTCCGGTGCTGTTTTTAGCGAGCCTTTA
>CADCBB010000029.1 GCA_902799555.1 uncultured Bacteroidales bacterium
CTTTTCAATACTAGGCTATTTGCTGAGCCTGTTTCGTAGACGCAGAAAGAACTGCTTGAGTCGAGAAGAATGGTCATACTCGTATAACTCGACGAAGTTCATGCGGAGTGATTTTTGCCGAGCGATTTGCACTTTGACATCCTGGAAACGCACCGGAGTGAAGTCGTTGAAGTCCACTCCTACATCGTACATCGTGGGTGTGCACATGCTCCGGACACGTTCGGAATCGCAGCCTCGCTTGCCGGTTTTGTTGGTGTGGACGTGTCCGAACAAATGCCAAGTGCGATTGTTCAGTTGTCCGCCAAAACATAGTAGCGGTTCGTGGTTCAGGATGATCGGTTGCTCATCCACGGAGATGAACATCTTCAGCGCCACTTGTTCGAAATAGCGCGTGTACCTGTCGCGCATATTCTTGAAGTCGTGGTTGCCGTAGATGAGGAACTTCCGGCCATTCAGTCGCGGCAGATACCGATCATACAGTTGTGCTCCACCAAAGGCTATATCACCCAAGATGAAGACGATATCGTTGTCCTTCACCACGGCATTCCATCGTTCCACCAATGCTTCGTTCATCGCGTTGGCGTTCGCGAAAGGCCTGTCGCAGAACCGGATGATGTTCTCGTGCCCCAAGTGCAGATCGGAGGTAAAAAAGATGTTCTGATCTGCCGTTGAGAATTGATATTGCTTGTCTCTTACATCGTTTTGCATAAAAATCATAAGTTTAATTTGTTCATAATTTAAGTTTCCATTTTGGCCGGATAGACTTGCTGCTCCGGCTGCCAATCAACCCGTTGGATCAACTTGGCGATGTTCTCCGCAGACGATTCCTCATCCTCATCAACGGTTGGGAGGCTGATCAGGTTGGTGATTTCACCTCTATCGAGGTACTTCTCAGGGAAAGGCGAGACTCCTACCCAATCATCTTCGCGCAAGATGCCCATCAAGGTTTCGTAGGGACTGATAAGCACCCGGACTCCCTTGTCATACAAGACGTTTGCCACAGTCAGCACATCCGCATAATAGCCGTATATATCAAACCACAAGTGATATTCCCACAAGTTGGTTTGCTCGTTGCGCATCGGCGACAAGTGAATCCGCGCATAGGCAACGTCCATCGGGTGGAACCAACTGTTTTTCTCTTTCCAAGTGCAGAAATCTGCCTCGGAATCCCAATCATACTTGTCGGCTGCCCTGCCTTGGTTAGAGTGCTGCACGAACATCTCCCGATCGGTTTGGTCGGACGAATCCTCGTATTCATCGCCCCACAACGCAGCGTTTGCCTTCTCGTAGGCATCGTAAGCGATTCTCCACACATGCGCATAGCTATTCAGCGAGACGGAGTCAAAAGTAGTAGGTCCTTCGGCCTTCAGTTGTTCCAACAATTGGATCATCTCAGTCCGATTTTGCAACTTTCTATAACTCGGCATGAGTTGGTACAAAACGGATCTCCGGATCTTGCCTTGCCGTTTCCGGTATGGCAAGTTCTGCGCGATATAAGCGTTATACTCGTCAGGCTCAGCCACTATCCAATCGACGAACATGCTGATGTATGCCTCCAACTTGATTAGTTCGTCCTCTATGTCCGGATCGCACAAGGGGTTATGCTGCTCGTCCGGAAAATTATTCGCGCTCTTGTAGAACACATAATGCCGCTCCAAATACAAGGATCTTTGCTCGTCGTCACCCATCACGGCAAGCCGACTCATGGTTTGCGCTATGCGCTCCATCACAGCTGCACTTTGCTGGCTGACAACATATCCATTGGAGTTGCTTGGTCTTCCCACCAACGCCCATACATCATTGAAATTCAGTTTTTTAAATCTTTTCATAGTAATAAAATTGTTTGTAAACATACGTGTGCTCACATCCCGAGCACGTAGGAGGTGACATAAAAAATCCCCGCAAGCATAGCCTACGGGGATATAGCATCTGGTATTGGTAGAGTGTTTTAAATCGACATATCCATACATAGGCAACAGCGATTCTCACGAATCGTAGCAACGAGTAAACTGCGGAATTTCGGTTCCGTCCAGCATGTAATATGTCGCATTCTGTATGCCATTAATTATGCGTTTTTCAAAATCGGCTGCAAAAGTACTGCTTTTTTGCGACATGTGCAAATAAAATGAGGAAAATCTTTTGGATTTGTTGATTTTGCGACAAGAATAGCATGTTTTGATGAGATTGAGTGGATGGATTGGGAAAATTATAGCGATGATAAGTCGATTATATTAATTATAAATTTTCAGACTTAACCCAAAAAAATTAGAGAAAAATACGGAATTATTAGATACCACAATATCCCTACCGAAACAGTTTATCAGTCTGCTTGAATACAAGCATTCAGACAATCTGATAATCTGTTCCGCTCAATAGACTCTGTTTCACAGACTCTCCTAATAATTCCTCTCAAAAAATGCCCAAAAATTACGAAAATACAAGGCAGTTTGTAACAGGTTGTTAGGCAAGGATGTCCTTATAGTCATTTGTGCGGGTGAGGACGGAGCGTGCATAGGAACAGACAGGGATGATGGTGCGGTTGATTTGGCGTGCAAAAGCAACAGAAGCCATGACCAATTGGCGCGCTATACCCTGCCCTTCAAAGCCTTCGAAGACACGCGTATGATCGATGATCATCCGTTCCGGAGTGGCACGTTGGTAGGTCAATTCGCCTACTTGCACATCGTTGAGCCATGCTTCGAAGATGCCGATACGTTCTGATTCTGTGTGTTTGATGGTTAGCATGGTTTTTATCCGTTTGTTCGTTAATCAAAATTCTAATTCCTTAGCTTCCCAGCCGTAGTCTTGATAGTAATGGACGGACAGGTTGTTTTGCTGCACGTACTCGGATAATTGTTCACGACGAACGGCTTCACGGACGGACTCGTTGGAATGCATGTTCATGAAGATATCAAGATAATCGCCGAAGATATGTTTGGCTGTCGGCATGAAGTGCGAACCATCTTCTACACGTTCAAAATCAATGACTTGCGGTTTGTTGTTTGCGTAAGTAAGCGTCATCTTTCCGGGATGGCTACCACCGGAAACCGTTTTGAGGGTATCGCCTGAGATGTTATACCAGAACACCCAGAAATCACCCCACACGCACGAATCTTCCTCGTGAGCAATAAGCAGCGCCGGAACACAGATTTCGCCTTGCAGGTAGTACGGTGCTATTTCACGGAGCAGATAGTCGCTGATGGCTTGACGGACTGCTTGTTCCTTGCGATTGATAGCGATATAGCGGATACAATCGGCCTTGTGGTCGTCAAAATCGGAAATTAGCCATTGTCCGTTCACACGTTCCATCGATAGGATATGATTGTCGCAGATAATGGCTTGCGCATGTGTGGCATCTTGCTGCTCTACACGCTGCACTTCGCAGTGAGTAATCGCCAAGGGCGTGCCATCGTCTGTCACAAACCAGTAGTTGTACTGATGATCCATCGCTTCGTGTTGCGGTAACCGATAGAACATCGTGTCCAGCACCGCGTAAAAATCCGGAGTCATGTAGTCGCGTGACTTCTCCAGCAGTTCATGATCCGGGATATACGCACATAACTCAGCAGCTCGTTCTTCGAGCGTCTGGGTCTTCTGACATGCCGCAAGAGTTACGGCTAACAGGACATAAAAGAATATGTTTCTCATATCAATCTATTTCGTCTAAACCGTTGAATTTAAGTCGTTTAATTTGGTTATGGAACCGCACATGGAAGAGGACAGCAGGGATCGCTAAGGCGATGACGAACGCTATCCACATTCCTTTCGCTCCGAGACCCATCGGGAAGGTGAGTGCAAGTCCCAAAGGCAGCGCCACACCGATATAGGCAAACAACGCAATTCGCATCGGTACGCGCACATCCTGGATGCCGCGAAGCATTGCCGCACCAATACATTGCAGTCCATCTGCGTACTGGAATGTTCCGGCAATAATGAGCAGCGTCGAAGCGATAGGGATCACCTCCGGATCACTCGTGAAGATATACGGAATGATGTTGCGTCCGAAGATCATAATGGCAGCGCCAATGGTGTTCATCAGTAGGCACAGATGCACGGACGCGTGACTCGCCATACGCACGGCTTGTAAATCCCCTTTGCCGAGTTGATGCGAGACGCGGATGGTGGTTGCCGAACCGATACCCAGCGCCAACATAAACGTCAAATCTGCCATCTGGTTCGCGATATGGTGCGCAGCCAAGGACTCCTTGCTGATCCAACCGATTATGACGAACGAAGCCGTGAAAAGGAAGGCTTCCGCGAAGGACTGCAAACCAATCGGCATGCCGATCGAGATGAGGTGTTCCACTTCGCGACGCGTGATCAGATAGCGACGCATGGACGTGAGATACCGTCGCCAATCGGCTTTGCAAAGCATGGCAATGAAGAAACAAACCGGCATCAGACAGCGTGCAATCAGACTTGCCCATCCAGCCCCTTCTGCACCCATTGCGGGGAGTCCCCAGTGACCATAGATGAACACCCAGTTCAGCAAGATATTCAGTAAGTTACAACCGATCGTGATCAGCATAGCAACAGTCGTGTTGCCGAGTCCTTCAAGGAACTGTTTGCTGAACGTAAACAGCAGAAACGGCACGATGGAGAGCACGATGAGGATGTAGTAAGGCCGAGCACAAGTGACAACTTCGGGTTCTTGTCCAAACGCGTCCAGAAAACCGATACAGGGAGCCAATAGTACCAACGAGAACACGCTCATCAGTGCCGTGAAGATCAGGCCATTCGTCAGATAGGACGTGATCTGCTCATGCTTATGCGCAATCTCGTCATCCGTTGTACCTTCTTTGAGCAGTTTCTCAAGCCTACCATGTACATGCCCCACCAAAGGTGTGATTCCCATGAGTGCACCCATCGCGAACACCATTACCGTGAAAAACAGCGCATTGGAGAAACTAACCGCAGCCAGATCGGTTGTGCCGTAATGCCCCACCATGATCGAGTCAGCAAGTCCCACCAACGCGGCTCCAAACTGCGTCAGCATGACCGGAAACGCCAACTTCAAGTTGCGCTTGTAATACGGGTAATATGCTCGGAATGAATAGGTCATTTAACAAGTTGTGATGTACTCGACTTTGTTGCCTACACTCGCCAAATACTGCTGAAAAGCGGCTTGCGAGATGACTACTGTGCCACGACAATCATTGGGGTGGAAAGATAGCGATTCGGCATCTTTTAAGCGGCTGTCGAGGAAGAGGATGACATGGTGATCGGTGTCATTGATCAGTCCAAAAGGACTGACACTTCCCGGTTCAAGCCCCAGGTACTTCATCATCCGTTCGGGAGAAGCAAAGGATAGTTTGCCGGGAGCCTTGAGGCCCTGCGAAACAAGCACATCTTTGAGCCAATGCTCGATATCGTGAATCGCCAAATCATAGTCACAGGGGAAGCAAATGAGGTAATGTTGGTCTCCCTTGTGATTGCGCATGAAGATGTTCTTGCAATGTACACTCCCGTCGTCGTGCCACCACCGCTTGGCTTCTTCAATAGTTTTGCCTTCCGGGTGATTGTAGGTCGTAAACGCAATCCCGTGTTCGTCCAAATAGCGCAACACACGCTCTTGTCGATCGGATATTATCTCGTACTTTTCCATGTCAATTATTTCGTTGATTGTCAAACCATTCGCGGCAGAGTTTCCGCAGTTCTGGTTCGTGATGAATGAGCGCACGGAGTTGCGCAAGTCCTTGCACATTGCGTTCACTGTTGAGCCAAAGTTTTAGGTATCCTCCTTCGGCATATTTCTCGTGGAGATGATCGAGACTGCGTTGGTAGAGCATGTCAAAATCGGCATCAGGAAGCAGTTTGAGGCTATACGCCATAGTGCGATGAATGACGGTAAGCGGATCTATCTGCCGATCGGCTTCAGCGACGATAGCACCATAGATCGTTCGTGGAGGATTCTTGCCACTTGCACGATGATCTTCTACTGCATCACGCATGGTCATTAACTGCTCTTCGGTGAACCATTTTCGCAAGTTCGCATCTTCCATCATGATCTCACCCGAATGAATATGATGCTTTTCCCGATCAAACTTCAACCCCAAATCATGGTACGCTGCAATCACATATGCCATGGTCTCATCTGCAGCATAAGCACGTGCCAATTTGAGGCTTTCCCGAATGACTGTCTCAGCATGATCCCGCTTGTGGCCACCGTCAAAGGCATCGTATTGCGGCAGAATCTCTTGCTGAATATATATGTCCAAAAGCAGCTCTTCCGGTTTATCGATGATACGTCCTACACCATTCTCAATCAGCACATCCCTATCCACAAATCCCCATGAACATGCCACGAACGGCACTTTTGCATTTGCTGCCGTATCTCGATCCACGAGGCTGTCGCCTATGTATAATGTGGAATGTTTAATGTTTAATGTTGAGAGGATATCGTAAACGATTTGCGGATTCGGCTTCCGTTCGATGCCTTCGCGTTCACCTAAGATGACATCAAACAAACCCGGAAAGAAATGATTAACAATCTTCTCTGTGGCAGCCTGATACTTATTGCTTGCAACAGCCAGGTGATGGCCCTGCGATTTGAGCGTCGCTAACAATTCGGGTATCCCTCCATACGGACGCGTATAGTCGCAGTTGTGCTCATTATAATAAGGAACAAAATACGCACGTACGCGTAAGATATTCTCTTCCGTCTGTTGATCCAAAGGCAAGGCACGACGAATGAGATTATTGATGCCGTTGCCTACCATCCGTGGATAGTCCGCAATCGAGTGCGTCGCATATCCCGTCTGCTCCAGCGCATAGTTACACGCATAACCCAAGTCGTCAATGGAATTGAGCAGCGTTCCATCCAAGTCAAAAATGATTGTCATACTTTAAGTTGTGCTACAAGTTCATCGCTGATGTTATTGCCGATTTGTTGACAGACGTCCTGACTCCAGCGTTGCGCCATGGCGATACGGGACGATTGGTCGTCAATGCCACGCAGTTTGGCGTAGATGTAACCGGCATTGAAATTATCTCCTGCTCCAACAGTGCTGACAGTCTTAATCCTTTGTACATCATACTTTGTCACTTTGTCCTTTTCGTAGACGCGGATGGATCGTGCTCCATCGGTTAGGATGAGTGTGGAGCAGAGCGTACGAACGCGTTCGTAGATAGCGTCAGCGTCCTGTAAACCAAACAGATAGTCGAAGTCCTCCATCGAACCACGGACGACAGAGGCAAGCCGCATATTCTCCTCGATATTCGACATAATAGTCGGTAATTCCGCGATATGATTCTTGCGGAAATTGACGTCATAATAGAGCCATGCTCCGGCTTCGTGTGCCTCCGTTAGGAGTTTGCGAGTGACAGGACGAATGACGGGATTGATAGCAAAGAACGAACCAAAAAGGACGATGTCGTCGACTGTTATCTGCGGCAGAGGGATGTCCAGCAAGTCCCTCTTGTGGTCCTTGTAAAACTCATACTGCGCGTCGTTGTGCTCGTTGAGGAAGGCCAGCGTGATATGCGACTTGGTGTTCGGATGTCGGCAGACAAACTCGTCGGAGACACCATTCTTGCGCAGAAAATCGCAGATCATATCTCCGATATGGTCAGACCCCGTTTGGGTGATCATCGCGCATGGCACACCGGCACGACCCAGCGACACGATGCTGTTGAACGTCGATCCCCCAGGAACGGCTTTCTGCGGCTGGTCATTCTTGAACAAGATGTCCAGCACCGTTTCTCCTATTCCGATGACACGTGGCATATAGTTTATAAGATCTGCTCGGTGTGATTTTTGGTATCCACTTTCTCGATGATACGCACTAAGATGCCGTTCTCGTCAAAGATGAACGTCTTGCGCAGCGTTCCCATCGTCACTTTGCCGTAGTTCGTCTTAGCCGCAAGGGCACGATTAACTGCGTTCTTCTTCTCGCCCCATGCCCCGAAGGCTTGCAGCATTTCGGTTGTCGGGTCACTGAGCAGCGGGAAAGGTAAGTCGTATTTCTCTTTGAACTTGACATGCGAAGCTTGGCTGTCCTTGCTGACACCAAACACTTGATAACCCTGCGCCAAGAAAGCATGGTAGTTGTCGCGGATGTTACATGCTTCAGCCGTACACCCCGGAGTGGAATCCTTCGGGTAGAAATAAATGACTGTTTTCTTACCGATCAGGTCCTTGTTTGTAACCATTTTGCCTGTTTCATCGGCTGCCGCAAAACTCGGCATCTTGTCTCCAACTTGTAACATAAGTATTTGCGTTTTAAGATTTTAACTCCTAACTTGCCTATTTGGTACAGCATTGGTTTGCAGACACATAGGAATCGTCCGTATTCGACGAGTTGTCCACCGAACTCAGCCTTGAAATCGCGTACACCATAAGGAACTCCGGGTTCTCCGGCACCCATGATATCGAAGCGAGGTAATTGGTGCGTATGAGCATATTCCATCGCAGCCCAAGTGGCCATAACGGACGGAGAAAACGATTTGTATGAACTATCCATTCCGCAGACGAACCACTCGTAGATACATTGCTCTTCCTTAATCGGACACATAATTCCACCGATCACTTTGCCTTCCGATTTGACCAACAGATAGATGCCTCTTTTTTGACGGAAGAACGCCAAGAAGAAGGACAGCGGGAAAAGCGGCGTCTTCACTTTGCGGCGATATAGGTCCAATAATATCGCATACCAATCTACCACTTCTTGTTCTGTTTGGGCTTCCTCGATGACTACACCGTTCTTCTGTGCTTTGTGAATTTGCCGCTTTCTGGTCTCGCTCAAGCCTGTCCACATCGCCTCACGATCCGTGCAATCGAAATGGAAATTCAGGTGCGGTTGACAGGTAAATCCCGCAGTTTCAAACGCCTCTTTCCAAGGACTGAAGTCATTAAAATTGCGCGTCTCGATGTAGATGGATTTTTGCTCTAAATCCTTGCGAATATAGCTCAACAATATTGCGATATCCTCTTTCGCGCAATTCGCAGCCACCACAACCCCACCTATTATAATCGCACGACGCGTAAAGAATTGTTTGATAGCACTCCGCTCTTTGGTTACATATCCGACGCAAACGGCACGTAGTTCCCCACTCTCTTCTGCAGCATACACAAACGGTTCCATCAGTTCCGGCATAGACGCAAAAAAGTCATAAGCCTCCGGAGACTGAAACCATGTTCCCGTCTCACTCGTCTGCACCAACTCACTCCATTGCTGCCGATCGATTTGGTTATATGTTAGGATATGAAGCATCCGATTTTGGGTGCAAAATTACAACTTTTTTCGGATATACGCAAGATTTTGATAGATTTTATCAAAATAATCGTGCCCATGTGGCTAAGACGTTTATTTTAACATTTCTGCGATTTGTTCCAGATAGAGTTGGTCCGTTTCGTCAAAAGTATTAAAGTCCTTGCTGTCGATGTCAAGAACTGCTATGACTTGTCCGGCACGCATAATTGGCACGACTATCTCGCTATTGGAAGCGGAAGAACAGGCAATATGTCCGGCAAACTCATGGACGTTGGGCACGATGACGGTTTGAGCGCGTTGCCAAGCCGTGCCGCAGACTCCTTTACCATACGGAATACGCGTACATGCAATAGGTCCTTGGAACGGACCCAAGACCAGTTGTTGCCCTTCCACGCGATAGAAACCTGTCCACCAGAAGCCAAAGGCTTCGTGCAAAGCAGCAGCCACGTTCGCCATGTTGGCAATCGGATCTGATTCTCCGGAGATTAGCGATTCAATCTGCATAAGCAGGGATTGGTATATTTCGGTCTTGTTCATTTTCAACTTTTAAATCTGATTTAACATTCCTTGACAGCCTTCGAGGATATCGTCGTAAGCCTTGGTAAAATCTCCTGTGTACCACGGATCTGCAACGTCCCTACTCTTCCCTGCCCATGCCATCATGAGCGACACTTTGTGGTCTGTACTACCCGAATGGATATCTTGCTCCGGTTCTAAACCGGTGATGTAGCGCATCCACCGCAGATTGCTTTGGTCCATGCAGACGATATGGTCGTAGTAGGCATAGTCGGCACGAGTCATTTGACGTGCGGCGCGGTGGGTGAAGGGGATGTTTTTGGAGGCTAACATCCGCTTAGCCGGAGGATAGATATCGTTGCCAATCTCCTCAGTAGAAACCGCAGCCGATGCTATCTCAAACTCCTTTGCTCTACCGGCTTGCGCCACCAAGTGCTTCATGATAAACTCAGCCATCGGTGAACGGCAGATGTTGCCGTGACATATAAAAAGTATCTTCGTCATATTACAATATTACTATAGGTGGGCACAAGCTAATTCTTCGATGAGATCCTCATCGGCAGGGAGCCAGTTGACTGATTGTAACTCATTGCGAGAAAGCCATTTAGCAGCTTCGTGCTCGAGAAGGGAGACGTGGGAGTCGGCAAGTTTACACTTGAAACAATGCATCGTTAGATGGAAGTTCGGGTAATCGTAGTCGATAGTTCGCAAGAGTTCACCAACTTCTATCTCTGCATCTAACTCCTCGTGGATCTCACGACGCAAGGCTTGCTGGGGTGTCTCTCCAGCTTCGATCTTTCCCCCTGGAAACTCCCACCAATCCTTCCACTCGCCATAACCCCGTTGCGTAGCAAAGATCCGTCCTTGCTCATCAAAGATCACCGCAGCAACCACCTCGATTCTTTTCAGTTGAATCGGTTGCAACGGATGACGTTCTATTTCATGGGTTGTAGGCATTTTGTTTATGCAAGGATATCCTTATATTCATTTGTTCGCGTGAGCACATTGCGCGCATAGGAACAGACGGGGATGATCGTGCGGTTGTTTTGGCGTGCGAAATCAACAGCAGCCATCACTAACTGGCGCGCTATACCCTGCCCTTCAAAGCCTTCGAAGACACGCGTATGGTCGATGATCATCCGTTCCGGAGTTGTCCGTTGGTAGGTTAATTCTCCTACTTGCACATCGTCCGACCACGCTTCAAAAAGTCCATTCCGTTCTGTTTCTGTGTGTTTGATAGTTAGCATATTCATCCAATTTGCGTACAAAGGTACTGCTTTTATGGGATATATGCAAATTTTTCTGCATTTTTCTTGGATAACTGCCTACATTTGGCAGTTTGAAGCAGTACTTTTGCAGAGAAATGCAGAAAAAATGATTTTTTATGCAAAAAAATTTGATCAATTCAAAAAAATGTAGTACTTTTGCAGCGTATTTAGTGTTCGGTGTTCGCGAATTGCGAACGAATTGACGAAAACTATTGATTTTAAAAGGCTGTGAAAGAGCAAGATTTAGTCATATTATTAAAGAAATTGACATCAAAAGGATGTGAACTTTCTTTACGGAAACTTGCCGAAGAACTCGGAATGAGTGCGTCAAGTGTGAGTGAGAGTCTGGAGCGCAGCAAGAAGGCACAGTTGGTTGATCGTAACAAGAAACGCGTGAACACGTTGGCTTTGCAGGAATTTATGGTGCATGGTCTGGCTTATGTGTTTCCTGCTGAGACAGGACGTGTTATCCGTGGCATACCTGCATATGTGAGTGCGTCGCCTCTTAAGGAGCAAGTAGCTAATGCTACGGATCAGTACGTGTGGCGTTATGCAAAAGGCGAGGCACGTGGACAGATGATTGAACCGCTCTATCCATCTGTTCCAGAAGCGGCGCTGCGTGACGAGGAGTTATACCAACTGCTGGTCATTGCCGACACGCTTCGCATGGGCCGTTCACGCGAGAAAGAGATTGCGATTGCCGAATTGAACAAACATATCCAGCGTTATGTTGAAAACCAATAACGAACGTCTGCAGGAGATTGCCGAAGGCATGCAGAGTTTGAATGAGCGGCTGGTGTATGTTGGAGGTGCGATGGCAGGGTCATACGCCAATGATCCGGCTGCCGTTGAACCGCGTCCTACGACAGACGTGGATTGTGTGGTTGATTCGAAGAACTATGCAGAACATGCAGCGGTAGAAGAGCAGTTGCGTAAGTTGCATTTCCAAAATGATACAGAGTCCGAACCTCCCGTGATATGCCGTTGGGTGTATAACGGTGAGATAGTGGATGTTATGTCTTACGAAGAAAAGAGTCTGAGTTTCGGCAATCGCTGGTATCGACCGGGCTTTGAACATCGCGAAATCTATATTTTGCCTTCCGGAAAGCAGATCTACCGTTTGCCGGTTGCGTATTATCTGGCAACGAAGATAGAGGCGTTGCTGTCACGTGGAGGTGCCGATTGGCGTGGAGCAAAGGACTTCGAGGATATCATCTATGTGCTCAATTATTGCACAGACATCAAGGCGCGTTTTCGTGCTTCTGAGACAGATGTGCAACAGTATCTATCGGAGCAGTTTGCAAACATGTTGCAGCGACCGAATTTCAACGAAGAGATAGAATGTGCTATCTCCGCGGACGAGATTGAACGCACGGACATGCTGATACAGATTATGTGCGATATCGCATTGTATAAGCCGGAACCGGGCCTGCGGATTCAATTCGTGAGTGACTTGCATCTGGAGTTTGAGCAAAATCGTCAATGGCTTGAAGAAAATCCGCTGGAAGTAACGGGAGATATTCTGCTTGTTGCCGGAGATACGGCTTATCTGGATGTGCCGGAAAGCGGACGCGATACCTATTCGCAATATAAATTCTGGGATTGGGCAAGTGAGCACTTCAAGCAAGTGTTTGTGTGTCTGGGAAACCATGATTTCTACGGCTATTACGATTTGGCGACCATGCCGGACGGGTATTGCAAGCCCATTCGGCATAACGTACACGCGTATTATAATAAGGTCGTTCCGTTGGGCAACGTGGATATCATCGTTTCGACGCTTTGGTCGTTCATCGAGCCGTTTGACGCGTATCAGACGGAGAAAGGTGTGAGCGATTTCTACCGTATCTTATACAACGGACATCGTCTAACAGCAGACGATTTCAACGCCGAACACGAGCGCTGCTTCGATTTTATCCGCAAAGCGGTAAAGGAGAGCAAGGCGAAAACGAAGATCGTTCTCACGCACCATGTGCCGACGCAGCAATGTACAGCAGAGGAATTTAGAGGAAGCGCAATCAATGGTGCTTTCACGGTAGAGTTGGGCAATTATATCGCAGATTCGGATATAGACTATTGGATATATGGTCACTCGCATCGCAACATTGACGCGCAAATCGGCAAAACGAAGATCCTCTCCAACCAACTCGGCTATATCTCGCATGGAGAGTTTCTGCGCAATGGATTTAAGATAGGAAGAATGATAGAGGTATAACTATGAGCCGAAGTTATTTGCACGATAAGGAGATTTTGAAACGCTTCAGTTTCATGCACCCATTAGGCAAGAATCCGCACAAGCGGGACGAGATGCCGAAGAATCACGTGTCGGAATATGTGTCAACGCATGGTGGCTCGTATGCTGCATGGATGGAAGATGCCACGTCATTTGGTGGACACAAGCGACAGAAAGCTGGCCACCGCATGGTTAGCGGCATCGTCCGAGCTCATGCCAAAGAAGAGATTCGGCAACAAATCAACGAACAAATGTAGGCAGTTATTGAAGAAAAAATGCAAAAATATTTGCGTATTTGCAATATTTTTCGTACCTTTGCAAAGAAAATCAAACATACAACAATTATGGATAAAGAAACGCTTAATTCGTTGATTGAATCGGGACTTCCCGAGGAGTATTATATGTTGGAAGGTGTGGTGTATATGTACACATTTCCAAACGGCAAAGTATATATCGGACGGACATGCCGCGATCCGGAAGTGTGCCACAACGAACATCTCCATCCAACGCCGCATTTATGTAACAGAGAGTACTTAAGCGCGCTTCGAGAGCAAGGTGAACCCAAATACGAAATCCTTGAAACAGTGAGAAATGCCGATCGCGAAGAACTTATTCAATCGCTGAATGAACGTGAGGATTTTTACATTCAACAATTCCAGGCCACCAATCCTGAAAAAGGGTATAATCGCAAGTTTACGTTGGAGGTAGATTCTGAGATGAAGGCTAAGCGAATTGATGAACAGATTGAGAACTATGCTACGATGCATCTGAACTCCAAATATCACCTTTATCAGTCAGTTGCGAGCAAGTTGGGGAATGTCGAGTCCATGAGCGAGGAGGAGCGAAAGTTCTATGACAAGTACTTCGGTGAGGATAATATGTTTTATGGAGCTGATATTCGCGATGGTTTTTGGCGCGAGGAATACGAGGATTATGCGCTTTTCATGTTAGAGGAAGAATCGAAGCAGATTGCAGAAGAGTTTGTCCATGAGAACGAAGCTTCACTACTTAGTATATTCTTCAAAGCATAATACCTTTCATTGCCACACTAATGGACAATGTTAGATATGATATGCATTGAGTCATATCTTTTTCTAATTCTTTAATAAAATGATTTTGCTCTTCGGTCACATTTTTGTGGCCGTTTTTGCTTTAATTTTACAAATTTATTTGCATATGTCAAAAATTTGTAGTACCTTTGCACCCGCAAACTCACGCTGGGGTGTCTGCATAGATGTCACAGGTGAGGGAGCAGACATATTTAATGGCGTTTACTAACGCTTGTTTTTGATCGTTTGGAACCTAGGAAACTTCAAACATCGATAATTTCAAAAACAGGTAGCGTAGATGCCCATTGGGTGTACTATACACTCGCGCGTATGATATACGCGTGTACCTCTGTATATACACAGCGTGGGTTTCTGCATTGCTTATTCGAATTATCGGGTTTTCCTAGGACCTCAAACGACGGATAAGCAATAAAAGGAATCCGCGTTTTTATGCGTAGCGACAAACCAATTTTAGTTACATCACCCCTCCTGCCGGATTTGCAGGAATTCAACTCGTATCTTGAGCAGATATGGGATAGCCGTTGGCTCACAAACAATGGCTCCATTCATCAGCAATTGGAGCATGCCTTGGCTGAGTATCTTGGTGTGGAATATATCTCGTTGTTCACCAACGGCACACTTCCGTTAATAACAGCGTTGCAAGCTTTAGACCTAACTAAAGGCGAAGTAATTACCACACCTTATTCTTTTGTGGCAACCACCCATAGTATCTGGTGGAATGGACTGAAACCGGTCTTTGTCGATGTCGAACCAAGTACCGGCAATCTCGACCCAACCAAGATTGAAGCCGCTATAACCGAAAACACCGTGGCTATTATGCCGGTTCACGTGTATGGGCAACCGTGCGATAACGAGCAGATTGATGCCATTGCCAAGAAATATAATCTGAAAGTCATCTATGATGCAGCACATGCTTTTGGAGTGCGTAAAGAAGGGCAATCTATTCTCAACTGGGGCGATATGAGCACGCTAAGTTTCCACGCGACGAAAGTGTATGGCACAATAGAAGGCGGCGCACTGGTTTGTCATAGTGCAGAAATGAAATACCAAATCGACAATCTCAAGAACTTCGGTTTCCGTGGCGAAACTACGATTGTTGCTCCTGGCATTAACGGCAAGATGGATGAGGTGCGTGCTGCTTTCGGTTTGCTCAATCTCAAACAAGTAGATGCTGCAATAGACGCACGCCACAAAGTCGCCAATCGCTATCGTGAAGCTATTGACAAAATCATCGGTTTGACTTATCTCTCTGAACTGCCGAATATCCGATACAATTACGGCTACTTCCCAATCTTTGTTGACGAAGAGAAATATGGCATGAGCCGCGACGCGCTCTACGAAAAACTCAAAGCAAACAATATCTTTGGTCGTCGCTATTTCTATCCATTGATAAGTACGTTGAATCCTTATAAGGAATATCCTTCAGCTAAACCAAGTAACTTGCCTTTTGCAACCAAGATGGCAGATCAAGTTTTGTGTCTTCCGATACATCATGTACTAACTGAAAATGAAGTTGAATCCATAATCAATTGCATACAAAAATGAAACACTTAATAATAATAGGAGCTCGCGGTTGGGGACGTGAGGTGTATGAGGCAGCGAAGAATAGTCCTGCTTATCGACGCAAAGAATTTGATATAAAAGGATTTTTAGATAGTAAGTCAGATGCACTTGATGGTTTGCGTGGAAATTATCCACCTATTTTAGGTTCTGTAGAATCGTATCATATAGAGCCGAATGATGTATTTTTCGTTGCTATGGGTATCTCGTATTGGAGAAAACTATATGCCGATATGATTGCTGCTAAAGGTGGTCAGTTCCTTACTATCATTTGCGAAAGTGCATATGTAAACCCGACAGCAGCAATTGGAGAAGGCTCATTTATTGCAGGTTGGACAAGTGTTTCGGATAATGTGACTATTGGCAAACAATGTATTGTACATCCGTTTTCGAATATAGGACATGATACCAAATTGGGCGATTACGTCACAATAGAATCATACTCATTCCTTGGGGGGCATTCTGAAATTGGAGATGAATCTGTTATGCATGTCCGCTCAACACTGATTCGTCAAAAGAAAATTGGCAAACGAGCAGAGGTTGGGACACATAGTGTAGTTATTCGAAATGTAAAAGATAATGAGCATGTATTTGGCAACCCTGCAAAAAGAATTGACTATTAACAAATAATATAAACAATTAAATATTTAAATTTATGGAACTTAATGAATTTGTAGCTCACTTCGCTGAGCAATTTGAGGAAACAGACCAAAGTGTATTCACCCCACAAACCAAATATCATGATTTGGATGAGTGGTCTTCGTTAATTGGTTTGAGCATCATCGCTATGGTTAGTGAAGAGTATGACGTAGCTCTGAAAGGTAATGATGTAAAGAATTCCGTTACTATTGAGGATCTGTTTAATATTGTAAAGGCTCAAGTATAATGGCATTCTTACAGTATAAAAACGTTAAAGTTGTTGGCATATCGGCTGCTGTGCCGGAATTGGTCATCAATAATCTTACACAAGAAACAAATTTCTCGGACGATTATGATCCAGAGGATTTTGTCAAGACGACTGGCGTAATCGAAAGACCTGTAACAGATACTTTGTGTACTTCTGACTTGTGTTACGAAGCCGCTGAAAAACTGATTGCGGAAATCGGCTGGAACAAGGAAGATATTGAAGCACTAGTCTTTGTATCTCAGACCCCGGATTATGTTTTGCCAGCCACATCTTGTATATTGCAAGATAGGTTAGGCTTATCTAAAGAATGTTATGCAACTGATTGTTCTTTAGGATGTTCTGGATGGGTCTATGGCTTAAGTCAGGTAATGGGATTACTATGCACAGGAGAAATCAAAAAAGCATTGTTGTGTGTAGGAGATGCTAAAGGCAGAGTTTATGGTCCGAAAGATCCGTTGTTTGGAGCTGCGGGAACTGTAACTGCTGTTGAATATAAGGAAGGAGAAAAAGGTTGCCAATTCTATTTTGGTACGGATGGTAGTGGCTATGATGCTATTATTACTCCAGATGGTGGGTCTCGTAATCCTGTGACATTGGATTCATTTAAGGAAGAAGACATCGAAGGCAAAAGTTATAATCACTTAATGACCAGAATGAAAGGAATGGATGTTTTTTCATTTGGTATAACGATGGCTCCGAAATCAGTTAAGAAACTTGCGGAGCATTTTGGCTTTGATTATCTGGATTATGACTATTTCGTTTTTCATCAAGCAAACATGAAGATGAATAACATGATTGTCAAGAAATTAAAACTTCCAGAGGAGAAGGCTCCTTCTTGCATGGCGCATTTTGGCAACACTTCTTCAGCATCAATTCCTCTCACTATCGTAACCCAGTTACATAATCAAGTGAATGGTCACAAAAAATTCATTTGCTGTGGCTTTGGCGTAGGTTTAAGTTGGGGCGCAGTTGCTTTTGATACTCAAGATCTAATTGTTCCGGAAGTATTACGCATTAAAGAATTATAATATGGAGTACAACCCTACATATAATCCGTATAGTTTACGAGGAAAAGTGGTTCTTGTAACAGGAGCATCGTCTGGTATCGGTCGCGCTACTGCTATTGAGTGTTCCCGTTTGGGAGCAACTGTAGTCATAACTGCACGAAACGAGAATCGCTTGAGGGAAACGTTTGATATGTTATCAGGTGATAGCAACCAGATGATTTTGTGTAATTTGGCTGATGATGAAGCAATTAATAAACTTGTCGAAGAGGTGCCACACTTAGACGGTTTAGTAAATAATGCGGGTTATCAGGAATATCTTCCTGTTCCTTTTATTAAAAAGGATAAGTTGGAAGCTATAATGTCGGTTAACACTATCGCTCCCATAGCATTATTGCAGAAACTTCTCCGGGCTAAGAAAATAACAAAAGGAGCTTCAATTGTATTTACATCTTCATTAGCTGGTTTAGGTATAAACGCTCCGGGTAATAGCATGTATGCCGCAACAAAAGGTGCTATCAGTGCTTTTGTAACCGGAGCAGCCATTGATCTGGCTCCTAAAAAGATTCGTGTCAATGCTGTTTGTCCGGGTATGGTTAATACGGCTATCATGGACTATGGAACCGTAGGAGAAGAAGAATTAAAAGCTGATGCCGCCAATTATCCGCTTGGTAGATACGGAGAACCGGAAGATATTGCTTATGCAATAATTTACTTATTGAGTGATGCTTCGAGTTGGGTAACAGCGACCAATTTGGTAATAGATGGAGGTGTTTCTGCAAGATGAGCGCGTACATTAAAGCCATATCATATTATTTGCCGGAAAAAGTCTTGTCTAACGAGGACATTAGCAGACAGTTTCCCGAATGGCCAACGGCTAAGATTGCGCAGAAAGTAGGTATCGTCGAACGTCATATCTCTGCTGGAAATGAAACAGCCGGAGATATGGCGCTCCATGCTGCTGAGAAATTGTTTGCTGAACATCCCATTAATAAGAATGATGTTGATTTTCTAATATTGTGTACACAAAGTCCTGACTATTTCTTGCCGTCAACATCATGTGTAGTGCAAGATAAATTAGGGTTGAGAAAGGACATTGGGGCATTTGACTATAATTTAGGTTGCTCTGGTTATGTATATGGATTGGCGGTTGCAAAAGGACTAATAGTTGCGGGTATTGCTAATAATGTTCTTTTGCTAACATCTGAGACCTATACAAAGTACATACATCCACAAGATAAAGGAAATCAAACAATCTTTGGAGATGCAGCAAGTGCAACACTGGTATCTAGAGATGGCTGGGGAGAAATAGGTGATTTTGTGCTGGGAACAGATGGATCTGGCGCAGATGAGTTAATCGTAAAATCTGGAGCATCGCGACATCCTCTATCATATAATGATACACAGTTTGATGACGGAGGTAATCCAATATCTTCCGATCATTTGTATATGAATGGTGGAGAGATTTTCACGTTCACGATTGAGAAGGTGCCAATGCTTATAAATCAGACCTTATCCAAGAACAAACTTATTCGTTCTGATATTGATTTATACGTTTTGCATCAAGCCAATAAATATATACTTGACTTTTTGCGAAAGAAGATAGAAATACCGGAAGAGAAGTTCTATCTGAACATGGAACATGTTGGCAATACGGTTTCTTCTACTATCCCTATAGCGTTGGCTGATAGCACAAGTAGAATTTCAACACCCTACAATATATTACTCGCTGGCTTTGGCGTCGGTTTAAGCTGGGGTGCGACAATAATTAAATGTTAAAATGAAAAGTACAGATAAACCATTAGTTGCAATTCATTGTCTGGTTTATAATCACGAGCCGTATCTAAGAAAATGCTTGGATAGTTTTGTGATGCAGCAAACGAATTTCACGTTTGTTGCAATTGTGCACGAAGATGCTTCCACGGATAATTCCGCAAAGATAATCCGTGAATATGAGCAAAAGTACCCAAATATCATCAAACCGATTTATGAAACGGAAAACCAGTATTCTAAACCTGATGGTCGCTTAATCTTCATTATGCAAGATGCTATTCTTGCTACAGGAGCTAAATATGTGGCGATCTGTGAAGGAGATGATTTTTGGACAGACCCTTTGAAACTACAAAAACAAGTTGATATTCTGGAAAATGATCCGCAACTTATGGCTGTTGTGACTGATACCTGTGTTGTGGATAGAGAAGGGAATATTATAACGCCTAAATTGGGTAATGCAGTTCCGGGAGACAAAGAAGGAAAATACACGCTACGAGATTTCTTCTCTATGCCTCAACATAGATATTCTACTGCTACCGTAATGTATAGCACACGTCATTATGAGGAAGTAAACAAGAAATTACTATACACTATTAGTCCATATCTGGGAGATTGGCAGTTGTGGATTATTCTTCACTCGTACGGAGCTTTCTATTATTTGGATGAAGTTACGTCAGCATATCGTACTAATCCAACGTCCTTGACGCACACAGTAAATAGAGTCGCTCGGGCTAAAGCAAGCAGAGATATTTGTCATAAAGTGGCTGATATTTTGCCTGATGAATATTCCGACATAGCAAAAGATCTACGAAAAACGGGTTGGACTTGGGTGCCTCTGATGATGGCTTATAAAGCGGAAAAACGCTATATTCCTATGCTTGGATGCTTGATTGTATCTTGCTTCGCTTGCCCGCAAAGCCTATGGAACTTAGTCAAGAATAAACTGATTCATAAATAGCTACAACTATGTTCAAATACACAAAACGACTTTTATCCGACATCCGTTTCTGGTGTCAGGAACTCAAACTCCGCAGTAAAGAGAACGCCGAGTGGGAGCGTATCGAAGACGAAGAATGGCGTCATCCCATGGCCGGCTTCGGCTACTATACAACCATCAAACGTAACCGCGCTGCTCGAAAAGAGCAACACCTCCAACAACGCGCCGCTATAAAATAACGTATGTCCATTACACCGGATTTTATCCGGTTTCTCTCTTTGTTATGTGCGCGAGTCGTCAGGCTCGCGTTTCTCTTTCTTCTTTTCTACGGGATTAAATCCCGCTTTTCCTCGTTTTTCTCATTTTCCTGTATTTTCTGTTCCCGAAAATTTGCATATTCCAAATATTTTTTGTACCTTTGCACCAAATTCCGGCATCGGAAAAGACCAAAGCATAGGTCGGAACCTACGCGCTCATGGGTCATCCTAGACAATGCCTGGTATAAATAGTACATAATACATTGATACATAATACATTAACACGCATGTCACGCCATCTGAAAAATATCGTAATGTCCGGTTTGAAGAACCTCATTGCTACCTACGTTCCTTCTCCGGCTGTTTCCACTCGCCCTGCGCGTGGAGTGCGCTATTTCCGACCCATTACCGATGTCGATTTCTTCTGGGGAGCGATGGACAATCTCAAAGTAGGCCGCAAACGCCGCAAACATATTATCGTCCGCCGTATGCCCCGCCTTGGAAACCGTCTCCTCCAGCTCTATACCTACCATTTCCCGACCCACTGGTCTGCCGCTTGCATAGCCAACCGCGAACTCATCAAAACCGCCCAACGTATAGCTCATGCCCTCGAGCACGACACCTCCCGTGCCGGCTTGGAATGGAAACTTCGTTTCCTCAAGCATTACTTCACCGTTTGTGTAGGCGGAGCCAAGCCTGAACCTGGACTCAAACGCTATTCACGTTTCTACCAATATACCTATGTTTCCATTTACCGCGAACTCCAAGCCGCCTCTCAGCCCCAAGAACAGGAAATCAACATCGATGACATCACTGTCGAACCATTAGATGGCTCCTCTGTTCATCCCATCGACCATCGTCCTTTGCGCTCACGCCGTACCTGTCCTTTGAACTGTGCCCTGAGTGCTAACACCAATTATCTCCGTCCATTTAGTCGGAATTTTATTCCGACATCCCCCTCTCCTCCGCCCGCTTCGTCCATTTTGCCATGGAGAAGTGCCTCGGTTTGGCACTTCGAACGGAAGGAGCAGCGGGGAGCGTCGCTCCGACCATAGACAAGTATCCGGCGCCCTCCTTGCTTATCCCCTTTTTCAACTCATTTTGGGCGAAAAGAATAAGAAATATTTGCAATATATTCTTCCATTCTAAATGTGCAAGAAAAAAGTGAGATTTGGGACACACACAAAAAAAGCACTCGCTTAGGAGTGCTCTGCATGGATACATGCTTTGTTATGAGATGGCGATTTGGCGAGTGGTTTTGCCTTCTTCGCGTTTGATCTTCGGCAACTCAATCGTTAAGATACCATCTTCGACCTTAGCGGCGATCTTTGCCTCGTCCACATTGTCCGGCAAGGTGTACTTCTGCTCGAAGTTCGTGTAAGCAAACTCGCGTCTCAGATAGTGCTCATGTTTGTCTTCTTCCTTGTGCTCGAACTTGTTCTCGATGGCAACACACAGATTGTGGTCTTCATCGACATGTACTCGGCAGTACTCTTTCTTAACACCCGGAGCAGCTAACTCAACGGTGTAACTATTAGCGGTCTCTTTGACGTTAACCGAAGGCGCCACATTGCTGGCGGTGTTCAGCATGTCATTGTTCAAAAACTCGTCGAATACGGTGGGGAACCATCCGTTTGTCGGCAGCCAACTGTTTCTACGATAGATTGCAGGTTTCATAATTTAATCCTCCAAATTTAGTTAAACATT
>CADCBB010000030.1 GCA_902799555.1 uncultured Bacteroidales bacterium
GAATCACCCCTTGCCTGATGTTATCGTGGCGCATAACGACCTTATGGCTATCGGGGCTGCCGAGGCAGCGGGGGGTGTTCCTATCATGGGCGTGGACGGTATTCATCCGGGTTTGCAGGCTATCGTAGATGGCAAGATCGAATGTTCCGCAACATACTCCTCCCGCGGCGATATGATAATTGATGCTGCCGCGCGTATAATCCATAAGGAATCGTACGTGCGCGATACGGTGCTGGAGACAGCACTGGTGGATATCACAGCGGCGAAACCTATGCTCAAGCAGGACGAGGCTATCATGCGTGATCTGGAGACCCTGCATATCGTCCAAACCCAATCCGAAAGCAAATGGAAACAATTACAGTTCGATAGATTCATGCTTATTCTGTCTGTGGTATTTTTCTTCACTCTATTCATCATCACCTTAGGCTATATCTTCGTCAAGCAACGTAAGATCCAAACGGAGATCAAGCATGATATCATCCCTCAGTTGGAGAATATGCAGGAGGCTATCCAGCTCAGCAAGAAAGATGAGGCCTTTGCTGAGAGACTGCGTCAAGTGGTGGATGATTATCTGACAGATCCGAATCTGACCGTAGAGTTCTTAGGTAGTAAACTGCAACTAAGCCGCACGCAGCTCTTCCGTCGTGTGAAAGCGGTAGCAGGGAAAGGACCGCTGGATTATATCCGTGAGCGGAGACTGATACGAGCTGATGAATTGCTCCGTACAACGGATATGACCATCCAACAAGTCGCTTTGGAACTTTGTTTCTCAAGTCCCGGCTATTTCACCAAATGCTATAAGGAATACTTCGGGCATCTGCCCAGTGCGCGCTAAAACGAAACATTTATAAGTAGTAATTTTGTTGCGAAATATGTTACATTTGTTGCATTACAACATTCGTAGTATATTTTGCAACATTTTTATTTGCGCATATGTATAAATAGATGTACTTTTGCAGCGGAATTTGTAAACAATGGATGTTGAAATAACTAAAATTTGGTAACATGAAAAGGAAAGTACTTTTCTTAATGACCTCTATTCTGCTGTGTTTGGGAACGATGCAAGTTTACTCTCAATCACGTGTTTCAGGCGTCGTTACAGATGCCGCTACCGGTGATCCGATTATTGGAGCATCCGTATTGGAAGACGGGACAACGAACGGAACTATTACCGATTTGAATGGACAATTTGAGATGAGTGTTGCGGATGGGGCTAAAGTGGTCATCTCCTATGTCGGATATAAATCCCAAGTTCTCACTGCTTCGGCTATTATGCGAGTAGTTATGAGCGAGGATTCCGAGATATTGGAAGAGGTGGTAGTTACCGGTTATACGACCCAGCGCAAAGCTGATTTGACGGGTGCTGTGGCTGTATTAGACATGTCAAAGGTGAGTGCGGAGAGCAACCCTAACATGGTTGGTTCATTGCAAGGACGTCTTCCCGGTGTACAAATTACCACGGACGCCGCCCCAGGATCGGGAGGATCGAGTATCAGAATACGCGGAATGGGTACGATGAACTCGTGTGAACCGCTGTACATCATAGATGGTGTTCCTTCTCAAGAGAACCTCAATTCGTTAAACCCGTCCGATATAGAATCGATACAGGTGCTGAAGGATGCGGCATCGGCTTCTATCTATGGTTCCCGTGCCGCCAACGGAGTCGTGATTATCACTACGAAGAACGCCAAGGGAGAAAAGGTCAGTGTCGATCTCGGGTATTCCGCGACTGCTAATACGGTAGCCCGAACGTATAAGATGCTCAATGCCGAGCAGTGGGGAGAGGCATATTGGATGGCCTATCGGAATGCCGGAATGATTCCTTCGCATCCGTTTTATTCCGAGTATGCAGGAAAAGTGAGTTTGCTGCCCTATATAGATGAAGAGGGGAAAGTTAAGTCCGCTAATACGGACTGGCAGGATGCTGTTTACCGAACCGCATGGTCGCATAATGTGAATGCCAATGTATCGTTAAACACGAAATCGGGCGGAGTGCTCTTCTCCGGCAATTATATGAACCAGCAGGGCATGATGAAGGAGACCTATTACGAGCGTTTCTCTGCGCGTTTAAACTCTCATTTTAACATAGGTAAATGGGTAAAAGTAGGTGAAAACCTGATGGTAGCCAAATGGAAGAGTAATGGTTTTGGTACCAATTCGGACGGCGGCATTCCATTTACCGCAATGCGTCAGCATCCGGCTATTCCTGTAACGGATATGGACGGGAACTATACCAGTCCGTTACTTCTCGCCAATTCGGATATTGCGAACCCAGTTCATGTGCTGGCTAACGGCAAAGACAATAGTTCGGACTCATGGCGTATATTCGGCAATGCGTATGTGGAAGTTAATCCGTGGGTAAAAGGACTGAATCTTAAGAGCAATATTGGTATAGAACATATTCAATATCTGAATGATAATCTCAATCGCCGTCTAAATGCTTCGGATATCGCCTCGGTGGGTCGCGATTACGGAACCGGAGACACCTGGACTTGGTCCAATACTTTGTCCTATTCTAACGTGTTTAAAGACAAGCATCACGTTAGCGCGTTGCTTGGAACGGAGGCGATTGGATACAAATATCAGTCGATCGGTGCATCTCGTCAGTCGTACATCTTTGAGACAGATCATTTTATGACTATTGATGCAGGAGACCAAACCACCTCCACCAACGGAGGAGGGAAGCAGACATGGGCGTTATTCTCCGTCTTCGCCAAGGCAGATTATAACTACGCAGACCGATATCTAATCAGCGCTACTATCCGTCGTGATGCCACATCCCGATTGGCAAAGGAGAATAATGCCGGTATTTTTCCGGCTGTTTCTGCTGCGTGGCGTTTCACAGCCGAACCCTTCTTTCCTGAGAACCCGTGGCTGACAGATGCCAAGATCCGTGTCAGCTGGGGACAGAATGGTAATGCAGCAATCAGTAATAATTATGCTTCCTATAGTACGTACGTGTATGCGGGTAATGCTTTTTACGATTTGAACGGAGACAACGAAACGCCCATTGCCGGTATCGCTTTGGCCTCTACAGGCAATAAGAACCTGCGATGGGAGACCACCACTCAGACGAATGTGGGTATGGATTTGGGATTATTCAACAACTCGCTCACCATCAATTTTGATTGGTACTTGAAAAATACGAAGGATATGATTACGGCTCCTCCGATACTATCAACGGCAGGGGAAGGAGCATCTTATCTCGCCAATACCGGCGATATGCGCAATATGGGATTTGAGTTGAATGTGGATTATCACAGCCCTGATTATCACGGATTTTCATGGAATGGTAATTTCAACCTTGGACATTATGAAAACAAAGTGGTCAAACTTAATGATTTTGTAAATTCTATCGGAGGAGATATTCGTCTGATGGAGGGTCAGCCGATGGGAGTATATTATGGTTATGTAGCGGACGGATTATTCTGCTCGATGGAGGAAGTGGCGAATCATGCCGAGCAAACCGGTAAGGGCTTGGGACGAATCCGTTATCGCGATATAGACGGGAATGGTCTGATCGATGAGAGAGACCAATGTATAATCGGCAATCCGAATCCTAATGTGTCAATGGGTTTGAATCTGGAATTCCGTTATAAAGGCTTGTCTCTTTCGACGTTCTTTTATTCCGAGTTGGGATTTGACATCATCAATTCCACTAAGCGTCAGTTGCAGTTCATGAGTTATGGAGACCGCAGTTCAAACCGCAGTGCTGAGATCCTGAACGCATGGTCAACCTCAAACCAGGATGCCACTATCCCGGCAATCAGCGCGACGGATGTCAATAATGAGGTACGCATGTCCACATATTTTGTAGAGAACGGCAGTTACATGAAGATGAAATATCTAAAGTTGTCCTACGACATGCCCAAGATAGTGACAAACGCTATCCGTGCGCAGCGATTCAATATCTATGCGCAAGTGGAGAATGTATTTACCATCACGCGCTATTCCGGTTTGGATCCGGAACTTCCATTAGGAGGCTATGGTGCTCGTATTGACAACGGTCCGTATCCTCGAAGCCGAAACTTCTTGATGGGTATTAATTTTACTTTTTAAGAATAGAAATTATTGATGATAAGGAATAAGCATATGAAAAAGTATCGTTACCTATTAGCCGGTTTGCTGGCAATGAGTATGGCATCTTGCGATAGTCTGCTTAACCAAACACCGTACGGTTCCTTTACCGCCGATCAATTGGACGACCAATCGGTAGAAGGACTTTTGGCGGCGGCGTACGCCGGTTTGAATGCGCACTATTTCGGAAACAACGAAGCGTTCGCCGGACCGAGTACAAACTGGATTTTTGATGTCCGCTCCGACGATGCATATAAGGGGGGAGGTGCGGTAACCATGGAGGCTAATATTCACCAATTGGAGATTGGCGTTATCAACAGCGATAATATCAGTTTGGAGAATAAATGGCAGAATGATTTTTACGGTATTACACGTGTGCACAAAGCGATGAAAGCCTTGGATGAGATAGAAAATATTTCTCATCGCGAGCAGATGAAGGGAGAGTTAACTATTTTGCGTTCATGGTTCTATTTTGATATGGTGCGTATCTTCAAGCACGTACCCTATTTTCGTTACACAGATGATCCGAGTACTGTGCGCAATGATGTATTCACACAAGACAGCATCATGCGTATGCTTCAGTCTGACCTGGTCGAAGCCTATGAATCCATGGAAGAGGCATCCCTTTCTCCGGCTCGTTTCAACCGCTATACCGCTGCCGCATTAATGGCAAAGATAAGTGCGCAACTTAGTGATTGGCCGAATGTAGAGAAATACGCACAGATAGTGATTCAATCCGGAAAATACGAGTTGTATCCGAACTATCTGGACATGTCCAAGATAGAGAATGATAACTTATATGAATCCATCATAGCGTTGCAATGCGTAGTGACCAGCGACTTCGGTCAGATCAATTGGTCGAACCTGCTTAATACGACTTATTCAGAGGGTAATTTGTATGGTACCGGTGATGATTTCTTTATCGCTTCCCAGAATCTGGCTGACTGTTTTCGAACGGATGCTAACGGTCTTCCGTATCTGGACGAGAGTTTGGCTCCAACCGGAGATGGCAACCGCATGAATGGAGGTTATCGCGGGAATATGGATCCGCGTGTAGATTTCACCATGGCACGTATCGGTCTCCCCTTCCGGGGACACTTGTACACCCGCAGATGGTGTCGTGCTTATGATACATATGGTGAGTTCAGTGGAAAGAAATGGCTGGTGGAACCGGAAAATGACCAGATGGTGAAGGGTTTCCCATGGGGAGCCAGCAACCTCAACTTCATCTTCCTTCGTTACGCAGATATCATCCTGCTCTATGCAGAAGCGCTCATTGAGCAGAACAAAAACTTGGATATAGCTCGCCAATATATCAATATGATTCGTGAAAAGGCGGCGCGCTCCGTAGATCCGTACTATTCGCCGGTTGATGTCAATCCAATGATCAGCACCTATAAGGTTGGAGAATACATGTCTGCCGGCTGGACTCAAGATTATGCCCGTAAAGCGGTTCGTATGGAGCGGCGGCTGGAATTAGCCATGGAAGGTCATCGTTGGTTTGATTTGTGCCGTTGGGGAATCGCTGTTGAGACTATGAATGAATATTATCGTACAGAATGCGGACTTCGCTCATACTTACAGGGTGCTATGCTTTCTGAGCAAGATGTCTATATGCCTACGCCGTATGCTGAGGTGCGCACGGCAGACGGGTTGTATAAATAATTGAGAAAGGGTATTGGCTATGAGAAACTTCTTAACAATAGTATTAATCGCCTTGACGGCGGGATGGTTTGCGTCATGCAATACGGTAGAGCCGGAGATGTCCGCCAGCAAGGGAAGGAAGAAAGTATATAATCTGCGTTATACCAACGAAGGGCGAACGCTGTATCTGACGTGGAATCTTGATGCGGATTCTACTATGTCGGGCATTCAGATTGCCCGTAATGGTGAGAACCCCGTTACGATTGACAGCCTTCTTACCTCTTATACTGTCCGTCACGTTACCCCTAATCAGGATGTGCTCTATACGGTCAAGATCTTCTACCGGGACTCTGTGGTGTCGGAGGGAGTTTCTGTACGCGTACATATCAAATATGACCAGCCGGTCTATGCGGGTTATGTGCTTAGTACCGGTTCGATTGCCGAATTACCGGATGATGATGAGCGGGCTGCCGCTGAATGGTTCGATCGTGAGTACGTGCAGAAAAACAGAGGACGGTTCATCCCTATTTGGGAGGTGGGTAATGTAAACTTGGATGAAGTGGCATGCCTCTGGGTGCATATTGACCGGCAGGGTATGCCGGCAGGTTGGCAAAACCTGACAGGTGGATTTAGCGATCCAGTATTTGTTGCTAACCTGAAAAGCTATGTGGAGGAGGGAGGAAATCTGTACTTGTCCACGCATGCTACGCAGCTGTTGGTAGCTATCGGCCGTATCACTGAGGCGCAAAGTCCCAACGAAATATCTACAGGACAGGGCGGTTACGGGCCCGATATATGGACTATGAATGCGTACCTCGGTGCCGGTTCCACTCCCAGCTATGACCATCGGGGGTATGAGTTCTTCAAGGATATGAAACTGGATATATACAATAATTACGAGTATACTTCTTTCCCGATGGTTTCTCCGGGTATCCGAGAGGATCATAACTGTCTGTGGAGGCTATCCGACATCAAATTCCCCTCCGGTTCGGATAAAGTACGCGGCTGGGAGTTAGCTACCAAATCTACAGCCTTGGCTACATGGGGACAGAATACGGAGCTGAACTATATCGGACTTGTGGATTTCGCTATCATGGGTAACTATCGAGGACGTATTGTGGCGATGGGTCTCGGATGCTATGAATGGGCGCTCCATGATGGAAACGCCTACCAGTATCAAATTGAGAAATTGACAGAGAATATTATTGAAAGTTTGCGCAAATAAGATGTTTAAACATTGTTTATACAGTATTTCCGTTTTATTGTCGGCGTCAATGATCTGTTCAGCACAGGTCTATATGCCGCTTGAGATACAAAACGGCACCACTCAAGAGATGACCAGCGGAACGCGAGTGACGGTACATGGAGCCCGTACTCCAATTAGTATTCCGGCTGCCGTGGGAAACGGGTTCCGCACAGACGGATACTCAAGTTATATCCAGATGCCGATAAACGGTCTGATAAAGAACAATGCCTTGGGTGTGAACATGAAGGACTCCGTAGTCTCCACCTTAACCATCAGTTTCTGGTGCGCTATTGAGACCTATCCGATGATGACGGAGGCTACTATGACCCCGTTACGACAGTATTATACCGATATTCTTGGGAATATTGACGACGAGAAACATACCGGTTTTGCCTTCGAACTGAGTAATCAGGGCCGGTTCCGGTTCCGTTGTTATTCCAGTGGATGGGAAGTAGTGTGCGACGGCGGTGATGCGAAGTTATGGTGGAACCAATGGCATCACTTGGTAGCGACCATTGACGGTTATAATCAGGAAATCCACTTTTACGACAATGGCATGGAAGTGGCAGGAACAGGGTGTATGTATGATGCCACGGTTGGTGAGAAAGACTTGGTTATCGGCAAGAGTGTGAATGATACGGTGATGTCTGGTATGTTCAATCTGAATTACTTTAATGGTATTATCGATGAGGTACGCATTGATACAGGTATCTGGGCGATGAGTGATATTATGGAGACTATCCCTCAGAATGAGGTGGATTTCAACATCCCGATAGATGCCTATGCCAATGATCTCTGCCGTCCTCGGTACCATGGTATGCCTGCGCAAGGGTGGACAAATGAGTCACACGGTATGGCATATAGCGACGGTAGATACCATCTGTTCTTCCAGAAAAACGGGAATGGGCCTTACATGGCGCGTCTGCACTGGGGACATATCTCTTCTCCGGATCTATGTCATTGGCGCGAAGAAGTAGTAGCGCTGATGCCTGATCAGGATTATGATATCAAGGGATGCTGGTCCGGATGTATTGTTCGCGATGATGAGATAACCGGTGGTCAACCATGGGCGCTCTATTCGGCGATTGGTAACCGGGAGAGTTTCAATCCGGAGAATCCGGAAGACGGTAGTCACTGCGAACTCATGTTCGCTTCGCCCAAAGATGGCGGACTTAAATATTGGCACAAGCAGGCGCAGCCGGGTATCTGTTGCCCGTTTAGGGATGATTTCCGTGACCCATATTTCTTCCGAGCCAACGGCAGACCCTATATTATCGCAGGGTGTAGTGATGGCGGTCTGGGTATCGCTACTTTGCATCGTTATGAAGGCGATAACCGGTGGAGCAGCGATGGAGATGTCTTCTTTCGCGAAGGACCCTTGGCGGATGCGGGTAATTTCTGGGAAATGCCCAACGTGACACCCTTTGGCGATAACCGTTGGGTGTTTACCTGCACACCGATGTCCACCTCGTATGGTGTACGTTGCCTGTACTGGGTAGGCGGGATTGATGGGAATGGCCATTTTAATGCTTGGCAGGGACCGAACACGATCGAACTGCCCGGAATGGCGAAGGACGGCTTCGGCTTACTGTCTCCGACGATCTTACAGCACGGAGGCAAAACCATTGCTTTGGGTATAGTTCCTGACAAAGCCAGCACTACGCTTAACTATACTTTGGGCTATGCCCATCTGTATAGCTTCCCACGTGAATGGTGGTTGGATGGCGAGGGTAATTTGCACCAAGTGCCTTTCGAAGGTCTCTACGCGCTGCGGACGCAGGAACGAGTTGTAAAAAGCAATCTGACTCTTCCTAAGGACACTATCATGAATCTTTCTCCTATTGAAGGGCGATCCGTAGAACTATGCACCACCTTTGAGGTCGGTGAAGCGGAAGTGGGCTTCTCTCTTCTTAAAAACTCATATGGAGATATGAAGGTCTATATTGATCCGAAGGAGCAGAAATTAGTGGTGGACATGACCTCTATAGGCCGTCGGGCGAATGATATTGGCGTGTTCGATGGTTATTACAGTTCTATCATTCCTTCGGGTCTTCCGCAAGGATCGGTCTGCAAACTCGATGTATTCTTCGATCATTCGATTCTGGATATCTTCATAAATGACCGGTATGCGACTTCCATCCGCGTCTTCCCGTATGACTATTCCGCTAAAGGATGTGAGTTTTTTACAAAAGGCGGTGAGGCAAAGGTACACTCGTTGGAGGCATACGGTCTTGGTGAAATTACCCATGACACTCCGGCGCAGGGTGTAGAAACTCCGCAAGCGGAATCACCGATTACCGTTAAAGCGGACAAGATATATTATGACCTTTCCTGTCCTTCCGTACTTCGCGTGTATGATAATTTGGGCCGCATCTTGCAGGCACATCAGGTACGCGGGAAAGGCACTTTGACTATTGCGCACAAGGGGTATGTCCTTGTGAGTATTGAAAATGCAATTCAACATTTTACAAAATCCGCAGTGATATTATGATAAAGCATATTGTATGGTATATTTTTGTATTTGTTGCGGTGTTGCTCAATGCCTGCACAGCTCACGTTGATCCGGTGGAACCCGATACTCCGGGAGCGGATTCGACATGGGATATTCCCACAACATTGCCTTACGCAGAAGAAAACCGGATAGCTTTTCTTTCGCTATATACTACCCCTGAGCAACTGATTGCAGAAGGAGATGACGATGAGGCGTGCGCATGGTTATGGATGCATGAGACTTTTCCTAAAGCTGTTTTTCTCCCCTTTGAGCAGATCGGGGAGCATACCCTTGACTCTATGCGGGTGTTGTTTTGGCTTCGCGATGTCGAGACCGGTAAGATAGAGGATGTCACCACCATCCCCGAAAGCGCCATGACTGCGGCGCCTTTTATCCGGGAGTGGTATATAGCCGGTGGTAATATCATCCTCTGGGGACATGCTGTGCTCTATATAGAGACTTTGGGACGCTTGCCCGAAGGTACCTATACTGCTCCCAAACATGAATGGATATGCGGATGCGGGAGTGGCAATTTGGATATGGGGCATTGGCTGATGTCGGTGCAGTTATTTCCCGGACGCAAATTCAAAAAAGACCATTCCACACATCCGCTCTTCAAGGGTATATCTATCTATACGAATAATGATATCCGTGGCTTCATGGTCAAAGGTCCGGGATGGACGGAGGATCATAACTGCGTTTTTTTCAATTACCCCTCGGAGATCACAGGACGCAGTTGGCAAGCAGAGATATGCTATACGCTGCTTAAAGATTATTATGGTATCACTCCTTTGGCTACATGGGATTCTCAAATCTCATGGGTGTCACAGTTGAATGTATATGAGTTGAAGAAGGGGAATACCGAATACCAGGGCCGCGCTATCTGTATAGGTAACGGCGGATGCGAGTTTTCAATGAAGAACTATCGTCAGACAGGTACTGATGGAGGAGGACACCCTATCTATGAGACATCCAGCGATCTCTCTGCTCATCCTCACAATAACTGCTATCAAGACAATATTTTACTCATGGCGCGCAATGCCATCAATTATATGCGACACGGAAATGAATAAAACTAATCTCATCGTATTGCTTTTTGCGACAGGATTGCTTGCCTGCGCCGGACCGAAACCGGAAGATGAACCGGTGGTGCCGCCTCATGAGGACACCACCCATGTGGAGCCCGAGGTTTCGCCTACAACTCGTCCCGATCTCTATCGCCCTCAAATCCATTATACCCCACTTCATAATTGGAGCAATGACCCCAACGGACTGTTTTATAAAGACGGGGTATGGCATCTCTATTACCAGTTCAATCCGAATGGTATCGAGTGCGATTTCGGAGGAATGAGTTGGGGACACGCTTCTTCATCGGACCTGATGCATTGGCAGGAAAAAAGCCCTGTGCTCTATCCCGACCATATGGGAGCCATGTACTCCGGATGCAGCGTGGTGGATCATGATAATGTAGCAGGGTTTGGACACGGCGCGGTATTGGCATATTATACAGCCTCCGGAGAGAAACAGCTTATCTGTCTCGCGATCAGCACCGATGGCGGAGAAACATTCCGAAAACATGACCATAATCCCATTGTGCCCTCAACGGGACTGAGTAATTTCCGGGATCCCAAAGTGGTGTACGATGCCAAACGGGGACGATGGACCATGCTGGTCTCCAGAGGATGGGATCTCGGCGCAGAGATATGGCATAGCTATAATCTGATGCAGTGGGATTTTGACGGTATCTTCCGAGTAGATATAGAGCGTTGCAATATGAGTCAGTGGGAGTGTTGTGACTTACTGTATTTTGAGCAAGCCGATAAATGGGTTGCTATCGTCAGTATAAACCCGAACGGATATATCACCGGCTCATCTACCATGTATTTCGTGGGACAGTTTGATGGTGTCACTTTTACGCCCGATAACGATGATTATCCCCGTTGGTTGGATTATGGAGCAGATTGCTATGCCGGTGTTACCTTTGACAATGCGCCGGACAATCGCAAGATCCTGATAGCATGGATGAATAACTGGGATTATGCGCCTGCTTGTCCGCCCTCCGCGTGGAAAGGGGCATATACCATCCCTCGAGAACTATCCTTGCGCTACATAGGAGCGCATTGGGTATTGTGCTCTGAACCTGTCAAAGAGTTGACTAAGCTGGCAGGAGAATGGTCTGAGGTGACGGACGAGATAGAAAATATAGGTGGCGATTATGCAGATGCGTGGGAAGCGCAGATAACGCTCTCGCTTACGGAGGATGCTACCATCACGCTATATAACAAGTACGGCAACGAATATACGATTACGGTTAATGCCACTCAGCGCCGTATCTATTGCAACCGTGGAGGCAAGACCGGAGAGTTTAATTTCAGTACCCTGTTTGCTGTACCTTCCATGAGTGCTCCGATTGAGGGGGATGAACAATCAATCGTACTTGATATCATCGTGGACCAAAGCAGTGTGGAACTGTTTGCCGGAGAAGGCAGTACCTGCTTCACCAATAATGTATATCCGCGTACGATTTATCGTAATATGCGCGTGGACGGTGTAGTGAAGGAGATGAAAGTGCGGACTTTGGAAACCATCTGGAAATAATAATAATTAAAATTATAACTATCATGAAAAAATCTATCTTTTTATCGCTTGTCCTTGGCATCTGCATGATGGCACAGGCTAAAGTGGCATTTCTCGTTCCTGCCGGTAATACCGACATCAATTCGCTGCCGTTTGAGGAGTATACGACCAATGATGACGGTATCTTCAGACAACATGAACAGAGTCCGGAGCGTAGAGCCTGGATATGGTTCAACGAAGCCTATGTGGCTTTCGGGTTGGGACAGTTTATCTGCTTTGATGACTTGAACAACATCCCGTCGGATATCCATGCTGTATGGATCTACGTGGACCGTGTAAACTTCAACGCTGAGGCTTTTGATGAATTGTTTGCGGATCATATCAGCGAACTGCAGGCTTTCGTCAATACAGGTGGTAACCTCTTCCTTTGCAAGCAAGCAACCCGTCTGCAGAAAGATCTCGTAGGCGCTACGATGGCTAACGGAGAAATCATCGTTCCTGACTACAACGACGGCGGTTACCAAGGCGCTGCGATCTGGGGCGTGGACTTTAAGTTTGAGTTTGCGGAGGATAACGTATGGTCCAACGGGGATCATCCGATGTTCCAGTATGCACCGCACAGAGATGATAATTACGCCGAGCTCATCTGGACTAACGGCGGTATGATGACCGACCATAACTGCGGTATAGGTATCGGTGCGATGGATATGACCAGCATCACTGACGCAGCCGGACTGACGACTTTCCAAACCCGTAATAACTGCCGTCTGCTCGGCTGTTGGGCAAACGGTGACGGCTGCCACTACGGCGGCGCCATCGAGTTCTATCCTACCGGCGCTCGTCAGGGTACCGTCATCACGATGGGACTCGCTGCTTATTCGTATATCAATAACAATGCAGGTTTCGGCTGGGATAACACCCTGGCACTGACCTGGAATACCCTTAACTACCTCGATCACAAGCAAGCGACTACGCAACAAAACCGTATCGCTTACCTGCTGCCTTCTACCATCCTCACCTTGCCCGGTG
Source organism: uncultured Bacteroidales bacterium (assembly GCA_902799555.1). Lineage (GTDB taxonomy): Bacteria > Bacteroidota > Bacteroidia > Bacteroidales > Paludibacteraceae > Colicola. Next base: position 13,065 of record CADCBB010000030.1, read on the forward strand.
GCGAACAACCGGAATACAACGCTGCTATCTGGTTCCGCGATAACTATATCAACGCCCAGCAGCAAGGCTGCTTCGTGACGATTGAAGACCTGCCGACCCTTTACAGCAAAGGCGTCACCACCCTTTGGGTCAACATCGAGCGCGTAGGTATCACTGCCGAAGATCCATTCTTCGCTATCTACGCAGACAAGTTGCGCGATTACATCCAAGCCGGCGGTAACGTACTGCTCACCAAACAGGCTGTTTATTTTACTTACGCTATGGGCCGTATCGGTTATGCTCCGGCACTCGATTCATATGATTATACGACCGAAGACCGCGGACAACTCCGCAGCATGCAGACCGTCATGGGTCTGAGCGACTGTGTCGCAGAAGATGAGCATCTGGATATGAGCGCACACCGTATATTCAACAATATGCTCAGTTACTGGGATACCAAGAGCATGTTCTTTGTTGCTCCGGGTTGCCTGAAGACCTATAATTATTGTTCATGGGCGGATTATCTCCGCGCATCCGAGGAAGAGACGCATTACGATAACTGCCTGATTCAACGTCTGCGTGATTTCGAAAGCGACTGGAGTGCAACCGTGCTTGCAGGTCGTGGCGGTATCGGCGACTACTGCTTGCCGGATATCATTGAGTTCAACGCTACCAACGAATGGCAGGGACGCATCCTGACCATCGGTTCGGCAGCATATCAGTGGGGTACCGCCAATAACAATGTGGAGCGTCGAAACCTGACGACCCTTACCGCTAACTGCCTTGCTTACCTCGCGAACGAACCGGTTCAGGAACAAACCTTTACCCGTACGGCAACAGCGGGTCAGTTCGGAACGATATGCTTCGACTATGCCGTAGCGGCAGATAAGATCGAAGGCGCTGAGATGTATGAGATCCATTCGTTTGATACAACGGGCGATTCAGTTATTCTTGTGCGTGCTACGAGCATGGAGCCGGGCAAACCCTATATCTACAAAGCGACGGCTTCGCTAATCCAACTCCGCTATACCGGAATGAAAGAGGAAGCCAAAAGTCATAACGGTCTGATTGGTTTCATCGGATGGTCCGAGACTGACACCCACGAAGTGGAAGCAGGTTACTATGTAGTGTCCAATAATATTCTGAAACCTGTCACAGTACAGAGTCCGGTAGTGCTCATGCCGCGCTATGCCTATGCAGATTCTCTGGAGATACCTGTATATACCGAGATGCCGCAAGGAGCATATACGAAAATCAAGTTCGTCAAAGGCGTTCCTTCTGCACTCAACCAGGTGAATGTAGCGCCTGCTGAAACCGGCACCTACGACCTGCTCGGACGCAAGATTGCTAACCCGCAGGCCCCCGGTATCTATATCATCAACGGTCAAAAAACCTTGATCACTCTGCCGTAAGCAGATAAAATTGTTGCATAATATGCCATAATTGTTTCATTGCAACATAAGTGGTATATTATGCAACGCGTTTATTTGCATGCGTACGCGAAAAGGCGTACCTTTGCAGCATAAATATGGAAACTCAACTAAAATTTTAATACAATGAGAAAAATTCTATCTTTATTTTTTGCCCTGATGATGGCATTCTCCGTGAGTGCCAAGGTGGCATTCTTAGTTCCGGCGGACAACACTAGCAGAGATGCTCTTCGCTTTGAGGAAGTAGACGGTTTGGAGCAGAGTCCTGAGCGTCGTGCGTACGACTGGTTCAATACCAATTTCGTTTCTCCGGGGAATGGCCAATTTATCTGTCTGAGTGACCTTAGTAATCTTTCGGCTGACATTAACGCTATCTGGATCTACGTAGACCGCGTTGGTTTCAATGCAGGTGATTTTGATAACCTGTTCAACGCATCGGTTAAAGCTAATCTGCAAGCATTCCTCAATGCAGGTGGTAACCTCTTCCTCTGTAAACAAGCTACCCGTCTGGAGAAAGACCTCGTAGGTGCTACCGACGGTCAGAGTTCTACTCCCGGTGAAGGTTATGTAATCACTCCTGCCTATAATGATGGTGGTTATCGTGATCCGGCTACTTGGGGCGTAAGCACGAAATTCTATGATGGCGACGGATGGGGTTCTTATAAGGGACACCGCATGTATAAAGATGCTCCGCATAATCAAGATAATGACGGTTATCTCGAGTTGATCTGGACAGATAATCGCAAGCTTACCGATAATAACTGCGGTATGGAGATCGGTTGGATGGGCTTGAATAACGTTGATGATAGAGACCATTTGGCTGCTTTCCAGACTCGTAACAACTGTAAAGTCCTCGGTGGTTGGGCAAATGGTAATGGTTGCCATTACGGCGGTATCATTGAGTTCTATCCTACCGGTACGCGCAGAGGTACGGTCATCATGATCGGTCTTGCTGCTTATTCATGGATCACGAACAATGATCACGGTTGGGGTTATGAGAATACAGATGCTATCACCAAGGGTGCGCTCGAGTACTTAAATGCTCGTCCATGTGCATTGGACAATACTACTCCAATGGAGGAAAAATTGGCTGACGATTACTTCTATCCGTCCAATACCACTACCTTCCGTACCTTACACTCGCTTTGTGAGGATATGGCAGCTGCGTACAGCATTGCCTCCGATCCGAATGGTATCGCTCGTATATATGATGGAAAACTCCAATTCAAGGCTGCCGGAACAGTTACGCTGCGTATCGCTCTGACGGAGAATCGTGAGTTCAAAGCATGGCCGAAAGGCACATACGAGTATGACCGTGCGATTACTTTCGCGTATGCTGATGCAGATGCCGCACAAAAGGTGATCAATGAGGACTTCCCAGGCAACGGTGTGACCTCAGAGGGCGAACCTGCAGTACAAATGGCAATGCGTCTGCACCCAAGCGTGCGCGGAATGGACTCGGTTTCTTATACTATTACCAATCATTACGACGCTACCGAAGGTGAAGCTTACAAGAAAACGGAAGATGGTGTGACTCGTCTCTATTTCAGCAAATCCGGTAAGGTGCTCTTGACGATTAATCTGAATGAGACTGACTGGGTAGAAGCATGGCCGATGGGTGCAAAACAGTTTGAGCGTGTGATAGAATTCAATTACACCCAAGAGGCAGGTCCTGTCTTCCCGTGGCCGGCAATATTCTCTGCAGAGACAGTTCCTGCTAAGAGTGTGATCGACCTGCCGGAGACGGTAGAAGGATTGACTGTGACATATTCGATTGGAGAAGGCGATGATGCTACATTAGAAGGTCATACATTGACCTTGGATGATAAGGCATCCGGACACGTAACCGTTCATGCATCTGTAACTGAGGACAAGATTCTTGTTACATGGCCTGTAGGTACGTATAATTATGAGAACTCGCTTTCTTTCCAGAAGTTCCGTCCGCGTGCATTGGACAATACTACTCCGATGGAGGAAAAATTGGCTGACGATTACTTCTATCCGTCCAATACCACTACCTTCCGCACGCTACATCCGGTTTGTGAGGATATGCCAGCTGCGTACAGCATTGCCTCCGATCCGAATGGCATCGCTCGTATTCACGAAGGGAAACTCCAATTCAAAGCTGCCGGTACAGTAACCTTGCATATCGTTCTGACGGAGTCTCGTGGTGATAGACTTTGGGAGGATGGCGACTACGAATACGACCGTGAGATTACGTTTGCGTATGCAGATGCTCAGGCTGCACAAGATGGTCCTAACTTCACCTGGCCATCGCAGTTTGAGACAGGTGCTGTAGGTCCTAATAGCGTTATTACTCTCCCGGCGACTGTGGCGGAACTGCCTGTGTCGTATGAGGTAAACGGTGACGCTTCCTTAGAGGACAATGAGATGACGCTGGCAAATGTAGAGTCTGGTTCTGTGACCGTAAATGCATCGGTTACGGAGACCGGTTACCATGAGGCATGGCCTGCAGGCGTATATAACTACCAAAACTCCCTTACTTTCCATGCTGCAGAGGTAGGTTATCTGCTGCCGGCAGCTGAGTCGATTGATCATCTTAAGTTCAGCGATGATCCGGATTATCAAGACCAACAACCGGAGTACAATGCCGCTAAATGGTTCCAAGATAACTATATCGCAACCGGTCAGGGACGTTTCGTAACGGTAGACGAGCTGCCGACACTGAAAGCTAAAGGAATCAAGGCTCTCTGGGTAAACATCGAGCGCGTGAATATCGACAACGTCAATGGTTTGTTAACTGCTTGCTTGACAGGTGATGGCTTGAAGACCTATATCCGGGCCGGCGGTAATGTGCTGCTCACCAAGCAGGCTACCCGTCTGGCATACACCATGGGCCGTATCGGTTATGAACCGGCATTCAATGCAGGTGAATACTTCGAGCCCACCAATCCCGGAGAATCCCGTAGTATATCAACACGTATGGGTACAGATAACGAAGTGGATGAAGTGCTGGATATGAGCGGTCATAGACTCTTTGCGGACATGTTGAGTTGGGATGATGCAAAACATGTCTTCCTGGTAGGTGAGAATTGCTGGCAGACTAACAACTACTGCTCATGGCAAGACTTTATGCGTAAAGAAGGCGAGGAAACGCATTATGACAATAAAAAGATCCAACGTGTACACGATTTCGAGCAGGATTGGCATGCTACCGTCTTTGGTATCCAAGGCGATGTCACAGATTACTGCTATAGCAATGTAGTTGAGTTCAATGCCATCGAGAACGAGTGGGCAGGTCGTATCCTCGCTATCGGTGCTACCGGTTACCAATGGGGCAGCGCTAATCCGACTACAGAGCTCGATAACGTGAAGAAACTCACGGCTAACTCCCTCTCTTACCTCTTGGACGAGCCGCTTGCTGACGAGGTTTATACGCGTAATGGCTTAACCCCGGGTATATATGGTACTATCTGCTTCGACTATGCGGTAGAAGCCGGACATATCGAGGGCGCCGAAATCTATGAGTTGACTTCCTTCAATGCTACCAACGACGGTGTTATCCTCACTCAGGTAGATGCCATGGTTGCCGGTCGTCCGTACTTCTTCTTGGCTACGGCTAACGAACTGCGTCTTACCTACCACGGTCAACGCGTAGCTGCCGGTTCGTACCACGGTTTGGTAGGACATATCGGTGAAACGACCCTGCATATCACGCCGAAAGACAACAACTATATCCTCTATAACAACGAGTTGTTGCTCGTCAATACGGATGATATCGAATTGCCTTCTTATCGCGCGTATATCAATAAGTATGATGAGATTCCGGCCTACTCGGAGCCTACATCCAACGCACCGCGCCGTATCATGGCAATCGAGCCGCCGCTTAATGCACCGACAGCGGTAGAGGCTGTTGATATGCAGGCTGCACAAGGCGTCTATGATATCATGGGTCGCAAACTCAGTGCTCCGCAAGGAAACGGCTTCTATATCATCAATGGCCAAAAAGTGATCATCACCCAATAATAAGGAAAGGAGTAGTCTTATGAAAAAGTATATTATTCCCAACACCGCTGTAATCATCCTCTTAGGCGCTTCTTTGATGGATACCCAGACAGGGAGCGTACAACAAGAAAATAGTATTCACATAGGAGGAAAGACAAGCGATATAACCGGACCTATAGTTCCATTCTAAAGGAATATTCTAATTTGTTGCAAAATATGTCACTTTTGTTGTGGTGAAACATTCGTGGCATATTTTGCAATATGCTGTTCCAAATCATCAAACCCATGAAAATAATAGTATCTTCTTTTTGGCTCGCATTGCTGTTTGCTGTCACGAGCTGCTCTTCCGTCGCTAACCATGCGACCGACGAGCCATTCCGCTCGGTCTATCACCATACCCCGGAGGCGAACTGGATGAATGATCCGAATGGCATGTTCTACGACGAAGCGAACGGCGTTTGGCATCTCTACTATCAGTATTACCCGGATGGAACGGTCTGGGGACCCATGCATTGGGGACACTCCACTTCGCATGATCTGATTCATTGGGAGCACCAGCCTATCGCTATCTATCCCGATGCGAACGGAATGATCTTCTCCGGTTCGGCAGTCATCGACAAAAACAATACCGCCGGCTTTGGTGAGAACGCGATTGTGGCTATCTATACCTCCGCGGACAAGGCGCAGAACCAATCGATCTCTTATAGTTTGGATGGAGGTCAGACCTTCACGGCTTACGAAGGCAACCCTGTCCTTATCGGCGACATACCCGATTTCCGTGACCCGAAAGTGTTCTGGGACGAGCTGTCGAACCAATGGACGATGGCACTCGCTTGCCAGCAGGAGATCCGTTTCTATGGTTCGCCCAACTTGAAGGACTGGACTTATCTCTCCTCCTTTGGCGAAGGGTACGGTGCGCATGGTGGCGTTTGGGAGTGCCCGGATTTAGTGAAGATAGATGACCGGTATGTTCTCCTTGTCAACCTCAACCCCGGTGGACCATTCGGCGGCTCCGCTACCCAGTATTTCATAGGCGATTGGGACGGGAAAGAGTTTAAATGTGAAAATTGTAAATGTGAAAATGAACAAATGAATTGGCTTGACTACGGCAAAGACCACTATGCTACGGTCACTTGGGCGTATGCCCCGGATAACCGAACCGTTGCTATCGGATGGATGTCCAATTGGCAGTATGCTACCCAGCTGCCGACGGTGGCTTTCCGTTCGCAGAATACCATCGCTCGCGATCTGTCGCTATATCAGGATGATGAAGGACAATTCCGCGTAGCAGTCAAACCTTCTCCGGAGTCTTTGGCGCTTCGTGGCGAGGAGACCAAATACCTGCCGGATGCCGGTATCGTCGAACTGGAGCTGGACGGCAAACAGGATGCGCTCATCACTCTCTCCAACGACAAAGGAGAGAAAGTGGTCATGAACCTGGATGTGCACCGACGTCTGCTTCGGGCGATTGCTCTTTCTCTCATGATTTCGCAGCACGTACGGTAGCGCCGCTCTTCATCAAACGTGATACATATAAGGTTCTTCTCTTTATCGATCATTGCTCCATCGAGGCGTTTGATGCCGAAGGTGCTTGGTCGATGACCAACCTCGTCTTCCCTTCCGACCCCTACAACCATCTCGATGTACAAGGCGGTAAAGCGAAGATATATACTATCCGTTAATTCGTAATTCGTAATTTGTAATTCTATGAAATACGTTATTGGTATCGGTGAGGCGCTCTTTGACTGCCTCCCGGAAGGACGCAAACTCGGTGGCGCGCCCGCAAACTTCGCTTATCATGTCTCGCAGTTCGGACTCAACCGGATGTGCTATCTCAGCTATCGGCGCTGACGAACTTGGTGATGAGATTGTAGATACTTTCGAGAAAGTGCACCTCAATCATATCTTACCCGTTGTAGAACAACCTACCGGCACGGTCAAGGTCACCCTCGACGACAAAGGCGTGCCGCAATACGAGATCTGTCTCGGCGTAGCCTGGGATAACATCCCCCTCACCAACGCAATGTTAGAGGTCGCGCATCAGGCGCAGGCCGCGTGTTTCGGTTCGCTCGCGCAGCGTTCCCAAACCAGCCGCGAGACCATCCAAGCGATTCTTGACGCTATGCCGGAGGATGCACTCAAGGTCTTTGACATCAACCTCCGTCAGTCTTGGTACACCGCCGAAGTGATTGCGGAATCCCTTCAGCGGGCGAATATCTTCAAGATCAACGATGAGGAACTGGATGTCGTAGCGACCATGCTTCTCGGCGAACCTACCGTTCCCGGCAAACTCATCGCCGAGGACCCTGAGAAGACCCGCCGTATCTGCCGCGAACTCATCGCGCGTTACGAGCTGGATATGCTCATCCTTACCTGTGGTGCCATCGGCTCTTATGTCTTCACGGCTTCCAAAGAGAGCTATGTCGCTACGCCCAAAGTGCAGGTGGCTGACACCGTCGGTGCCGGAGATAGCTTCACTGCT
>CADCBB010000031.1 GCA_902799555.1 uncultured Bacteroidales bacterium
AATTGAAACACCATTAGCCTTACCCGATACAATTCGGCGGTTGACGTCCGCCGAATCTGAAAACGCCATAATTCGGCGGATGACGTCCGCCGAATTGGAGCACCAAGCATGGCAAGTACCGGCAGCTGAACTAAAAGCATTTATTGCTAAAAGCATCCGTGGTACGGAATAACAAATCGCTGCTACTGACAGCATAAAATCGGTAAATATACATAAAGAGCGCAAAGCGTTGCGCGATAACATATTTTATTAACAGCATTGGCTATTATTCGCGTTCGAGAAAAAGGTCCGGAAAACTAATTTCTTAACAGAATTAGAAAAGCCAAGTTCACGGAAGTCACGGAACTTCCCATTCTCAACCATAAAGCACAGGTTTTCCTGTGTGGGTATATCTATGGTTGAGTGCGGGTTTTCTTTCCGGACCTCCCGTGAACGCGAGTAGATATACTCACTTTTCTTTTCTGCCTGAGTGATTGATGGCAATGCAAAATTGCTATCAATCTATGCCACAAGTTGGACTTAATGCCGCTCAAGAAGCAAGAAAAGATGAGTTCTACACCAAATTAGATGACATTGCCAAAGAACTCAAATACTACGCACAATACTTTCAAGGGAAAGTAGTATTGTGTAATTGCGACGACCCGTACGAAAGCAATTTCTTCAAGTATTTTGCACTCAACTTTAACCGATTAGGTCTCAAGAAACTAATCGCCACTTGTTATGATGGTTCACCTGTAGCGGGTGACGAGTTGCCTTTGTTGTTTGAGATTGAAGAAGCCGAACCTAAAAAGATTGCCTATAAAGTTGAAATTACCGAAGTACAAGATTACAATAATGATGGAGCGGTAAACCTTGCTGATGTTCAGTGGCTTATTCAAAACGATAAAAACGCACTTTCCTTACTCAAAGGAAACGGCTCTTTCGACAGCCCGGAGTGTATCGAATTGCTTAAAGAAGCAGACATTGTAGTCACAAATCCTCCTTTCTCGCTTTTCCGCGAATACCTTGCTTTATTGGATAAATACAACAAACAATTTATCATTATTGGCAACACAAACGCGCTAACCTATAAAGAAACCTTCCGAATGTTTCAAGAAGACAAAATCCGTACAGGCTATACGAATTTTAATGTCGGAATGTTCTTTCAAGTACCGGATAATTGGGAAAAGTTCCATCATTTAGAAAATGGGAAAAAGATGGCTCGTGTGTCAACATCTTGTTGGTTTACAAACTTACCCGTTACTCGGCACAATGAGGATATAATTCTATACCTGCATTATTCGCCAGAAGAGTATCCGAAATACGATAATTTTGATGCAATTAATGTAAAAACATATACGGAAATTCCATGTGACTATGAGGGGATAATGGGTGTACCTGTCACATTTTTAGACAAATACAATCCAGATCAATTTGAAATAGTTGGAAATGAATACACCTTGAATATCCCTAAAGGAAGAGGCTATATAAATGGGCAAAAACAGTATTCAAGAATATTTATTCGCAATAAAAAACCACAAAAGCCATGAAGATAGATTTACATGAAGTGCGCGTGCGGGAGTTGTGCGCGGGTTACAATGATTTGAGTATTCAGGAAGAAGGCATCGTCGGCTACGGCGGACGACTCAACATTCGTCCGAAATACCAGCGGGAGTTCGTTTATGACGAGAAAAAACGTAACGCGGTCATGGACACCGTTTGGCAGAACTTTCCGCTCAACGTCATGTATTGGGTCAAGACCGACGGCGCGGATGGTATCGACTACGAAGTGCTGGACGGTCAGCAACGTACGATCTCTATCTGCTCGTTCATTGCCGGCGAGTATATGATGGAGTTCAACGGGAACTTGCTGGGTTTCAATAATATGACGCCAGAGCAGCAAAATCGTATTTTGGATTACAAGCTCCAGGTCTATATATGTGAAGGTTCAGACGAAGAGAAAATCAAATGGTTTCAGCGTATCAATATTGCCGGCGAGAAACTGACCGACCAAGAGATTTTGAATGCTATTTATGCGGGCAGTTGGACAACACAAGCCAAGCGCCGTTTCTCCAAGACAGGTTGTGTAGCTTATCGCATCGCCTCGGATTTCATGTCCGGCTCGCCTATTCGTCAGGACTATTTTGAAACCGCGCTCCAATGGATCGGCGACGCACAAGGCAAGTCACTTCGTCAGTATATGGCCGACCATCAGCACGATACCGATGCCGACGAGTTATGGCAGTATTTTCAGGATGTCATTCATTGGGTGGACAAACTCTTCGGTCGCAAGTACAAGAAAGAGATGAAAGGCGTGGAATGGGGCTTGCTATATAACCAACATCGCGACACCAAACTCACCGCGACAGCTATCGGCGAACAGATGGCCAAACTGATGGCGGACTCCGACGTACAGAAGAAATCCGGTATCTTTGCCTATATCTTGGATGGCGACATTCATCATTTGGGTATTCGTACTTTTGATGCCAATACCCGCCGCGAGGTCTATGAACGGCAAGGCGGCAAGTGTGCTATATGCGGCAAGCCTTTCGACATCGAAGTCATGGAAGCTGACCATATTACCCCGTGGGTTGAAGGTGGACGAACTATAGCCTCTAATTGTCAAATGCTTTGCCGAGAGTGTAACCGAAGAAAAAGTAGCAAATGATTTTCTGCGGGGAGAAGGTATATACCTTGCAATGGCAAGAGGTGAGGTAATAAGCGGGCAATTATATTGCCCTGAAATAGAAGAAAGAGGGCGGCGGCAGAGATGTTGCCGCCTGTTTTTTTGCGTCCAGAATGAAATTTCTGGAAACTAACGAAGGTGGGAGGCTGCGCAATGTAAAGGCGCGGAGAGTTAACTCCGCGAGCAGAACCAGAAGCGGGCAATTAAATTGCCCTGAAATGGAAGAAGGTGGGACAACGGCATGAGATGCCGGACTAATGGACAAAGAGAAACATATCAATACTAATAAACAAAAGAGGATCTACATGCGGGATAGTATCCCGCGTAAACAACAAACGTTACGCGGCAAAAAAAAGATAAAAAATGCGCGCGGGCTTGCATATGTCAAAAAAAAGCAGTACCTTTGCACCCGCAAAGGTTTTAAGACAATGGATATTTCGATAATAGTGCCTCTGTATAATGAGGCGGAGTCGTTGCCGCATTTGTATGAATGGATTGCGCGCGTGATGAAGGAGAATAAATTCTCCTATGAGGTTATTTTTGTGAATGACGGCAGCACGGATGACTCTTGGAAAGTGATTAAGGAGCTTAAGGACCGTAAGGAGGTTAAGGAACTTAACGAGAATCCTGTTAAGGGTATCTGCTTCCGTCGTAACTACGGTAAGTCGGCGGCGCTGTACTGCGGATTCAAGGCCGCTCAGGGCGATGTGGTGATCACCATGGATGCCGACCTGCAGGATAGCCCGGACGAGATTCCGGAGCTCTACAAGATGATCATGGAAGATGGCTATGACCTCGTCAGCGGCTGGAAGCAGAAGCGCTATGACAATGCGCTGACCAAGAACCTGCCGTCCAAGCTCTTCAATGCTACGGCGCGGCGTGTCACCGGTATCCAGCTGCATGACATGAATTGCGGCCTCAAGGCGTATCGCCTGGAGGTGGTGAAGAATATCGAGGTCTTCTCGGAGATGCACCGATATATCCCGTTCCTTGCCAAGAACGCCGGTTTTACCAAGATCGGCGAGAAAGTGGTGCAGCACCGCAAACGCGAGTTCGGTACCTCCAAATTCGGTATCAACCGCTTTGTGAACGGCTACCTTGACCTGATGACCATCTGGTTTTTGAATAAGTTCGGCAAGCAGCCGATGCATTTCTTCGGTCTCGTGGGCAGCCTGATGTTCTTTATCGGCTTCATCGCGGTCATCGTGGTCGGCGGCATGAAGCTCTACGCGCTCTCGAATGGCGTGCCGGCGATGCTGGTCGGTGTCAATCCTTATTTCCATATCGCGATCCTGATGATGATCCTCGGTTGTATGCTCTTCCTTGCCGGCTTCCTGGCCGAACTGATCATACGTAACAGCCCGAGTCGTAACGATTACCTCATTAAAGAAACACTCTGATGGCAAACGAGTTAGCGGATCAATTGAATACGATAGAGCGGTCTTTAGGCGAATGTATGATAGAGACCGCCTCTACGGTTATTCGTATGTGGCTCAATGAGTTGGGAGAGAATAACCCGTACGAGCAAGCGCTGCTGACGATTCGTAAAACGTATAATGATCTGTTTACCAAATGGCTCAATGTGGACGACCCCGATGCGGAAGCCAAGCTCAATAAGATAACCGGCGATGCCTACCAGTTAGCCGATGCCGTCTATGTCGATATCCGCCTCAAGCGCGGTCTTTCGCCCCAGATGCACGGTTTCAGCCGGCAATCGCCGGAGTCGATCTTGCGTTATTTTGATAACTGTATCCGTTTGCAATCGGAGGACCTCGAATGGCTCCGCGAGGCGATGAACAGTGAGGAACAGGTCTCATCGGCCCTGATCGCCATCATGGCGCTGACGCGCAACCTTCGAGAGTGCTTCTCCATTGATGCGTTCAATACGCTTATCGACGGCATGGCCTCGGAGAACGATGTGGTGGCCGATCTGTGTACCTCCAATGTCCTCTCCTTGCTCATCCATTATGACGTTCGTATCGACTTCTTCCCGCAGATACAAGAAACCTTTATCAACACCGTGACGGCGATGGGGGACCAGGGCGATCATGTATTCGAAGTGCTATGTGCTTTTGTGGAGAGTTCGAAAAAGAACTGGCTCGAAGACTACGCCATGGGCATGCTGCCGCTCAGTTGGCTGCCGAAAGAGATACAAAAACTCGTTGAGTCGGTCAACCTGGAGAATGCCATCCAGACGCTGCAGGAGTGGGCGCCTAAAGAGGAAACGAAATACATGGAAGAGTTGGTGACCAACCTGCCGAACACCTGGCTCTATGAGGTCTTGGTCAACGGCAATCCTATGCGCGAGAAGAACCTTGCCTTCATCGGCCTCCAATGTGGCTATCGCGATATGCTATGGAATAATCCGGATGTAGGCGAACGCGTCTATCGCGATATCCTCCGTAACGGATCGGATAAGCCGCAGGATTTTATCAACTATGCGCACTGCCTGATGCTCAAAGGCGACCGAATGATGGCCTATGAGAACTACAAGCAAGCCCGGCAGATATGCGGCTCCTTGCGCGATTTCTACGACCTTTTCCGACCGGACAGACGTGCCCTCATCGATCATGGCGTACCACTCGACTACGTCTATGCACTTGAAGATAATTTGGTGAACGGTTAGAGCCTTCGGCGTTAAATGGTTAAGATGGTGCTTCGCACGTTAAACGGTTAAGATGGTTTTGTTTCACAAAACGTTAAATACTTAGTCGCTGCATAGTAACGTGACACAGTCACCATTTTAACTTATTAACGTCACGTAGTGACCATTTTAACTTTTTAACGTGTTTATTATAAATAAACACCTAATCCGAAGGCGACAAACTCCACTTTCGTCAAGTGGGCTTTCATCACAGCATGTACGAAAAGATGATGGGGTAGGCGATACCTTAGCGCGATCTGCGTGTATAACCACCCGTCCGGGTAGCCTGCGCTACCGGCCTTGATCGGATCATAGGCATAAAAAATCCCTTTCTTGGGCATGGTGCCGTTTTCCCACAAGGCTGTATGTGCTTCCTTGTCGTCTTTGGACACCTCGCGGTTCTTGACCGGATCGTACAGATAGACGCCGAAATGGAAGCCCGCTGTCAGATAGCCCATCACGAACTCCGGCTGCACACTCACGCCGATTCGCCAGCAATCTTTCCGGGAAGCCCCTTTGAGATAGGTCTTCCCGAAATACGAAACGCGGTCAATATATGCCCCGTCATAGAAGACATCAATACCGCCTCCGAGACGGAAAATACGATGCGCCCGCCAATAAGCAGCCACCTGCATCTCGGAGCAGAAGAAGGTCTGCTGATCTCGATAATACACCTGCCGCGGTGCACCCGAAAAGGCAAACTCTATCTCACATTTATTCGCCCTTAGTTTCTCTAAACTGTACTCCTTGGTCTTCGTCTCCTTCTCTGAATCCTGATCACTGACCACGGACGGCTTATATCGTACCGCCAGCTCGCCGGTAAAGATATTATATCCCGAATTCGGTTGAATAATACTGCCGTTACTCATGTGGTACCAGCCGGCCGTCAAACCTACCGTCCAGCCTTTATCTATCGGGAAATAGAAATAGAGCGCCTCCGGGAAATAATAATTGAAGACTGAACCCACCGAACGGTTCACATTCGGATAATTCAGATGCGTGTAGATCTGTTCCGGCAAGACTGTATTGTAATACGTCTTGGTGATGAACGAGCAACCGATACCGGGCCGAAGACCCAACTCGAAATGATCTCTTTTATAAAGCGGAATCTCTGCAAATACGTACGGCGCGATGGCATGCCCCATAATATCGTCGGCACCGATCTTCTCGCAATTCAGCTTCCAATAGCTGAGCGCCACACCGATACGCGCATTGTTCCATTCCTGCATCGATTGCCATTTCGGCGCAAAAGAGACCGCGAACTCACCGCCTGCAGCAGGAATCCAATGGTCTTTCTGACCCATCATCACATCTACTTTACCATCCGGCATGATCAATCCGCCGCGGAGCGATAGACGGTAGTCTACCTCCAAGGCAAAGGCCTCCAAACAGCCTAAAAGAAATATCGCTACAAAAAATTTTCTCATTTCGGCTGCAAAATTACAAATTTTCTTGCATATGTGCAAATTTTTTTGTAACTTTGCGCCCGATTTTGTGTACTATCATTTTATGATAAATCAGAGCGACATACAAAACATCTTCTTTTTAGGCGTCGGAGGCATCGGAATGAGTGCCTTGGCGCGTTATTTTCATCATCAGGGTTTTCCTGTGTCAGGCTATGACCGCACGCCCTCTGATCTGACCAAAGAGTTGGAGCAGGAGGGTATTGTCATCACGTATGTTGACGATCCGGCCTCCGTGCAACTCGCGCCTTTCTCCAAGCAACACACGCTGGTCGTACGTACGCCTGCGGTGCCGGAGGACAGTGCGATATTCACCTATCTGCGCGAGAAAGGATTCGATATCCGCAAGCGTTCCGAGGTCTTGGGCCTTGTGACGCGGCAGATGAAAGCCCTGTGCGTGGCCGGTACCCACGGCAAGACGACGACCAGCACCATGTTGGCCCATTTGCTCTATCAGTCGGAGTTGGGCACCAATGCCTTCCTCGGCGGCATCAGTATGAACTACGGCACGAACCTGCTTCTGGATAAGAACAGCCCCTTTGTGGTCGTCGAGGCCGATGAGTACGACCGTTCGTTTCATCATCTGACGCCCTACATGTCAATCGTCACGGCCGTTGATCCCGATCATCTTGATATTTACGGTACGGAAGAGGCGTACCGCGAGGCGTTTGCCCATTACACAAGTCTGATCTCTACCGCCCTTGTCATGAAGCAGGGCATTGCTTTGGAGCCCAAATTGCAGAAAGGTTGTAAGTTATACACCTACGGCGTGATGACGTCATTACGTCATGACGACAAAACGACATCCAAACCTGACTTCTATGCCGATAATATCGTCGTCAGCAAAGGGCAGATTCATTTTGATTTTCATACGCCTACCGAGCTCATTGCCGACCTGCAGTTGGGCGTGCCGGTATGGGTGAATATAGAAAATGCCGTGGCTGCGATGAGTGTCGCTTGGCTCAATGGCATCAAAGCCAATGAGTTACGTTATGGCGTGGCTTCCTTCCAAGGGGTGCTGCGTCGCTTCAATATTCATGTCAATACACCGAAAGTGGTCTATATAGACGACTATGCTCATCATCCGGAGGAAATCGCTACCTCCATCGATTCGGTGCGTCGTCTTTATCCCGAGCGTCGCCTCATCGGTGTCTTCCAGCCGCACCTTTATACTCGTACGCGCGATTTTGCGGAGGGTTTCAAAGCGGTGCTTAGTACCTTGGATGAGTCCATCCTGCTGCCGATCTATCCGGCACGCGAAGAACCCATCGAAGGGGTGACAAGCGAGATGCTGGGAGGCATAGTGATCGAGAAAAAAGACTTGGTTGAGGAACTTAAGAAACGGGTAGCGGCTTCTGATCAACCCGTAGTCGTACTCACCATCGGCGCCGGAGACATTGACCGTCTCGTGCCTTCCGTCACGCGTGCATTGCGTACTATTAGATGAATAAAGTTGCGCACATAGTAGGAACCGTCATCGGCATCGTCATCACCGTAGCATGCCTCGTGGCTGCCACGGTCTGGGGCTATCGTTCCCGACCGACTGATGCGCCCTGTACGGCCCTCGAATATAATATCACCGATAGCGACGAACGCCTTTACCTCTCGGAGACCGAGTTGACAGCACTCCTGCAGCAGACAGACCTCTATCCCGTAGGCCGTAAACTTAATATCGTCTCTTTGCAGCGTATTGAGAATGCGATCCTGCGTCACCCGATGGTACGTACCGCCGAGTGTTACCTCACGCCCCGGCATGTGGTGCGTGTGCGCCTCACGCAGCGTATTCCTGTCCTACATGTGCAGACTGCGCTGGAGAACTATTATATTGATTCCGACCGCAAGGTCATGCCCTCCCGCAATGCGATACGCGATAAGGTGCTGCTTGTCACCGGTACGGTAGGGGTGCAGTCTGCGGCTGGCATATTGGCGGATTTTGCCGCATGGCTCGATGACGAACCCTATTGGAAAGAGCGTATCCATCATCTGGAACTCAAATCGCCGCAGATGGTCTATGTTTATTATGCGGATAACGGGAAGATCGAAAAAGCCGTCTTGGGATCGATGCATCGCTACGACCGTAAGTTGCGTAAGTTCCGCACTTTCCTGCAGAACCGTCCGCCGGACGTCCAAGAGAAGAACTATACCGAATACGACCTGCGTTTCAAAGGTCAGGTCATCGGAAGATACTAGGTTTTGATTGTATCAAAACGTTAAAAGGTTAAAATGGCGATAAATCGCGTTAATAAGTTAAAAAGGTGATAAATCACGTTAATTATGGCTGTTCAAAGATTTGAAGATTTGATAATATGGCAAGAGGCACGCCAAATATGCGTGGAAATATATAAGGAATTTGCTGAAAATCGTGATTTCGGATTTAGAGATCAAATCCAACGAGCTGCTGTTTCTATTATGAATAACATAGCAGAAGGGTACGATCGTAGTAAAATTGCAAATGATAATAAACAATTTATCTCATTTTTAAATATCGCTAATGGTTCATGCGGAGAAGTGAAAAGTATGTTATATTTGTCTCAGAACTTAGGATATATCTCGGATAAAGAAGCGGACTATTTACGAAATAAATGTTTATCTGTAACAATGAAAATTCAATCTCTTGTTAGTACATTACAAGAGAATAATGGAAAAAATAACCGAAATACTTAACTATTTAACGTGCGAAGCACCATTATAACCGTTTAACGTGACGAAGTCACCATCTTAACTGTTTAACGTGCGAAGCACCAAAAAATTATGGCAAGAAAACAAACAAAAAAAGCCGACTCCCTGCCGTTAGTGGCGATGGATCTGGGAAGCGATAGCGTGCGTGCCTTGGCGGCGCGGCGGATTGCGCCGGATCTATTCCAGATCTTAGGCGTGGAGGAACGGCCGCAGAAACAAGGAAACGTCTGTATCGAACAAGGTATCATCACGCAGTCCAGTAATGCCGGCTATGTCATCGCCGAGATCCTCAAGTTGCTGGCGAACCGCATCGGCGAGGTTGAACTGCCGATGGCTTTCATCACCGTAGGCGGTCAATCGATGCAGATAGCCGCCGTACACTCCCGGCGCGACCAGGCACGTAAGAAAGAGATTAGTCAAGAGTTATTGGATGAAATGGAGCGGGAGTGTAAGCAGAAGATCGAGCTGCACAACCCGGACGTAGCCGTCTTAGGTCTCGTGCCCTCTTTCTTCAAACTCGATGGCGTAGAGCAGGACGAAGTGCCCTCGCCTGAACAACGGGCCGCATTGATTGAAGCCCATTACACCGCTTTCTGCGGACGAAAGGTGATGGATACCCAATTGCAAAAATCCTTCTCGCAAGCGGGTCGTGTCATCGAACATTCGTTCGTGCGCCCCGAAGCGCTTCTCTCTACCTTCGCTACCTGCGATGGCAACCATGTGCTGCTTAACGGCTGTGCCGTTCTGGACTTCGGTGCACAGACGACCACCTTCACGGCCTACAAAGGCGGGCAGTACCTGATCAATAAAGTGATCCCCAAAGGCGGCTATCATATCACCCGTATGTTGGAGCAGCAGGGCCTTGATTTTGCGACGGCCGAGGTCCTCAAGAAACGCTTCGGCTGTGCTTCGCCTAAATGCTTGGAGAAAGTGGTCCGCTTGCGAATCCCTGCTTCACCTGAACTCGGTGGTGACTTCGTTATCTCTACGCAGGAGTTGGCAGAGGCTATCGAACTCAAGTTGCAGGAGATCCTGACGCCTGTTTGGGAGGAACTCAAGAAAGTGGAGAACCGTATATCGACTCTCTATCTCACCGGTGGCGGCAGTATGCTGCAAGGTCTCGCGGAGTACATCCAGAGTCAAACAGCCGTCAAAGTGCAGTACGGTGCGCATAACCTACTTCTGCACCGCGATACGGAGGAAAAGTACCTCTCGCCGCAATATACATCCCTCATCGGAACGATCCTGCTCGGTCAGGATTTCCGTGATAATCACAAGGACCAATTGGTGCAGAAACCCGGGTTCTTTGAGAAAATGAAAGAATCAACGTTAGACATGTTCATAGATCAAAAGTAATTATGGAAGACGAAGTAATGACATTGCCTTTGGAAGGCTTAACAGAAGATAGTATTATTAAGGTCATCGGTGTCGGTGGCGGCGGTTGCAATGCCGTTAACTACATGCATCGTCAGGGTCTCAAGGACGTATCCTTCCTGGTATGCAACACCGATCGGCAGGTACTCATCAAATCGTCTGTACCGAATAAACTGCAACTCGGTCCCGGTTTAGGTGCAGGAGGTGATCCCGAGACCGCCCGTCAGTACGCCGAGGAGAGTAGGGATCATATCCGTGAAGCCCTCAATGACGGCACCCAGATGCTGTTCATCACCGCCGGTATGGGTGGCGGTACCGGTACCGGTGCCTCGTCGGTCGTAGCCGAGGTGGCGCAAGAGATGGGGATCCTTACCGTAGGTATCGTCACCATTCCTTTTGCGTTCGAGGGCAAGCGTAAGATCGAGAAAGCGATGAAAGGGGTGGCGCGTCTCGCCAAGCATGTGGACGCGTTGCTCATTATTAATAATGAGAAACTCAAACAGATATACCCCGAGCTCAACCTGCTGAACGCTTTCTCCAAGTCCGATGACGTGGTGGCCAATGCAGCGCGCTCTATCGCGGAGATCATCACCGTGCCGGGTTATATCAATACGGATTTCGCCGATGTGCGTAATACGCTTCGCAAAGGTGGCGTAGCCATCATGAATATCGGTCGTGCGTCCGGTGATCGCCGCATCACCAATGCCATCAACGATGCGCTTAACTCCCCGTTGGTTAACACCAATGACGTGCATGGCGCCGAGCGTATCCTGCTGCAGTTCTATTGCTCTACCGAACATGCGATCGTCATGGAGGAGATCGACCAGATCAATGAGTTCGTGCAAGAGGTAGGCGACGATATCGAAGTACAGTGGGGCGCTTCCATTGACGAGTCCCTCGGCGAAGATGTGCGCGTCACCGTCATCGCTACCGGTTATAAGGTAGATGGCCTGCCTTCCGAAGATGCGGAGGATGGTCGTAAGACCATTGACGAGGCGATCAGTGACAATTACCCGCCGCAGACGCCTAAACCGATGGACGATGAACCCGCGCAGCTGATCGACCTCAGTGATACGCTGCGGGCAGAGGGTGTCGAGGCGCCGCAACCTGTACGCGAACGCGTCGCTTCACCGGCTGCCGATGAGATCGTCATCAATGTGGAAGAGGAAGATGCGGCACCGGAGTCAAAGCCGGAGTCCGAACCCGATAAACCCTCCCATAGCCCCTTCGGCTGGATCCGTCGCAAATAACGTCGTCATAACGAAATAACGTCATAACAATAAATAATATGGAAAAAGAGATGAATTTTTGGGACTTATGCGTCACCATCGCGCACGGCATAGGTCGCGGCATAAATGCCTGTTGGAACGTGCTGGCACGTATGATCCGTCTTACCTACCGCTATTGGTATATTGTCATCACCATCCTCGTATTGGCCTTGGCTTGTGCTTTATACCTGTCGCGTGCTGAGAACATTACGTATCGCGTCAATGCGATCGCGATGCTTAATGGCGCTTCTATCCAGCAATTTGACCAGGCTTATGCACCCCTGCTGTCCAAACAATTACTTCCGCAGGAGGCGCCGATCGAGCCCTATCTATTGGAGAATAAAGCCTTTAATTTCAAGACGTTCCGTGTGATCGATGTGATGAAGGACGGAAAGGCTGATTATGTTGATTTCAAGCATAAGGTAAAGGCGACGGATACGGTCCATGTGCAGATGAATGACCGTCTTTGTCTGCAATTCTCCATCAAGAAGCGCGATATGGAGCTTGTGCCGGAGATAGAGCAGGCATTGCTGGCAACGCTCAATAGTGATGAGGCGCTGCAGCAGTCCTATGGCATTTATCTGGAGAACTTGCGTGAGCAGGTCGCTTTTGATCATCGTCAGGCCCTTAAATTGGATAGCCTTACCAGTGCGTATTATTTCAAGTATACGATTATTCCTGCCAACTCCAGCGATCATGGGGTTTATTTCAGCGGTGATCGCCGTGTACGTCTGTTCCTCAATGAGATCTACAAACAGCAGGACCACATGCAGATGATGGACTATCGCTTACAGTTAGCGACCGCTCCTGTCGTGTTGGAAAACCACTTTGCCGTGGATGCCAAACCCAAGACCGATCGCCGCACTTATCTGATCCTTTTCTTCCTGATGGGATGGATAGGAGCTTGCTTGCTGGCCGAAGTAATCGACAAAAGAAAAGCCCTCAGCGCTTGGCTGAAGGCCTAACGTGACGAAGTCACCATTTTAACCGTTTAACGCGATTTATCGCCATTTAACTTTTTAACGTCGAGTAGTTTGCGTATTACAAAATACGCAACTACGAGACCTAAAATAATGAGTATAGCTACGGATAATTCGTGGCTATATTCTTTTATCAGGCTCATCTGACCGGCAGCAATATATCCTACCAATGCCAGAATGCAATTCCAGATGAATGCGCCCAAGAAAGTCCACCAAAGGAACGCACCGAAATGCATTCTACTAAGACCCGCCGGAATGGAGATCAACTGGCGGATACCGGGAATAAAACGACCGATGAACGTCGATACATTGCCTTTCTCACGGAAATATTCCTCTGCGCGTTGGATCTTCTCGCTGGACAGCAGACATAGATGTCCTACCTTGCTGTCTGCGAACTTATAGATGATCGGTCGGCCTAACCATACGCTCAGCCCATAGTTGATGATCGCGCCGATCATCGCGCCCAAGGTACCGAAAAGCACAATAATCAGTACATCGATCGGGTACACGCCTGTCGCGTATAACACACTCTCCGGCTGACCGGCTACAAAGGCTGCAGGCGGGATCACTACTTCGCTCGGGAAGGGAATGAACGAACTCTCTACCGCCATCAACGCAGTAATCGACGCATAGTTCATATGCGCCGAATACCACGAGATGATATTATCAATCAGTGTCATTAGATGAAGAGCAGTTGAACGATGATATAAACCGGCAACAAGATGATGAGCGAGAACTTAATCATATAGCCGAAGAACGACGGCATATCGATACCTTCTTGCTCAGCGATCGACTTCACCATGAAGTTAGGTCCGTTGCCGATATAAGTCAGGGCGCCAAAGAAGACTGCACCCATCGAGATCGCTTTCATGAACTCCGGTGCGATACCTGCTACAGCGGTCGCTGCATCAGCGGGCAGGGTAGTAGCCGTCGCATGGAAGACCATCGCCGTCGGCGCATTATCCAGGAATGCACTCAACGCACCGGTGCAATAAACGAACTGCCAAGGAGCATGTACCGGCAGCGGGTTCTGCTGAAGGAACATCAACGCAGGAGTCATCGTCGCGAAGATACCTAAGAACACGCATGCTACCTCCAAGATCGGCGTCCAACTGTAGTTGTTCTTCTGACGCGTCTCGCGTGCGGTCGTCAACCAACTCAGACCAATAATGGCGATGAAGGCCCACTCACGCAGTAACTTCAAGTACCATGGTGCATCGTGCGCTCCCATTGCAGGGATATAGGTCGAGTTGATGAACATCGTCGAGCAGATCACACAGCCTAACCAAACCAAGTTGATCAAACCGTTCACCTGCAATTTGGTGCTCTCGCGAACATCGGCCATCAGGTTCACTGTGGGTTCTTTCTTATAATAATAGGTGTCAATCAGGAAGTAGATCAGCAGCAACAATGCACCTGTTGCTAACCATTCCGGCAGCATGTTCTGCATCCACCACGTGAACGGCGTTCCTTTCTGGAACAAGAGGAACAAAGGAGGATCACCCAGCGGCGAGAGCAGACCACCGCAGTTAGCTACAATAGCGATGAAGAATAGGATTGTGTGTACTTTGTACTTACGCTGCGAGATCGTGGAGATCAGCAGACGAATCAGTAACATCGCTGCACCTGTCGTACCCATGAACGAAGCCAGTACCCAGCCGATCGCCAAGATGATGGTGTTGGTCGTCGGAGTTGCCTTCAGGTCACCGCGGATACAGATACCACCGGTCGTCACAAAGAGCGCCATCAGCAGCAAAATAAACGGCACATAGTCGTAAATCATCTGATGCTCTAACTCATGGCTCATGCCGTTGACACACAGCCAAATACCTACCGGTACACCGAGGATCAGAGATACATACAACTTGTGCAGATTTTCTTCCCACCATTCACCCACATGCGGAATGAGCGGCAAAACGGCAATGCATAATAGCATCACCACAAACGGGATTAACATCCACGCAGGAATTAAATGCTCAAGCATAGTAATAAATTTATGATTTTTGATTTATGATTTTAATCTAATTTCAGTACGGCGAGGAAGGCCTTTTGAGGGACTTCTACGTTTCCGATCTGCTTCATTCGCTTCTTACCGCGTTTCTGTTTCTCCAATAACTTGCGCTTACGGCTCACGTCACCGCCGTAACATTTCGCCAAGACGTCCTTGCGAACCTGCTTGACGGTCTCTCGGGCAATAATCTTCGCACCGATAGCCGCCTGAATCGCAATATCGAATTGCTGACGGGGCAGGAGCTCTTTCAGCTTCTCGCACATACGCCTTCCGAAATCGACGGCATTGTCCCGATGCGTCAAGGTACTCAGCGCATCGACCTGTTCGCCGTTCAGCAGAATGTCCAGTTTTACGAGGTTAGACGGTCTAAATCCGTTCATATGCCATTCGAAGGACGCATAACCCTTACTGATCGATTTGAGTTTGTCGTAGAAATCAATCACGATCTCGCCCAGCGGCATATCGAAGAGAATCTCCATACGGTTTCCGGATATATACTCTTGCTTCACGAGTTCACCGCGTTTTCCTAAGCATAGCGTCATGATCGGTCCAATGAAATCGGCGGTCGTGATAACAGACGCACGGATATAGGGTTCTTCGATACGCTCTATCTCCGTCAGGTCCGGCATGCCCGCAGGGTTGTGCACCTCGATCATGTTGCCGTCTTTCGTATAGACGTTGTAACTTACGTTCGGTACCGTTGTGATCACATCCATATCGAACTCGCGGTCCAGACGTTCCTGCACGATCTCCATATGCAGCAGACCTAAAAATCCGCAACGGAAACCGAAACCCAAGGCCATCGAACTCTCAGGTTGGAAGGTCAGACTTGCATCATTCAACTGCAGCTTCTCTAAACTGGCGCGCAGGTCCTCGTAGTCCTCACTTTCAATCGGATAGACGCCGGCAAACACCATCGGCATCGCTTCTTCAAAGCCGTCGATCGCTTTGTCGCACGGCCGTGCCACATGCGTGATCGTGTCGCCTACCTTCACCTCCGTACTCGTCTTGATACCCGAGATGATATATCCCACATTACCCGCACTGATCTCTTTGCGCGGACTCAAGTCAAGTTTGAGGATACCGATCTCATCCGCGTCGTATTCCTTGCCGGTATTGACAAAACGCACCTGATCGCCGGTATGCATTGTACCGTTCACTACCTTGAAATAGGCGATGATACCTCGGAAACTATTGAAGACAGAGTCGAATACCAGACACTGCAGCGGCGCACTCGGATCGCCTACCGGCGCAGGGATGCGCTCAATGATAGCATCCAAGATCTCCGGCACACCTTCCCCTGTCTTGGCGGAGCAACGTAAGATCTCCTCACGCTTGCAACCCAGCAGATCCACGATCTCGTCCTCCACACGTTCCGGCATCGCATTGTCCATATCGCATTTGTTCAGCACCGGGATGATCTCCAGGTCATGCTCAATCGCCATGTATAGGTTCGATATCGTCTGCGCCTGTACGCCCTGCGTTGCATCAACGACCAGTACCGCACCCTCGCAGGCCGCAATCGATCGACTCACCTCATACGAGAAGTCCACGTGCCCCGGAGTGTCTATCAGGTTAAGGGTATAACCCTTATGCTGCATCTGTATCGCGTGACTCTTGATCGTGATTCCGCGCTCTTTCTCCAGATCCATGTCGTCCAGCACTTGGTTCTCCATCTGCCTCACATCCACCGTGCCGGTCAACTCCAGCATTCGGTCCGCCAACGTACTTTTGCCGTGGTCAATATGCGCAATAATACAAAAATTTCGTATCTTATCCATAATCGGCCGCAAAATTACTACAAATATTTGGAATATACAAGGATTTTACGGTAAAAAAAATAAATTTATTTATATTTTTATCGGGAAAGACTTGTTGTTCGCTCAACTATGCGAACGTAAATTCGGGGGGACCCTGCTTATATATAATTAAGTAGGGAGGACCGAAATTACAAACAAATATTTGTTAAAAAAAATTGCATATATGCAAAAAAAAGTGTACCTTTGCACGATTTTTTGAAAAAAATAAGCTTATGACGATCTATGTGTTTGACCTCGGAGGAGTACTGATTAATCTGAATGTGACGCGTTGCATGCACGCGTTCGAGGAGTTGATGGGTGAGCAGAATATGCGCACGATATTAGGTATGGATAGCCGCGGAGAAGGTGTCAAAGCCGTCAGCGTGGCATCCAAACAGCTGATGGTAGATTTTGAGCAAGGACTGATCTCTACTGATACCTTTGTGCAGGAAGTACTGGCTTACTGCCGTCCCGGTACCACGCCGCAACAGGTCATCGATGCCTGGATGGCGATGTTGGAAGACCTGCCTACTGAACGCCTCGCGTTCATTGACGACCTGAGGAGTAGGGGATACAAGACCTACTTGCTCTCCAACGGCAATGATCTCCATTTTGAGTTCATCGACCGCACCTATAACCTCTCCCCGCGTTTTGACGCCCTCTTCCTCTCGCAGAAGATGCATATGGCCAAACCCGATCCGGAGATCTATCGTGCCGTCCATCAAGCCATCCATCCCGCGCCCGACGACGAAATCATCTTCATCGATGACCTCGAGCTCAACCGCCTCTCCGCCGAAAAAACCGTCCCTTGGCGCACCTTTTCTTCTATTGCATCCCTTTCTCCCTTTCTCTTTCGTCATTTCCACATTACGTCATAACGTCATGACGTTTTCATAAAAAAATCTCCCTTTCTCTTGCGTATGTCGCAAAAAAGCAGTACCTTTGCAGCCGCAAAGGTTTGAAACACGAAAAAATGAAAAATAGAATGTTCAATTTTACCCCCCCCCACGAAGGGGTGTAACATAAAGAATATCAATGAATTCGCAGTCACAAAGGCGGCGCGTAGTCTCGTACTATGTGCTGCCTTTTTTGCATGTGTGTGATAATACGGCAAACAACAAAAACAAAACTCCAAATAAATCACATTATTAACAATTAAAAACAACAAAACAATGAAGAAAATTAAACTATTTTCAATTCTCGCCCTGCTGCTGATGGCAGCGACGGGCGCAGAGGCACAGACGGAAACGCTGCTGACCACAATTACAGCAACAGCCAAAGAGCAAGCCAGCTACAGTACGGCGAACGTGGCAACCGTTTCATTCAGTTATACTGCAGAAGGATCCTCAGCATACTTAGCTAACTGGGGCTGGTGGGGATACGGTTGGTCGGCCACCGTCAATGCTGCCGAAGGATACACCATCACCAAATGCGTATTCTATGACGAATTTGTTGTAGAAACCACAGAAGAGGATAAGACACCGAGAGTAAATGGCACACCCATTCTGGAATGGACGTCTAAAGGTATAAAAAAGATTGATGTGTATGGATATGCCACTCCCGAACCCGGAACGACAGCAGTAGAGAATGTACAGACCAACCAACTGCAGAGCACCAAGGTTATCCGTGACGGCCAGCTCCTCATCGAGAAGAACGGCAAGATCTACAACGTACAAGGCGCAGAGGTTAAATAAATCATAGCCGGAAGGCTAATTGTATCGCAAGAGGCGGTTCACGTTCAGCGTGAGCCGTCTCTTTTTTTGTGCGTATATATGACGGCGAGAGCACCGCCTTTTTTGCTTGTTTCTTTGTATTTCAGGCGATTGTCAATCGCCGCTATGTATAATCAATCAAACAAGCAAAAATATGGCATATAAATCAATGTATAAAAATGAAATAGCACGTGCGGCTGGGGTGTCAACGGCTACTTTTCGGACTTGGATGAAGTCCGACAAACAGGCTTTGGAGACAATGGGAATAACGCCTAGGCAACAACTTTTGCCACCCGTTGCAGTGCGATATTTGTGCGAAAAGTACGATATTGATATCTCTCAATAACTACATATAACTACACATGTGGAGGACTTTGTGGGCATGACTCACAATGTCCTCTATCATTTTCTACATTATCCCTACCTTTGCATCGCTTTTCGGAGACAAACCATCCCTCCGATGGGCGGATCTATGCAACAAACACATCTATCACGCATCTGGTTTTTAAGCCAAGGATGCAAACAAGTGCCGCCGGCTATCATTGGCGGCAAAATCCTCTGGTGTCATCCCGAGGGCTATTTTCTTAACGCAAAAGGACAGAAAATCTATCACGATTTTAGTCCGGCAAAGCAAGCCGGTGCTAGAGATGCCAGAGGTAAGAAAATCGGTAGTTGCTATCCGATCATGCGCAACTTCTGTAGTAAACTTTGCCATCATCTCATGGCTCTCGCGTTCTACGGCGACCGACCTTTGTTTATCAGCCTCAAAACCGGCACGGCTTACGTCGGTATCTGTCATCATCTTATCCCGGATCTGCTCGACTACCGTCCCGCTAACCTCCTCTGCTGGCTCACCCGCGAACAGCACACCGAGGCTGATAGGCGCCAACGCGCCATCAGAAAGGCAGTAGGCATTGAGGGCATGCGCGAGATCGGATATACGCTGTTGCGCTTCTATCAAGACCCGCGAGAAAACTCCGCTGCCGAATTTGAAGCATGGTTGAACCTATTAAAGGAGGACCAACAATGAATTACGATGAAATCTGTGATGGTTTCGAGAGTCTCACCCCTCAATTAAAAGCAATGTTCATTGATGCACGCCTCGGCTGGGCGACCGGCGGCGCTATATGCGGTGAAGTAAGAATGCGTATTTGTGAACCCTTAAACGACGAATGATTATGAATATTCCCGATTTGAAAACAGCCCTCTATGAAGGCACTGTGCTCTTTGAGTTTATCAAGAAAGATGGCACGCTCCGTCATGCACGCGGTACGACCTGTCCCGATCTTGTGCCCGCTGATGATACGCCCAAAGGTAAGCGTACACCGGAGCAACAGGCAGCCTATGACCGCCAAACGGTCGCTTTTTACGACATCGACAAGAAAGGCTGGCGTTCCATGCGTATCGACACCATCTGGGATTATCATCGTGCCCTTAAATTATCGTAAAAAGAAAAGAAGCAAAAGAAAAATTTAAAATGTTTCGTCTCGTGTATGTCTGTCCTCTGACGCGCGTGAGGACTGAAGGGGACGACATTCACAGGA
>CADCBB010000032.1 GCA_902799555.1 uncultured Bacteroidales bacterium
GTACCGGTTAATACATCACCAGCATTAAAGCCATGACCGCTTCCGTAAATAACTGCACCATTCGTTCCATCGGTCAAGAATACGTTATTGCTGGTCTTTGCAGATACTTTCCAACCACCAAACGTTACATAAATGTCAGTAGCCGTATTTCCTACTTCAGTTGCTTTCGTAAAGATGTCAGCAAGAGTAGTATAAGAAGCTACTTTTTCAAACTCCTTGCTTGCTACTGCACTAACATCGCCACCTTTGACAGCAATAGCCTTTACGATAGTTGTGCCATCTGCATCTACTGTGAACGGAACTGTATATTCTGTCGAACTCGTTGTAGGATCAACACCATTCGTGGTATAATAAATATGATCTGCATCAGCGTGAGTAATGGACACAGTAGTAGATGTCGAGAACGGAGTTTCGCCGGAAATAGTCGGTGCAACAACTGCCGGAGCTGAATATACATAATAAATCTTAATTGGAGTTACCTGCGAAAGAGCTGTGCTATTACATTTAATAGCAAAGAATCCTTTACCCGATGCAAATGTGTAAGTAGTCACACTACCAGAAGCGCTTCCAGTAACTTCACCAGTAGTCGGATTCTCAGTAGTTCCAGAATAAACCAAAAGATTATTATCTCCTGTCTTCGTGATTTCAATCTTTGCAATTTCACCAAGATCTGTCTTGTTGTATAGAAGTCCGTTTGATTTTTGGAATTGAATAGAAGACGAACTCAAGCAGACTTGATTTGTATAATACGTGACACCATTTTTTTTGTGCTCTCCGTTATTACTTGCATAACTTGCCACAAAGTCATCCTTTGTAATTTCCAAGATAGTTCCATCAAAAGGCACAACTTTGGTATAAGTCGCTGTTGCGACTGCACTATTGTTCGAGCCTTCTTTAACAGCCATAGCCTTCAAAGTCGTGGTCTCGGTGAAGTTCAATGCAGTAGTATATACATCCGAAGATGTTGTCGGATCCTCACCATCGGTAGTGTAATAAATTGTTGCACCATCCGTTGAGCTTGCAATCTCAACTTCAATATTATCTGTGAAGGTCTCTCCGTCTTCTGGATCAAATGTCGGAGTTGCACATGTCGGAGTTGGAGGAGTACTGCCACCATAATTAACAGTAATAGACTTAACATAACCACGTTTCGTCATTCCTACAGATATAGTAGTTACTTCTGTGTTTCCGTCGTAATCAACCGTATAGTCATTAAAATCTCCTTTTCCGGTACCACCGGTCAAAGCATAGTTGTCCCCCTGGAAGACGCCTGTGCCTTCTGTGGCACTCCATTGAGAAGCACTTACAACAATTGACGTGGGTTTGACAGCACTGGTTAAGGTCAGAGTTACCGAACCTCCGCCATTACTATTACCAAACTTCAATCCGTAGCCGTTAATTCCCAGATAAACCTTTCCGCTTCCAGAGATTCCCGACACATATTCACTTCCAGAACTTACAAAATCAGACACTGTCGTGCTGCTTTGTATTCCGGAGTTTGAATCGCTGTTCGAACTATTACTCTTAAATGTAATAGTGTACGAATCACCCCACATTTGCCCGATGCTGAGGACGGCCATCAGCAGACAGGCGAAAAATAGTTTTAATTTTCTCATAATGTTTGAGATTTTTAGTTAAACAAAAAGTTAATTAATATTGATTGTTTTAATATTACAATAAATCGGAATGAGTCCCTGTACGCATAAATAACAGAGTCAGTTGTGTATCATTTTGCTGCCAAATCATTAACCAATTTGGTTCTATATGACACTCCCAACAATTAGCATAATCCCCGGATAGTGTACATCTCAACCTAAGATTTGACGAAACATATCCTCTACACTATCAGCCTTGTAAATACGTCCCATGCGCACATCTTCCAAAGCAGCATCGATACCTTTGCGACGACGCGGTTTCAATCGCTCTGTTATCACACCAAGCGAACTTAAATACAGAAATAGACTCTGTCCCGCTTGCGTTCTCTCATTAATATGTACTGCGTATGTTGCCATAATATGTTTGAGATTTTTAGTTAAACAAAAAAGTTAATATTGATATTAATTAGTTGTGTCTAATCTATGTACAAAGATGAATAGACCACATCGTGGACGTACACATATTGTTCTTTCGTCTCAGGATCTTTGTATACCTTATACCCAAATAAGAAGTCTTCACATATCAGCACAAGAAATTTTCTCTGTTTCCACTCTTTCTTGTGACGTGCCTCAGCATTCCTAAACGGGAATTCTTGCAGGGTCTCCAACGCGGCATATAATCTATCTTTCTTATTCTCAACAGTCACCTCATCCAAAGTCGGATGAAGACGCAACGAGACTTTGTAGAAATTCTCGATTATATCGTGAACCCTATCATCAATAATCACGCGCATACTCTCGCATGGAAATGATTATGAATTACTTCTTCCAAACGTTTCTTCGACTCTTCTAGCGTAATGCCATGCTGCAGAGCCTCATTCAAGGAGCGCTCTTCCGGCACATGTTTTGTCTGTTCTGCACTCATATTCTTGATATTTACATTTTCCGCGGCAAAGTTACAAAATATCTTTGATATTTGCAAATTCTTTTGCAGTTATTTTTATTTTGTCACCAAAATCGCTGGTTTTATGAGATTCAAACTATCTCCACTATCCGATGCTGAGGAAGGTCATCAGCAAACAGGCGAAAAATAGTTTTAATTTTCTCATAATGTTTGAGATTTTTAGTTAAACAAAAATGTTAATTAATATTGATTGTTAGTTTGATTGCTTTTTTCTTCTAAGCGGTCGAACAATACTTCTCCGTTTTCTCGGATTCATACTGCAATCCCATATAGCTTGTATTGAACAAATGTCATTTTCGTATAAATAGTAAATTCTATATGTGCGTTTGCTCCAACGGATAATTAGATAATAGTACTGCGTGTCCGGTGTTGAGAACTCATTATCTTTAATTCCCATCGTTGGAAAATTTCCCAATCGCTCAACATCATCCATTATCAAATCCCGAAGCCCCAAGGCCACGACTTCAGAAGCATTGTCTCGATAATAGTCGAACAGACTCTTTAAGTGCCGCTTGGCAAGTGTTTGCCACCTTATCAAAGCCATGATGCCATCTCCTGCTTAAAGTCCTCATGAGATGTACCCAAACCTTTGCGAGCCTCAGCCGCTGATTCTGCCAACATTGCTTTCATCTCCTCTTTCGAAAATTGGCACGGAGCGACACCACGAGTTAGCGGTTGCAACTTAATATTCAGCGTCCCTAAATACATCAACAAGGCTCTTCCTTGTGTAGAACGCTCATCAATTGTCATAGCGTATGTTGCCATAATATTACGTTTTTAGTTTATTTGTTGCTTTATGATGCCATTTTGACACCTTATTGGTATCACAAATTGTGATCCCCAATTGTAAATCAGTATTTTACAGATCGAACGGATTTCTTTTTAGTCAAGAATCACCAACAATGATCCAAAAATTTCGGTTGGTTACAATTTGTAACCGACTCATCTAAAAACGAAAAAGAAACAAAACCGTATAGTGGTTCTGTTTCTTTATAGCGTATCAAGCCTATCTGCGGTCGTGAGGCCGGAGGTAAAATACTGATATGCTGTCGTTTGATTCATCATAAAGTAGTGTCTTAACCGTTGGTACTTATGGTGTATTCAAAAATCCGGTGCAAAGATACAACAAATATTTGATATATGCAAGCGTTTTGGTAAAATAATTTTTTTTGCTATTATTGTTTTACAAAAAGTCGATTTGTGAGCTCAAAACACAACCCCGCCTCGGGGAGGCAGGGTTGATGTTGGTTGGGATATTACTCTGTAATTTTTGCTTTTACCTTTGCGATGAGAGCTATGAGAGGCTCTATAAGCGGCACTATCTCTTCTTCCGTAGCATCGACGAAGCAATTATAGTCACCCCGTTCACGTAAGCCTTCCAATTTTGAGAACAGATGTCCCTCTTCCATCGAAAACTCTCCCGTACGGACAAATTCCTTATTAAATATATTAAGTGCGCCTCTATGCGTATGCACATGCAATGTATTATGAATGAGTAATGCACTTACCGCGTGAAATGCCGCATAATACATGCGATTTACAAGCGTATCCCAGAACTTCTGTTCACGCAATGCTTCGAACTGCTCGGTAATCTTTTCTGCACGTTCGATTTCCAGTTCTACCATTATCCGGCGTTCTTCGTCTGTCAAATTCATACCAAGACAACTTTATCGTGTTCAACATTCTTGACAAATGGCGTAAACTGCATCTGCTGCCATTGTCTCTTAGTGTATATCTGCGGAATGACCGTTTGATCTTCCTCCGAAGCCATCAAAGTGAATGGATAAGCAAATTGCACGAAATCGGAAGTCTGCTGTTTATCCTCATCCAGCAATATGAGCAAATCCCAATCGGAGTCTTCGTGGGCTGTACCTCTGGCGCGAGACCCATACAACCACAATGAGGCTGTACTTGGAAGAACTTCTTTCCCAAGTCTTGATAAACGCCCTATGAATTGCTTCGAATCACTCATTGCTTTTCTTTCAATTTTGCGAGGCAAAATTACAACAAAAATTTGATATATGCAAATATTTTAGTGATTTTCTTGCGAATTTGTCCAAAATGGCCCAAAATGATCCAAAAAATCTATCTTTACAAAACACAACCCCGCCGGGGAGGCAGGGTTGTTGTTTAGGATGTCATACGCGGGAGAGATTATTTAAACTCCTTGTGGAATTTCTCAATATGCACCTTGAAATGCGGTATGTCTTGTGTGATAGTTACCCAAAGCATATCTTGACTAATGTGGATATAATCATGCACAAGCACATTACGCATAGCCACAATTGGTCTCCAATCCACTTCAGTATGCTCATCGCGGAACTCATGCGTTAGCATGTTGGCTGCCTCGCCAATAATCTCGATCTGCTTTACAAGGCCGTAATACAGCAAACGATTATTGAGCAACTCTTCTTTTGAGTAAGTTGCCAAGCCGTTCTCAATAACGCTAATAGCATCCAGAATATGCGCCAAACGCTCCTTGTCTCTGCTATGCTCTCTCATAGATTAAGAATTTATCTCTGTTTGCGGATTCCTGTGCAAAAGGAAGCAATTCATCACTTTCTACTAGATCTACCTCGCGATGAAGCAACTCTTGCAGATCCAACTTCATGGTCACGTACTGAAACAAGCCCATCGGTCTAGACTTATCCAAATCGACTAATATATCCACATCACTTTCAGGCGTCTCCTCTCCACGCGAACAAGAGCCAAATAAATAGGCTCTATTCACCGGTCTTGACGCAAAAAAATGCTGCATCTGCGGAATCATATTTGCTACTTCTACACTTGGCATGTTGTTGTTCTTTCAATTTTGCGAGGCAAAATTACTACAAAAAATTGATATATGCAAATATTTTAGTGATTTTCTTACGAATTTGTCAAAAATGGCCAAAAATGATCCCCAAAAAAAGATAGTAGTTGTCGCTATGACGCTATTAATGAGATGGAACTTTGAGACTTTGATACTTTAATGAGGCTTTATAAATGAATGATATACAGTCAATTATGACGAAAGTCTCAAAGTTTCAAAGTCTCACGACAAAAATTGAAACCGTCAAACCGTCAAACCGTCACGACAAAAATTCGATTAGTGGATTAGAGGATTAGTGGGTTAGAGGTTAGGAGTTGGGAAGGGTAACAACCAAGCAATAACCAAGTAATATCTAAGTAATAACTAGTTGTTGATAGCTAAAAAGATCGGGAAAGGTACTAGAATGGTACGGGAAAAGTCTAGGATTACCAGGTAACGCTAAGGTAGTTGATAGGAGATGAGTCCAAAAAGAGAGCCCACAGATGAAACGGATAGCAGAAAAACACAACCCCGCCTCGGGGAGGCAGGGTTGTTGTTTAGGATGTCATACGCGCGAAAATAAGGAATACGTGCGTACGTGTGCGGGAGTTAAGGAATAATGTCTCCGTTCTTCGGCGCATGGATGGGCGGCGGAGTACTTGGATCTGCACCAGATCCCTGAGATACCGTTATGCCTACCATCAGACTTGCCGTCTTGAGGTCCATAACCTCTGTCATTGGTTTCTTATACATTTTCATAAGTCTATAATTATCACATTTTCAAATCGGCTGCAAAGGTACGGCAAATTTTTGACTTATGCAAATTTTTGCCGTACTTTTTGCAACTAAATGATTATTTTACCAATCTTCCGGTAGCGTCATACATCTTCTCACCGCGGAGAATGAAGATCTGACCGTTGATGAGGAGTTTAACCGGTTGCTCAGAAGCATTGAGGTTCTCAACGCCGGTAACAACTTGCTCACCTTGAACGCCCATCGTAACGCGACGACGACCAGGAGCAGGAGCCGGAGCCGGTTGATCAGCCAATACAGCCGGATAGTCAACGTAGCAGTAGTATGCCGGAACAGTAATCTTCTCTACCGTGAAATCCTTAACTGCCCAAATATGGTTACTCGAGAAGTAATACATATTAACGTCAGTTGTAGGATAGAGATCCGTATCAACGATTGTACCGTACATGTGGTTAACATGAGCTTGGTTCGTTGTTAAAGGCTCAGCGTCATCGGTGTTGTACAGTTTAATCTCCGTATTACCGTTCTCCGGCATAAAGATGTACGGTTTACCGGCCTCAAGACGATTCTCAGCAACCTCGTCGAAGACAAGTTTGTTGTACTCATCCTTACCTGCGAACTCATACAGCGTTGCGCCGCCAAGAATAGCATTGTTCGTCCAGCACAGTGTACCGAGGAATGACGGATTCAAACCAGTGCGCGGATAATCAACCGTTGCCTTGAACGAAACGCTTGTGAAGTTCAGCATATTACCATCACCTTCAACGACACCGAGTTCTACGTCACCTGCATAAACGAAGCCTGTGTAGGTGACCGCTGTTTTGGTCTTTGAACCTTTATCGGTCTTGCGACCGTTAACAGTCAGGTAACGTTCGCTCGACTTATTATCTGTATTGGAGAATACAACTGTAATCATACCATCCACCGTAGTATGGAACTTAATCATCGAAGCTTGCAGTTTGCTGCCCGAGAATTTGTTAGCAGTAGCCTTAAGGTAAGCCGATTTGAAGTCATCGTTATTGTTGATACCATGTACATTTGCCATGACTTCGTCTGTACACAAGTTGCTTGTTGCGGCCGAACCATCGTTAGCCTTCGAGAAGTCCCAACTCATGTTGCCGGTTACATCTTGCAGTTCAACAGCCTGACGAGCTACAACGGTGATAATAGCCTCTTGTGCACTACCGCAGTCACCGCTTACGACAACTTTATAATAGCTATCAACTGCACCAACGGTAACATCCAACTCAGCGGCATTAACAGCCGGATCAACTGCTACAGGGTTCGTACCCATCGCATCGTCACAGGTATACCATGCATAACTCAGGTTCTTTCCGCTTGCGGTTACGCTGATTGTCACATGTGCATCGGGCCAATCCTCTGCACCGGTAGTGCCAGAAATAGCTGTTCCTGCGTGACCGGTTACAGTAATTGTATTCGACTGCGTAGCGTCACTATTCTGATGATCAGCCAAAGTGTTCACTACTACTACGTAGTACTCACCGTCAGCAGTCGGTTGATAATTCTCAGCCTCAGCGCCGTCGATCTTAACACCGTCTTTATACCATTGATATAGTTTTGTACCTCCATCCGATACAGTAGCACTTACTGCCAATTCGTCAATTATATCACCCGAACAATAGTCAACATTGTCCAGATCAGCAACAACCGGTTTAGCAGCCTTCGGTAATTCGAATGCAATGTTGGTGTACTTCACATTAGAAGTTGTAGAAGGAACAAGATACCAAGTACCGGTTGTGGTCAAATTAAACTCTGCCGTACCAGCATCAGTAACTGCCGTTGCAGTTGTTCCATCCTCATCCGGATCTTGAGATACGTAGTACTTCGCTGTATTCGTAGTAACCTTCAGCAATACAGGAGTCGAAATCGAGAACGAGAAATTCTTCATCGTCTGGAACTCTGTACTGCTTATGACATTGTAGTTAGATGCTGATTGCAGAGCCAGACCTTCTAACGTTACATCCGAGTTCGCATAATACAATGCACGTCCCTTATTGAGGTTCAGCGAGTAACCTGCTTCACCTGCTTGCTTCATCGGAGTTTCTCCACTCTCAATAACTTTTACTTGCAGAATCTTCACATCCGTACTATTCGTTGTAATATAGAACGAACGGTTCTTAGTATTATTAAATTCATAGTACTCAGACGTAACCACTGTCTTCGAAGTCGCAGTCAATGTCTCAACAGTCTCTTCTGTGGTATTACCCTCAATAATCTTGTGGATATATACATACTTGTCGCTGTTGTTGGTGTTATAAACCTTAATTTGGAGCTTCGTCTGATTGGTAGTAGCATTGTACTGAACAACCTTATTTAATTGGTTCGTACCGCTAATGGTTGCACCTTGTGTACCACCCCATGCAGCAGCTTTTTCGCTATTAGCCTCTGTCGCAGTTACACCGGTAATGAAATAACCATCTTCATTAACCGCACCGGAAGTCTTGTTGATCAACTTAATACCGCCATCCGAAGTCCAAACAGCGTGGAACTCTTTGTCTGCAGAGATCGTGAACGAAGTAACGTCAACAATAGCACCGCCATCTGTCTCAGCCCAGCCTTGGAAGATGTAATCCTCTTTCGTCGGGTCTGCCGGAGCAGCTGCAAGACTTTCGCCATCTACAACCTCCACACTTGCAACAGCCGAACCACCGTGCGTATTGAACGATACAGTATGTTTCAGCACGTCGCGTGCAACAGTGATCGTATAAGTAGTTGCATCACCATCCTTATCGGTCAGCTTGTAGGTGTTTTCACCAAGAGTCCAAGCGCTACCATCGTTAACAACGATAGAGTTCTCAGTTGCAGGAGCATTCCAAACGATCGTCTTCGTAATAGTCAGAGCAGCCAAGTCAGCCTCGTACGGGATAGTTACCGTTGCCGTCTTAGCAGCCTCGTTGATTGTTACCGTACGACCGTCAATAGTCATAGCTGTCAACATCGGATTCATTGCGCGAGTTACTTCCATTACAGAAGGACCACCGTTCCACTTATTGCCATCAGTACGAACAATATACAATTCCTTATGACCATTAACAGCTGCCGGCAAAGTGAGATAATAATCTTTTGCCTCACTTGCCAATTCACCCGTAGCCCACACTTCATTTGTAGCTTCTTTTTCTGCATACAGAATAATCTGCGTACTACCTGTTGTGTTCGGTTTCGCGTTCAAATCCAAGTGAAGTACATCGCCTTCTTGGAAGTTCTCAGTAGCCTTCACACCAATATACTTGCCGCTACCACCTAAGTTCATTCCAGAACTTAAGTTGATAGTCAACTCGTCACCATTAGGATAAAGACCAGTTTGGGTACCCTTAGTCTGGCTTGTCGGCTCAATCTTCACGAGGCTTACGCCGTCCTTCGGTTCAATCTGCATCGTGATCGTATAGGTCTTCTTGTCGCCGGACTGAGCCACACCCTTAATCGTTTGAGCATCACCCCAAGCGGCAGCAGCTTCGCCGATAATCGGAGCTTGTGCATTCGCATTGACAGACGTTGCGTCGGTAATCGTCGGAATAGATGCTGTCGGATAAGGCATCGTATAGGTATAGTTCACTACCTCAGGATCAAATGCCGGGCTCAATGTACCAGCAGCACTTGAGAAAGTGATCGAAGCCAAGCGTGCATCGGTAGAGATAGACTCCCAATGAGCAAACAACTCGATACTTGCGGTCGGGATATAGCTATCACCTGCCTCACCGATCTTGTTTCCACCGGTCTCAGCATCGAACCAACCTAAGAAGCTAGCAGTACCGTTTACTGCGTTCGGAAGAGTCAAAGCTGTTCCGTAGAACGTTGCCGGAGATACCGGGTCACCACCATTTGCGTTATAGGTAACAACATACGGATCAGTAATAACGATAGCTTTGAGTACCGAAGCTGTACCACTATTGGTCTTTACCAGTTTAAATTCTTTATCTGCATTATAATACCAATATGTACAAGCCGGCTCTGTATCTGTTCCACCAACAATAACCGGTGTCGCTTGAGTTGCACCATCAATATCCATATGGGTAGAACTGATGTTTCCAACTTTTACAATCATCAGTTTACCTGCTTTCAAGTTACCTGTAACATACAAATCCGCAGTTTTGTTCTTGTTAAATTTCAAACCAAGATACGGATAGTTGTTATTACCCTTACTGCTATCCAAAGAGTCAAGCGACAATCCATCTGCGGAGTATGCGATATTGGCAGCATCTAAATAATCCTTCCAGTTACCGGATTTCTTATTATCAATGACGAATTGCTCCATATCAATGCTCTCAGCATATGCTTTGTTCCACTTTCCGTAGATCGGAGTATTAGCAGTAATCGTCAAAGAAGAGATGTCTGCAATAGGAGTATTCAATTGTG
The DNA here is from genome assembly GCA_902799555.1 of uncultured Bacteroidales bacterium. Taxonomy (GTDB): domain Bacteria; phylum Bacteroidota; class Bacteroidia; order Bacteroidales; family Paludibacteraceae; genus Colicola. Next base: position 10,478 of record CADCBB010000032.1, read on the forward strand.
CATCGCTATACCAACTAACGAACGAAGCCAGGGTCTTAGTCTGCTTAGCTGCATACTCAGCCGGAGCATTGCCATTCTCAACAATCTCTGTACCCAAAGATGTTGCTCCATCATAGTAAGTAACCGTCCAAACAGTAGCCCATTGAGCGGTAAACTCGGTTGCCTCGCTTACAAAAGCAGTCTTACCATTAGCGATCAGCGTACCTGCCGCAACAGGATTCTCATCAACCGTCACAGCCTTATTAGCAACCCAACCTTTGTGCAAGTATCCCTCAGCCGACAATTCAGCCAATGTTACCTTCGATGCGTTGATAGCATCCGGTGCCGTTCCATGACCACCATTATTGAATGTGATGTCATAGGTCGTTGCTGCAGCAACCCAATGAGCTGTAAGAGTTGTAGCTGCCGGAATAATTACAATATCATCCTCGTATAAAGGAGTACCGGCTGTTTTATCTACTTTCCCGTCTACTGTCCAAACTTTAACATCCACATTCGCAGTCCAATAGTCATTCTCCATACCGTCTGCGTTGGGTATTTGTGCCAATGTAACGGTTGCAAAATTACCATTAGAAGGAGCTGTTCCGTGACCACCGTTATTGAACGTCACAGCATATTTGGTACGAGTGATTGTAAAAGATTTCACAGTTACACCACTGCCCATATTACGACCAATTTTAAAAGAGGACTCACCCACTATTAAATCAAACGGTGTTACCTCGTAGGTCTTATCATCTGTTGTAGTTCCCGATGCTACTGCTTTCTTGGGATCCATTTCATAATAAGCCTTAGGAGTATTGCTACTATTATTGCAAACCTCTGTAGTTATAGCAAATGGACCTGCATCAAAAGCGATAACATCGCCAGCCTCAAGTTTTAACGGGCTTGTCATTGTTACCGTGAAGATGTGAGCATTGCTACCAAACTTCATTCCGCCCTTTTTCTTCACAAAAGCTGTTTCTTCACCATCTCCCCCTTTGTGATTGTCGAAAGTTGCGGTACAGCCAGACATGGCACTACAGTGCGTTCCTACTGTCAGATCAACATGACCATCAGCTTTAGCCACTTTAATGTCGCTAGTGCTCCGCGAGCCTAATTCAGTGACAGAAACAATGGTCTCTGCCGCTCCCCACATCTGTCCGATGGCGAATGTGAATAGAATGAATAATGCGCCTAAATAGCGCCAAATAGTTCGTGTTCCTCGCGGAACAGACTTACTTTGAAATTGTTTTTTCATAAGCATTTAAATTTTTAAAGTTAAACAAAAAAATTGGTTATTTATAATATTTTTATTTTTCCAAAAAATTATTTCTCATTCTGTAATCGTCACTGTCTGGATGAGTGTTTGCGGATTTTGGCGTACATCCCATATTGCGACAATGTGCGCTTCGTCCTCAGCCAGAAAATATATCACTTTGTAAGTCTTTCTTACGACAAGATGCCGATACTCATATTTTCGTCCTTCTAATAAAAGTTCCGGAGCACCTTTTCTGGGAGCACTTACCAATCCTTGCACCTCATCTAACACTTCTCCCAATATGGTATACGCATATTTCTCCGACATATTATCATAATTAAAGTCGAAGATTTTGCGCAGATGTTCACGCGCACTATCATGCCATTTTATCTCTGCCATGTAGCTACCTCCTGCATGAAATCCGAATGACTCATCATCCCTAAACCTTCAGCATATTCCCGCTCAGCTTTATTAGCAAATGCGATGATTTCTTCTGTTGAGAATTGGCATGGCGCACCATCCTCGCGAAGAGAAACGATATAATTCAGCACTCTATTCATCTTTGCGCTGCACTCATAAGCATTAAATTTTTATTGTTAATGATACGTTTTGCTATGTTGAGTTTACAAAATCGCGGCAAAGATACAAAAAAATTTTTATATACGCAAGGGAGCGGGAGTGCATACGCGAATTTTATACAAAATGTGTCAATTTTTACACATTAGAGAAAGGGGCAAAAAGAAATTCTGTACAGGTAGAAACCAGGTTAAAAGCAGGTAATGACCAGTACAAAAGTACATTTGGGAAAAACAAAATTGATAGTAAATGTAGAAAAATCGTTAAAAATTTGCATATATGCATTTTTTTTTGTACTTTTGCACCCGATTTTATATTGGCTGAATGTGCGCATGCAAATCGGAGATTTGAATATACTGTTCGGAGAGCACCCGGAGATGGGAGCTATCAGACGTCAGTTATCAGATGTCAGAACGAGACACCTCCTATTGAGTGGACTGCACGCGAGTGCACGCGCGCTGGCGATAGCGCACATAGGAAAGCCGATGTTTGTGATCTTTGACAATGCAGAAAGTGCACAGTACGCATATAGCGACCTGAAGGCGCTGGGCACAAACGTAGGATTCTTTCCTGCAGCAAAACGCAGAAGAACCATTGACGATGCAGCTGTCATACAGCGAACGGAATGCCTGACGGCGTTAACGAGTGAAGGAATGAACGAGTTAACGAATGAACGACTCATCGTGGTGACGTATCCGGAGGCGGTAGCAGAGAGCGTGCCGGCGAAGGAGGAGTTGAAGGCGGTGAGTTTTCAGTTGAAAGTCGGGCAGGAGATTCAGCAGTCAGCACTCAGCAGTCAGCTTTCAGAGTTGGGATTTGAGCGGGTGGATTTTGTGTTTCAGCCGGGGCAGTATGCGGTGAGAGGATCGATCGTGGATATATATAGTTATAGCCATGATACACCCTACCGGTTGGACTTCTTCGGAGATGAGATCGATTCGATTCGGGAGTTTGATATAGAGGATCAGCTGTCGAAGAACCGAGTCGATTCTGCCGAAATCGTCGGTTCTTCGAATGATGCAAATGGTGGGAATGATGCAAATGATGCTTCTATCGTGGACTATCTGACGGAGGAGTATGTGTGGGTGAGCAATGACTGGCAAGTAGTACAATATAAGCTGGACAGCTCTGCGAGCCTACAGGACGCTAACGCTACAGGACGGTCTTCGACCTACAGGTTAGAGGAGAAACGGACGATAGAGATAGCGGAGAAGAGTACTTTCCCGGAATATACGAAGATAGGATTTGAGATTGTACCACAACCGGTATTCCATAAGCAATTTGATATCCTGACGGAAGATCTGAAGCGGCATATAGACGATGGATACAAAATCTATATCTTGGCGGAGCAGCAGAAACAGCTGGATCGCTTGGCAGCGATCTTTGAGAGTTTAGAGGACGGCTCTGCGAGCCTACAGGACGCTAACGCTACAGGAGTTCGGTTTATTCCAATTCAGGCGACGCTGCATGAGGGATTTGTGGATAAGGGGTTGAAGATATGTTGCTACACCGACCATCAGATCTTTGAGCGGTACCACCGTGTGACGATGGCGAGTGAGAACGCGCGAAGGGGTAAGGCTATTATCACGCTGAGGGAGATCAACCAATTGCAGATCGGCGATTATGTCGTGCATAGCGATCACGGTATCGCTAAGTTCGGCGGGTTGGTGACGACACCGGTGAACGGTAAACCGCAGGAGATGATCAAACTGATCTACCGCGACGGCGCGAACGTGTTTGTGAGTATCCACAACCTGCACCGCATCAGTAAATACAAGGGTCGTGAGGGTTCAGAACCCACGATAGCACGGCTCGGTAGCGGTGCTTGGGAAAGACTCAAAGAGCGGACCAAGGACAAAGTGAAGGATATCGCGCGGGACCTTATCCGTCTCTACGCGACGCGCAAGCAGCAGAAAGGGTACGCTTATTCGCCGGACGGCTATATGCAGCATGAGTTGGAAGCATCGTTCTTATACGAAGACACACCGGATCAGGCGAAGGCGACGGCCGACGTTAAGCACGACCTCGAGAGCCCGATGCCGATGGATCGGTTGGTTTGCGGCGATGTGGGATTCGGTAAGACGGAAGTAGCGATGCGTGCGGCATTTAAGGTAGCGACCGACGGTAAGCAAGTAGCGGTATTAGTGCCGACGACCGTTCTGGCCTTGCAGCACTACAACACGTTCCGCGAGCGAATGAAGAACATGCCGGTGCGGATCGAGTATCTCAGCCGATTGAAGAGCGCGAAGGAGATGAAAGAGATCCTAGCGGACTTGGAGGCGGGTAAGATAGACATCCTGATCGGTACGCATAAGATCATCGGAAAAGGCGTCAAATGGCACGACTTGGGCTTGCTGATCATCGACGAGGAACAGAAGTTCGGTGTAGCCGCGAAAGAGAAGTTGAAGAGTATGCGCGCGAACATCGATGTGCTAACCTTGACGGCGACGCCTATCCCGCGGACCTTGCAGTTTAGTTTGCTGGGCGCGCGAGATCTGAGTATCATGACGACTCCGCCGCCGAACAGGTATCCGGTGCAGACGGAATTGATCACGATCGACGACGAGGATATCATCAAAGAGGCGATCGAGTTGGAGATGGGTCGTAACGGACAGATTTTTGTGGTGAACAACCGCATTGAGATGTTACCGCGTATCGAGCACCGGTTGCAGAAACTCTGTCCGGAGGCGCGTATCGTAACGGCACATGGCCAACTGCCGGCGGGCGAGATGGAAGAGCGGTTGGAAGCGTTTATCAACTACGATTATGACATCCTGCTGGCGACGACGATCATCGAGTCCGGCGTAGATATACCGAACGTAAACACGATCCTCATCTTCAGCGCCGACAAGTATGGTCTGGCCGACTTGCACCAGTTAAGAGGGCGTGTCGGACGAAGTAATCGAAAGGCGTACTGCTACCTGATCGCGCCGGAGAAAGAGCTATTGACGGAAGATGCGAGACGGCGGTTGGAGGCCTTGAGCACGTTTGCCGAGTTGGGTTCAGGCTTTAACTTAGCGATGCAGGACCTCGATATCCGCGGGGCTGGAAATATGTTAGGCGCAGAGCAATCGGGTTTCATCGCAGACCTGGGCTATGAGACGTATCAGCGGATCCTGAATGAAGCGGTGGAAGAGTTGCGCGAGGAACTCGCGCTTAATGATGAAAATGGTGACGCTTCGCTTAATGATGCGAATGGTGCGAATGATGGTAAGCACCTCTGGTGCGGGGATAGTCAGTTGGAAACGGATATCGCGGTATGCTTCCCGACGGATTATATCGAGAACGTGAGTGAGCGTATCACGCTATACAGGGAGTTAGACGGGATCCGCAGCGAGGAGCAGATGCTGGACTTCAAGAAGAAGCTGATCGACCGCTTTGGTGTACTGCCGGAACCGGCAGAGGAGTTATTGGAAGTAGTGCGGTTACGATGGATCTGCTGCCGGTTAGGCGTGGAGAAGATCTTGTTGAAAGGCGAGCGGATGACGCTTTATCTGGTGCAACACCGCGATGCGTACTGGCAATCGGAGCAGTTCGGGAACATTGTGCAGTACGCGGTGAAACGACCGGAGCGATGCTTGCTGCATGAAGAGAAAGATAAGAAAGGCTTGCCGACGGGCAGAAGAATGGTGACGATTGCAAACGTCAAAACTATCGCAGGAGCGATCACATTGCTCTCGAAAATCGAGCGCAATGAATTGTAGATTGTAAATTGTACATTGTAAATTGATATGAAATTTATTGGAATTATACCGGCGCGGTATGGATCGACGCGTTTTCCGGGTAAACCGCTGGCGGAGATTTGCGGTAAGACCGTTATCCGTCGTGTATATGAACAGGCGAGTATGGCCTTGGACACGGTAGTGGTAGCTACCGACGATGAGCGTATCTACAATGCGGTAGAGGCGTTTGGCGGTAAGGTGGTGATGACACGACCGGACCATAAATGCGGTACGGATCGATGCCTGGAGGCATACGAAGCGATCACCACCCCATCCTGGCGGACTCAGAACGACGCGGACACCGTAGTTATAAATATTCAGGGCGATGAACCGTTCATTCAGCCGGAACAGATCGAGGCGCTGATGGCTTGTTTTGATGAGCCGGATACGGATATCGCGACGCTGGTACGGCCGTATACGGACAAGGACAGCCAGGAGGCGCTGGAGAATGTGAATACGCCGAAAGTGAAATGGGACAAGACGACCCGCGTGGCGGAGATGTTCAGCCGGAAGGTGATTGCATGTGCCGACGGAAGCCATTACCGTCATATCGGAATCTATGCGTATCGCGCGGATGTGCTGGCCAAGATCACACAGTTACCGCAGAGTCCGCTGGAGATCGCGGAGCGGTTGGAGCAGTTGCGTTGGCTGGAGAACGGGTATAAGATCCGCGTAGGCGTGACCGAGACGCAGACGATCGGTATTGATACGCCGGATGACTTGGCGAAAGCAATAGAATGGTACAAACATTCGTGATGACGAAATGACGTCATGACGAGATAACGAAAATAAATTAAATAAATAATAACCTATAAAAAAACACAAATTATGAGTAAAGAACAATGTCCGACTCCACATATCGGTGCGCAGTACGGCGAAATTGCAAAGACAATGATCATGGCGGGAGATCCGCTTCGTGCTAAACTGATGGCAGAGCGTTATCTGGAGAATCCCGTTCAGGTGAATAATGTACGTGGCATGTTAGCCTTCACGGGTACGTACAAAGGTAAAAAAGTGACCGTTATGGGTCACGGTATGGGTATTCCGTCGATCGGTATCTATACGTATGAGTTGTTCAATTTCTACGATGTAGAAACGATCATTCGTGTAGGTTCCTGCGGTGCGCGTCAGATGTACGTGAACCTTGGCGACCTCGTGATCGCACAAGGCAGCTGCACCGACAGCAACTGGGATGCACAGTACAACCTGCCGGGTCGTTACTGCCCGATCGCTAACTTCGACCTCTGCCGCAAGGCCGTTGATGCAGCGGAAAAACGCGGCTACAAATACCATGTAGGTAATGTATTCAGCGCCGACATCTTCTACTGCGAGGACGAGCGTAAGGCTAACTGGACGAAGATGGGCGTTCTGGCCGACGAGATGGAAGCACCGTCGCTGTACATGAATGCAGCGCGCGCCGGAAAGAAAGCATTGGTGATCTGCACGGTAAGCGATCATATATTGACCGGCGAAGCCACTACCGCAGAGCAACGTCAGAACTCTTTCACGAATATGATGGACGTTGCGTTTGATATTATTGCACAAGAATGAAAAAACATTTTTTGATTTTTGTATTAGCCCTTCTACCCCTGAGTCTGATGGCTCGGGAGCAGGAGGATGCTGATGCAAGGCCGGAGAAGGAGAAGAAGCACTCGCTAGGTGTTTTCACCGGGTTTAGCGGCGGAATGATGCTGCATGGCGGGTACTTGTTTGCCCAGGATCCGACGAAAGTATTCAGTAACAGCGGTCTTGGTAGTTTTGACTATGTCAAAGGGCTGCCGAAAGACGGTTTATGTTACGGTTTAGGTGGCGCATTGCGTACGCACTTGATCAACCATATCCATTTAGGAGCCGAGGGATTCGTGAGCACGATGCCGCTGATGAAGACGGGATCGAATGTGCGAACGGCTTGGGGCGGCGCACTATGCGACGTGTATGCTAACTGGGGCAAGGTGCGTCCGATGGCAGGTATGACGATCGGCGGCGGCGCGATGAAGCGTCTGTATGTACCGGAGAACGATCCCACGACCGTGCAAATAAGCGACACCACGGCCACGGTGTATAACTCGTCTTACATTAAGACTCCGTTCTTCTTCATCGGCCCGTATGTGGGTGTGGAGATCAGCCTCACCAAGCATATGGCCTTACTCATTCGCCTCGATTATATGCTTCCGTTTAATATCAACAGTCAGGGTCTTTCAGAGGCCGGTAAGATTGTTAAATGGGATAATTTTGTCACCCCTTCCGGACCAAGATTGTATGTGGGTGTGATGTTCGGGAGACTAAAGAAAGATTAAAGTTTAAAGTTTAAAGTTTAAAGTTGAAAGTTTAAAGAAAATAGATAATGGATAAAAACACTTGGATCGGCTTTTTATTGATAGCCGCAATTATCGTTGGATTCACGATGCTGAACCGCCCGTCGAAGGAGGAATTGGCAGAGCGCCAACGTGTACATGATTCGATTGCTCTGGTTCGCATGGCAGAGGCAGAGGCACAACGTATCGCAGACTCGCTGCAGTTCGTAGCGGGTGGTGAAACAGCCGTTGTTGAACCGGAGGTAGTAGTACCGGAAGAGAAATGGGTTACATTGGAGAACGAGCATTTGCGTCTGACGCTTTCTACGCACGGAGGTACGATACAGCGCGCTGAGTTACTGGAGTATCACGCGAGCAACGACACGGTTAATCCGCTTTGCTTGTTCCGCGCCGACGAGTCATCGTTTGGCGTGACGCTTATCACGATCAACAACCGCATCCTGCATACGTCGCAGTTGTATTTCGAACCCGTTGCGTGCGATGCGCCGAATAAGGCTATCATGCGTTGGCAGGTTGCTGAGGATGCCTGGTTGGATTTCGTGTATGAGCTGTCGGACAAGTACATGGTATCCTTCCAGATCGCTCCGCATAATATGCAGACGGAGTTGGCGCAGAACGTCAATTCGCTGGAGCTCCAATGGCGTCAGTTGATCCCGCAGCAAGAGCAGGGACGTAAGTTCGAGGAGCGCTATGCCCAATTGCAATATATGCTGGTAGGCGGCGACATGGAGAAATTGAGCGAGAGCAAGGATGATGACGCCAAAGAGTCGGCGCGCGTGAAATGGATCGGTTATAAGGATCAATTCTTCTCAACCGTGCTGATCGCAAACGAGGCATTCAGCTCCTCGCAGTTCAAATCGACGCTGCAGGGTAAGCATTCGGGGTATATCAAAGAGTATGAGACGCATACCTCGGTTCCGTTTGACCTGACAGGAAAGAACCCGACGGGCTTCCGTCTGTACTGTGGTCCGAACCACTACCATACGCTGAAGGCGTACGACGAGGGAGTGGAGAAAGAGGATCGCTTGTATCTGAATAAGTTGGTTCCGCTGGGATGGAAGATCGTGAGCTGGATCAATACAGCCTTGGTCATCCCGATGTTTGATCTGTTTACCAGTTGGGGTCTGCATATCGGTATTGTGATCCTGCTGATGACGATTGTGATCAAGTTGATCATTCTGCCGTTTGTGTTTGTGAGCTACAAATCGAGCGCGAAGATGCGTGTGCTGAAGCCGCAGATCGATGCTATCAACGAGAAATATCCGGCAGAGAAGATGCAGGAGCGTCAGCAGGCGACGATGCAGCTGTACCAGCAAGCAGGCGTGAGTCCGATGAGCGGCTGTCTGCCGATGTTATTCCAATTCCCGGTCTTGATGGCTATGTTCTGGTTCCTGCCGACAGCTATCGAGTTGCGTGGCAAGTCCTTGCTTTGGGCGGACGACCTATCGACCTATGATGCTGTCTTCCATTGGAGCTTTAATATTCCGCTGTTAGGCGATCACCTGAGTCTGTTCTGCCTCTTGATGACGGTATGTAACATCGCGTACACGTATATCACGATGCAGTCGCAGGCGACGGATCCGAATATGAAGGCGATGAAGTACATGATGTACGCGATGCCGCTTATGTTCCTATTCATCTTCAACGACTACGCAGCGGGTCTGAGTTATTACTACCTCGTATCGCTCTTCATCACAATCCTTCAGACGATGATCTTCCGCTGGTCACTGGACGACGAGAAGATGCTTCGTGAGATGGAAGAGAACAAAAAGAAAAAAGCCGGCAAACAAAAGTCCGGCTTCATGGCACGCTTGGAAGCGATGCAAAGAGAGCAGCAACGTTTAGCACGCGAGAACGCTAAGGCGGCTAGTAAGCGTCGCTAATTCATTATCCACGAGTTCTTCTCCGGCGGGAGAGAGCGTGACTCCGTCTTGGTTCAGCAACTGCAGATAGTGGTTGCTGGCCAACATCGGAGAGGTGATATCAACGATATGCACACATTGAAGGGCAGCGAGGCGGAAGAGCGCCAGGTTGTAGAGCGCATGGATGTTGCGCAAGCGTTCTGTTGTACCGCCTAACCAATAGAGGATGTTCTTACGCTCCTGGACGGACATGCCGCGTGTGATGGAAGCGAAGAGACGATCGGGATCAATGATAGGCAGGCTGACCAGGACAGGTTCCTGTCCACGCGCACGCGCCTGTGCGATCGTATTAATATATAATGCCTTATAGGCAACGAGATTCAATTTGGGTTCGTGATGACCACCGGGATTAACTGCAATCGCTTGCCAGTTGTACTGCAACCCGCTTTCGGGGCGAATGATAAAAGTCTTGTCCATAGTGTGTTATTTTTAAAAATCCGGTGCAAAATTACTGCTTTTGAGCAAGGTGTGCAAACCTTTGTGATTAGGGACGAAATATTGAGACGAAAAGGGTCCTTTTGAGGACTAAAACACAAATATAGGGACGAAAAAAGATAAGTTTCCATTTCGTCACACTACAAAAAAAGATTAAAAAATGAGTAAAATTCCTTCTTCTCTGCTGTCTGTGCCGACACTTCTGATACATGTATTGGCGTTGCCGGCTTTCTTTATGGGTTTTATACTGATATACGAAAGCGAATGGATTAATACGTTTTTGGATGCGGGTTTGGGTTTGGTATTCAATGCGCTAATGCTGACGTGTATCCTGATCGGTATACTATGCGTTTCGCGTATCCCGATGACCATCGTTAAGCGTTATCGGCGTCTAAGTTGGTGGCAGTACACCTTCTGGACATTCGCGGAGATTATTGTGTTCTCCGCCTTTGCAGCCTTGTATATGGCCTTGGTGTACGGCGACTACGGTTATTTCCCCGCATTTGGTGTCTGCATGCGTGTATCATTGGCGACCCTACTCTACCCATATATCGTTTTTGCATTGCTTTTTGCATTGGTTAAACCGGATGAGGAGGAAGCGGCAGAAGAGGATCTGGTTCGTTTTTCCGACAGTACGGGACGGTTGAAATTAGTGATCGCCCACGACGTGATCTTGTATATCGAGGCACAGGAGAACTATATCTCGATCCATTATATGGAAGGCGAGAAGATGAAGGAGTATTCGTTACGGCAATCAATGCGTGGGATCGAGGAATTGATGGACAAGCACGGTATCATTCGTTGTCAGCGTTCGTACTTCGTGAACCCTCGCCATGTGACGGTATTGCGCCGCGACAAAGAGGGCTTTATTCAAGCCGAGCTGGATGTAACGAGCAGTAAACCGGTACCTGTATCGCCGAAATACTACGAGCAACTTAGCAAGTTGCTATAAAGAGTGAAAGAATTAACGAGTTAGGGAGTTAACGAGCATGCCGCAAGCGGCAAGGATATCCTCGCCACGGGAACGACGGATGGTAGTAGTGATGCCGTTCTCGGTCAAGTAATCCCGGAACCACTCCATTTGTTTTTCATTAGAAGCGGGGAAATCGCGATCCACACCTTCGTGGAAGCGGATGAGATTCACGCGGCTGTTCAAACCTTTGAGCAGTCGCTTTATTTCTTTCGCATGGCGCGGTGTATCGTTCTGTCCCGCCCAGCAAATATACTCGAAACTGACGCGACGTTGGTGCGTCCAATCGTAGTGTTTGAGGAGATCGACAACTTGGGTGATGGACATCAGCTTCTCCACCGGCATGATCTGCGATCGTTCAGCCGCAAAGGGATTATGCATCGATACTGCCAGATGACACTCGCTCTCATCGAGGAAGCGCTTCATAGCCGGGATGCCGACCGTAGAGACGGTGATTCGCTTGGGCGACCATGCACAGCCGTAGTCAGCGGTCATAATCTCGAGGGAACGCAGGACATTATCGATATTATCCATGGGTTCTCCTTCGCCCATATAGACCAGATTGGTAATTGGTGATTGGTGATTGGTGATTGCTAATTGATCAATTTCAAAAATCTGGTTGAGGATGTCGGCAGCGGAAAGATGGCCATGAAAGCCGAGCGTGCCGGTCATGCAGAAACGGCATCCCATCTTACAGCCGGCTTGGGTGGAGACGCAAAGCGTAGCACGGTCATCTTCTGGAATATAGACAGACTCAATATAATTGGTAATTGGTGATTTGTCATTGGTAATTGCGAAGAGGTATTTGCGTGTACCATCGACGCTGACGGCTTCGCGGACGGGTGCATGACGGCCTACGGCATAACGGGCCTTGAGGGCTTCACGTCCTTTGAGGGAGATATTGGTCATCTCATCGAAGGAGCTAACCCGCCGGACATAGAGCCATTCAGCGAGTTGCTTTCCCGCAAATTTCTGCAAGCCGACGCTAAGCGCAACGTCTTGCAGTTCGGAAAGGGTCTTTCCGAGCAAGACATTGGTCATTGGTAATTGGTCATTGGTCATTGGTTCAGCATCGTGACATCGACATGGGGGTATGCGAAGGTGAAGCCTTGCGGCGGGAGTTCGGTATAGAACCGCTCCTGGAGGGCAAAGAAGACATCCCAATAATCATTGGATTTGACCCAAGCGCGCACCACAAAGGTAATGTCATTCTCATTGAGCGACTTGAGCGCCACAAAGGGTTCGGGAATTGCATCCATGCGGTAGTTGACCGTAGATAGTTGGAAAGCGGATATATTGAGGTCCTTGTAGAGTTTGTCCATATCGGTATCGGCCTGCAGGACACGTGGATCGCTATCGAGAATGGTTCGTATCGCTTTCTTGCAAGCCGCCGCATCGACACCGTAGGACACGCTAACGAGCCACTCGACACGACGTAGGGGTCGACCGTTGTAGTTATTGATCGTTCCGTTGGAGAGCGCGCCGTTCGGCAGAATCACCACGCGATTATCAACAGTGAGAATCTTCGTAGCGGTGATATTGACCTCGATGACTTTTCCCGAAGTACCTTGCGCCTCGATGAAATCGCCTGCTTTAAAAGGTTTGAAGGCGAGTAACATGATACCTCCTGCGAAGTTCTGCACGGTACCGGATAGCGCCATACCGATCGCCATACCTCCGGCCGCCAAGAGAGCTGCTAACGAAGTGGTATTCACCCCTAAGGTACTCACGGTAACGACCACCAGCAGTACGGTTAAGGAGATCGAGATAAACGAGGAGACGAAAGAGGCGATAGTCGGTTCCGTCTTCCGCTTCTCAAAGACTCTGGCGAGGATATTCTTCACCCACCGGATGAGAAGCATTCCGACGATGAAGAGCACGAGAGCGGCTAACACTTTGATACCAAACTGCAGCATGGACTCGCCGACCTCCTGCCAGAAGGTATGCGGGTCATTCTTGGCGGTCTCGATCATCATACGTGCTCCTGCACGGATAGAATCGCGTTTGGCTTCAATCTGCTCAGGCGTCGGGGCAGTAGCCTGAAGGAGAATCAATGATAAGGGATTCATATTATCTTATTCTATCGGCGGCACGAACGAGGGCCTCATCTTTGAGAATTCGGCGGGTCGCCATGAGCGTTAATATCAAACAAACAAGCGGGAAAGAGGCATAGGGAAGGATATGCCACTCGACGCCAAGGCTCATCTTAGCCAGCCAGATATAGATCGCCAGTACGCCATAGTAACCAAGGCAGAGCATGACGGTGAAGATATTGAGGCGGGCTTGCAGTATGCGTTTGCGATACAAAAAGATGTCGATGAGCGCAAGCAAGGGGATCAGAATGGTCGTGACGAGTAAGCCCCATACACCTTGGATGGGTGCACCGCCCAAAGCAGAGAGTTCGTATACTTGCAGTTCCGCCGCATCTTCGGGTGTAACCAATTGGACAACGGGCAGCCAAATGAGGGCGATGCCTAAGGCTACGACAGCCAATAAATAAAGGGTTTGGATACGCTGAATCATTTATGATTTCAAATTTATGATTTCAAATTTATGATTTTTGGGCTTCTTCGAGGGAGGCACATTTATCTCCGTGGGCGTTGACCCAGCCGATCTGGCGGGCTGGATTGCCGACCATGAGGGCGTAGGCAGGTACATCTTTAGTAACGACCGAGCCGGCACCGATGAGGCAGTACTCGCCGAGGGTATGCCCGCAGACGATGGTAGCATTCGCGCCTACCGATGCACCACGTTTGATGATAGTAGGTTTATATTCATCTTTGCGCGAGACAGCTGCACGCGGGTTGATCACATTGGTGAAGACCATGGACGGACCCAGGAACACATCGTCCTCGCAACGTACTCCGGTATAGACGGAGACGTTATTTTGGATCTTGCAGTTACGTCCTAAGACTACGTCCGGAGAGATCACTACGTTCTGACCGATGTTACAGTCCTCGCCGATGATGCAATCCTTCATGATATGGCTGAAATGCCAGATCTTGGTGCCTTTACCTATTCGGCAGCCCTCGTCCACATAAGACGATTCGTGAACAAAATAATTGGTCATTGGTGATTTGTCATTGCTCATTTTAGAAGAAGAATTTTAATATATCGTTACCGTTGGCGAAGATAAGCAGGGCAATGAGAATCCAGAAGCCTATCTCGTTGGCTTTTTCAAGGAACTTATCGCTGGGCTTGCGGCGCGTGATCATCTCTACGAGCAGGAAGAGGATGTATCCGCCGTCGAGCGCCGGGATGGGTAAGAAGTTCATGAAGGCCAGGATGATGCTGAGGAAGGCGGTCATATGCCAGAAGGCATACCAGCTCCAAGCCGCAGGGAACATCGAGCCGATGGCTCCGAAGCCGCCAAGCGATTGTGCTCCTTCTTTGGTGAAGACCAGGCGGAACTGCTTGACATACATCGCCAGGATATCCCAGCCGTAACGGATACCCGCCGGGATGGCTTGCCAGAAGGTATAGTCTTGATGATCAAATTTCAGATCGATACGCGCCGCGATACCTAACTTGCATTGGTCGCCCAAGAAAGCGCGCGTCGTTTGCAATTCACCATTTCGGTAATAATCGATGCTGATCGAGTCGCAGGGATGGAGGCGCAGCTCTTGCGTCATCTGCATGTAACAAGGTGTTGCAACACCTGCTACAGCCACGATGCTGTCACCTTTCTGAATGCCTGCGAAATAAGCGGCATTGTCAGGAAGAACGGTATCTACGACACACGGGATCCATTCGGACATCAGCACATAATGCTGCTTCTGATAATTCTTATCCGCGCGTGCTTTCTCCCGTTCGGCTTTATCGAAATCATTCTGGAGCGCGAGATAGCGTTGTCCCAGATCTTCAGAGAGCGTCAGTTGGAGAGTATCTTGTCCGCGCAGCACCACGATGTCGCGTTTACCTTCGATGATCATAGCTTGTACGGCATCACCTAACGTCTCGGGTTCTTCCCCGTTGATAGTGAGGATACGATCTTGCTGCGCAAAGCCCTCGTCGACCATGATCTGCGAGTAATAGAGCCCGGAGGTGACATTGCGTAACGGTAAGGTATCCTGTCCCCAAGTCCAGAGAAGCATGGCAAAAATGACTAATGCACCGATAAAATTGACGAGTATACCGCCCAAGATGATGAACAAACGCTGCCAAGCGGGTTTGGAACGAAATTCCCATTCTTGGGGTTCAGCCGCCAGATCTTCGGTCGAGTGCGTCTCGTCCACCATTCCGGCGATAGCACAATAACCGCCGAAAGGAAGCCAGCCTATACCCCATTCTGTGTTATCGGGATATTTACTCCACTCTTCATCTTCGTTTTTTGCAAAGAACTTGACGTGCCATTTGCCTTCAAAATACTTGCAGCGAACGAGGCTGATCCATGGATTGAAGAACATATAGAATTTCTCCACGCGCACGTGGAAGATCTTAGCGAACGTAAAATGTCCCAACTCGTGAATCAAGACGAGGAAAGACAGCGCTAATATTAACTGAATTGCTTGTATCATATAATGTTTATCGAATTAACGAATTAAGGAGTTAGCGATTTGACGAGCTGCCAAGTCGGTAGCCACATAATCTTCATAAGTGGGTTTCTCGATGAAATGCGCCTTCGCCATTGTGGCGGCGATGATATCACTCATCTGCAGGAATCCGCATCGTCCTTCACGGAAAGCGAGGTTAACGACCTCGTTTGCCGCATTGAGCACACACGGCATATTTCCTCCCCGACGCATGGCTTCGTAGGCAAGTCCCAAATTCGGGAAACGATGCAGGTCAGGCTCTTCGAAGGTCAAATCCCTAAGAGAGAACAAGTCTGCACGCGGGAAATCGCTCTTGAGCCGTTCCGGGAAGGAGAGGGCGTATTGGATCGGCACGCGCATGTCCGGCGCACCGAGTTGCGCTTTGATGGCGCCATCGGTGAACTGCACAGCCGAATGGACGATGGACTGCGGATGCACGAGTACTTGGATTTTCTCCACGGGCACGCCGAAGAGCCATTTGGCTTCGATGACTTCGAAGCCTTTATTCATCATAGATGCGGAGTCGATGGTGATCTTAGCTCCCATATCCCAGTTAGGATGCTTGAGTGCATCGGCGGCTGTGACGGTACGCATCTGATCGAGCGTGAAAGTACGGAAGGGTCCGCCGCTGGCCGTGAGAAGGATTTTCTCTATCTCGCTGCGATCTTCACCGACGAGCGATTGGAAGATCGCACTATGCTCGCTATCGACAGGCAGGATCGGCGTATGGTATTGCTGCGCGAGTTCGCAGATGATCTCACCGGCCACAACGAGGGTCTCTTTGTTAGCCAACGCGATCGTCTTACCGGCTTTAATGGCTTCGATGGTAGGGCGCAAACCTGCGTATCCGACCATGGCTGCCACGACAATATCGATGGAAGGCATAGTGACCACTTGGGCAATCGCGTCAGAGCCTGCCCAAACTTTGCAGTTTAGAGACGAGAGTCTTTCTTTGAGCCGTTCATAGAGCGATTCATCGGCGATGCAAACCACATCAGGTTTGAACTCCAGCGCCTGTTCGACCAATTTATCGATGCTCTTGTGCGCACAGAGGGCATAGACACTGTAACGATCGGGGTTAGCACGCACGATATCGAGTGTCTGCGTACCGATCGAGCCGGTACTGCCTAAGATACAAAGTTGCTTCACCATGCTATCACCTCCTCCGGATTAACAAATTGTCCGGCATCCCACAATTCGATGACTATATCGTGTTCGCCATCCATAATACCGAGTGCCTCCCCGCGTTCAACGGCAGCACCCTGCGTCTTGAGGACGTTCGAGACATGACGATAAACCGTCACCATGGCTGCATTTTGCAGGATGAGGGTAAAGGAATTATCCGCCATCCGTTCGACCGAGACCAAGGTACCGCGCATGGTAGCCATGACGTTCTCTTTTTTTGCCGTACGCAGCGTCACCCCATAGAAACGTTGCTCCGGGCGGGCCGATTGCACCACTACGCCGCGCACGGGGCGATAGAGTTGGAGCACCTTAACCGGCGCGGTATTATCGAAGAGCAATAAACGATCATGCTCTTTCTGCTCATACTGCGCCATGAAGGCATCGGTAGCCTCCGAATGTTGTTCGGCAATACGCGCTCTTTCGATGCGCTGCAAGGAATCCAGACTCTGCACGCTATCCGTTTGGATAGCCCCCGCCGTGAGTTGTTTGATCACATCGAGGTACTGACGTTGGAGAGTGAGATCCGTTTGCAAGGAATCCACACGTGCCGACTCTTGGATCAACTGTTTACGCAGGCTCTCGCTATACCCCGGTAAGATATTTCGGATGGGGGTATAGACGATGAGTACTGATAGCAGAAGAATGAGTCCGATGATGGAAAGCGTGATCATGCTGATGGCACCTAAGAGGCTGACACGAAAGTGAAACACCTCGCGCAGCGTCAGGTCATCCAGCATCGCCAAACGATATTTTCTTCTTTTGTTGCTCATTTCGAAATTTCGAGATGTCGAGATCTCGAGATCACGACAAAATCGTACAACCGCTACACGGCTTCAATTGTTTAAAGAAATCGTTACCCTTGTCGTCCACGAGGATGAATGCCGGGAAATTCTCCACATCGATTTTCCAGATAGCCTCCATGCCTAACTCCGGATACTCCACACACTCGATGGACTTGATATTATTCTGCGCAAGGATAGCAGCAGGACCGCCGATCGAACCGAGATAGAAACCGCCGTGCTTCTGGCAAGCATTCGTCACATCGATGGAACGGTTTCCCTTAGCGAGCATGATCATCGAGCCTCCGTTATCTTGGAACTCATCTACGTAGGGATCCATACGACCGGCTGTAGTCGGGCCCATCGAACCGCAAGCCATTCCTGCCGGGGTCTTTGCCGGACCTGCATAATAGATCGGGTGGTTCTTGAGGTACTCCGGCATCGGCTCACCTGCATCCAGACGCGCTTTGATTTTCGCATGCGCGATGTCGCGGCCTACGATGATGGTGCCGTTGAGGCTCAAGCGGGTACCGATCGGGTACTTCGTCAGGATCGCACAAACATCTTTCATCGGTTGGTTGAGGTCAATACGTACGGCATCGCCTTCACCTGCCTGACGCAGTTCTTCGGGAATGAGCGAAGCGGGGTTATTATCGAGTTTCTCGATCCAAATACCGTCTTTGTTGATCTTACACTTGATATTACGGTCAGCCGAGCAGCTTACGCCAAGACCGATCGGACACGAAGCACCGTGACGCGGCAGACGAACGACACGTACATCGTGCGCCATGTATTTGCCGCCGAACTGCGCACCGAGACCGATCTTATAGGCTTCCTGCAGCAGTTGTTTCTCGAGTTCGATATCGCGGAAAGCACGACCGGTCTCGTCACCGGACGTAGGCAGCGAGTCGTAGTAATGGGTCGAAGCCAATTTGACCGTGAGGAGGTTCTTCTCCGCAGAGGTACCGCCAATGACGATCGCGATATGATAGGGCGGACAAGCAGCCGTACCGAGTGATTTCATCTTCTCCACCAGGAAGGGGATGAGGGTACCCGGATTTTGGATACGTGCCTTGGTCTCCTGATAGAGATAGGTTTTGTTCGCCGAACCGCCACCTTTGGTGACGCAGAGGAAACGGTATTCCGCACCTTCGGTAGCCTCAAGATCAATCTGTGCCGGCAGGTTACACTTGGTATTCACCTCGTCGTACATGTTGAGCGGCGCATTTTGCGAATAGCGGAGGTTGCATTCGGTGTAGGTATTATAGACACCTTTGCTGAGCGCTTCTTCGTCACAGAAACCGGTCCATACTTCCTGGCCTTTCTCGCCGTGGATGATGGCGGTACCGGTATCCTGGCAGAGCGGCAGTTGACCTTTGCAAGCCACCTCTGCATTGCGCAGGAAGGTTAGCGCTACATACTTATCGTTGGCAGAAGCCTCCGGGTCACGCAAGATCTTCGCCACCTGCTCATTATGAGAACGACGGAGCATGAAGCTCACGTCATGGAAGGCCTGCTGCGCCATGAGGGTAAGTGCCTCCGGCTGCACTTTTAAGATCTCATGTCCTTCAAACTCGCTGACCGACACATAGTCTTTTGTCAGCAGATAATACTCCGTCTCGTCCTTGCCGAGTTGGAACATCGGTGCGTACTTAAATTCCATAGTATATTTGTATTTTTATGTTCTACATAAAATGCGCTGCAAAATTACAAAAAAAAATCCGAATGTGCAAATAAAAAAGCAAAAATCCGGCTGAAACCGGATTTTTAGTGGAGCATAGGGGAGTCGAACCCCTGACCTCAACATTGCGAACGTTGCGCTCTACCAACTGAGCTAATACCCCTTTAAAGTGGAGCTAACGGGAGTCGAACCCGTGTCCAAACAAGGAATACTTATGCTTTCTACACGCTTATCTTGGCCTTGATTTTCGTTCGGCAGCAAGACCCAAGCCACCAACCGCCGACTTATCTGCTAAAGTTTCGACACCGTATCGCAGCCTACGATCTCTATTCTGTGTATTTCCGCACCGCTATATCCATTGAGCCCACAGACTCGGCTTGGAGCGATGTCTCGTTCAGACGCCTTGCATCCGAAAAAGGCTAATCTACTATACTTC
>CADCBB010000033.1 GCA_902799555.1 uncultured Bacteroidales bacterium
TTTTGCCTCTAAGTGGTTCGTTCTTACCGCTTCCAAGATACGCAGTACACCTACTGCATCTACATCCGCTGTGAACTCCGGAGCATCGAAACTGACCTGCACATGGCTCTGGGCCGCCAGATTATAGATCTCATCCGGCTGCACTTTACCCACCAGTTTCACCAGCGACATCGAGTCACTCATATCGGCATAGTGTAAGTGAAAATGAGGTGTTCCCTCCAAATGGGCAATACGCTCACGAAAGTCCACCGAACTACGGCGGATAATACCGTGCACCTCGTAGCCTTTACCCAACAAAAACTCCGACAGATAACTTCCGTCCTGTCCCGTTACTCCTGTTATTAATGCGATTTTAGCCATATTACGTCAATTTAGCGTGCAAAGATACTACATTATTTTCATATACGCAAGCCCGCGCGTAAGATTTTGGGTCAAAACCGTAATTTTTTAATAAAAATTATTAAATTCTTGCATATATAAAAACTTTTTTGTACCTTTGCGCCGAAATTTGTGCAAATACATTAAAAATCATATATAATTTTTAACAAACAATGGAAAAGAAAAAAAGAGTTTACACCTTCGGTAACGGTAAGGCTGAAGGTAACGCACAAATGCGCGAACTGCTTGGCGGTAAGGGCGCTAACTGTGCTGAGATGAACTTGGTTGGTGTTCCTGTTCCTCCGGGATTCACCATCACCACCGAGGTTTGTAACGAGTACTACCAGGTTGGTCAGGAGAAGATCGTGGCTGAGTTGACTGAAGAAGTTAACGCTGCGGTTGCTCACGTTGAGGGTCTGATGAACTGCAAGTTCGGCGATCCGAAGAACCCGCTGTTGGTATCCGTTCGTTCGGGTGCGCGTGCGTCCATGCCGGGTATGATGGATACCATCCTTAACCTCGGTTTGAATGACGTAGTAGCTGAAGGTATGGTCGCTAAGACCCAGAACCCGCACTTCGTTTACGACTCCTATCGTCGTTTCGTACAAATGTACGGTGACGTCGTACTGGGTATGAAGCCGGTGAACAAGACCGACATCGATCCGTTCGAGGCGATCATCGACGAGGTAAAAGAGATCCGTGGCGTGAAGCTGGATAAGGACCTCAACGTAGAAGAGCTCAAGCTTCTTGTTGCTCGTTTCAAAACCGCTATCAAAGAGCGTACCGGTAAGGACTTCCCGGATGATCCGATGGAGCAACTGTGGGGCGCTATCTGCGCTGTGTTCCGTTCATGGATGAACGAGCGCGCTATCCTCTATCGTAAGATGGAAGGAATTCCTGACGAGTGGGGAACGGCTGTTTCGGTTATGGCGATGGTATTCGGTAACATGGGTGACACCTCCGCAACAGGTGTTTGCTTCAGCCGTGATGCCGGTAACGGTGAGAACCTCTTCAACGGTGAGTACCTTGTTAACGCACAGGGTGAGGACGTGGTAGCAGGTATCCGTACGCCGCAACAGATCACCAAGATCGGTTCGCAACGTTGGGCAGAGCGCGCCGGTATCAGCGAAGCAGAGCGTCTGGCGAAGTATCCGTCTATGGAAGAGGCTATGCCGGAGATGTACGCTGAACTCAACGCTATCCAGCAGAAACTCGAGGACCACTACCGCGATATGCAGGATATGGAGTTCACCGTGCAAGAAGGTAAACTCTGGTTCCTCCAGACCCGTAATGGTAAGCGTACCGGTACCGCGATGGTGAAGATCGCTATGGATATGGTTCGTGAAGGCAAGATCAGCGAGAAAGAGGCAATCCTCCGCTGCGAGCCGCAGAAACTCGACGAGTTGCTCCACCCTGTCTTCGACAAGGACGCACTCAAGAAAGCAAAAGTGATCACCCAAGGTCTGCCTGCTTCTCCGGGTGCAGCTTGCGGTCAAATCGTCTTCCATGCTGATGACGCACAAGAATGGCATGCAAACGGTCACAAGGTAGTCATGGTTCGTATCGAGACCAGCCCGGAAGACCTCGCAGGTATGTCGGCTGCCGAAGGCATCCTCACCGCTCGTGGCGGTATGACTTCGCACGCTGCCGTTGTGGCTCGTGGTATGGGTAAATGCTGCGTTTCGGGTGCAGGTGCTATCCAAGTGGACTACAAGGCTAAGACCGTTAAGATCGAAGGCGTTACCTACAAAGAGGGTGACTATATCTCCCTCAACGGTTCGACCGGTCAGGTTTATGCAGGTGAGATCCCGACGAAGGCTGCTGAGCTCAGCGGTGACTTCAAGGCATTGATGGATCTCTGCGACAAATATACCAAACTGCAAGTTCGTACCAACGCAGATACCCCGCACGATGCTGCTGTAGCACGCGCCTTCGGTGCTAAGGGTATCGGTCTGACTCGTACCGAGCACATGTTCTTCGACGACCAGAAGATCATCGCCATGCGTGAGATGATCCTCGCTAAGGACAGCGAGGGCCGCGAGAAAGCACTGGCTAAACTGCTGCCGTACCAAAAGGCTGACTTCAAAGGTATCTTGGACGCTATGGACGGCCTGCCTGTGAACATCCGTCTGCTCGATCCTCCTTTGCACGAGTTCGTTCCGCATGATCTGAAGGGACAAGAGCAGATGGCGAAAGAGATGGGCGTTTCCGTAGAGGAGATCCAGACACGTGTGGCTCAGTTGGCAGAGAACAACCCGATGCTCGGTCACCGTGGCTGCCGTCTGGGTATCACTTTCCCGGAAATCACCGCTATGCAGACACGCGCTATCCTCTCCGCTGCTTGCGAACTGAAGAAAGAGGGCAAGAACCCGATGCCGGAAATCATGGTTCCGCTGATCGGTATCCTCTACGAGCTCAAGCAACAGAAAGAGATCATCCAGCGCGTAGCTAAAGAAGTCTTCGCTGAGTATGGCGTAGAGGTTGAGTTCGAGATCGGTACCATGATCGAGATTCCGCGTGCTGCCCTGACTGCTGACCGCATCGCTACGGAGGCTCAGTACTTCAGCTTCGGTACCAACGACTTGACCCAGATGACGTTCGGTTACAGCCGTGACGATATCGCTTCCTTCTTGCCTGCTTACCTCGAGAAGAAGATCCTCAAAGTGGATCCGTTCCAGGTACTCGACCAGAATGGTGTTGGCCAGCTGATCAAGATGGCAGTCGAGAAAGGTCGTGCCGTTCGTCCGGGATTGCGTACAGGTATCTGCGGCGAGCATGGTGGTGAACCGAGCTCCGTTAAGTTCTGCGCACGTGTAGGCATGAACTACGCTTCCTGCTCACCGTTCCGCGTTCCTATCGCACGTCTGGCTGCAGCTCAGGCTGCCGTAGAGGATGAGAAGTAATTCATCTTCCACATATGCAATTGTAACCGGTGCCTCTTCGGGCATCGGTTACTCTTTTGCTGAAGCGCTGGCTAAAAGAGGTTATAACTTGCTCATTGTCAGCAATGTGCCGGAGATTCATGAGGCGGCATCCAAGATCAAAGATCAAACATCAAACATCGAGGTCATAAGCCTCGTCATGGACTTAGGTCAGCAGACTTCTGCACGCGAACTATATGAGTACGCGCATGAGCACGATATCGAAGTCGAAGTACTCGTCAACAATGCCGGGGTCTATCATGATCGCGACATCCTCGATGACAGTGAAGGCTTCACAAGCCTCATCATGAACCTCCATATGTACACGCCGGCTATGCTCTGTTACCTCTTCGGTCAGGACATGCGCGAACGCCGCAAAGGCTACATCCTCAATGTCTGCTCTGTGACCTCCAAGATGGCAGCACAGCGTCTTGGCACCTACGGAGGCACCAAAGCCTTCCTCTGCCATTTCACCCGTGCCCTGCATATCGAGCTCCGCAAATACGGCGTCCACGTGACAGACGTCAGCCCGGGCGCAGTCGATACAGGACTCTACTCTATCGCGCCTTTCATGACCAAAATCGGCAAATGCCTCGGCATCATCGTCAGCCCTCAGACGCTCGTTCGTCGTGGCCTGCGTGCCCTCTTCCATGGGCGTGCAAAAATAACAGTACCTACCGTTTTCTGGGAGGTACTGAGTTTCCTGATTCTACTGATACCCACTTGTATCCTTAGACTCATAAGAAAACTCGGATGGTTCTAAAACCTCCGAGTTTTTCTCTTTCATTCTTTCATTCCTTCATTCTTTCAACTATTTGTCATGTTTATGCTCGTAAAGAGCTTCCTCAACATTGATGATGTAGTCGCCCATCTTCTCCAACTCTAAGATGATATCCATGTAGTTGACACCGGTTGAGTAGTCGTACTCTTTCTCCGTGATATGCTGCATGTTCTGCATCTTCAGTTCGTCACGGAAATTATTGATCTCATTCTCCATGTTGGTCATCTCGAGGAACTCATCCCGCGTGATATTCACATGCTCCAGCGCCTCCACCATCTTTGCTTCTGCACCCGATACAAGGTAAATCATCATCTCCACGTTCTTATCCTGATATTCGGTATATTTGACGTTGTTCTCATGCTTATGACGGATATGGCGCGACAGGTTGTAGTTTGCATCTCCTACCGACTCCAACTCACTCACGATACGCAACATCTTATGCACTTCGTGCTTGGATTGATCGGATAGACGACCGTCAGCCACTTGATTGAGGTACTGCGCTATCTCATACTCCATTCGATCGCAAATACCTTCGTATTTCTCAATACGGGAGAAGATCTTCGTGAACTGTGCCTCATCTTTCTCGCCATACAAGTCATGAATCATACCTACCATTCGTTGCGTACGGATAGCGAACACATGAATCTCTTTCCATGCCTGCAGGATCGACAACTCGGACGTCGACATCAAACCACCGGAGATGAACCGCAACTGGCTGTCCGTATCTTTCTGTTCCGGCTTGGACGGAATGATCCAGATCACGAGTTTCTCGAGCCATTTGATAAAGCCGATCAGGATACAGGTGTTGATCACGTTAAACGAGGTGTGGAACGTAGCCAAAATGGCGTTCAGCTTGTCCGGCGAGACATCGGATGGTACTCCCGGCGTGAAATCAACACCCCATAGTTCACATACCTTACCAACGAACAAGCGGAATACGCAGAACACCCAGATCACACCGAACAAATTGAATACCAAGTGCGCCATAGCGGCACGTCTTGCTTGTACGGAAGCCGACAGCGCCACGATATTCGATGTAATGGTCGTACCGATGTTCTCACCCAACACGAGCGAGATACCCATATCGATCGGCAGCACGTGCGTCGAACAAAGCGTCATGGTGATGGCCATGATTGCCGCCGAACTCTGCACCGCGAATGTCAGCACACCTCCTACTAACAGGTACAGGAAATAGCTGCCGTAGCCCCAACTGGACGTAGCCGCAAAGAAATTACGAACCGGTTCCATCTGATCTAGGTGCATCTCCGTTGCGTTGATCTTCAAGGTCGTCAAACCAAGCAATAAGAGGCTAAGACCCATGAGAAAATCGCCAAGATTGGCGTTTTTCTTGGTGTAGATCAGCGCTACAGCCAGCACGATAGCCGTATAAACGACCAGACGTAAATCAAAGCTACCTCCTCCTAACACCATGATCCAAGCCGTGAACGTCGTTCCGATGTTCGCACCCATGATCACCGAGATAGCTTGTGCCAGACTCAAGATCCCTGCCGACACGAAACTAACCGTCATCACTGTCGTAGCCGTTGAAGACTGCACGGCTGCCGTGATAAACGCACCGGTTAGCACACCCGAAAAACGGTTTGTTGTCATCGTGCCAAGCACGTTACTCAGCGTACTACCTGCCATCTTCTGCAGGCCTTCACTCATCACCTTCAGTCCGTACATCAGCATCGCTACCGAACCGATGAGCGTGATAATTTGTAAAGCTAATTGCATATCTAACTATTTAACGTTTTTATAAAATAAAAACCATTTTAACCCTTTAACCCTTTAACGATGGCTTTACTTCTAAAGCCATCTATATACATCTCCAGCGGCTTTTCAAGTCGCACATGCCGAACCAAATCCGTCTCTTCTACTGCCGGCATCGCATCCAAGATGGCCTCCTCATACTTATCCTCCTGCCGTGCCCACGGATCAATATTCATATATCCCACATTAAAACTCGTTAAGTTCTGGAAGAAGTGCGAACCCTGCGAAGGTTCTATTCGGAAATTCTCCAAACTGCATTCGGCTATCGCTTTTGCCTCACTGATATCGCCCCATGCTACCGGCACACCTAAAGTCGGGATCTGCGAACCCCAACGTCCGAAACCGATCAGCAGGTATTGTCTTCCCTCCTGCTGCATCTTCTTGTTCCACTGCCGGATCATCTCCGCCATCTCGCGCGTGCGCAATATATCAAAGGTGTCGCGCTTGAGATAGATCACATCGCTCACATCCTCGATCTTACCTACACCTAACGCATTGCCGCTTTGGAGGAACGCACCTTCCTCATCGATATTCTCCCACTCCACATTCGCGTTCAGACTATCCGCCGAGATAGGTCGGATCTGCAGCACATGGAAGATCTGCGGTTCATGTTCGAGGTTCACCGCAAACTCAATCTCTATCGGTGCCTTGATCTCCTGCTGCGCGATATCCAGCAAGTCACGAATGATCGCGGTCAGCGGGAAAGTATTAAACTTCAACTGCGGCGCAAACGTCACGATTCTCGGTCCATCCGGATAGCACGAATCAACGATCCGCATGTTCTCCCGGTCATACGTCGATGCAATCAACTTCAGGCTCTCGAACTGGCCGCAGTCATGAATCGGTATCCGCTCCAGGTTAATCGCATCATCCACCGATGTCTTGAATCGCTCAGGATTCAGACTCAAGGCTAACATACTCTGCTGCGTCTCCCGCATAGCCAGATCCACCGTTGAGGTCTGCAGCACGTTCTTCGGGTATTTCGGACTAAACCGCAACACTTGCTCGCCATCCACAACCGCCTTACCCAAACCGTACGCAATCTTCACGATGCCATCCTCCGGCTTCTCTTTGCCTACCGGATAGAAATTGATGCTGCGCGCCACACCCGAGATCACCGGGAAATAATAATTGCCTTCCGGTTCTCCGCACACTTCTTGCAGCACTATAGCCATTTTCTCCTCACTCGGTACATTCCCCGTACTGACGATATATCCCCTCGATGCCGCAAAATACACACTCGCATAGACGGACTTCACCGCTTTGCTCAGCATTCGTAATTGTTGGTCTTCGTTCTCTGTCTGCGGGATCATATACGTGCTGTACACACCTGCAAACGGTTGATAATAAGAGTCTTCCAACTTACTTGACGAACGAACCGCTATCGGCCTTTTGCTTACGCGGATGAAATGCCGTAACGCATCGCGCAGTTCCAACGGCAGCATCGCTGCCACGAACTCCGATAGTATCTCCTCGTCTGTCAGGTCAGCATTGATCACGTATTGCAAACCGTTATCGTGAATGAATTGATCGAAATAGTCCGTCGTGATCACCAACGTTCGCGGTACCAGCACACGCACCTCCGGCCATTTGTCGTACAGGTCATATTTCTGCAGCATGTGGTTCAAGAACGCCAATCCTCTACCCTTTCCTCCCATCGCTCCGCTTCCGCAACGCGCAAACCAAATCGTGTCGTTATACGTCTCCTTCGAATATTTCGCTACCACACCGAGCGCTTGGTTGATGCGGTAATCGTGAATGAGCCGAATATTCATCTGCCGTACATTCTCGATATCCGCCTCGTCGCGAATCTGCAACGCACTCACCGGACGTCCCACAGCAAACAGACCACGCGCGAACAGCCATTTACTCAAGTAGTTATTATCGCTCAAGCACCTAAAAGCAGCCGGACTGATCGTTGAGATGATACGTTCAAATCCCTCCAAGTCACTCGCCCTGTCTATCTCTTTTCCCGTCTTCGGATCACGCGCGATGAAGTCTCCAAAACCGAACTCCCGCTCGATATAATCGCTCACCTCTTGCAGCAAAGCCTTCGATTTCTTCACAACAAACCCCACTTTGAGTTTGTCGGCCACACTCCGCATCGACTCCTGCGAACTCTGCATCAGGAACGGCATCGTCGGGTTCTCCTTGCGAATCAATCGGCATAGATCGACACCCGCATCTAACTTCTCTTTCGACGAAGGATCACCCTTATGCACTACAAAACCGATATCGGAGATCACACCGATCATGTTCCTTCCATACTGCTGATACAGCTCCACCGCTTCGTCGTAACACGTCGCCATCAGCACTTTCGGTCGCGCCCGCTTACGCAATAACTGCTGCTTCTCGTTCAGCGCATCCCGTATCGCGATACTATTCTGCTGCAGGACCAACTTATACAACAACGGCAAGTAGGTTGAGTAGTACCTTACACTGTCTTCGACCAACAAAATAGCACGCACTCCCTCATCGAGAATGTCGTGCTCCGCATTCATCCGATCCTCAATCAACTTGATGATCGCGATAATCAAATCCGTGGAGTTGTTCCAGTTAAACAGGTAGTCGATATCCGACTTGTCCACCTGCTCCATACGTCGATACACCTCTTTGCTGAACGACGACAGCAGTACGATCGGACAGTCTGGCAAAATCCCTTTCGCCTCTTTTGCAAAATCCCATACCTCATTGCCTCCGGCACTGTAAACAACCAAGATCAGGTCAAATACACCATTTGCATCATTTGCATCATTAATCAATCTGATCGCTTCCCTCGTCGTCTCCGCACGCACGATAGCCGGAGGGTTACTCAGATTCAGTTCCAAGTACTCCTGTGCTATCTGCACGTCGATACGTCCATCCTCCTCGAGTGCAAAACTGTCGTAGTTATTGCAAACCAGCAGAATCCGCCGCACCCTCCGTGCCATCAACGATGTATAATTACTATCCACGATTTAACGTTTTTACAAAGTAAAAACCATTTTAACTATTTAACGTCACGCAGTGACCATTTTAACCGTTTAACGTGCGAAGCACCTATACGAGTCCTTGTTCTACCATCGAATTGGCCACCTTCATAAAGCCTGCGATATTAGCACCTTTGACGTAATTGATATATCCGTCTTCCTCCGTGCCGTATTTCAGACATGCCGCATGGATATCGGCCATGATCGTACGCAGACGCTGATCCACCTCTTCCGCTGTCCATTTGAGACGCATACTGTTCTGCGTCATCTCGAGACCCGAGGTAGCTACACCTCCTGCGTTCGAAGCCTTACCCGGACTATACAAGATCTTCGCACCTTGGAAAATAGCAATCGCTTCCGGTGTACTGGGCATGTTCGCCCCTTCGGTCACGCAGAAACAACCGTTCTTGATCAGGTTCTCTGCGTCCGCTTTCTCTATCTCGTTCTGCGTCGCACAAGGCATCGCGATGTCACAGGCTATCTTCCACGGACGCTCTCCGGCAAAATACTGCGCGTTCGGATACTTGGTCACATACTCTTTGATACGTCCGCGGCGAACGTTCTTCAGCTCGAACACATAGTTCATCTTCTCTTCGTTCAGTCCTTCCGGATCATAGATAAAGCCATCCGAATCACTCAGCGTCAACACCTTCGCACCCAGACGCATCGCTTTCTGTGCGGCGTACTGCGCTACGTTTCCGGCACCCGAGATGCATACTTTCTTGCCTTCAAAACTCTCGCCTCTCGTCGCTAACATCGCTTGTGCGAAATAGCAAGCTCCGTATCCTGTTGCTTCCGGACGCATCAAACTGCCACCCCACATCTGGCCTTTTCCGGTCAAGGTGCCGGTGAACTCATCACGCAGACGCTTGTATTGACCGAACATGTATCCGATCTCACGGCCACCTACACCGATATCTCCGGCAGGTACATCCGTGTCCGCACCGATATGGCGCTGCAACTCTGTCATGAAACTCTGGCAGAAACGCATCACCTCGGCATCACTCTTTCCTCTTGGAGAGAAATCCGAACCACCTTTTGCCCCACCCATCGGCAATGTCGTCAATGCGTTCTTGAAAGTCTGCTCGAAAGCGAGGAACTTCATGATACTAAGGTTCACACTCGCGTGGAAACGGATACCACCTTTGTACGGGCCAATGGCGCTGTTCATCTGAACACGGAATCCGCGATTGATCTGCACCTCACCCTGATCGTCCATCCAAGGCACACGGAACATGATCACGCGCTCCGGCTCCACGATACGCTCCATCACTTTCTGCTCACGCAGATAAGGATACGCCATGATCATCGGAGCCACGCTCTCTACTACTTCTCTTACTGCCTGATGAAACTCACTCTCACCCGGGTTTTTTCTAATGAGTTCGGCCATAAAACCGTCCACCCATGCTTGTGTCTGCTTATCCATAAAATGCAAAATTTACCTATTAATCCAAATTACGCTGCAAAGGTACAAAAAAAGTATGACATACACAATAGTGTATGCCATTTTTTGCGATTTTTTTCGCTTTTTTATAAAAAATGTTCTAAATCTCCAACGGGTGCAAGTACTGGTTAAGTAAAGGGCAAGTACTATGCAACAGCTATGCAATAATGTTCCATTTAAGAATTTCCCGCCTCTCATCAAAATCCGCCAAAAATATCCGTCAAAACTGCATCAAACCTCCCTCAACAGCAGCGGCGATTGTCAATCGTCTGAAATACAAAGAAAACAACAAGCGCTGGGCATTGTAGTGCTCCGCGCTTGGCATAGTGAAGCACTGAGGAGACTATTTTGTGCTTCGAATTAAAGCAAAAGCTTCCTTATATCCCAAACACATATACTTCAACGATTTGAAATATTTTGGATGACAATTGATTATTATTGTCCAAGAAGTCCAATTTACAAACGAGTATAAACCCCAGAATAATGCTCTCATTTTGTTAAACCATGAGGTTTGGTACATATAGATGAACCTATACCAATATACTGTGCGATTCCGCGCAATAGAAAAATACCTTAGCGACTTGTCTTCCAACTTGCTTTTCGTCTTATGCCCGGCACCTGCATCTAAATGCTTATAGCGAGTACGTAAAGCGTAAGCCATGCGTAAACCATGCTTGTTTAACTTACTGAAAAAGACAGGTTCGTCATAGCCGGAATAAGATGTATAAGACCCTTCTTCTAACCATGTCTCATCTTCGTAGTGAGCAGCCTTCGCCCATTTTGTTTCAATAAAGAAGCATTGGAAGCAAGCGGTAGTACATAAATAGCACGTATCAAGATTATTGCTATTGATATAAACTTTGTGTCCTGCTGCTAATGTCAGCACGTCTAAGTATTTTGATTTTCTGCGGCTTGTGAACATTTGTCCTGTAAAGCCACTACGGATACGAATCTTTAGAGGATATCTTAAATCTATTGTGTTTGCGTCTTTGTTATTATTGACTCCTTCCATCGGCAAACAGCAATTGAGATTGTTAGATACCATGTATTGGTACAATTCCTCTATCATGGTCGCATCAAACTCAATGTCATCATCGACAACAAGTATGTAATCCGACTTTGCTTCTTTAATACCTATAGCACGTTGAGTTGTCATACCTTTTTTGCAACGTACTACACGCTCATTCCCTAACGAGTAGTCCAATTCGTAGCCCTCAGGAATGACTACAATGATTTCTTCCGGTTGGATTGTTTGCTTTGCAATGGAATCCAATAATGTTTTGTACTTGAGCCCTGTATTTCCAAGGGTTCTGATTACGACAGAATAAGATAATTCCTTCATTGATTGATAGTTTTTTGAGCCTACTATCAATCGTATTATAGAAAAGAAAAGTGAGTATACCTACTCGCGTTCACGGGAAGTCTGGAATAAAACCCGCCTCTCAATATAGATATACTCACACTGACCTATCTCAGTGTATTATATTGAGAGTAGGAAGTCCATAACTTCCGTGAACATTGCTATTTCTAATTCAACAAGAAATTAGTTTTCCAGACTTTTTCTTGAACGCGAAATAATAGTAATGCTTGTTAATATGTTATTCTATAAGCGCAACGCTTTGCGCTTTAGTTAATCGGTCAAGCTTGCGGGACAGAGCCTGATTATTTTGTGGAGTATAGCGGACTCGAACCGCTCACCTCAACACTGCCAGTGTTGCGCTCTAGCCAGATGAGCTAATACCCCGATTATTTTTGCTTTGCAAAGAACTCTTCCTTTGCTTTTAGAAGCATAGCGACTTGTTTTTCTGCCTCTTCTCGCGTTACGTAATATGGTTTGCGTCCCATCGCCCTCAATCGAACTTCGGTTTCCCGCATACTTCGATTAATTGCTTCTATGAGTTGTTCTTCGTTCATGTCTTTGCAAATTCGTTGCAACAAAATTATGCCGTTGCGGCATTCATCATCTCATACAGGTAGGCAGGGCTTTGGACATAGAGTTCGTTCTCTTCGTCCTGCAAGGCAGGCATAAGAGACGAGTTATAGACGCGCTCCATGGCTTGCTCAAGACCACAGCCGGTATCTTCCATGACATAGCGTACCAACTCGCTCAAAGCATAGTCCGTCAAGTATGTCGCTATTTGATGATGATTCGCTTGTGTCATAGTATTTGCACTTTTGATTTTTTGAGATAGCGCAAGGCTTTCTCAGAGCCGAAATAATACTGCTGGTCAAGAAACTTATCTTGTAACCCTTTTGCAGCTTGTTCAGCTGAGTATATATTTTCCCGATAACGAGTAATTTGTACTACTACACCATCATCGGCAATAGGTCCGACAATAATATCGTAATCGTGTAGCGGCAGTTTGTTTTTGCGGTCGCGGTTGGCATCAACAAACACGAACCATTCTACCGTCGCTTTCTCGGGAAAGACTTTGACTTTTAAGTCGGAATGCAAAGCCGATTCATCAAACTCATAGCTGATCAATGTCGCCTTGCCGCCGAAAAGATGCGCTTTCTTAGTCGCCATGCGGATGGCGGTCTCGCGCGAATCCGTGAGATAGAAGCCTTTGCCGAAGTCCTTGTGGTTAAGGCTACGAGAAAGATCAATCGTCTCTATATCTATATTAGTGCCGTGGAATAGTATCATGCTAATGTTCCTCCGTTTTGACGACAAATAATGAGCATGTCATCAATGGTGTCGTCCATTGATTGCAGATGTTCCACGTCGTAGAACTCCATTAAGAAAGCAAGCGCTTTGTACTGCTGTAGATAACGAAAAGCGGCTTGCCGCGTCATGGCAAACCTTTGTGCAAACAACTGTATCGCACTCGTCAAAAAAGGAATTTCGTACTTGCTCATATCGTGTCTTTGCAACTTTCGGCTGCAAAGTTACTAAAAAAAATTGATATATGCAAGAAAAAACTGAAGAAATATCATTTTTATGACAAAACGGAGGAGGAAAATTTGGAAATATGAAAAAATTGTTGTATATTTGCAGTCGATTTCAAATAGGCGTGTAGGAAACGCCTAATCTTGAGAGATTTTTGCAATTAGATTATAGTGACGTTGGGTGGAGGATCCATTCAGCACCCATTGAGCATCCATTCAGCATCCATTGGAACATGCTGGAAAGAAGGTGGAAAGAGGCGTATAGAGGACACCGATTACTAATCGGCGAAAAAGAAGAATCTTTCTTCGGACGTTTGGCCGAAGCAGGGAAAGAAACAATATAATAAAGAACGCACGTGTGTACGCGCGTTCTTTATTTTAAATAGGTCGAACTAGGTAGATCTAGGTTAGAACTAGGTCAAACTAGGAACCTAGGGGCCTAGTTAGCCGCCAAAATTATCGAAGCGGATGTCCGCGTCATCAACACCCAGCGAGTGGAGGAGATCCAATACCGTTTTGGCCATCATAGGAGGTCCGCAG
Source organism: uncultured Bacteroidales bacterium (assembly GCA_902799555.1). GTDB lineage: Bacteria > Bacteroidota > Bacteroidia > Bacteroidales > Paludibacteraceae > Colicola. Next base: position 13,696 of record CADCBB010000033.1, read on the forward strand.
AGGTAGTACTCGACATCCTCGGGGGCGTCATGCTGCTTGAGGTAGGTGTCGCCCATGACAGGAGCGATGAAGCCCGGGGTGTACTTGATACCCAGTTGGTCGGCCTTCGGGTCCGGACGATCCAGCGCCAAGTGGAAATGGAAGTTGGGGAACTCCTTCTCCAATGCGAGGAAATCGTCGAGGAAGAAGACTTCGTCGATAGCACGTGCGCCGTAGAAATAGTGCATCTGACGGTCGCGGCACTGGCGGGTCTTCAACATGTGCATGATCTGCGCACGCAGCGGAGCCATACCGGCACCACCACCGACCCAGATCATCTCCTTCTTGCTGTCATAGACAGGACGGAACTCACCGTAAGGACCGCTCATGCGTACCTTGTCGCCCGGTTTGAGCGAGAAGATATACGTGGAAGCGATACCGCAGGGCACGTCCATGAACTCCGGTCCGTTGGGGCACTGCTCTTTCGGTTTGAAGGGCGGGGTAGCGATACGGACGGTAAGGGTGATGATGTCGCCCTCGTCGGGGTAGTTAGCCATCGAATAAGCACGTACGGTAGCCTGGGTGTTCTTCTGTTTGAGTTTGAAGAGCCCGAACTTCTGCCATGCCGGCAGATAGAGGTCACCGATGAGCGATTTATCGAAGTCGCGGTCGTAGTCGATATCGTACTCCGGGATGATGATTTGTGCGTACGAACCCGGCTCGAAGTGCATGTGCTCGCCCGGAGGCAGCTGTACTTTGAACTCTTTGATGAAGGTAGCGACGTTCTTGTTGGAGATGACTTCGCATTCCCATTCCTTGACACCCAGAACAGCCTCATCGACCTTCATGGTGATGTCTTCTTTGACTTTGACTTGGCAACCCAGACGCCAGCCTTCTTTCTGCTGCTTGCGCGAGAAATGGACAGTCTCGGTAGGCAGTATCTCGCCGCCACCGGAGAGGACTTGGCACTTGCACTGTCCGCAAGAACCCTTACCGCCGCAGGCAGAGGGGAGGTGAACGCCGGCTTCGCCGAGTTGGTTCAGGAGCGAGCCACCTGCTGCCACGTCGTACACCTTGTCGCCGTTGATGGTCACTTTGACATTTCCGGAAGACACCAAGTATTTCTTAGCCACCAAGAGGATAGCCACGAGCAGGAGGATCACAATGAGGAACACTCCTACAGCATATAAAATTGCAGTCATATTCATAGTGTTGTCCTCCTATTAAATCTCCAGTCCGCTGAAGCACATGAAGGCAAGGGCCATGAGACCAACAGTGATGAAGGTGATACCCAGGCCTTGGAGGGGCTTCGGAACGTCGTTATACTCCATTTTCTCACGAATACCTGCGAGGCAGACGATAGCCAGGAACCATCCGATACCCGAACCGAGCGCGTACATGAACGCGTCGAGCAGGCTGGTGATGGCCTTGGCATCCACTGCGGGCAGGCCGATACGCTGCTGCATGAAGAGCGAACCACCCATGATGGCGCAGTTCACGGCAATCAGCGGTAAGAAGATACCCAGACTCGCGTAAAGCGACGGGCTGTATTTCTCCACAACCATCTCCACCAGTTGCACGATAGCGGCAATGACGGCGATGAAGAGGATGAACGACAGGTACTCCAGATGCAGGGGTTCGAGAACGAGCGTCTGCAGCAGGTAGTTAACCGGCAGGGTGACGATGAGCACGAAAGTAACGGCTACGCCCAGACCGGCTGAGGTCTTCACATTCTTCGATACTGCCAGGTATGAACACATACCGAGGAAGTAAGCGAAAATCATGTTATCCGCAAAGATCGAGCGGACAAATAAACTTAAAGCGTGTTCCATTACTTAGCCTCCTTATCATTAATTGAACGATGTACCCAGATGACACAGCCGACGAGGATGAGGGCCATGGCAGGCATGAGCATCATACCGCAGTTTTCGTAGCCGGCGTCATAGAACGATTGCGGGATGATCTGGAAGCCCAGCAGTTGACCCGAGCCGAACAACTCGCGCACGAAAGCAACGATGACCAGAATGATGGCATAGCCCAGACCGTTGCCCAGACCGTCGAGGAGCGAATCCCACGCGTTATTGGTCATGGCGAACGCCTCGAGGCGACCCATCAGGATACAGTTGGTGATGATCAAACCGAGATAGACGGATAGCTGCATTGCTACGTCATAAGCAAACGCTTTGAGGATCTCGCTGACGAGTGTCACGAGCGCCGCTACGACCACGAGTTGCACGATGATACGCACACGCATCGGGATGGTGTTGCGGATAAGCGACACGATGACGTTTGCCATAGCGACGATGATCGTCACGGCGATACCCATGACGAGGGCAGGCTTCAGTTGCACCGTTACGGCGAGTGCCGAACAGATACCGAGGATCTGCACAACGACAGGGTTATTGGCGTTAAGAGGACCTAACAATGTGTCCTTAGTCTTCTGACTCAACATTTGCGACCTCCTTTTCGTTTAAGAATTCAACATAGTTATTCACGAGTTCCTCGTTGAGCATCGTGCTGACGCCGGTCGAGGTGATGGTAGCGCCGGAGATGGCATCTACCTGCTCCTGACCTTCGGCATGATTGCCGGCCTTGAGGACCGCCACAGAAACGACCTGACCTTCGGCATTGCGGATATGCTTGCCCTCAAACTGAGCGCGGAAAGGCATGTCCACGATCTTAGCGCCCAGACCCGGTGTCTCGGACTCGTGGTTGAAGTTAACACCATAAATGGTGTTCTTGTCCTCGTCGAGTGCCAGATAACCGCCGATACCGCCCCAGAGACCTTTACCGCTGAGCGGCAAAACGTACTTGACAGCACCGTTGAGGTTAGCGACGTATACTTCGGCGTTCTCGTACTTGAGCGTGTCCTGCACGAGGGTGTAATAAACCTCTGCGGGATCAGCCTGGCTGAAGTCCACCTTGAGTGCACCGAGGATCTGTTTCTGCTTGTCGAGCAGGATGTTAGCGTCCTGACGCGGCTTGAGCGCCTGGTTAGCGAGCGCCAACAGGACCGCTACGATAATCACCACAATCGTCATATAGACGAAGGTGTACACATTCGAATTCGTATTCAGTTTCATAGCGGACCTCCTTACTTAATGACGCGTTTTGCGCGACGGTTAATATTTGCTTGCACAACGCACCAGTCGATGAGCGGAGCGAAGGCGTTCATGAGCAGGATAGCGAGCATCATTCCCTCCGGATAACCCGGGTTGAGAACGCGCACGAGCACTGCCACGAGACCGATGAGGAAGCCGTATATCCACTTGCCGCACTCGGTACGAGCCGAGGTGACAGGGTCGGTTGCCATGAACACCGCACCGAAAGCGAAACCGCCCGATACGAGGTGCATGTACCAC
>CADCBB010000034.1 GCA_902799555.1 uncultured Bacteroidales bacterium
AAGACGGCGAACGCCACCCTCGACCCGCAGCTCTCCGTTAGCGGCAAGCGGCTGCCTTCCGACTCGATGGGCGTTATGATAGAGCACGGCTGGAACTGGCTGCCTTATACGCCGCTGACGACCATGACGGTGGACGAAGCCCTGGCAGGTATCAACCCCAAAAAGGGCGACATCATCAAGTACCAGACCGGCTTCTCGATGTACAACCTCTACGGTTGGGAGGGTTCGCTCAAGGCTCTGGAGCCGGGGCACGGCTACCTCTATTACAGCACCGACAGCACGGCTAAGTCCTTCAGCTATCCGGACCTCACCGCCTCCGTCAGCCATATGCAGAGGAAGCTGATGGCAAGAAGTCTGTCAGCGCAGCGGTCTTACAGTGCTAACGGTCTGGCAGCGCAGCGGTCTTACACCGCTTATCCGAGCAACATGACCATGACCATCCGTCTCATGGACGGCGAGGCGGTAGTGGATACCTGCGAGATAGCGGCGTACATCGGCGGTGAGTGCCGCGGTGCCGTCCGTGCGCATACCGACAGCCTCTATTACCTCGTCATCGCCGGCGACGGTGCAGGTCAGCCGATGGAGCTCCGTACCGTCATCAACGGTGAAGATATAGTCATAGACAAGACCCTCACTTTTGTCTCCGACAACCATATCGGCACCCCGTGGGAACCGTATGTGATACAGCTCAATGCCGCGCAAGGCGTGGAGGAAGTACCAAGTGACCAAGTACCAAGTCACCGGCAAGAGAGTGTCTGAGAAATAAATCATAGCTGTCAGCATTCAGCTGTCAGAAATCAGCCAAGAGGCGGTTCACGAACATCGTGAGCCGTCTCTTTTTCTTTCCCTTTTCATAAGGTGTGTCGGTACCCTCCACGGTCTTTTGTTTGAATTTGAACGGAACTGACCAAAGGCTGTATGACCGCCCCCAACCATAATCCATAAACAAACACAGCGTATTGTATACACCGTGTTCCCCATATATGCGCACATTCTTCGTGCGTCCCTTATTACCCATTTGCGTGCCGAGCCTGCGGTTTTTTATTTCACACTTTCACACATTCACACATCCTTGTAGCTTATAACATCCTAACTGGTCACATTTTGTGACCGGTTTTTGTTTTACATCGCTTTCTTACCTTGTACATATTTTCCAGACCCTCTCTTACCTTGTACTTATTTTCCAAATCCATGTTATAGCTTGTATCATTTTTAAAAAAATTCCGGTTTTTAGCTTGTCTCTTTTTTATACCATCGCCCCTCTTAGCTTGTATCTTTTTTGCTTGTATTTAATCCTTAGCTTGTATTTATTTTTATTCATCTACGCGGCTCCCAATGCCGCATACTACGCAATAATCGAACGTTTTAGTAGGTAGTTACAGGTTAAAACCTGTTTTCTCCTTTCCTCTCTCCTACACAAGCAGCCCTCATAAGCTTGTATCTTTTTTTTACACCCCATCCTCTCTCACTCCACAAAATAAATACAAGCCATCCCTCATTAGCTTGTATTTATTTTATTACTCCCGGTTAGTGGCTTGTATCTTTTTCCTCATCCTCTCTTCTTTAGCTTGTATTCTTTTTGCCTGTATTTATCTTTAGCTTGTATCTTTTTTTTTATGCTACCATCCTCTGGCTTGTATTATTTTCGTGCATTTTTTGTCTATAGCTTGTATCTTTTTTCGTCCAATCTCTTGCACACGTCAATTATTTTTCGTACCTTTGCACCCGCAATCAAACACACACCATTATGGCTATTAAGACTACTGAACTGATTCGGACCTCGCAGAGTTGGGATGGCGCCAACCTTCCGGATTTTCCTAAAGGCAAACCGGAGTTACGCGTTGTTCGCTTGGATTTTCCTGTTGGCGACAAGACCGATTGGCATCATCATACCGTCGTTAACTATGGCATCGTGCAGCAAGGAGAGTTAACCATCGTCTGTCAAGATGGTTCCAAGAAAACATTCCACGAAGGAGAGCCTTTGGTCGAGGTGATCGGTACCATTCATCGCGGCGAGAATAGAGGCCGTAAACCCGTCATTCTCAACATGTTCTACTTCTCTTTACCAGGACAAGAAATAACTATCCAACATCCGGAATTGGAGCACGAACAGAAACACGAAGCCAACAAAACGAAATCTCAACCTAAACCACGTCTTGTACCTAAAGATAAGGAAGAGGCGCGCGTATATAAACTGGTTCTGGCGCTTGGCAAACAAGTCTTACCACGTCGTCAACTGGTTGCAGATGTGGGCTTGACTCAAAAGAGCCGTTGCATTTTTGTCTATAACTACTGGAAACCATCTTGGGAGCGAGGACTGATTGACTTTGCTTACGCTGCAGTACCCAATAAACCCGAACAAGCCTATCGCCTCACAGCGAAAGGTCTTGAACTATACGCCCAACTTACCGGCAAAACAGAGTAGTGCACTTCTTTGGCTTGTATTTATTTTGTCCTGTCTTAATCTTTTGCTTGTATTCTTTTTCAGATTCACACTTTCACAGATTCACACAACTTTCTGTCTTGATTCTTTTTGCTTTTCCCCAATAAGGAGTTCGTTACACTCACGGACTTTGTTTATTGAGCTTTTCCCCTTTTAATAAGGTGCTCTCTACGTTCGCGGCTTGTTGGTGCGGTAAACCGCGAGAAAGAAAGTCGTGAAAGGAAGAATCGTTTTCAAAGAAATCAAAGAAGGAAAACAGAGGTAGTTTCTTCCTGTGAGAGATCAAGGAAATAAAACAGATGCGGCTCGTCGAGTCGCCTCTCTCATTAAATCCCCAAAAGGAATAATTACTCCTTCTCTTTTTGTCTTTAGCCCCATCCTTAGCCTCCCTCTCCCCTCTGCGGCTTCCAAAGCCCTTCCGTCTGCGAGAGCGGAGTTCCCCGAGGCTGTTCTTTTCCCTACCCTTCTGCATGCGAGCGGGTCCTTTCCATATCGTCATTTTCTTACCTCCCCTTATATCTTCCTCATTGCGCGCTCCTCCCTTTTCACCCTCGCCAACGAGTCTCCTCTTAGCGCCGACGGTCTTGACTCAGAGTTCTCCGCCACTACGTTCTGTCGATTATTTCGGGCCTCAGGTTAAAATACTGTCTTGTTACTTGCGTACCTTCGATTATTTTATACCCGATGCCTCGAAATTCTCAACCGTGACGCTAAGCGTATCCTCGTTTCGCACCTCCGCACTTGGGAGGAGCGCAAAGAGGCAGCTCCGAAGGCAGCTAAGAAAGCCGCTAAGGCTGAAGAACCCGCTCTCGACCTGCCGAAGGTAGAGAAGACCACCCTCGGTGATCTCTCCGCTCTCGCAGACCTCAAAGCTTCTATGGAAGCCGCAGAGGAGAAGCCGGCTAAGAAGCCTGCCGCTAAGAAAACCAAAAAGGAGGAGTAATTAACGCTTTTTGTAAAGAAAATGGCATGCGCACTTGTGTATGTCATTTTTTATTTGTACCTTTGCAGCAGAAATGGAATCAGGTATGAAAAAAGGTCTGTTGGCATTGTCGCCCATCTTTGCGATGGTCGTGTTGCTCATGGTGAATGCTGTCATCTATGGAGGTGTGAGTAACGCGCCGTTATTATTTATTTTTGTGGTGTCCGCCATGGTAGGTGTGGCCCTTACGCGCGGTGTGTCGTTCTCCGAACGAATAGCTATCTTTTCCCGTGGTGCCGGTAGTGAAAACCTGCTGCTCATGGTTTGGATCTTCATGTTAGCCGGCGCTTTTGCGGCAACAGCCAAGGAGATGGGAGCTGCCGAAGCGATGGTCAATGTGACCCTGCGATTCTTGCCGGCTAAGTTCGCCTTAGCGGGCCTCTTCCTGGCTGCCTGTCTGACCTCCCTCTGTATGGGAACGAGCGTCGGTACGATCGTGGCGCTGATGCCGATTGCAGCCGGTTTGGCGGATAAGACCTCGATGACCCTTCCCTTAGTGGCCGCCGTCGTCGTAGGCGGGGCATTCTTCGGCGATAACCTGTCCTTCATCAGCGATACGACCATCGTCTCGACGCAGACGCAAGGCTGCAAACTGTCCGACAAATTCCGGTTTAATATCAAGATGGTGCTCCCCGCCGCGATTGTCGGCACCGTGCTCTACGTCTTCCTCGGCGCAGAAGCCAGCGAAGCGTCTCTTTCCACGTTCCACTTTCAACTTTCAACCTTTACCAAAGTGCTGCCCTACCTCGCCGTTCTCGCCTGCGCGGCCTTCGGAATGAACGTACTGATGGTGCTGTCCTTAGGCAGCCTGCTCACGCTGGTCACCGGATGGGCAGACGGCAGTTATGACCTGATGGGATGGACGAATGCCGCCCTTACCGGTGTGATGGGGATGAGCGAACTGATCCTTATCTCCATGCTGGCCGGAGGGATCTTTGCGCTGATTCGTTATAACGGCGGATTAGAGTTTATGATCGATCTGATCATCCGGCGTGTCAAGACCCGCGTAGGAGCCGAATGGAGTATCTGCGGACTCGTGGCGTTTGCCAATATCTGTACCGCTAACAACACCATCGCCATCCTCTCCGTCGGCGATATAGCCAAACGGGTAGCGGAACAGTTTGATATCGATCCACGTCGCTCTGCGTCCCTTTTGGACACGACCAGTTGCTGCATTCAGGGCATCCTACCCTACGGCGCTCAACTGCTCATGGCCTCCGGTCTGGCAGGTATCTCAGCCATGTCTATTGTTCCATGGCTCTTCTACCCCGCTCTACTCGCACTGACTGTCGTTATCACCGTGATTTTTCCCTCCTTGAACAGACACCTTTCTCATTCGTGACGTATGCCTGAAATAGTTTTGCATTATATATGGGAGCATTGCCTTTGGGCAGGATTTAAGCAACAGACAACGGATGGACGGAGCGTAGAGATCCTGTCGGTGGGTGCACATAATAGGGATGCCGGACCGGACTACAGTTCAGCACGGGTACGAATCGACGGAAAAGAATGGGTAGGCAACATCGAGATCCATGTATGCTCCAGCGATTGGATCAAACATCGTCACCATCTGGATAGCGCGTACGATAATGTGATTCTGCACGTGGTTCGTACGGCCGACAAGCCGGTCTATAACTCGCGAGGCGAGTTGGTGCCGCAATGTGAGTTGCAGTACCCAAGCGACCAGGACTACCTGACGGACCTGTTTGCGGCGGCTCAACAGATGGATAGCGCCATCAGCCGAATCGGTTGCGCGGAGCAGTTAGTGCGTGATCCGGCGATACTGACGGAAGGATGGCGTAAGACCTTGCTACGCAAGAGGCTGGAATGCAAACGGGCATCAATAGAACGACTATTGGAGATCACCAAAGGCAGTTGGGAACATGCGTTGTATATCTCGTTGGCCCGCAATTTCGGTTTTCATACCAATAGTCTGCCGTTTGAACAGTTGGCTATCAACACACCCCTATCCTATTTGCAGAAACACCGCAACAGCCTATTCCAACTGACAGCATTGTTACTTGGACAGGCCGGCTTAATCGGCGACGATGCGGCTCTTGCGAAAGAGTATGCGTTCTTACGTACGAAGTTCAGCCTCACGCCCATGGACGGCAGTATATGGAAGCATGCACGTCTGCGTCCGCAGAACAGTCCTGAATTGCGGATACGCCAGTTTGCCCAACTGCTCTATCAATCGGAATCGCTGTTAAGTAAGATTCTTGATTCGAACGATTTAAAGGACCTTGTGCCGCTGTTTGAAATAGAAAAGATGGGGCGCAGCAGCATTGATATCCTGCTGATCAACACGGTGATACCTTATAAATACGCGTACGCGCTGCATCGTAATAATCCGCACAAGGCTGAAGAAGCAGCCACACTCATGGAGCAGATTGCGCCGGAGAACAACACGATTATTCGCCAATGGCGCGTACTGGGTCAGAGCATCAAAAATGCAGCAGACACCCAAGCGCTGCTGCATCTCTATCAGAACTATTGCCAACACCACGAGTGCATCAACTGCGAGGTAGGCTATCAGATCTTCCAGGACCGTCAGTTACGGTTATTCTAATTATTTATGCAACCAGCCGCTGAGGGTTTTCCAGAGGCGGGAGAGGAGGTTGGCATAGAAATTGATCTCCCGCGTAGCATTCTCGACCCGGGTCTCGATCTTCACTTTCTGCAGGTCCACTTCATGCTCTGCTTTCAGGGTCTCGAGTACCAGTTCTTCCTGCGTGCCGATGACATGCTTGGAGAGCAAGCGGATGAAAGGATGCACGAAGAGGGGCTTGCGGCAAAGGATAGCCACCACGATGAACAGCAGATAGAGACTGCTGATGATAAGCGCTGCCGCCCATACCGGCATGTACTGCGCCATCACATCGATAGCCGCTACCGCACCAAAGGTGAAGAGGGCGAGTACACAGAGCACTAAGGTGAAGATAAGCAGGAAAAGGCCCAAGACGCGGCTGACGATACCGATCAGATGCCATCTGCCGGCATTACCAAGGGCTTTACCAAAGGTAGTGGCCTCTTGCTTGATTTGCTCAATCATTTCGTTCTCCATAAGGCTTATTCTTTAGCGGGTTCGGGTTCAGCCTGAGCGGGTTGCTCCATGGCTTGCTCGAGCTCAGATTTCACTTGTTCACAATACTCTTTTACTTTCTGCTTAGCATCTTCTGCTACGTCTGCGATCTGCTGACGCACTTCTTCCCCTGTCTTTGGTGTGAGTAACAGCGCTGCAGCAGCTCCTACCATTGCGCCGCCGATAAAGAGGGCAGCTCCTTTGATGAGATCTTTCATAATGATATGTTTTTTAAAGGTTAGTCATTAAGTCATTACATTCTTTCGGGCATCTCGATGCCGAGGAGCGACATCGCCGCATTCAGCACCTTACCAACATTCTTCGCCAGCAAGAGACGAAGGGCACGCTTGGCTGCATCGGGTTCATTCAGGATACTGAGATCATGATAGAACGAGTTGAAGTCGCACGCCAGGTCGTAAGCGTAGTTACAGATGACGGCAGGCGAGAAGTTATCGCCGGCGACGCGAACCGTTTGCGGGAACTCTGTCAGGCGCTGGATAAGCGCGAGCTCTTTTGGATCTAGGCCGCCTAGGTTGCCTAGGATTCCTAGGTCGTCTAGTTTCTCCGCTTTGCGGAGGACGGATTGAATACGCGCATAGGTGTATTGGATGAAGGGACCGGTATTGCCGTTGAAATCGATGGACTCGGCGGGATTGAAGAGCATGTTCTTGCGCGGATCGACCTTGAGGATGAAGTATTTCAATGCACCGAGGCCGACCATGCGTGCGACTTCGTCGCATTGGACATTGGACATTGGAGATTGGTCATTTTTCTCTAAATAAATCTCCTTGGCATCCTCGACCATCTTATCCATCAGATCATCGGCGTCCACTACCGTTCCTTCGCGGCTCTTCATCTTACCGTTCGGCAGTTCAACCATGCCGTAAGAGAAGTGCACGAGTTCCTTACCGAAGGGGAATCCGAGGCGGTCCAGCAGGATAGACAGCACCTTGAAATGGTACTCCTGCTCGTTACCGACCACATACACCATCTTATCGATCGGATAGTCCTGGAAGCGAAGCTTCGCCGTACCGATATCCTGGGTCATATAGACCGAAGTACCGTCCGAACGGAGCAGCAGTTTTTCGTCGAGTCCATCCTTGGTGAGGTCTGCCCAAACGGATCCGTCTTCGCGGCGGTAGAACTGACCGGCCGCGAGCCCTTTCTCGACTTCGGACTTGCCTTCGAGGTAGGTGTTCGATTCATAATAGATCTTATCGAACGACACGCCGAGACGCTTGTAGGTCTCGTCAAAGCCGGCATAGACCCATTCGTTCATTTTCGCCCACAGGGCACGGATCTCCGGATCGTTCGCTTCCCATTTGCGGAGCATCTCTTGCGCCTCCAGCATCAGCGGCGCTTCCTTCTTCGCGGTCTCTTCGTCCATGCCTTTCGCCATGAGCTCCGCGATCTGCGCTTTGTACTCCTTATCGAAACGGACGTAGTAATCGCCGATCAGATGATCGCCTTTCTTACCGCTGGTCTCCGGCGTCTCGCCGTTACCGAACTTGAGCCATGCGAGCATGGACTTGCAGATATGGATGCCTCGGTCATTAACGATATTGGTCTTGACGACCTTCCAACCATTCGCCTCTTGGATCTTCGCAATCGAATAACCGAGCAGGTTATTACGCACGTGACCCAAATGCAAAGGCTTATTCGTGTTTGGCGAACTATATTCTACCATCATCAACTGATGGCGATCGGGCTGCTGACCATAGTTAGCCTCCGCATCAATCGCCTCTAACTGCTTTACCCAGAAAGCATCGTCGATGACGAGGTTGAGGAAGCCCTGCACCGCGTTAAAACGAGCTATCAGCCCTGAGCCGTCAGCCATCAGTTTTTCACCGATCTCGGTAGCCACCTGTGCCGGCGCTTTGCGCGCTAACTTAACAAAGGGAAAAACAACCACCGTCAAGTTACCTTCAAACTCCGGACGCGTCTTCTGCAACTGCACCATTGCGTCCGTAGCCTCTACACCATAAAGCGCCTTCACGGCGTCCTTGACCAATACCTGAATATTTTGTTCTAAACTCATAATTTAGGATATTTTCTGAACCAGCTACTAATTTTCAGACGGATAACGCCTAAGAGTGCTTCGGAGAAGATGCCACCGGACATCTTGGACGTTCCGAGCACACGGTTGACGAAGATGATGGGCACCTCGATGATCTTCGCGCCGCATTGATGGGCGGTGAACTTCATCTCGATCTGGAAAGCATAGCCTTTGAAGCGGATCTTATCGAGCTCGATGGTCTCCAGCAGATGGCGTTTATAGCAAACGAAACCGGCAGTGGTGTCATGGATATTGACACCCAGCACGGTGCGCACATACTTCGATGCGAAATAGGACATCAGCACGCGTCCCATCGGCCAGTTCACGACGTTCACGCCGGTCACATACCGGCTACCGATGGCGAGGTCTGCCCCTTGGTTCGCACAGGCGTCATAGAGCTTGAGCAAGTCCTGCGGGTTGTGGCTAAAGTCCGCATCCATCTCGAAGATATAATCGGCTTTATGCTCGATCGCCCACTTGAATCCGGCGATATAAGCGGTACCGAGACCGAGTTTGCCACTACGCTCTACGAGGAAGACACGGTCTTTGAACTTACCGGCCATGAGGCTCTTCACGATCGCGGCCGTACCATCCGGCGAACCGTCATCGATGACGAGGACATTGAACTCCAAAGGTAACTCCATCACCGCAGTGATAATGGCTTCAATATTTTCCTTTTCGTTATAGGTAGGAATGATAACAAGTCTTTCCATATTACTCCTTTATCATTTGATCATTTAATACATAAACAGGACTTGGCGTTGTACGCTCAAGCGCTTTGAGGAAGATCTCCTGTCCGGGGATGATATCGATCTCTTCGAGGTAGGACCGAACGGTGTCGTACGCCACTTGGGGATCGTTGTTCTCCAGCGAGAGATGGCATAGCCATACATTGCGCAGATCCGGATGCCAGTTGCGTTCCAGCAACTCGCCGCAGACATCATTGCTTTGGTGTCCGCGAGGAGATAAGATACGCTCCTTAAGATAGGTGGGATAGGGGCCATTGAGCAACATATGCTCGTCGTGGTTCGCCTCAATGACCAGATGGTTGGCGGTACGGATATACGCCTCCATCTCCGGATTAACCGACCCGCAGTCCGTCATGAGCACGAAACGCTGACCCAGATAATCGATGCAATAACCGAGGCAATCGGTCGAGTCATGCTCGATATGGAAGGTGTTGATCCGCATGCCGAAAAGTTCCCACTCCTCGCCGCGCTCGAAATAGCGGCGGCTGGTACGCAGCTTCTCGCGTACGCCATAATTCCGGTCGATGCCCTCATGAATCTGCGCGGTCGTATAGATAGGCAACTTAACCCGCTCGCCCAGCGTGCCTACGGCACGGATATGGTCGGCATGATCATGCGTGACAAGCACACCCATGATATTATGAAAATCAAGCCCCATCTCGCGCAGATATTTCTGTATCGAACGCGCAGAAATGCCGGCATCGATCAGGATTCCCTGACGACGCGTACCGAGGTAATAGCAGTTTCCGCTACTTCCGCTGGCAAAGCACCTAAATATGAGCTCATTCTCCTCCATATTACCAAATCGGGCACAAAAGTACAAAAAAAAAATGATATATGCAAAAAATCTCTAAATTTTATCGGAAAAATTTGCATATATGCAATTTTTATCGTATATTTGCAGCCTAAATTACGTTATTATGAACACGAAGGAAAAAATTGCCGCTCTGAGAGCGTTGATGCTGGAGCATGGATTGGATGCGTATGTAGTGCCGGGAAACGACCCGCATGCAAGTGAATATATGGCATCGCACTGGTGCGAGATGCAATGGATAAGTGGTTTCAACGGCGAGAGCGGTACGGTAGTGGTCACGATGGACAAAGCGCTCCTTTGGACCGATAGCCGCTATTACCTGCAGGCTGGGATCGAACTCGAAGATTCGGGCATTGAATTGATGCGCGAGAGTGATGTTGATTGCCCGTCCATCACGGAGTGGATCTGTGATCAATGTACAATGAACAATGAACAATGTACAAAGGTTGGTGTGAATCCCGAGATGTTCAGCGTGGATCAGTATTCAGCATTCAGAAATCAGTTTTCAGAAGCCGGTATCGCGTTGAAGTCGATCGACCTGATCAAACCTTTGTGGATCGAAGGCAGGCCGGCTATTCCGCAAGACAAGCTCTATTCGTATAGCGAAGATTTCGCAGGGGAATCCGTGGAGAGCAAGTTAGCACGCATGCGCGAGCAACTCGCCAAGAAGAAAGCGGACGCCATGATCATCAGCGCGCTGGACGAGATTGCATGGCTGCTCAACATTCGCGGAAACGATGTGGAGTACAATCCGGTCGTGATCTCCTACGTGGTGCTGGAGGCCGATAAATGTACCTTGTTCGTAGACTCGAACAAGATTGATTCGCCGGCGCAGAACTACTTGGATTTCAACAACATAGACATTAAGCCTTACGAGGCGGTCTTCGACTATATTAGGAGCCTCAGAGGCACTGTGCTCTATGACGGTGCACGGGTCAACGAAGCCCTCTACGAAGCTATTCCGGAGGGATGCAAGAAGATCAACGCGAAGTCCCCGATCCTGATTGACAAAGCGAAGAAGAACGCGGTCGAACTGGAAGGCGAACGGACGGCGATGCGGCAGGATGCGGTAGCCTTGACACGGTTCTTCAAATGGCTCGAAGAGAAAGCGTTCAAGCACGGCGAGACACGCACGGAATGGGAGCTAATGGAGAAGTTGCATGAGTTCCGAATGATGGGTGAGAACTTCGTCGAGGAGAGTTTCGGTACGATCGCAGGCTATCAGGGTAATGGCGCTATCGTGCATTATGCGGCTACCAAAGATAATTGCGCAGAGGTGAAGCCGGAAGGTATGTTACTGCTCGATTCGGGCGGTCAGTACCTCGACGGCACGACCGATATTACACGAACGGTATGGTTAGGAGGTCGCATTCCGCAGCAGGCGAAACTCGATTATACCTATGTGCTGAAAGGTCATATCGCTTTGGCACGTGCACGTTTCCCGAGAGGAACACGCGGTAACCAGTTGGACGCACTCGCCAAGCAGTATATGTGGGAAGCAGGTATCACGTTCGGTCACGGCACAGGGCACGGCGTAGGCCATTTCTTAGGCTGCCACGAAGGTCCGCAGAACGTACGGACGGACAATAACCCGACGGCACTGGAAGTAGGACATATCATCTCCGACGAACCGGGAATTTATCGTACCGATAAATGGGGTATCCGCACAGAGAACCTGATCACGGTCATTCCGGCGAAGGCGACGAAAGCTACCACGACCGAAGATGAATGGCTGGCATTCGAAACCCTGACGCTCTGCTTCTACGACACGCAACTGATCGAGATGTCCCTGATGACCGAAGACGAGATCGATTGGATCAACGCCTATCACGTACGCGTATATAAAGAGGTGTCGCCGCTACTCAACGATGACGAGAAATCGTATCTGGCGTACAAATGTCAAGCTATTGAATATTAACAATTATAAACATTAAAAAACTTACTATTATGAAAGCAGATCTTATTACCGCTTGGTTGTTTAACGAAGGTTACAAACACGAGATTGATTCCGATGGTGATGTACATTTCAAGTACAACGGTCGTCACATCTATTTCACCCCGGATGAGGACGAGACCTATTTCCGTCTGATCATGCCGAATATCTACGAGTTGGAGAACAACCGCGTAAAGGTATTGGAAGCATGCAACACGATCACCCGTACGTACAAAGTCGTTAAAGCCTATCTGGTAAACGAGAAACTATGGCTTTCGATCGAGATGTTCGTTGATTCGACTCCGGAGGTAGGTGATTTCTTCGAGCGTTGCTGCAACATTCTCATCCACGCATACGAGGATACGGCAAAAGAGATTTTTAGCGAATAAGCACTATGGCTGTACTATCTCAATTTGAAAAAATAGGCATCTACACCGTTCAGAGTCTGATCAAAGCCAACCACTACACGGAGACTTACCGCGTGGTGGATAATGACAACCATCCGTTCTTCCTGAAGTTATTCCTGTTGGGCAATATCCCGTCCAAGTTGATCAATCAGGAGACACATTGCGTGCGCGAGATTGAATACAGTCGTCAACTCAATCATCGTAATATCGTGAGTCATGTCGCGGACGGTCGCTTGGAGAAAGAGAGCGGTTCGTACCAGTATTACCTGACCGATTATTTCTCGGGACCGGTACTGGCCGATCAGCTGAGTATCCACGGTAAGATGAGCGAAGCCGATGCGATGGTTATCTTCCGTCAGATACTGACGGGTTTGCAATACATGCATTCGCAGGCGACGGCGCTGTGTCACAACGATATCACGCCGGCTAACATCGTGCTGAACATGGCGATGGAGGGCGAGGCAGTGATCATAGACTTGGGCCACACCTGCACGCCTTGTGCGGGTATCGCAGAGTTCGACACGAATGATCTGGACGTGCTCTACCATGCCAAAGAGACGATGGTAGGTATCTTCGATCAGCAGACGGATATCTTCTCCGCTTGTGCAACGCTGTACACGATGTTGACTTGCCGTGCTCCATGGCAGATTGACGTAGCAACGGAAGGCGATTACAAGGAGCGTTTCAAAGCCCTTTGGCAGTACCGTCAGATGCATCCGCTGCAGATTCCGGAAGGCATCAGCCCGAAGGTGAAAGCCATCCTCGAGGAAGGTCTGGCCCTCAAGGCAACCGATCGCTTCAAGAACGTGAATGATATCCTCGCTATCGTCGATGACGAGAAGCCGTTTGGTCAAGGTAAAGAAGAAGGCGGCAAGCGTGCCGAGAGCGGCAGAGAAGATGCATCCGGCAAGAGCGAAGGCTCAGAAGGCGATGACGATCTGCCGGTAGAGATCCGTCGTGGCGGCGGTAACGGTTTTGCCGACGTAGCCGGTATGCAGGAGTTGAAGGACTACGTGACGCAGAAAGTGATCTTCATGATCAAGAATAAAGAACTCGCCGAGCAATATCGTATCACCCCGCCGAACGGCATGTTGCTGTACGGTCCTCCGGGATGCGGTAAGACTTTCTTCGCCGAGAAATTCGCGGAAGAGACGGGCTTTAACTTCATGCTTGTCAAATCCTCCGATATCGGCAGCAGTCTGGTACACGGCACGGAAGCGAAGATCCAGAAGCTCTTTGCCAAAGCGGCGAAGAACAACCCGATCGTACTGTGCTTCGATGAGTTCGATGCCTTGGTGCCGGTTCGCGGCGCTCACGGAAGTGAGTACCAGTCGGGCGAGGTGAATGAATTCCTGGCGCAGATGAATAACTGCGCAAAGAAAGGCATCTTCATCGTGGCGACGAGTAACCGACCGGATAAGATCGACCCGGCTATCTTGCGTACCGGTCGTATTGACAAGCAGGTATTCGTTCCGCTACCCGATTTCGAGGCACGCAAAGCGATGTTCCAGATGTATATTGCCAAACGTCCGACGACGGAGGATCTGAATATAGACGAGTACGCACAGAAGACCGAAGGCTATATCGCATCCGATATCGCGTTCATCGTCAACGATGCCGCTATGACGGCGGCGTTCACACGCCAACCGATCAGCCACGCGTTGATGAACACTTCGATCAGTAACATCAAACCTTCGCTGCAGAAAGAAGTGATCGAAGAGTACTCGCAGATCCGGAATAAGATGAACGGCGTACAGAGACGCGCTATTGTGCAGTCGCTGTAAATAACGAAATGTTTAAATGACTAAATAAATGAACAAATGGTAAATGACAAAATGGTAAATAACAATATGCCGAACGGCAGATTATTTAATCCCTATATTATTGAAGAGCGGCAATTGAATATCACCCAGTTGGATGTATTCAGTCGCTTGATGATGGACCGTATTTTGTTCCTGAGCGGCGAAGTGGTAGGTGACACGATGGATACCTTGGTTGCCCAACTGTTGTTCCTCGACTCGCTGAACCACGATCCGATTCACCTGTATATCAATTCCGGCGGCGGTGAGTGTTACTCGGGTCTGGAGTTGATCTCGGTGATGAAATTCATCAAATCGCCGGTTTACACGACCGTCTTGGGTCTGGCAGCTTCGATGGGTGCCGTCATCGCATCGAGCGGTGAGAAAGGTCACCGTACGGCGTTGCCATATTCCCGATTCATGATTCATCAGCCGAGTTCCGGTATCGGTTATTCGACCTTCAAGGATCAGGCTATTCACCTGAAAGAGATGGAGAATCTGAAGATCGATTTGTACAAGGTGCTTGCAGAGAACAGCGGACAGACGCTGGAGCAGATTGAAGCGCTCTGCGACCGAGACAATTGGATGAAAGCCGACGAGGCTATCCAGATGGGATTTTTGGATGCGATTGTGGAGCGCAAAGACTAATTGTATTCAACATCTCAAACAAAAAATGGCTACCCGATCGGTAGCCATTTTTCATTCACTCTTTCGCTCATTCACTCATCAACTCTACACTGCGGTTGACGAATTTCGCAAGAGCCTCTCCTTTTAGCTGGCCGCTTGCCAGCAACGCAATATCAATCAACTGTTTAAGACGTTCATCTTCGCCTTGGAGTTTATAGACGGTCTTGAGAACGGTCTCTTTCTTTCCGTCTTTCTCCACCTCTTCATTCACTTCCTCGCCGGTCTCTTTGCCGACCAGCTCTTGTATGAGTGGGTGCGCGGTATTGATGACGAGGTTGTATGAGTCGGGCATCTGACCGTAGAAAGACATACCTTGCTGATGAGCGGACATCTCTTTCATTCGGCGCATGAACTCATTCTGTGTCAAGAAGACAGGGAGTGCGTCAGCTGCAGCTGCTTCGCAGGTTACATTGTAACGCAGTTTGTCGGCATCACTCGGCAGCAATCCTTCAAACGCCTTCCGCAAACCTTCTTTCTGCTCGTCGGTATAGGTATCTTTGGCGGTTTCTTCTTTCTTGATGAGGTTCTCGATGGTGTCGGAGTCGATACGCACGAAACGCAGTTTCTCGTGTTTCTGTTCGGCTTGCGACATACAGTGTACGTCCAGTTCTCCGTCCATGAGTAAGACATCGTATCCTTTGGCTTTTGCACGCTCGATATAGGTGTAATGCGCATCGGGATCGTTGGTGTAGAGGAGTACGAGGTTTCCGTCTTTGTCCACTTGGTTCTCACGCACTTTATCCATGTATTCCTGGAGCGGAGCATATTCGCCGTCGAGGTTCTTGTAGAGCGCGAAATCTTTCGCTTTCTCGTAGAACTTCTCATCGGTCAGCATACCGAACTGGATGAATAGCTTGATGTCGTCCCATTTCTTGGCGAACTCATCCTTGTCGGCTTTGTACAACTCTGCCAACTTGTCCGCCACTTTCTTCGTGATGTAGCCGCTGATTTTCTTGACGTTATTATCCGATTGCAAGTACGAACGGCTGACGTTCAACGGGATGTCCGGTGAATCGATGACGCCGTGTAAGAGGGTCAGGTACTCCGGAACGATGTTCTCGACTTCGTCGGTGACATACACCTGGTTGCAATAGAGTTGAATCTTATTGCGGTGTACGTCCAGGTTGGTCTTGATCTTCGGGAAATAGAGGATACCGGTGAGGTTGAACGGATAGTCCACATTGAGGTGGATATGGAAGAGCGGCTCATCCATCTGCATGGGGTACAGCTCATGGTAAAAATTCTCATAATCCTCCTCTGTGAGGTCCGCCGGTTTACGGGTCCAAGCAGGATTGATATCGTTGATGATATTCTCTTCGTCCAACTCAACCTCCTTGCCGTCTTTCCATTCTTTCTTCTTACCGAAAGCGATCTCTACCGGCAGGAACTTGCAGTACTTATTGAGCAGGCCGGCGATCGTAGCATCCTCGAGGTACTGGCTGAACTCATCGTCGATATGCAGCACGATGTCGGTGCCGCGCTCAGCCTTGATGGTCTCTTCCATCGTGTACTCGGGGTTGCCTTCGCAAGACCAATGCACTGCCTTCGCGTCCTCTTTGTAGGACTGCGAGAAGATCTCCACTTTCTTGCTTACCATGAAGGCGGAATAGAAACCGAGACCGAAATGACCGATGATGGCTTCCGCTTTGTCCTTATACTGCGCGAGGAACTCCTCGGCACCAGAGAAAGCGATCTGGTTGATGTATTTATCGACCTCCTCAGCGGTCATGCCGATACCATGGTCGGAGACGGTGAGGGTCTTCTTGGCCTTATCTATAATCACGCGCACACGCGTATCGCCCAAATCACCTTTCACTTCGCCTACGGAAGAGAGGGTTTTCAGTTTAGAGGTTGCATCGACGGCATTGGAGATCAGTTCGCGGAGGAAGATCTCATGATCGGAATACAAAAATTTCTTAATGACGGGGAATATATTGTCACTCGTTACCCCAATATTACCTTTGCTCATAGTATATGTTTTGTTTAAAAATTTCATCATGTCGTCATGACGTTATGCCGTCATGCCGATTTTTTCTGAACAAAACTCATGCCATGAGCCTTTTTCTGCCAAAATGGCAGTTATTCGTAGCCTTTGTTCTGCTTCAGGTTTCCGTTTGTCTGCAGAGCTGTTTGGGGAATGGGGAATACGGAGAGACCGGGATCTATGTCGAATTTGCCAAAGCGGATCTGGTCCTGTCTGTGCCAGCCTTCCCACATCAGTTCGATCCACCGTTCGTAATAGATATTCTCAAGCGTCGCATCGCGGGGTTCGATTGCCTGACTGAGCGCCAGCGCTTCGCGTAGACGAACCAGTTCGAACTCCGTCTGTCCGTCTTCGCCGTTGCGCACCTTCGCCTCCGCCATCATCAGATAGACGTCCGCCAGACGGAAAAGGACTATATCGCTGTTGCGCAACTGACCGTCGAAGATCGCTCCCGGATCGTGGGCATACTTGCTCATGCGTGCGCCTGCCGTCGCCACATACGGACTGCCCGTCAGGTTCATTTGCACCTCGCGGGGATAATAAACCAGCGTATCGCCGGACGAAAGAACCAACGGGTTTCCGCGCACATGGACGATGCCTGAGAAGAAAGTAGTCGAGAAACGGCAGTCCGGATGGTTCGTGCCGTAACCGAACACATCCAGCGTCTCCTGGGTTGCACAAGAACCGTTCTCGCCGCCGTAACCCATCGCCGCGGC
>CADCBB010000035.1 GCA_902799555.1 uncultured Bacteroidales bacterium
TTTGGATTTCTTCTTCGTTTTTTGTGCCTTGCTGTTGTGCTTCATAGGCATCCCAGTCGAAGTTCTGGAGAGAAAGATTTTCTGCCATTGAGAAAATTTTGTTTTTTGGGATTCGTCATGTCGTCATGACGTCATGTCGACACTTCGAGACCCCGTTAAAGGGTTAAACATGTTAGCCTCTTCCCGCCTCTCAGCGAAAAAAGCGTGCAAAATTAGTAAAATATTTTGATATATGCAAATTTTTTTGTAATTTTGCAGCGATTTTTTGAAAATTAAATCATAAATCATAAATTTGAAATCAAAAATTAATCAATATGGCTAAGTACAAATGGAGTTATGCGAATGTGGGTGGTGTGACGCGCGTTCGTATTCAGACGGTGGAAGATATCCGTCATTTGGGTGAACTGGATAAGAAAAAATGGACGGTGCTGAGTTGTCCGACGACAGGTTTGGAGATCAGCAGCGATTCGTTGAGTCTGATGGACCTCGACGGCGACGGTAAGTTGCGTGTCAAAGAGGTGATTGCGACGGCAGACTATCTCTGCGGTGCCCTCAAGGACCCGGAGACGCTGTTTGAGCAATCCGATTCTATCGCAATAGATAATATTGCCGATGAATCGATCAAGGTTATCGGTGAGCGGTTAGCGGTTAGCGGAAAAGTTTCTTTGGCGGCAGTGCAGGCGGCTATTGATGCGGTGACGATTGAGGAGAAGCCCATTCCGGCGGCTCCGCTGGAGGCAGATGTGATCGCGGCTTATAAAGAGAAACAGGCGGAGTATGCGGCTTATTACGAGCAGGAGAAACTGCAGAAGTTGGGTCTCGCAGTGATTGCGGAAGATGCACCGAAGCCGGGCATGAAAGAGGCAGACTTCTTGAAAATGGGTAAGCAGATCGCAGACTACGAGGCAGCCAAGGCTGCTGCGGAGACGGCGAATGCAGATGCACTCGCGGCTGCCAAAGCGGAGTATATGCCGCTGCGTAAGTTGCTGCTGCTGCACCGCGATTTCTACCGCCTGCTGCGGAACTTTGTGACCTTGGAGGATTTCTATGACCGCGACAGCAGTACGATCGCTTCGTTTGAGGCCGGTACACTCATTATAGATCAACGTGCGTGCAAGTTATGTATGCGCGTGAATGATCCGGCGAAGCATGACAGCCAAGCGCCGCTGAGCGGCATGTACCTCGTATACTGCAACTGCGTGAACCAGAAGAGCGGAAAATCGATGGCGATCGTGGCGGCAGTGACGCAAGGTGAGGTGAACAACCTGAGTGTCGGTAAGAACGCCGTCTTCTACGACAACGACGGCCTCGACTACGATGCGACGGTGACGAAGATCATCGACAACCCGATCAGTATCCGTCAAGCGTTCTGGACGCCGTACCGTAAGTTCTCCAAGTGGATCGAAGAGAAGATCAATAAGTCCGCTGCCGAGAAAGATGCGAAAGCTTTCGGCGACTTGACCGCCAAAGCCGATGCGGCTGCCGATCCGAATGCGGAGAAGAAACCTGCCTTTGATATCGCGAAGTTCGCCGGTATCTTTGCCGCCATCGGTATGGCCTTAGGCATGATCGGCACAGCGCTGGCATCAGTAGCGCGCGGTATGAAAGGCTTCACGTGGTGGCAGTTGCTGATCGTATTCGTATGTATCTTGCTCGTTATCTCGGGCCCGAGTATGATCATGGCTTGGCTCAAGTTACGTCGTCGTAACTTAGCGCCGGTACTGAACGCCAACGGTTGGGCCATCAACGCGGACGCGATCATCAGCGTACCGTTCGGCAAGACCTTGACCGAGCAGGTGAAGTTCCCCGTCGTCAAGATGCCGAAAGTGAAAAAGAGCCGTAAAGCAAAGAACGAGGAGGAAGATTGATGAAAAATCTGGTTATTAGTCTGTTTCTGGTCTTGGGTCTGACGATGGCCCAAGCCGATAATATCTTCACGGAGGACCTGGGGCTCAATATCCCGCTGGACTCCGCGGCGGTAGATAGCGAAGGGGATGAGTTGGAAGAGCTGGACGATATCGACGTGAAGGCAAGTCAGTTGCCGGAGTGTCTGGCCGGCCTCTTCTCGCACGACACCCTGATTCTGGGTTGTGACCTGGATCTGCTGCCGCAGAAGATCGTGGTAAAGACGAAGGACGGCGACGTGGTGTATAAGATCGCGCCGCAGTTCCTGCTGGATACCAACCTCATCAACCATCACCCTGCGGACAGCATCTACCGCTTCCTATGGACGGACGAGCGTGTGAACCCGTATGGGACGATGTTCGACAGCCTCAAGGACGATGTGCATATCCCGATGGCAGGCTTCCGTCTGCCGCACCCGGGCTACGTGACGAGTCAGTACGGATGGCGTCGTAACCGCATGCATAAGGGTACGGATCTCAAGGTGCAGGTAGGCGACTCGATCCGCGCCGCATGGGCAGGTCAGGTACGTATCGTCGGATGGGATCCGAGAGGGTACGGCTATTTCGTAGTCGTTCGTCATGAGAACGGACTGGAGACCGTGTACGGCCACCTCAGCCGTCCGATGGTCGATGAATACGAGATGGTGCCGGCCGGCTATGTGTTAGGTCTGGGCGGTAACACAGGTCGTTCGACCGGAAGTCACCTACACTGGGAGATCCGTTACTTAGGTGAAGCGATCAATCCGGCCAACGTGGTCGATTTCGGTTCGGGTCAGTTGAAAAACGCGAACGAGTACGTGATCGGTATCAAAGCGATGAAACAGGCGAGAGCGGAAGCGGCGGCACGCAAATACCACAAGGTACGCAGCGGCGATACGCTGAGCGGCATCGCGAAGAAATACGGTACGACCGTCAAGAAACTCTGTGCCCTCAACGGCATTAAGGAGACGAAGATTCTGCAGATAGGTCAAAAAATCAGAGTGAGGTAATTGACGATTGGACGATTGACGAGGTACGATTGATTGACGAATGAAAATAATTGACGATTGTTCGTTAAATCGTAAATAAAACTAAATCGTAAATAACTCGTAAATCGTAAATTTGTAAATCGTCAATCTATTCATGATGGTAGGGTTCGCCTCGGAGAATGGTCATTGCGCGGTAGATCTGCTCAATGGCCATTAATCGTATCATCTGATGCGAGAAAGTCATCTGAGAAAGAGATATCTTGCCGTTGGCGCGGTCATAGACCGCTTGGCTGAAGCCGTAGGCGCCGCCGATAATGAGCACCAGGTCCCGACCGGCTGCCATCTTACGCTGCAGGAAGTCGGCATACTCGATGGAGCGGAACTCGCGTCCGTGTTCGTCGAGTAAGAGCACATCCATCGCCGGCGTGAGGCGCGCTAAGATGGCTTCGCCTTCGGCGGTCTTGAGTTGATCCTGGGTAAGGGACTTGGCGTTTTTGATATCGGGCACGACAACGAACTCAAACGGGATATAATGTTTGAGTCGCTGTTGATAATCGTCGATGAGCGCGCTGAGGCGTGCGTCAGTCGTCTTGCCCAAGGTCAACAATGTTATCTTCATCGGTGAAATAGAGATTGCAGTCTTCGCCCGTCCAGGTGAACTTATATATGACGTTATGGCCCATAAAGCCGTCATACGATGTGATGGCGGTGTAATAGGTATGTCCCTCCTGGAAAGCCTCGTCGGAGTTGTATCCGTCGTTCTTAGTCACATGCACCCCATAGCGCACCATCTCTTTGAGGTCAAACTCGGAGTAGGCGAGGAAGAGATCCGTGAAATAGTCTTCTGGTGTTTTCTGAATTTCGTCCGCCAGCCAGGCGCTATCCCGCGTAGCGGCCAGGTAGGGGAAGTAATAATTGATGGATCCGTCCTGGTCGTTGATGGGGTAGATATAATCATAGACATCGCGTACGCGATAGTCAAAATGGACGTCAAAAAGGCTGGAGTCGGCGGTATGGACCGTTTGCAGGTAGAGCCTGCCGGCAGGTTTGTTGGTCTCGGGATTGACGACGAAAGCATAGACCCAGTAGTCCGAACCGGGCGTAAGGTTGGTAAAGATCTTATCCACGTCCCCATACTGGAGCGAATGGCTGGCGAAGGGTGCGATATACGATTCGCCGGCTTCAAGCAACCAGTACCGCCATTGGAGATAATCGATATACGCGGAATCGATGGCCAGCGTCATGAACTGCTTCTGATGGGCATAGGGCTGCACCTCTTTATCGACCGGCACGCAGTCGATGAGGTAGTAGGCATCTTTGGAGGTAGTGAACCGGCATTCGATGAAGCCCGCCGAGACCGCGCTGACCTGCATGGTGAGGCTGACATCCTCCGTATTCCATTTCGCTTCTTCCAAGGTACAGGAAGAGAGCATCATTATTAAGAATAATAATGATATTTGAAATTTGATATTTGAAATTTGAAATTTTCTACTCATATTGTTTGCGCTCTTCTTCTTCCTTATAGAGGAGGTTATTAACGGCTCCGATGAAGCGCACGCAGGTGGTACCATGTGCGCCATAATGGCCGAAATTATAGGTTATATTGGCGGTACTCCATTTGTTCTTCGCATGCGTTGCATTGGCGAAGGGGACGGTCTCGTCATCCATGGAGTGCATCAGATAGACCGGGGCAATGGGCTCCCAGTTATAGGAGATGATGGAGTTGGCATTCATCGCTTTGTATAGCTCGGCGACCTTGACCGAGGTCTGGTCCATGGCCTCTTGGGTGAGCATCTCATGGGTGATCTTGGTGCCGATCAAGCCATTGAGCTGATGGGTGCAGTATTTCTTACTGTTGATCCAGGGATCCACTTTG
This sequence comes from uncultured Bacteroidales bacterium, assembly GCA_902799555.1. GTDB lineage: Bacteria > Bacteroidota > Bacteroidia > Bacteroidales > Paludibacteraceae > Colicola. The sequence continues at coordinate 4,749 of CADCBB010000035.1, forward strand.
TCGCACAGCCATTTTTGCATCATATCGGACATTTGGATGCTGAGGTTATTGCCGATGATCATGCCTTGCACGACGAGGGGTACGGCCACAGGATAATCGGCTGTGTCGGTGATGATAAAGCGTTCGTACGTAGCCTTGACATCATAGGGTCCGCCGCCTGCAAAAACGCGGTGAATAGCGATATATTTCGGATCGGTCTCATGATCGTACTCGGTCTCGATCAGATGCTGCACGGCCATGGTGTTGGCGCCTCCTTGGCTGTACCCCATGAGGATGATCTCGGGGTTCTCCGGCGAACGTCCTACGGCTTCGAGCCAAGGCCGAACGGCGAGGTACATATCGACCACATTGCGCGCGGTAAGGTCCATGACGAGGTAGGGGTGCGGCAGATGGGCGGTGATACCGTAACCGAGGTAATCGGGGATGACGAGCCCGTAGCCCTGCTGGACGAGGATGCCCTCGAGGGAGAAGCAGTTGGACGGCGCTTCGGTATTGGAGCCGACTGTATAATGGCTGACAAGGATGAGTCGTTTGGGTTTGCCGGTTTTGGGCAGAATGACCTTACCGGACAGGCGGATGGTATCCCAGTTGCCGTCGATGCTGGGGTAGGTGCCGACGATCTCGAGCACTTTCTTCTGGTTGCCGTACTTGAGTAACTCCTGGACGATGGCTGTCGCTGTGATGCTGGTCGTCTTGCGGGGACCGGGAGCTTCGGAATAATCGGAGTAATCGGAGTCTTCTGAATACGCGTTGACGGGCGTACCGTCCGGCAGGTAGCAGTTGTTAGGCAGACCTTGCGAAAGGTCCGTCTCTCCCTGACCGATCACTTGGAAGGGCATGTTTTTCGCTGCTTCGAGGTTCATGAAATCGACGAACTCATCGTTGTGGAAGGTGCATGAAGACAGCATTATTATAAATAATAATGCAATTTGAAATTTGATATTTGAAATTTGATATTTCATGTTAGAATCGGGCTCCTATGCTGAAGTTAAAAATACGGGAGGCGGCGAGATAGACATGGTTCTTATCGCGAAAAGCGGTCATGCCGCCGAAGTCAACGGCGCAGAACCAGCGCCGGTAGTTGGCGCTGATGCCGAGGACGGTCAGGTTGGCCGCCAAGCCGATATCGGTATGGTGCTCCTTCTCATTGGTCTCCGTGCCGCCGTTGATATCCATACCGAAACCGAAGCCGGAGTAGAGATTGACGTTGGGATGGAAGACCCAGGTGAAGCGAAGGGTAGGCATGAAGACAAGATTGTAGAAATACTGCGGATCGCCGGTATGGAGGATCGTACCCGTTCCGTTGCGCGTGACATTATCCCAGCCCACTTCGCTCATATCCATCATCGCCCCCAGCGAGAACCAATGGCTGAACCGGTACTGGTATTCGAGCCACAGATGCTGGTGATGGCGGTAGTTCTCCTTGGTGGTGTTGGTCCAAGTGGCCGGCATGGTCGTCACCGTATAGGTGGGGTTATGCCACACCAGACTCTCGAATAACTGATCTCCCCAACCGATACGTATCTCGTTGCGCATGCTTAGATGATCCCATTTGGTCTCTGCCCAAAGGGAGGAAGAGAGCGCGCCAAGAAGGAGAAGTAGCGTGTATAGACGTTTCATTCTTTTTCAATTTTGCGTGCAAAATTACTGCTTTTTTGCGACATATGCAAGTTTGCGCTTGATTTTTATGCGTTTTTATTTGCACGGACGGAATTTTTTTTGTAATTTTGCACCCGCAAATTATAGGTTTATGAGAAAAACGATCCTTCTTGCCGCTTTGGCTTGCACGATGAGTCTGGCGGCGCAACATCAGAACGCGGCTTATCTGGCATATATTCAGGAATGGAAAAATGTAGCCATCGAGAATCAGAAAGACTACGGTATTCCCGCATCGATCATCCTGGCGCAGGCTTTGCTGGAGTCGTCCGCCGGCACGAGTGAGTTGGCGATGAACGCCAATAACCATTTCGGCATCAAATGCAACAACAGTTGGATGGGCGGGGTGTATTACAAAGACGATGATGAGAAAGATGAGTGCTTCCGGCAATATCCCGATGCCTCGTATTCGTTTAAGGACCATGCGCTGTTTTTGCAACGTCCGCATTATGCGAGCTGTTTTGAGATCGCGGTAGAGGACTATGAGGGTTGGGCACGAAGGCTCAAGGAGTGCGGCTATGCGACGGATGTGAACTATGCATCGAAATTGATTCGCCTGATCGAGACCTATCGGTTGGATACCATTTTTAATGATGGAATGAGCGCACCGGAGGTGCTCAATGATACCGTGGTTAAAGAAACGGTGAAGGAGCAACCGAAGCGTCCGTTGAAAGCGACGGTGGTGCGTAGGAGTGAACCGATCATGGTCATTCATAACGATCCGGAGCCGGAGTACGTACAGCCGCTGACGGCGCGTGAGGAGCGGGACAGTTTTCTGCTGTCGCATCCCAAGAAAAAGAACAACGGTATCATGTATGTCGTGGCGCGTGAGGGCGATACGTATGCGAATGTGGCGTTCCGTCTGAATGTGCGGGAACGCGAGTTGCGCGAGAACAACGATGCTTTAGGTCGGGACCTGGCGGTAGGCGATAAGATCTACCTCTCTCCGAAGAAGACGACCGGTAGTGAGGATTATGTATGGACGCGTCCGGGCCTTTCTTTCTGGCGTTTGTGTCAAGACGAGGGTGTTCAGCTGGAAGCGATTCGTAAGTTGAATGAACTGGATCCGTCGATCCGTGTGTTCCGCACGCGTCAGCGTATCTATCTGCGCAAAGTAAAAGAAGAGAATGGCAACCACTAACTCCGCTTCCATAACCGATGCGCTGGTGAGTTTTCTGCGCGAGAGCGGTTTAGAGCAATCTGTGCTGGAGGTGCAGATCGAGGAAGTATGGCCGAAAGTGATGGGGAAGATGGTGACGAACCTGACGCGGAGCGTGGAGGTGAAAGACGGTATGCTGATCGTGCATGTCAGTTCTGCAGCCCTCAAAGCGCAGTTGTTTGAGAACCGATTTGAGTTGGTGCGTAAGTTGAACGAAGCCGTAGGGGCAAATGTCATCAAGGACTGTAGAATACTGGGGTGATGTACTATCCGGAGAACATAGAAGAGAAGATTGACTTCACGGTGATTCGTGAAGAGTTGTTGCGTCGTTGTGCGTCGGCTTTGGGTCGCGAACGCGTGGATGCGATGCGCATGGAGACGGACTATGCGACGGTGACGCGCCTATTGAGTCTGACGGACCAGATGCGTCTGGTGCAAGCGGATCCGATGTTGAGCTTTCCCCGCGGCGACATCCACGATGTGCGGGAGGCAATCAGCCGCATTCGGATCGAGGGCTTGTTTCTGGACGAAGCCGAACTGGATGCCTTGCGCCATTCGTTGCGCTATGCCGCGGAGTTGGAGAGCTTCTTTGGCGGGTTGGATGAGAGGAAGTATGGATTATTGAAAGAACTAGGCGGCATAGGAAGCCTAGGTGTCCCGGGAGGCCTGGTGAAAGAGATCGATCGGATTTTAGACCGGTACGGCAAATTGGCGGATAATGCATCGCCGGAATTGGGGCGGATCAGGCGGGAGATGACGAATCTGCAAGGCAGCGTGGGTAGAACCCTCTCTTCGATCTTACGCCAAGCGAAGGCAGACGGGTTTGTAGAATCCGATGCTACGCCTACTATTCGTGAAGGTCGGTTAGTGATCCCGGTTTCGCCGGCTTTCAAACGCAAGATAGGCGGCATCGTGCATGACGAGTCCGCGACGGGAAAGACGGTCTATATCGAACCGCAACAGGTGGTCGATGCCAATAACCATATCCGGGAGCTGGAAGGCGCAGAACGCCGCGAACGGATTCGTATCCTGACCGAAGTGACGAATGCCTTGCGTCCGCAGACGCCGCAGATCTTAGCGAGTCAGGGGATGTTAGGTGAAGTCGATTTTCTGAATGCCAAGGTGTCGTTAGCTGAGACGCTGCATGCTATCCGGCCGGAGATGGTGAATACGCCTCTGATCGAATGGTCGGACGCGCGCCATCCGGTACTATGGATGCACTATGCGCCGCAGGGCAAGACCGTCGTACCGCTCTCGATACGCTTGGAGGCGGAGAAAAACCATGTGCTGGTCATCTCGGGTCCGAACGCCGGCGGTAAATCGGTATGCCTCAAGACGGTTGCCTTACTGCAATATATGCTCCAATGTGGTTTGTTGGTCCCGGTGGCAGAGCAGAGTAGAGCGGGTCTTTTTGAGCGCCTGATGATTGATATCGGCGACGAGCAATCCATTCAAGATGAGCTATCCACCTATTCGAGTCATTTGCGTAACATGAAAGCCTTCGTGCGGCAAGCGGATGAACGGACCCTGGTGCTGGTAGATGAGATGGGTACAGGTACCGAACCGCTGATCGGTGGTGCGTTGGCGGAAGCGATCTTGCGAGAGTTGGTGAACCGGCATGTATTCGGTATTATCACCACCCACTATACCAACCTCAAACATTTCGCCGAGCAGACGGAAGGCGTCGTCAACGGCGCGATGCTGTACGACCGCGGAGCGATGCGTCCGTTGTTCCAGTTATCGATCGGTCAAGCCGGCAGTTCGTTTGCCATCGAGATCGCCCGTCAGACAGGCTTGGACGAATCCATCATTGCGTATGCAACGGATATCGTAGGCGAAGAGCATATCGACTACGACCGGCAGTTACAGGATATCGCCCGCGACAAACGTTATTGGGAGCGCAAGCGGCAGGCGATTCGTCAGCGCGAGAAAGAGCTGGAAGCGAAGATCGCGGAGTATGAAGAGCGCTTGGCGAATGCGAAGAAAGAGCGGTTGCAGATCTTGGAGGAAGCGCGTGAACAGGCGGCGGAGTTGTTGCAGCAGTCCAATGCGACGATCGAACGAACGATCCGTGAGATCAAGGAAGCGAAGGCCGAGAAGACCAAGACCAAAGAGGCGCGGGCACAGGTGGAGGCGCTGAAAGAGAAAGTGGGTGTACCGAAAAAACTAAAGGACTTCAAGGACCTGAAGGTGCTAAAAGGTACTCTACCGCCGGCTCCGTCCACGACCGCTTCGATCGTTCGGCAGCGGACCTTGTCTTTCAACCGCACCTTAGATATACGCGGCATGCGCGTGGACGAGGCAACAGAGGCTTTGATTGCCTATATGGATGACGCGCAGATGGTAGGTGCCGGCGAAGTGACGATCCTGCACGGTACCGGTACGGGTGCACTCAAGCAGTTAACCCGCGACTACCTGAATGAACTGAACCGCAGACGCCGCAAACGGGGACTCATCGCACTCGAGTTCGGAGACGGCGATGTGAACCATGGCGGAGCGGGGCTTACTGTCGTAAGATTGTAGATTGTAGATTGAAAATTTAAGATTTATGAAAAAACGTATCCTGATTTTATTTATCTCTTTTTGTCCGTTGATGCTGATGGCGGCGAATCCGGGCTTCGGTACGCGTAAGTACGAAGTGACCGGTATGGTAGAGTACAGTTACAATACGACATGGGGACACCATGCGAACTTCGATGTGCAGGCTTTGATGCCGATCAATCCGCATTTTGAGATGGAGGCTAACCTGCAGTTATCTACCGCGAATGTGCATACGGGGATGGTGAAACTGCGTCCGAAGTTCGAGTTACCGGTAGGTGAGATGTTCCTGGAGTCGGACTTGATGTATGCCGCGCATGCCCGTACGCACATAGGTGATATCACGGCCGCCGTAGGTTTAGGATACCGCATGGATTATGTGTCGGTGACGATTGGCTCTTTCTTCCGTGTGATGGATGACTGGACCCGGTCCTGGTACTCCAATGAGACCTATATGGTAGAGCCCTTTAACCTGCTGTACCGCGTGGAGGTCTTCTGCCGTCCGCAGGATAATAACTGGAATTTGTCCTTCCTATTCAGTAATATCGACGATTATCATATGGAGCGCATGTGGCAGCCCCTCTTCTCGGTACGCGCGTGGTATGACGTGACGGAGCATTGGCGACTCAATATGGGCGTTCAATGCAAGCCGACGGGAATGTTCCATTTGGATGCTTCGTTCTATGGTGCTACAGCACGCGCAGGTTTTACGTATAAATTTTAAAAACTATGAAAAAGCACTTTCTATATATAGCATTGGCCGTGCTGATGACGGCTTGTTCGGATGATTTCACCTTGGATTTGAAAGGTATGTTCAGTTCGAATGGAGAACCCGTCGATGTGCGTTTTGCACAATCGATGACCTATAATAACGACAAAGGCGAGATGCATCTGGATATGGGTTCGGACGATTATATGGTGTATGTCTGCACGGACAGCCATATCACCCGTAACACCCATGTGAACCTCGATTATTTCATCGATACTTTCAATGCCGAGACGGCACCGAAGATCGCGATTCATCTGGGCGATCTGATCGATGCGCAGAAGAATTTCCCGTGTGCAGACAGCGTATTGAGTTTGGCGAACGGTCCCCTGTTTATCACGCCGGGAAACCACGATGTGTATTTCAAACAATGGTCGATCTATCGGTCCTATTTCCATACCGGCACCTATTGGTTCGATACGAATAACGGCAGTAAGAAACTGGATCTGTTCATCTGTCTGGACACCGCGGACGGTACCTTGGGCACGAAGCAGATGCAATGGTTACGGGACTTATTGGAGAAGAAATCGAAGGAGGGTTATCGCCGCATCATCGTCTATACGCATACGCATTTCTGGAAGCTGGATGACTCGCAGGGCCACACCTCCAATTTCAGTCTGGAAGAGACATACGAGTTAGCGGCTTTGTTGGGTCAATACCAAGTGGACTATGTATGGAGCGGCCATCAGCATGCGCGTCAGTCGGTGTTCTTCCGCGGCGTGAACTACCTGGTGCTGGACGCCACCAAAGACAGCGAAAAAGGACAGTCGTACATGACTGTCCAGATGGGGGAGCATGCGATATACCATTATATCGATTACCCGAACGCTAACCACTAAGGCTTATTTACAACCTTTGAAGGCATTCTTGCCGATTTCTACCTCGGGTGCCAGAACAGGCGTCCGCAGGTAACGGCAGTCCATGAACGCTTCGGCGCCTATGGTCTTGAGGCTGTCGTTCCATTGTACTTCACGCAGACTACGACATCCGTAGAAAGCACCGTCTTCGATGGTCTTGAGGCGTTCGTTGAGGATCACTTTCTGCAGGTTGATACATTGGGAGAACGCTCCGCGTTGCAGAAGCCGGAGGGACTCAGGTAACTTCACTTCTTCCAGCATCTTACACTCCAAAAACGCCCCTTCTTCGATCATATGGATATGATCCACGAGGTAGATATCGCGTATCTGCTGGCAATTATGGAACGCGCGTACGCCGATGCGGAACGTGGATTTCGGGATGTTGATCTTCTCCAACGCGATACAACCGTCGAGCGCTTCGTCACCGATGGCATAGAGTCCGTCCGGCAGGTCGATGCGGTAGAGGCGGGTACAGCCTTGGAAAGCTTGTTTGGGAAGGGATGCCACACCGACGGGAATGACGACCTTACGCAAGGTTGCACAGCCGGCGAAAGCCTGTTCGCCAATGAAAGTGAGCGTAGACGGCAGATCGATCGCTTCGATATTGTTACAGCCAGCAAAAGCACCGGCATCCAGTCGGCGCAAGTGAGCCGGCAGACGGAGCTCCTTAAGGGCGCGGCAGGTGAAGAACGTCGCCCGTTCGAGGATCTCGATCTTATCGCTCAGGACCTGCTCCTTGAGGTTGATACAACCGTAGAAAGCGCCTGCGCCGATCTGCTCTACATTCGTTGAGAGCAGGGCATTCTTCAAGAGCGGACAGTTATAGAACGCGAAGTTACCGACCGAGGTGACGGTAGAGGGAATGATGACATCCGTGAGGTTCTCGCAGTTATAGAAAGCCGCCGTCGGAATAGCCGTGACGGTAGAGGGGATGGTGACGGATTTGAGGTTCTTCTGTCCCGCGAAAGCACGCTCCGCAATAAGGCGGATAGGGATTTTGTTTTTGAAGATATACTTGGCCGGCAGGTCATTATTGGTGGCTATCAGACAGTCCTCGAGGATGAGTGCCCCTTTCTTCCATTTCTTCTCGTTGGCATAGATACCACTACCCGTGAAAGCATCTTCGCCGATGGAGGTGATGGTCTGCGGAATAACCACTTTCTGCAGGTTCTTGCAATCCCGGAATGTCTCATGGTCGATCCGCGCGATGCAGGTCGGCAGTTCGACACGCTGAATGGTCTTATTGCCTTGGAATGCACCTGCGGCAATGAGACGGGTACCTTCGGGCACCACAAAACGGGGTTTGATGTTCTTGTCGGTCGCAATCAGAATCGAGTCGATCCAGAGACATCCGTCCACCCAATTCTCTTTCTTGAGCATAATACCCGTTCCGTCAAAAGCCGAACGGTAAACACGTTCGATAGATGGCGGTAAGACGATGGTAGTCAAGTTCTTACAACCCTTAAACGCTTTGTCCCCGATGGCGATAACGGTGTAGGTGTTCTGGCCCACGACGATCTTCTCCGGGATGAGCAGTTCGCCGGATGCCTTGGGGTTGGATGCCACTTCAGCCGTCAGATGGTTCTCATCTACCGTGTAGTGGATGTCCTGAAACTGTACGTCTTGCGCCTGTAAAGGTGAAAGGTGAAAGGTGAAAGGTGAAAGGATGCTAACGCATACGAGCACCGCGCGCATCATAGACCGCGTCGCCAATTTGGATAAAGAGTTGACCATCATATATATATTTACGATTTGACGATTTACCATTTACGATTTCTTCGATGCCTGTAGCCGGCATGGTGATACCTAAGCGGTAGAGGATAGCGTTCTCAATGAGTTTCTTGCCGTCCAAGGTGAGGTAAGCGGTCGAATATTCGCTCACGCCGATCATGATAATATCATTGGAGAGGATGGCGATCGACGAAGCCGTGGAATTCGATACCGGCGTACCGAGTGTCTGCACATCGCCGTCAAAGGTCCAGTCCGAGATTGCGGTGACGGCATTGGTGTTGCATTGTTCGAAGAGTGTAATCTGTCCGTCGGTGACGTTCATGTCCCGAAAAAGCGGGTGGGAGGCATCGTTGACAGTGACGCTGAGGTCGGCTGTGTTGATGGCGGTACCCCAAGACCATACCCCTTGCTTGAGCAACCAGGGTTTGAGTAGTACCTTGGGTTTATTGAGCGTCTTGAGCGGTGTAAAACCAGCGGCGGAAGAAGCAGGTTTGCTGCCCAGCACAATCAATTCGTATTCGCTATAATCGACATTCGGGTCCGCCGCTTCGGTCTCTACGATCCAGAGGCTGTCGTTGGCACGCAAATGTTTGAGTAAGGGTTTATCTTCCGCGCACCCCGGTATGGTGACAAACGCGATGGAATGGGTGCCTTCGGGTTGCACGGCAGGAATCGTATCTTCAGGTTCGGGTTGGTGTTCCTCGCCATCGGCTTCGTAGCAACCTAAGTCAGGTGCATCGCCCTTATAACCGAGGTTCACATCGATACCGGCATCGATGAGGGGAGAGTTATCCGCCAGACGCATGAAATCATTAACCGGCAGATCGCCGTTCCCGTTCCGCGGCGCGAGAATAAGGGTGGTGTCTAACGAAAGGAAGTCGGCATCTTTCACCGTGAATCCATTCCAACTGTTATGATCGATCGTGACGACGTTTTTCGCTTTGTAGGCGTCTGCGTTCTGACTCTTGTAAGAGAGGCAGTTCTGGATGGTGTTGGTGCCGTAGGCGGTGGTGAAACCGTAGTTATAGTTATTGAGGTACGCAGAGTTGTTATAGATCCACATGGTACCGCCGTTATTGTTCTGGTCGAAGCCGCGTTCATAGTTACCGACGGCGAGACAATGATGGATGAGAATCTTATGGTCGGTATATCCGCCTCCCATCTTAAAGCCGTTACCATTACCTTGGCAGGGAAATTTAGCGAGCGTGATAGTGATGGTATTCCCGTACCGATCGACCATCTGTGTACCGACCTTGCCGTTAAACCAACTCGCATCGACACCTGTAGCGCGAGGATGATTGCTCATGTCGTAGTACGGGCACCCGTTCTCAAAGCAGATGCAATTCTCGATAATGGTCTTGGAAGAACTGACGCGCTGGAAGAAGTCCCACCCGTCGTCGGAGTTACACCAAGCGCGGCATCCGATATAATGGTTTCCTGCGCCGTTGAACTGCTTGTCCGAGCTGTCCCAAGTATAGAAATTCACCATAGGCCAGTTGTTGGGAGCGGCCGTCGGGTCCTTGAGATAAACGGTAATA
>CADCBB010000036.1 GCA_902799555.1 uncultured Bacteroidales bacterium
TAGTAGCTAAGTAAAGAGTATCCCTGACTTGCGTACTACTGCGCAAGTTCTCTCTTTCCCTAAGCAGACTCACGCTTATCATAGCGAGGGTCTGTTTTTGCGCCATGCTGCTGCAGGCTATCATCCCGACGGGCGGGCGTATCTTCAGCACCACCGGCAGCTTGGTCTTTGGCGCGACTTGCACCTTGGTATTTTGTTCGACTATTTTTATTGGGGCGTTCCTCCATAGTTCTGCAGATCATCCTCTCCAGAGCTACGTCGGTCGGGCTTAAAGGGGCGGAGCGTTCTCCCGACGGAACGGGAGAAGCGGCCTCCGCCTAAGAGGGCACAATACCGTAGTCCTTTCAATCCCTAACGCGAGCGAAAAATCAAGATTTTTCTGTTAATTTTTGTTAAATCGATAAACCTACGCGCAATAAATTTGCATATGTGGGATTTTTTTTGTACCTTTGCGCCGTAGACGACGCAATGAGAGTTTTGAAAATAAATGGATAACTTTGTTGCCATAGATTTTGAGACGGCAAACTTCGCGCAATCAAGCAGGGACATCATAACTTGGATATCATCGCCGGCTATTGCGGCTACGAAATGACGAACCACCACCATGCTCTCGCCGATGCCGAGGCATGCGCAATCATTGCAAAGCAGATTTTATGACTTACGACGAGTACATAGCGCAACAGCAGCTAGCGATGGACGAGGAGCAGCAGGAGGATAGTTGCTTCCTGGAGTATCAGCCCGAAGGGCAGTTTGTTCGCGGACATTAAACCTGATAACATCGCCCAAAGCAGAAAAAAAATTAATTAAAATAGTATCTATGCACCTGAACAAAGTACATCATATCGCCATCATCTGTTCCAACTATGAGCGGAGCAAACGCTTTTATACCGAAGTGCTGGGGTTGGAAGTTATGGCGGAGCATTTCCGCGAAACACGGCAGTCATGGAAAGCCGATTTGTCGCTGAACGGAAGTTATGTCATTGAGTTGTTTTCCTTTCCTTCTCCGCCACCGCGACCATCCTACCCCGAGGCAGTAGGGTTGCGACATTTGGCATTTGAGGTGGATGATATAGAAGCGGCAGAACATGAACTGACAGAAAAAGGAATTGCGCATGAGCCCATCCGCACGGACGAGTACACGCACAAGCGTTTCGTCTTTTTCTCCGACCCGGACGATCTGCCGATCGAACTATATGAACGGTAAAATAGTAATAATTACATAAAAACTTGCATAATTCCCCCAAAAGTTGTACCTTCGGACTCCGCCTTACTTGCTATCCACTTTTCTGAATACTACATGTTCGTTCAAGACGAAGTTCGCGATGCCGGAAACGCAGAGGGCGAGGATATTGCAAATCAGTACATCCCATCCGCCGGAGAAGCGTTCGATCAGCAGCAACGCACCCATCTTTATCAGGAATGTACCGGTACAGGAGAGGTTGTAGCCCGCGTAATGGCGGAAAAACGAGCGGAGCGTGTGCGCAGAAATACGGTCGCGCCATACGGAGTAGTATGCAAACGCGAAATTGGTCAGCACGGCACATTCGAACGATATGAACGGCGACAGCAGGTACTCGCCCCAGTAATAGCCTTTGAACAAATAGTGCGAACAAAGCCACAGCACGCACATGTCCACCGCCGTTCCTGCCAGCGTGGAGAGCAAAAAGCGGAGATATCGGATTGCTATGCCTTTATACCTGCCCATCTTTCGGATGTCTGATTAACGGATCTTTCTGAGCGAACCAATGCAGATCCTTGAAGAAGCTGACGAAATAGAAGATTACAAGGATGCACAGGATGCCCATTCCGATGATGTCCAGCGTGCCGTAATGGATTGTTTCGCCGAAATAAGAGAACGAACCATGATAAGCAGTCAATGCAGGTACGTACATCAGCAGGATATTGGCAATAAAGATGATGAGGCGGAACTCCGTCGGACCCATTTTGCCGTACGTCAGTTTGAACTCGCTTTTGAGGTGGGCGTTGATACTGACATAGACCGTGAGTGCCAGATAAGCGGCATAACAGAGCAGCGCCACGCCCATGTTCATCAACGGCGAGAGCCCCGCTCCGATAAACATAAACGCCTCGGTGACGGTGTCGATGTTATGGTCAAGGTAATAACCGTAGAGCGGCCGCTGTGTGTTGTGCACACGGGCTAACGAACCGTCCAGCGAATCGCCGAACCAGTTGATGACCAAGCCCAAGCAGGACAGCCAGAGCCAATAGATGCTGTAGTTTGTGAGGAAGAACCCGAGTCCGCAGAGTGCCGAGCCGAAAAGCCCGAACCATGTCAGCATGTCGCTGGTGACCCATTGGGGCATACGCGATGCCATCCATACGAGTGCTTTTTTCTCCACCCCGTTCAGTAGCGAGGTCTGAATACGTGTTGATTGTTTGATTTCCATATTGTTTATTAACCGTTTATAATTTAATAATCTAACAAAAAATATGCCAAATGCCCTGTTTGTCAGTTTTCCATATTTCCCTATTGATTGACTTATGCCCTAAAATGTGGCATTTGGAAAACTTTTTTCCACTAAAACTTGCACAATTCGTAAAAAAGTACTATCTTTGCAGTCGGAAACGCAAACGGTAAAAAACGAAACACAAACCAAGAATACAATCATGCATAACAACAGACTTCATCAACTAAACAGGATTGCCACATGGCTGATTGCGGGGATGGCGGTGGCAAACGTGGCATGGCTCATTGCGGCAAAAAGCACATGGGACGAGATTGTCTTTCGCGGGCTGCAATACGTGGCGATGCTGCTGATTATGTACCTGCCGCGCTTGCTCCGCAGCCGTTTCCGTATCGAAGTGCCGTGGCCGCTGTCGGTCTTCATTGTTGTTTTCTGTTTCTCCTCGCTTATTATGGGCGACGGGCTCGACCTCTACGGGCGTGTGCCATGGTGGGACAAACTGCTGCATGGAGAGAGCGGTTTTCTGCTCTCGATGATTGCTCTCTGGCTTATCCATATCATCATGGCGGAGAACGACAAATACATCTATTTCAACAAATGGTTCCTCTGTCTTTTTCTGGTCATGTTCTCGCTCGGTCTTGGTGCCTGCTGGGAGATTATGGAATACAGTTACGACAGCCTTATGGGCACGAACACGCAGCAGTTCATGGCTACTACCACGAGTTCTATCTTCACTCCCGAAGACGAACCTCTATGCGGTCATGCAGCCTTGCGTGACAGTATGCAGGACTTAATTCTTGACCTTGTCGGCGCTCTCATTGTAGCCGTCTATGGCTTCATCCGCCACGACAAACTTATCGAACGATACAAACAAATAGCTGCTTCGTAAATGCAAGGGCATAGCAATAATGTGACCCCAAATTGTTAGACACATGGCACACGTACACCGGACCTCTTGCCGAAAGCCGCAAACAAACATGTCGCTCGCGCCAACGCCAAGTTTCTCGGCACAGCGTCCGACAAGTTCTATAGCACTCTCCGTGGCTTCATCATCGCCTCCCTCTCCGCTCAACTAAAGTCTACAGAATTGCACTTTTCCTTACAAAATCTACTTTCTCGACAGATTCTTGCCAAAATTTTTGCATATCTCAAAAAAAAGCAGTAACTTTGCAGCCGGATGTTGCAAAGGTTCATGAAAATGGAGCAGTTACAGATTATACATAGCGAGTATTTTGCTGACTACCAAGCACAGCAACCGATTACGATTGAGAAGCGCGTCAAGAAACTTGCTTCTAAGCCGCTCACGCCACAGAACTTCAAGTTCTACTTGCTCAGTTCGTCCTGTAACTCCAGCCTTATTGAGGGCTCGTCGATGACCGAAGATGATTACATGAAACTCAAAGAGGCGAAAATCATCAGCCGCGACGTGCAAGAGATAGATGACATGATTGCTGCTTATGAGTTTGCCGCAAAAAATGCTATCAATATTGGTTCATTCCTCGAAGCGCACAAGATTCTTTCCAACAGTTCCGGTATTGCAGACAAATACAAAGGCGCTTTCCGTGACATGCCTGTTGGTGTGTTTGGCGGCGGGGTAAAAGTCTATACCGGCGCAGAGCCGAGTATCGTAGCGGGCGAAATGGCCAAACTCATGCATGATATTGACATTCTCGTAAAGACAAACTTGTCCTACGATGAGATTTTCTATTATGCGAGCATGATTCATCTTGTCTGTGTAAGTATCCATCCGTTTGCGGACGGTAACGGACGTACTTCTCGTTTGTTGGAGAAATGGTTCTTAGCGCAGAAACTCAATCATGTGGCTTGGGCTATCCAGTCTGAGAAATTGTACTATAGCAGAAGAAAATCGTACTATGAGAATCTTCATTTCAAAGGAGATAACTACGCAACTATTGACTACGCAAGAAGTGTTCCTTTCCTCTGCATGTTACCGATGGCGTTGAATTTGAAATAAATCGGGGTATTAGCTCATCTCACCTCCCTTTTGAGTCCGCTATACTCCACATAAATAATCTATCGACCACATTTGGTCGATCAACCTAAGCGCAAAGCGTTGCGCTGACATATTAAAAAGCGTTTACACGCTTGTAATCTGATTTCTCGAAATGTAGGAAGTTGAGAGAATGGATTCAGAAAACAAGTAAGTAGATGCTCACGAGTGTACAACTCGCCCACACTATTGGAGTGATCTAATAGTGTGTTGGCGGATATATACACGGCGCGAGTTTCTGTTTGCATATCTGATCCATTAGGCAATTCCTACAGCCTCGAGAAACGGATAACAATCAGTTATTCGCGTTTTTTGTTGTATATATGTGTAAAACACAAAATATCATTACTAACTAAAACACCAAACAACATGAAAAAATTAATCATGGTAGCAATGGCCTTAATCGTTGCATGTAGTGCTGCAATGGCACAGGACGCAAAGGAACTTCGCAAAGAGCGTGAAGAAATTCGTAAAATGGCTAAATCGGAACTGAAAGCCAAAGTGGACAAAAACACCAAAAAGGAAGCAAAACGTCTTGCCAAAGAAGGTTGGCAGGTGAAACCGGGAACTCTGCCTATGGAGAAGCAATTGGAGCGTGCATATCTCATGCAATATGAGTACGACGAGAACAATTTCCCCAAATATATTATGGGGGAAGCATCGTCTGTAGGCGAGAATTATGATGCAGCCAGAACGGCAGCTACCTCTTTGGCAATTACCAATCTCGCCGGACAAATCCAAACAGAAGTTAGCGCGTTAGTCGAGAACACCGTTGCCAACAAGCAACTCACTCCCGATGAAGCAGCCTCTATCACCGAGTCTGTATTGGCAAGCAAGAATCTCATCTCTCAATCCATCGGTCGTACGATTCCTGTTATGGAGTGCTTCCGTATCACAAAAAACAAAAACAACGAAGTGCTTATCCGTATTGCTTACAATGCTGAAATGGCAAAAGCAGCAGCAAAGAAAGCTGTTCGAGAGGATTTGGAGAAAAAGGGCGAAAATTTGCATGAACAATTAGACAAAGCACTTGGTTTCTGATGAAACGCGGATTGGCTATAATTGTTTTGATCTCCGTCGGAATGGCTGTTTATGCCCAACGAGTAGTCAATGCCTGCGGTGAGGTGGATTATGTGGTTCCCGAAACACAAACGCTCTCCGAAGCAAAACAAACGGCAATAACTCAAGCGCGTCTGAAAGCTATTGCGGATGAGTTCGGTACTGTTGTGTCGCAGACCAATACTACTGCCATGCACAATGTAAATGGAAAAACGAATAGCAGTTTTAATTCGTACAGCGAAAACGAAGTGCGTGGTATTTGGATTAGCGATACCAAAGAACCGGAAGTAAGAGTCAAATACCGCAACGACATGATGGTCATTCATGCAGAAGTGTGTGGTAAAGTTCGTGAACAAAAACAAAGTGCCGTAGAATTGCAAGTCAAGCCGTTAAACAAAGGTATTGAGAGCACATTGTTCAAGAACAACGACCGATTCTCCTTGTCGTTCAAATCGGCAGCAAGCGGCTACGTGGCTGTTTTTATTCGTGATGATGACAACGAAATTGTCAATGTGATGATGCCTTACGACGATGGAGATGGCAACGCACGCGAAGTGAAAAGCAACAAAGAGTATCTTTTCCTTTGTACGCAAGATCCTGAGTATCCGTATGACGAGGAAACGATTTTGACGACATCTAAAAGCGTTGAGAACAACACCCTAATTATAGTGTTCTCACAAAAGAAGTTCCACATTTCGCTGAGTAACAAAGGTGAGTTTGTGCCCGAAGTGGAGAACGCTAAATTTCAAAAATGGCTTCATGGCTTGCGCGTGTACGACACCACAGCGCAAGTAGAAGAAATAGTATTAACAATTAAAAAATGATTTATTATGAAAAAGAAATTATCAGCTCTTTTAATTGCCCTATTAACCATTGGGCAAGTGTTTGCAGAAGAGACTGCGCACATTTATTTGTTACGCCCATTCGATTTCGGAGCAGCAATGGCTGCGGTCTATGGTGGTAAAAAGTACTATCAGATGCAACATTGGGTTGATATTGATGGTCACAAATTTGGAATAGTGGCTACATTGCAATATTTTAAGATTGAAGTCCAGCCTGGAAGTCATACTATTACGGGCTATGTAGGAAATGCACCATATGAAGATGTAAAAGTAAAACAACCGGATTATTCAATTACGGTAAATGCGGCTGCTGGCGAAAACTATTATTTGCGTATTGATGAAAAGAAATTCAAAATTGCGCAGATAGACCAGAAGAAATATCAGAAAGAGCAACAAGGATCTAACCCGATTCAGTATGCTGGTTTTGTTGCTTTTAAAGACGAGAAATTCTATACAGAAGATGGAAAGCTTATTGATGAAAAAACTGGGAAAATCATAGAAGATGGTCAAACTCAACTTGCACAAGGAGGATCGCAATCAGCCGCTCCTAAAAAAGAACGTGTGCTTTCTGATGTAGATCAAAATATCCCGACAACTAAAAAAGCAGCAGATGACACATATGTTCTTATCGTTGCTAATGAGGAATACCAATTCCTTGACAATGTAAACTTTGCTTCGTATGATGGTGAAACATTCAAGGAGTATTGTCTTAAAACATTAGGTATTCCAGAGCGTCAAATCCGTTATTGTCCAAATGCTACATACGGCATTTTATCCGGAGGTGTAGATTGGTTGAGTTATGCGCTAAATAATTTCGAAGGAAGTCGTGCCATTGTATATTATTGCGGTCATGGTATTCCTGACGAGAAAACAAATGAAGCGTATATTATTCCTGTAGATGGCAAAGGTACTAACACCGCTACTTGCTATAGTTTGAATCGTTTATATAAAACGTTAGCAGACACGAAGGCAGCAAGTATCACCTATTTTATGGATGCTTGCTTTACGGGCGCAAACAAAGAGGGTAGCATGTTGGTAGCTGCGCGTGGTGTCGCACGTGAGGCAAAGAAAGAGACAATCGAAGGAAAAGCGGTTGTATTCTCTGCTTCCAGTGGTGACGAAACAGCTATGACGTACGAAGAGAAGCAGCACGGATTGTTTACTTATTATTTGCTCAAGAAATTGCAGGAAACAGAAGGTAATGTAACTTACGAGGATTTGGCTTCGTACATTAGCAAGAATGTAAAGAAAGACGCATTTCTCTTGAACGAGAAACCGCAAACACCTGTTGTTGCAACCTCTCCGGCCGCTGCCGAAACATGGAAATCAATGAAACTGAAATAACCACACATCCTATAGTTCAGTTCTCGCTGTTTATCCTGCGGGCAACCCAAGCGCGGAGCACTCAATGCCCCGCACTTGGTGTTTTATTTATCTCTCGTTACGCGAAAAAGAAAGCCCCCTTTTATTTTTTTTAGCCCCCAAAAAAGCAAAAAATGATGACAAAGTAACTTTTTTAGAGCGAATTTCCGAAAAATATTTGGTTACTTTCGGAAATTTTTGTACCTTTGCAACCGATTTCAATACACATGCATATGCGAAAAATAAATAAGGAGGTAGATCCTCAATACTTAAATTGTCCGATTCGGAACGTGATTGACAAGTTCGGCGACAAGTGGTCGCTCTTGGTGTTGTACCAGCTGCACGACAAAGGCACGCTGCGTTTTAATGAATTACACCGTGAGATGGCGGATTGTTCCCAGAAGATGCTCTCGCAGACGCTCAAACGGCTTGAACAAATAGGGCTTATCAGCCGGCAGGTTTATCCCGAAGTGCCGCCAAGAGTTGAGTACAGCCTCACCGCCCGCGGTCAGTCCCTCATGCCCCATGTCTCCGCTCTCATCGGCTGGGCACTTGAACATTTCGAAGAGATGAACAAGGAATAATTGAGATAGAGGCTCGCGGACAGATGAAGTTGGAACGATTTGAATTTTCTGTGAGAGGACATTGATATGGCACAGAAGATACAGAAAACGAATGTGTGTCGATTGCTCGATGCGGCAGGGATCGCATATGAGTTGATTGAGTACGAGGACCATCGTACTGGAGGGCGACAAGACCAAGCATTTTGTTTGTGTCGTGCCCGGAGCATGTGAGGTGGACTTGAAAAAAGCGGCGCGTGCCAGCGGCAATAAGTCCTGCAAACCGATTCCGCAGAAGGAACTGCTACCGCTCACCGGTTATGTTCGTGGCGGTTGCTGTCCGATAGGGATGAAGAAACCATTCCCGTCGTACATTGACGAGACATGTCTGCTGCATGAGAAGATATATGTCTCTGCGGGTCAGCGTGGGATGCAACTCCGCCTCACGCCACAAGACTTGATAAACTATGTACCATTAGAAGTAAGTGATTTGATATAATAGTTTTGCGCATATACAGACTACATGTATGTAACATAAGTATGGAAGCACCTATTAGTATCTTGGATTTGTTGAAAGACAATGAGCGTCTTCAGAAGGAGAACGCTCGGCTCGCGAAGGAGAATGAATGTTTGCAGCAGGA
Source organism: uncultured Bacteroidales bacterium (assembly GCA_902799555.1). Lineage (GTDB taxonomy): Bacteria > Bacteroidota > Bacteroidia > Bacteroidales > Paludibacteraceae > Colicola. The sequence goes on from CADCBB010000036.1 coordinate 8,902, forward strand.
ACTTGCGCAATACCGTCAGTCTCAGTCTTCTATATCAATCTCACAACCATCTGCTCCTATAGAGCCGAACAAATCCTCTCCGATGTTCACACTTTCATCAGAAGAGAAAGTAGCATTGTTCCGTAGTATCTTTCGCGGGCGTGAAGATGTCTTCGCTCGCCGATGGCATAGTGCTTCATCTGGTAAAAGCGGTTACCAACCTGTATGTGAGAATGAATGGCGTTCTGACTTATGCAACAAGAAACAATATAAGTGCAGCGAGTGTCCCAACCGATGCCTTGCCTCGCTTACAGATCGAGACATCTTTAACCATCTCACAGGCAATGACCCCAATGGCCGTGATGTCATTGGCTTATTTCCTGTCCTCGCAGACAATACCTGTTATCTCTTATGCGCTGACTTTGACGATAAAAACTCCGAGCATGGTTATCAAGAGGACGTATTGACGTATAAAAACATCTGCAACGACTGGCATATACCTGCTTATATAGAACGCTCACGTTCCGGTAACGGTGCGCACGTATGGATATTCTTCTCGGAACCCATCCCCGCTGCTGTTGCTCGACGCTTAGGCTACGCCGTTCTGACAGAGGCCATGAACCATAACGGACGTATGTCACTCAAGTCGTACGATCGTTTCTTCCCAAATCAAGACACACTGCCGGAAGGAGGCTTCGGCAATCTGGTTGCCTTGCCGCTCCAAGGTCAGGCACGCAAGAAAGGCAATAGTACCTTTGTGGATGAAGAGTTTAACGCTTACCCTGATCAATGGCAATTGCTCCAAAATATCGAACGACTGTCATTAGATAACATCACAACCATCCTTGCAGAACATAACACCTCAGGGTCCTTATTCGGAGAGTTAGCCCAAACAACCGAAGCCAAACCATGGGAGATTCCGAAACCTATCACTTTGGAGTCCAAAGATCTCCCAACTTCTGTTTCTTTTATTCGCGCAAACGGCATCTATCTGCCGATGAATCAGCTATCAGCAAAACTGGCGAACCACATCAAGCGCATGGCATCATTTCGTAATCCAGATTTCTATGCCAAACAAGCCATGCGTTTTTCCACACACGACACCCCGCGTATCATCTCGTGCGCAGAGATAGTAGATGATTACTTACATATGCCACGAGGCTGTGAAGATGCTATCCGTGAGGTTTTCCAATCCAAGAACATCCCAATCTCCATTGAAGATAATACCCAACACGGCATCCCTATCAACGCATCTTTCGTCGGCGAACTTCGCCCGGAACAGCAGGAAGCCTTGCTATGCCTCTCTCGCTTTGATAACGGCACGCTCTCCGCTACTACCGCTTTTGGTAAGACCGTAACCGCTGCCGCACTTATCGCTCGTCGTCAGACGAATACTTTAGTGCTTGTGCATACGAAAGCTTTGCTCCAACAATGGCAACAAACGCTATGTCGTTTCCTCGATATTGAACTCCCCGCAGAAGAGCCATCGCGTAAACGCGGCAGACGAAAGAAAATCTCCCCTGTCGGCACGCTTGATTCCACCGGCAATCATCTCAACGGCATCGTTGATGTTGCCTTGCTGCAATCATGCCTTGATGAAGATTCGGTCAAATCCTTCATTCATTCCTATGGTATGGTAATTGTGGACGAGTGTCATCATGTTTCTGCTGTGACCTTTGAAAATGTCCTTCGCATCATATCGCCGCATTATGTTTATGGTCTCACGGCTACGCCCATTCGCAAGGATGGGCATCAACCCATTATCTTCATGCAATGCGGTCCGATCCGTTACCAAGCAAGTAAACAACTACCACAGCAATCAGCTATCTCACGTGTCCTCGTGCCCCGTTTCACTGCTTATCGCCATTTTGGGGAAGATCCGATTACGTTCCCACGTCTCACGGATTTTCTCATCGCAGATGAAGCACGTAACCAACTGATTGTATCCGATGTTTGTAAAGCCCTTGCGGAAGGCCGAACACCTATTATCCTTACAAGCCGCACAAGCCATGTGGACATCCTGTCGCAACTCCTATCAGATTGTTGCCAACATGTTATACCGCTCATCGGCTCAACTTCTGCACGCGAGAAACGACTCACGATGGAGCGTCTTCGAGCCGTTCCAGACAACGAATCGCTCGTCATTGTAGCAACAGGGAAATATGTTGGAGAAGGCTTTGATTTTCCACGCTTGGATACGCTCATGCTGGCTATTCCCATCTCATGGAAAGGCATCGTCGAGCAGTACGCAGGTCGCCTTCATCGGGAGTATCTTGGTAAAGAGGAAGTACGCATATATGACTACGTGGACATTCATGTTCCCTTGTGTGAACTCATGTACCGCCGTCGTATCAAAGGTTATGCAGGCATAGGCTATAAACCTAAATCACAGCCGATTAATAGAGGCTTATTCGCGGAACTGGAAGAGCCGGATACGCAATCTACATTCTTCGATGGAAAATCTTTTGTATCTGTATTCAAAAAGGATATATTAAATGCAAAACGCTCTATCGTTATCACAATTCCAAATAATCAACCGCAGGTTGCGAGTTCACTCAAGGGAGTTCTAACTGATGTTGCTGCACGCGGTGTAGAGGTTGTAATAAGACCAACGCAGTCTTGTCGTTGTGCTATCATAGATAAGAAGTTAATCTGGTATGGTTCAATCAATTATTTGGGGCGAAATACACTAAATGATAATGCAATGCGTTTTGAAGATCCAAATATTGCAAGTGAACTTCTTGACATAGTTTATAATTCGTAACTGCTGGTTTTTCACGGCAAAGAAAAAGCATGTGTATAGAACACTTACATCGCAGAAGTGAACAACTATATCTGTTCTATATTTTGTGCTTCTGGAATATTCGAACATAAATTGCTGCCACATATCTTCCACAAAGTCCAGCTTTGGTGACAAAATGAAGGAAAAAGTGATTTTTCTTCAAAAATTATTTGCACAATTCAAAAAAATATAGTACTTTTGCATTGTAAATCGTCAAATAGGAACAAAAACTGACGAAATACAATAGTAAAAACATGATTAATAGAACCGACCATATTATTCGTTTTGCAGAGGCTGTGGAGTCGTTCACTGCGGAGCAATATGCCCTAAGTTTAGGGGGCGATGTGAGTTTGCATTCCATCGTCAACATTCTCAACCGGATGGTTCGGCAAGGGAAAATACAACGACTGCAAAGAGGTGTTTATTCCAAAGCGACCCAAAATAGTTGGCATGTGGTGTTTGGAGAACAGGAAAAGGCAGTTTATGATCTCATTCATACGCAGTTTCCCTTAATTATACTATGCGCGTACAATGGAGAGACCTTTGCTCCATTGCAACACCATCTGGCTTTCAATCAAGCGACTTACATAGAAGTGGAACGAGATAGCGTTGAGACCGTTTTCCACTGTTTGCAAGATGCAGGATATGAGGTATTTCGCACTCCGAACGAGCAGATGATGTATGATTATGCGGATATAAAGAAAAAGATAGTAATCGTCAAACCGCTGGTAACTCAAGCTCCGTTGATGAAGCAGAACGGCTATTATGTGCCTATGCTGGAAAAACTCTTGGTGGACATCCGTGCAGATAAGGATTTTTATTATATGCAAGGCATCGAGACTGCATACATGACGGAAACAGCCCGCGAACTGTATATGCTGAATGAAGAAAAGTTACAACGATATGCCAAACGGAGGAATATAAAGATATGATTGCAGCAAAATGTTTTGGTCAAGAATGGATAAGCGCAAAGGCAGAGGAACTGCGCTATCCGGATAAAAACGTGATAGAACGCGTGGTTCGTGCGTTCAGTTTGTTGGATATGTTAGCTCGAAGCGGTTGTCCTTTTGTCTTCAAAGGAGGAACAAGTCTGATGCTATTGCTCAAAGACACAGGCAATCGTCTGTCCACGGATATAGATATTATCTGCCCGCCTGATACGAACATAGAAACATATCTGCAAGAATACGCAGCGAACGGTTTTGTTCGATACGAATTGGTAGAGCGTAAGCAAGACGGGACTACAATTCCTAAAGGACATTCCAAGCTGTTCTACCAAGTGGCATTCCCGCGCTCAGGACGCGAGGATATGTATATTCTGCTGGATGTACTATATGACGAGCATCAGTATATCGAGACAAAAGAAGTAGAGATCACTTCTCCGCTGATAGAGATTGAGGGCACGCCAGCCAAAGTGGTTATCCCCTCGGAAAAAGACATATTAGGAGACAAACTAACCGCCTTTGCTCCTGATTCAACCGGCATACCATATTATAAGAAAGGCGAAGAGAAATCGTTGGAAGTCATCAAACAACTCCACGACGTCGGACGGCTGTTCGAGCACGTGGACGATATGCATATTACAGCAGAGGTTTTTCGGCGAATAGTGCCTATCGAACTGGCATACCGTGGGCTGACAATGTCTGTGGATGAAGTGATTGCAGGTATTCGTCAAACGGATATGAACCTTGCTCTCCGTGGCGCGCTGAATGCAGAACAATTTGCATTCCTGCAACGAGGTATCATGAAAATACGCAGTTTTATGTATTCAGGACGGCAATATCGGATAGACGAAGCCATAATAGATGCAGCACGTAATGCGTATATGCTCACGTTAATCGAAAAAGGAATCAATCGAATAGAAAAGTATTCCTTTGACCCGATGTCTGTTGCAGGTTTGTCCATTGAAGGAATGGAAATGAACAAACTGAACAAACTGAAAAAGAATTTCCCCGAAGCTTTCTGGTATTGGTACAAAACCTATGAGCTATTGCAGTAGATGTTGCGTTCTGAAGATCAATGGATAACTATCAGATTTTGGGAGATGTGGAACCACTATGACCGAATAGGACAAAAAAGAAGAAAAAGATAAACTAAATACAATCCTAATATGATACGCTTAAATTGCTTTTTTCAGGCCGCAGACGCGGCAAAGTACAAGGACGCTCTGCGTGCTGCAGTAGCTTTGACCGAGAAATCCCGCAATCATGCCGGGTGCATCGCTTATGATGTGTTCCAGTCAGCGACCCGCTCGGATGTGTTCATGTTCTGCGAGACATGGAAAGATGACGCTTCGCTCAAGGCGCATGCCGAGACACCGGAGTTCAAGAAATACGTAGCCGAGATAGAGGCTTGCGGACAAATGAAGTTGGAACAATTTGAGTTTTGAAACTGGAGGAAGCGATAACTTATGCCATCATGTCGGATGGTCATGGAAAGACGACTGACCAGATAGCTGCCGCTATCAACCGCAATGCCTGGCATGTACGTAAGGACGGCAAACCGGTGACCTCCGCGCAGGTCTATGCCTGCATTTGCCGTTATCCCTCAATCTTCACCAAAGAAGCCGGAAGAATCTGTGTAATGTTATGACATACGACGAGTACATAGCACAACAGCAGCAAGCGATGGACGAGGAGCAGCGGGACGATAGTTGTTTCACGGCGGATGTACCTGAGTGTCAATTTGTGAGAGGACATTGATATGGCACAGAAGATACAGAAAACGAATGTGTGTCGATTGCTCGATGCGGCAGGGATCGCATATGAGTTGATTGAGTACGAGGTCTGAGTGCTACGCACGTAGCGGAACAGTTAGGTGAGGATGTGGATGCCGTCTTCAAGACTATTGTGTTGGAGGGTGACAAGGTCAAGCATTTTGTATGTGTAGTGCCCGGAGCATGTGAGGTGGACTTGAAGAAAGCGGCGCGTGCCAGCGGTAACAAGTCCTGTAAGCCGATTCCGCAGAAAGAACTGCTGCCGCTCACCGGTTATATCCGTGGCGGTTGTTGCCCGATAGGGATGAAAAGACCATTCCCGTCGTACATTGACGAGACTTGTCTACTGCATGAGAAGATTTACGTCTCTGCCGGACAGCGCGGCATGCAACTCCGCCTCACTCCGCAGGACTTGATTAACTATGTACCATTAGAAATAAGCGATTTGATATAGTATGTTTGTCATATGCAAAGAATATGTAATTTCATAGCCAAATGGATGGGAGTGATGGTGCTGATGGTGGCAGCATTAAGCCTCATTGTGCCGGCATCGCTTGCGTGGATCGGTACGTGGGTGATCAATCCTATGTTGGGCATCATCATGTTCGGCATGGGACTGACACTTTCGCCGCAAGACTTCAAGATTGTGCTGAGTCGTCCGAAAGATATCCTGATCGGTTGCCTCACGCAGTTCACCGTCATGCCGCTGCTGGCATGGGGACTGACAAAGGCATTCTCGCTTCCGCAAGAACTGGCGATAGGTGTTATTCTGGTAGGCTGTTGCCCGGGCGGAACGGCATCGAACGTGATTACCTATCTGGCGAAAGGCGACCTTGCGCTATCTGTTGGCATGACTGCCGCATCCACCGTGCTTGCGCCGCTACTGACACCTCTGCTCGTCTGGTTATTGGCCGGCACAATGGTCAACGTGCATACAACGGGTATGCTGCTGAGCATCGTGTATATCGTTATTCTACCCATCGTCTGCGGGCTGCTCTGTCAACGGTTTATTCCGAAGATTACGCAGCGCGTTACTCCTTACCTGCCTGCGTTCTCTTCTATCGCGGTAGCACTGACGGTAGGTATCGTTGTAGCGCATAATGCCGACCGGCTGATGACCGCAGGGGTGCTCGTAGTGCTCGTAGTGATGCTGCACAACATGCTCGGGCTTGGCGTAGGCTATTTGGTAGGTCGGTTGTTGCGTCTGCAACGTGCCAAGAGCGTGGCACTCAGTATAGAAGTCGGCATGCAGAACTCCGGTTTGGCAACCTCGCTGGCTGTGATGCATTTTGCAGCATTCCCGTTAGCAACGATCCCCGGTGCAGTATTCAGCGTATGGCATAACATCAGCGGCGCAATCATTGCACGCATCTATTCACGAAACAAAAAAGTTAGAAATTAGCGATTTGATATGAAAAAGACTATTCAAAACATAGCCGGCTATGTGCTTGGCGGAGTGATGTTCGTTGTGCTCTTGCCGACAATTATGTGGCTGGCATCAGGAATGCCGGCATTGGAACATATCGGCGCATTGCGTGCATCCTTGACTGGACTGTTGATGCTTGGCGGACTAACGCTCAGCGTGTGGACTATTGTCTATATGAAGCGTCGTGGAAAAGGTAATCCGATGGATGCTTTCGGACATGAAGTAGCTCCGCGCACGCAACATCTGATGACAGATGGACCTTATCGTCTCAACCGCAATCCGATGTTGACAGGGACACTTGTCTATCTCGCATCGTTTATCGTCTGGCTATGGACATGGCAGGCAGTATTGGTGTGGGTTATTTTTCTTGCGATCATGTTCGTGCAAGTACTGACTGAGGAGAAACGTCTCCGTCAGGATTTTGGCGAAGAATATGAGTCTTATTGCCGTCGCACAGGGCGGTTTTTACCATGGAGATGTAAAAAATGAACTTCCAACTCTTTGGCAACGATAAAGCCCCGACATTACTGCTCATTCCCGGTTTGGGCGTGTCATACGAGATATTCCTTCCGCTCATTCGTTTGGTGGAAGAGCGGTTTCGTATCATAGCCGTGGAGGTGGACGGTTTTACGCTTGGCAAGCACACACGCTTCACCTCTGTGGACGACCAAGCTTCGCAAATCATTGCCTATGTGCAAGCGCATTGCGACGGACATTTGGATTGGCGACGGACATTTGGATTGTGCCTATGGTCTGTCGCTTGGCGGTAAAATCCTTTCGCGTATCTTGGAGCGAAATGTACTGACCATTGACCATGCCATCCTTGACGCGGCTCCTTTACTGCCCTTGCCCAATTGGCTTGTCAATCCTTTGCGACACTACCAGGCAATCAACGTCTGGACCTGCTACCACTGGACGGGATTTTGGAAAGCCGTCTTCCGCAGCCACTATTTCGATGTGCTCCTCGATGAGTGCAAGAAGACTTGGCCGTGGGGTGGCAGACCGGCAGTCTTAGATGGCTACAAGTCCGTTTATACCAACAAGTTGGAATCCATCTCCGGCAATGACATCCATTTCTGGTATGGCACGAAAGAAGCGTTTGTCGCCCTGCTATCTATATACCCGCAGGCACATGTCGAGATTTTCGAAGGCATGAACCATGGTCAGCTCCTTGTCGATCATCCGGAAGAGATAGTCCAACGAATCATTGAGATAGAGGCTTGCGGACAAATGAAGTTGGAACGGAGCGTAGGTGACATATGGAGAAAAAGCAGTAATTTTGCAACGAAATTCAGATAAGAAAGAAAATATGAGTAAGTTTTTAACCCTTATGCTCGCGGCAATCCTATTTGCAGCGTGCACAAATTCAAATGACAAAATGAATACATGCGTAAATGACACCTGGGACAAAGTGTTCCCGCTAAGTGAGAAAGTAAACCACAAAAAGGTATCCTTCCAAACCCAATACGGCTTCACGCTGGTTGGCGATCTCTACACGCCGAAGGCAAATGAGCAATCACAAATCACAAATCACAAATACGCCGCTTTAGCGGTATCCGGTCCTTTCGGCGCAACGAAAGAGCAGAGTTCGGGTCTGTACGCGATGAAGATGGCGGAGCGCGGGTTTATTGCGCTGGCTTTCGATCCGTCCTTCACAGGCGAGAGTTCAGGTGAACCGCGTCGCACTGCGTCACCTGATATCAATACCGAGGACTTCATGGCGGCGGTGGATTACCTTTCTAAACTGCCCGAAGTGGACGCAAACCGCATCGGTATTATTGGTATCTGCGGATGGGGCGGCATTGCGCTCAATGCGGCGGCAGCGGATACGCGTATCAAAGCGACGGTGGCTTCGACGATGTACGACATGACGCGTGTCTCCGGCAACGACTACAACGATGCTTTCGACGATGAGCAGTGGCGTCACAGGAACCGTGAGAACCTGTCTAAGCAGCGTCTCACAGACCCACAAGCCATGGCAGGTGGTGTGCTGGACACCGTTCCTCCACAAGCTCCACGTTTTGTGCACGACTACTACGATTATTACAAGACCCCGCGCGGCTACCATGCCCGCAGCGGTAACTCGAACGACGGTTGGCGTGTCATCGGCACGCAGGCATATGCCAACAGCCGTTTCCTGTATTACATCAACGAGATCCGTTCTGCGGTTCTGATCATGCACGGCGCGGACGCCCATAGCCGTTATTTCGGCGAAGCGGCGTACCATTACATGGTGGACGGAAAAGCGGATGGCTACAAAACCGTAGTGGCTCCAAATCCCTGTCCTGAGAACAAAGAGCTCCTCATCATCCCCGATGCTTCCCATTGCGACCTCTATGACGGCGGCTTCACCGAACCGGCAGGAAAAGGCGAACCCAAGAATATGATTCCGTGGGACAAGTTGGCGGAGTTCTTCAACAAAAATCTAAAGTAAATCGCAGATATGAAAGTAGTTGTATTATCCACCTCTCTCCGTCCGGGTTCTAACAGCCATCAGTTGGCGGAGCAGTTTGCCGAAGGTGCCAAGAGTGCCGGCCATGAAGTCGAACTCATCTCGCTGCGCGGCAAAGAGATTAAGTTCTGTATCGGGTGCCTCAAGTGTCAGGAGACAGGCGCTTGTGTGTTCAAAGATGATGTGCCGGCGATCATGGAGAGCGTGCTCAACGCCGATGTCGTTTGCTGGGCAACGCCTATTTATTACTATGAGATGTCGGGCCAGATGAAGACGCTTATCGACCGAATGAACGCTATGTATCCGAAGGATTACCGATTCCGCGACATCTACCTGCTGACCACCGCAGCCGAGGACGAGGAGTTCACGCCCAAGCGTGCCGAGAGCGGTCTGCAAGGCTGGATTGACTGCTACGAGAAATGTACCCTCAAAGGGCATCTCTTCTGCGGCGGCGTGAATGATCCGCACGAAATCGCAGGCAACGCCAAACTGCAAGAAGCGTACGAATTAGGCAAGAATATCTGATAAAACCGCAGTAAAACGACAATTTGGCATAAGAATAGACAAATTGGCAGATACAAACAGCTTGGCACACTTATTGCCTCTCTCCGAGTGAAAACGCAAGTATGTTTTTAAATTCTATACGTATGAAAACGAGTACTAAAATTTGGATGTGTATTGCGGGTGTCGCACTCGTAGCACTCGGCGTAATGTGTATCCTCTGCCCGGGAACCACATTGTTAAGCCTTGCTTGGGTATTTGGTTTGATGTTCTTCCTCGGCGGTTGCACGGAGATGGCAGCCTGGTCGGCTACGCGCGGATTTATCCCTATGAGCGGACTGATGTTCCTCTCGGCTTTGCTGCAGATTATCCTCGGAGCAGTCATGGTCTTCCATCCGGATCCATTGATGGTTGCGCTACCGTTCATCTTCGCTTTCTGGCTCATGTTTGAAGGCATCAATCTCGCTATCAGTTCTGCTGATTTCAAGCGTGTCGGTTTCCGCCGTTGGTGGATCGTCTGCTGCTTTGGTGTGCTGGCTGCATGTTTCGGCGTGTACTGCCTCGTGAACCCGAATGTCAGCGCAGAGACGATTGCTTGGATTGTCGGTTTAGGTATCATCCTCGACGGCATAGGCAACTGGGTTAAAGTGGCCGTCGTCAACAAAGTGGAGAAACGCTTCGTCAAACTGCATGACCGTCTCCGCGAAGTGACCGACATCGACTGGGAAGAGGTAAAATGAACCAATACACCCATCGTTATTCGCTTACAGCAGCGGACATGGACACGCGTTACCGGATGACGCCGAACGCCGTCCTACTCTATTATCAGGATTGCTGGGCACGCTATATGTCGTGCCTGCATCTTGCTGCTTTTGACGTCATCAAACAGAACCGCATCTGGGTCATTACGGAGTTCAACGCGTGGTTTGAAGAGCAGACAGCCCTTTGGTCGGACGATATCGAGGTGACCGTTTGGAACAGTGAAGTGGGCGCTTTGCGCCTGTATGCCGAGTTCCGTGTGCGTCGGTCAGATGGAATAGAAGTGGCACATGGTTACGGCTGTTGGACGTTATTGGATACCGAAGCACATCGTCTCGCGCCGATGACTCCGTTCCAATCGCAGATTCCTGTACTGCCGGAGATGACTTCCGAGACCCACAAGAAACGCCGTTTCCCGACGGATGGTACACCGCTTCAACAGATTGAACACCGTGTCAATCCCATTAACCTCGATTTCAACGGTCACGTCAACAACCGCACGTACCTTAGTATAGCCATGCAGTCGGCGGACGAGGCATTCATGGACGCACACGCGATTAGATGCCTGGCTATCCACTGGCTCAAGGAGACGTTCTTAGGTGACACGCTCACCTGCCGCTTAACCTTGCTGCCCAACGAGACCGAAGAACCTGTCTATCACTATCTCCACACGATTGTTCGCAACGATGCCGAGACCGCCGCGCAGGTCTATTCCGAGTGGATTCCGCGTACGGAGCAGATAGATGTCTCGGTCCATGCCCAAAGAAAATAAATCAAAAAAATCCTGCATACACTTGCGTATGTGGGATTTTTTTTGTACCTTTGCGCCGAATTATTGTACTAAAGAGATTACACAAACAAAAATATGAAACGCTTTAAAAGAAATGAACTGTACAGCGAGATTAGAGATCCGCAGCCTTCTTATTTCCTTCTACAAGGAGATTTCCGGACATATGTGCGATATTATCTTACTGATACTATCTCAATCCCATGGTACGCTTACCTTATATTTGCCGCAATGATCTTGGGAGTAATAATGGTCGGCGAATGGGTGTTAGCCCTCATCATATTGGGTGTCTGTATACTTATTATCTTGGGCTTGGCGCTTTTTACCGCATCTTCATTCCAGAAAATAGCAGATAAGGGAACTTACATCGGCTTTGATGAAAATGGTGTGGGGTATTGGGTGCCGGTACAGGATGCCGAAGAAGATGAGGAAGACAAAGAAGACGATGATGAGGGAAAGATTCATGTAAATCTGGCAGTCTCTGCACCTTGGTATGAATTGGATGAAATCAAGGTGTTTGATTCCTTTTTAATGTTTAAGTTCGTTTCTACAAGTGAATTAGGACTTGTCTTTGTCCCCATGGAATCAATTGAGAATGCGGGAGTAAATGTGGACGAGGCATTAGAGAATATTCTGGCCTATTGGAAGCAACATGCCCAAGACAAGCCTGTAGGTCAAAAAGACCGCAGACTCATTTGGGTTATCATTGTTATCGCTATTCTGGCTCTAAGATTCATTCTCAAATATCTTAAATATAGTAATGTATAATATGCGCGTAGCGAATGGATTTCGCGTATGAAGTAATTATGATTATGAAAAAGACTCTATTATTACTGATTTGTTGTGTGCACATCGTCACGACGGCTTTCGCAAAAGATTTCCTTCTCCCTGATTATGAAGGCATTCAAGCAATGGGGCAATCCAATTACAATTTGCTTTTAAATCGTTTTCAAGCACAAGACACGACTTTGTCCATCCAAGATTTTCAGGCTATTTATTATGGCTCGGCATTTTATGGGGCTCCTTCATCAGGAATGAGCATGAAACGGCTTAATGCTATTTATGAAGCAGATGGTAATGAGGGCGTCATCATGTACGTGGATTCGTTATTATCGGAATCGCCTTTGAATCTAGGCGCACTACGAATGCGTTTTATTGCAGCATACAATGCAAATGATAGTATCACAACAAGCAAATATTTATGGCAGTATGATCGGCTAATGGATGCTGTTTATGCAACAGGTGATGCTTTAACAGAAGAGACTGCACTACATGTAGTTTGTGTTAATGACGAATACACAATTATGAATTATGTTATGCAGGTGGAGTTTGAACAGCAAACTCTGACTCCTTCTATGTGCGACAAAATGGATATCATCACAAAGAAAGGAACAAAAATGTCTGTTTACTTTGATGTTCAACTCGTTCTTGCGCTAGAAAACAGAATGTTCTCTACGAGCAAAAAGCCCTTCCGATTCAAATACAAAAGATAATAAATGATAATAGATACAGCAAATATGTGCTCTCATTTGCAGCGGAAGTTATTTGCCCCGGATGGTGAATACCGCGCTATCCGTGAGCAGATAGAGAACGACCCGACGCTGAGGGCTGTAGTCCGTTCACGGCAGTTACATATCTATCGCGATGGAAAGAAAATTCTTGTCCTTGCAGGCAAGAGTACCCCGAAGATCATTCGGGAAGATAAATTGGCAGAATTATTATGACACTACGAGTAACACCGGAGTATATCACTTCTTTGAAGCCGAACGAGATTTTTGTCTTCGGCAGTAACCTTGCGGGCATGCATGGTGGCGGAGCAGCGCATATAGCGCACAAACTCTTTGGAGCAGAGTGGGGTGTGGGAGTCGGTCCGACAGGGCAATGTTACGCCATTCCTACCATGCAAGGCGGCGTAGAGACTATCCGTCCGTATGTGGATGAATTTTACGCCAAACAACATCTGGAACTGCTCTTCCGTGTGACGCGTATCGGTTGTGGCATTGCGGGCTTTACGAACGAAGAAATCGCACCGCTTTTCAAAGCCGCCGTAGCCATGGAGAACGTGTCGCTACCCAACGGCTGGCGAGAGATTATTGGACAGCAGGAATGATGAACGTAGAAGAGATTCGGGATTTCTGCCTTTCTTTAGGTTCAGATGTAGAAGAGAAACTGCCCTTTACCAAGTTCAAGAACGGCGAAGGAGTATTGGTCTTCTATGTCTGCGGACACATGTTTTGTTTCTTTGATCTCAATGATTTTCAGGTTATTTCGCTCAAGTGCCAGCCTGAACGGATTGATGAGTTGAAGGCGCAATACGACAGCATCGGCAATCCCTATAACGAGTCGCCCAAACACTGGATCGGTCTTGACCCGCATTCTTCGCCGGACGACTTGACACGCGACCTCATCCGCAATTCATACGAGATTGTCAAAGCTAAATACACCAAGAAAAGATGACAGAACGAGAGAAGATGTTGGCAGGCGAAGTGTATGACGCCTGTGCCCCGGATTTGTTGGAAGACCTCAACCGTGTGAAGGTTCTATGCCAGCAGTATAATAACCTGCTGCCGACAGACTTTGCTGGACGAAACAAGATGATTCGTGAGATCTTGGGCCAAGCGGATGAAGACACGTTCATCAACCAGCCTTTCTATTGCGATTACGGCAAGCATATCCGCGTCGGTAAACGGTTCTTCGCGAACTTCGGTTTTACCGTCTTGGACGAAGCCTATGTGACCATCGGCGACGATTGTTTTTTAGGACCGAGCGTGCATATCTACTGTGCGTGTCATAGTACCGATCCGCGTGAACGCAAGACGCGTCAGGAATGGGCGGAACCCGTGACCATCGGTAATGATGTCTGGATCGGCGGCAACGTCACCATTCTGCCCGGCGTCACTATCGGCGATAATTGTACGATAGGAGCCGGTTCGGTCGTAACGCACGACATCCCCGCCAACAGCATCGCTGCCGGTAATCCCGCGAAAGTGATTAAAACGATCAAATAGTACCACTATGGATAAATTGGAGGAATTGATACACAACGACTTGCAGCACTATCTGCTGAGCGAGAATGAGATAGACGAGCGTCTGCCGGAATGCCCGGATGTGGAAGGCAAATGGGAGACGATTGCCAATGCGTATATCCCTGACGGAGTGCGTGAGTTTCAGAATTATCCGCTCGCGTCGCTCGGGTGGATGATGTATATCGGCATGGCATTGGCGAAGATGTGGGATGACGATTGGCAGTACTATGCTGCAAAGGACGATTTGTATGTCTATCTGCGTGACAAACGCGGCTACGATGCCATGGACGAGTATATTCGCAGAGACGTGCTCAAACTCAAAGGCAAGGATTTTGCTGCGACTGAAGAGCTCGTTAGCGAGTGTGCCTCACGAGTGCATAACACGTTGATGCATCAGGACATCGAACCGGGCACCAAAGAGGCTTTCCTTGCCTACGTCGCTTGCTTGCATCAGTTGTTCCTCTTTGGCGCAGCTGTACAACTCAAGCGCATGGGCTATCACATGACGAGAATATAAATATAGTGATTATACTATGACACGCAAAGAAACAATCATAGCAACGATCTTGCTAATCGTTGGCGGACATGTGCTGTTGTGCAACGCCTCTGGCCACTGTGGATAGTGCTCATCGTGCTGGCTATCATTACCATCGGTATCCTGACCTACCACGCACCAGACTGGATCATCTTCGCAGATTTAGGATAATATGAACAAGAAAGAGACCCAAAAGGTCTCTTCTATGTTGCTCAACCAGGACTCGAACCCAGACAGACAGAACCAGAATCTGTAGTGCTACCATTACACCATTGAGCAGGGCTTTTTTTGAAAAGCGGGTGCAAAAGTACTGCTTTTTTTTGAATTGACCAAATTTTTTGGCATTTTTTTTGAAAAAATTTGTATAATTCAGTAATTTTTCGTAATTTTGCACGCTATTTATGGTGTAATATGAAAGAATTAATCGAAAAAGCGAAGCATATTGTCATCTTCACCCACGTGGCTCCTGACGGTGATGCGATGGGTTCAAGTTTGGCACTATGGCATTGGATAAAAGGGTTACCGGTTACAGGTGAGGGGTTACGGGACGTGACCGTCATCGTGCCGAATTCTTTTCCGGCATTCCTCAACTGGATGCCCGGAGCAGAGCAGATTCTCATCTACGAGAAACAAGCCGCGCAGTGCGATCCGCTGATTGCTAAGGCGGAGCTGTTTATCTGCACCGACTTCAATGACCCGAAGCGTATCGGTCCGATGGGCGAGAAGATGCTGGCTAACCCCTGTCCGAAGATCTTGATCGACCATCATCTCAATCCGATGGATTTTGCCGATGAGGTACACTCCCACCCCGAGGCTTCGTCGAGTTGCGAGATCGTGTATAAGGAGTTAAGGAATGAAGGAGTGAATGAGTTAACGACCGAAATAGCCACCTGTATCTACACGGGTCTGATGACCGATACGGGTAATTTCAGTTACAACTCCTCCGCGCCGGAGATTTATGAGATTATAGCGAATCTTATACGCGCGGGCGTACACAAAGATGAGATCTACAACGCGGTCTTTAATCAGTACTCGACCGACCGCATGCGCCTGACCGGGTACGCGTTGTACCGCAAGATGCGCATCTTCCCGGAGTACCACTTGGCCCTAATCACCCTCTCAGCCGATGAGTTGGATCAGTATCATTACCAACCGGGTGATTGCGAGGGATTGGTGAACATGCCGCTCCAGATAGCGGACGTACACTACTCCGTGTTCATGCGCGAAGAGCGTGCCAAACCCGGTACACCGAAGTCGCGTATCCGTATCTCGTTCCGTTCGCAGGGCGACCGTCCTGTTAATATTTGGGCGAATGAGGTTTTCCACGGAGGCGGACATGCGAACGCGTCCGGCGGTGAACTGTTCGGCAGTCTTAACTATGCCGTCAAACTATTTGAAGAAAGTTACAAAAAATATATCAAGAAATGAAAAAAGCATTTTTACTGTTAGCTGTAGTAGCCATGAGCATGGGTGTCATGGCACAGAAAGAGACTCTGATGACCATCAACGGTAAGGCCGTGAGTGCAGAGGAGTTTCTGTACATTTATGAGAAGAACAACCAAGCAGGTGCCGTTGATCCGAAGACGATGGACGAGTACCTGGACATGTTCATCAATTTCAAACTCAAAGTAGCGGAAGCGGAGGCACAAGGCATTGACACGACCGAGAGTTTCAAGAAAGAGCTCAAAGGTTACCGTGCACAAGCTACGCCGAAATACCTGCAGGACGAGGCCGCGATGGACAGCCTGATCGAGATGAGTTGGCGTCATCTAAGCAAAGACCGTCGTGCAGCGCATATCGCTATCCAATGTCAGGCGAGCGCCGACAGTGCAGCGCAGGCAGAGGCGCTGGCTAAAATCAACGAAGCGCGTGAGCGCGTGACCGTTGGTAAGTTGAAAATTGAAAGGAAAAAGGTGAAAGGCAAATGGAAGAACATCGAGAAACGTCTGCCGGTAGAGGCATTTGATGCCGTGGCACGCGAACTGAGTACCGATCCGAGCGTACAGGAGACCGGCGGTGAGTTAGGTTGGATCACGCCGTTCCGTTATGTCTATCCGCTGGAAGAGGCCACGTATAACACGCCTATCGGACAGATCAGTGAGGTCTTCCGCACCCAATACGGCTATCATATCGTGCTGGTAGAGGAAGAGCGGGACCACGTAGAGGTAAAAGCAGCACATATCATGAAGATGGTGCCGGCAGACAGCCTCAGCGAGATCAAGAAAGCCCTCATCGACAGCATTGCCAAGGTCGTAACGCCGGAGAACTTCGCCGAAGTAGCGAAGATGGAGTCGGAGGATCGCGGCAGCAGCAGTCGTGGCGGCGACCTGGGTTGGTTCGGAAAAGGCATGATGGTGAAGGCCTTCGAAGATGCAGCATTCAGCATGCAAGCCGGCGAGATCAGTGCGCCGGTTCGCACCCAATACGGATGGCATATCCTCTATAAAGAGGCAGAGCGCGGTATTCAACCGCTGGATTCGATGCGTACGCAGATTGAGCGTCAAGTGAAACGGGACGAGCGTGCCAAAGAGGCCGATAAGAGCTTCATCCGCAAGACCCGCGCCGAGTATAACCTGCCGGCAGAGATGAGCGATGCCGACGTCAAAGCATATGCGGACGAACACCTGGAGGCAAAGTACCCGGAGCTGAAGAACCTCGTGCAAGAGTACCACGACGGTATCCTGCTCTTTGAGGTCTCGCTGCGCGAAGTATGGGACAAGGCTGCCAAAGACACAGCCGGTCTGGAAGCGTATTTCAAAGCCAACAAGAAGAACTACACCTGGGAGAAACCGCGTTGGAAAGGCTATATGGTGCAAGCCAAAGACAAGAGCAGCGCCAAAGCGGCACAGGCGATCATCAAGAGTGCGAACCCTGATTCGATCCAGAGCTACATTGCCAAGCGTGTCAACTGCGACAGCGTGACATACGTCAAGGTGCAACACGGCCTTTGGGAGAAAGGCAAGAATGCCGCAATCGATAAATTCGGTTTCAAAGACAAGAAAGTCGAATATACGCCGAATGAGGCGATGCCGGAAGTCGTATGTATCGGTAAGGTACTCAAAGCGCCGGAGGTATGGAGCGACGAAAAAGGCAAAGTGACGACCGACTACCAGGATTACCTGGAGACCGAGTGGATCAAACAGCTGCGTGCTAAATATCCGGTAGTGATCAACGAAGAAGTTTGGAAAAGTATAAAAAAGTGAAAGGTGAAAGGTCCATCATAGTGCTGGCTTGCGTGGCGGCATTTGTGGCGCTGACGCATGTGTTTGTCGTTCGTTGGGATATGACGGACGATAAGCACTATAGTCTGAGTGAGGCCTCGAAGACCTTGCTCAAGCAGACCGATGCACCTATCGAAGTAGCTTTGTTATTAGACGGCGACCTCAATGCCGGTTTCCGGAGACTGAAGAAAGCGACCGAAGAGACGATCGAGGAGATGGGAGTCTATGCCGATGTAAAGGTTAAAGGTTATGGGTTATCGGTTACGGGAGACTCCATAGGATTAAATCCGATCGTCATTCATGAGCGGGAGCAGAACGGCAAGACGGCACAGACGACCGTTTATCCCTACGCGCTGATGACGTATAAGGGCAAACGCGCTGTGGTAACCTTGCTCAAGAACACGCGAGGCCTCAGCGGAGAAGAGAACCTGAACGCCAGCATTGAGCAACTCGAGTTCGCTTTCATGGAAGCGCTGCATTTATTGCAGCAGACCGAGACGCCGCGCATCGCTATCTTAGAAGGACACGGCGAACCCGACGAGGCACATACCTATGACCTGATGACCGTGCTGAGCAAGTATTTTGCGATCGACCGCGGAGCCTTGACCGGCGATACGATCGATGTGCATATGCTGGACGGCTATAAGGCGGTACTCATCGTCAGCCCGCAGACCGCCTTCAGCGATGCGGAGCGGTTTGTGATCGACCAATATATCATGCGTGGCGGTGCGGTGCTCTGGGCGGTGAATGGCGTACGATTCAGCGAGCAGGTCTTGCAGAGCGACGGCTTCACCCCTATCGTTCCCTTGGAATTAGGCATCACGGATATGCTCTTCCGTTACGGCATCCGCGTCAACCCCGCATTGGTGCAAGATGTACAATGCCTGCCGATACCGGTGAACGTAAGCAGCGATCCTTCGCAACCGAATCTCCAACCCATGCCGTGGACCTACGCCCCTATCCTACTGACCAGCGAGGGTTCGCCGATCACCAAGAGCATGGGGCAGATCATGAGTACCTTTGTCAGTCCGATTGATGCCGTAGGCGGAGACGACGGGATAGAGAAACGTATCTTATTGGCTACCAGTACCGCCAGCCGCGTGACCGCTACACCTGGCGAAGTGAACCTGAACGACATGAATCCGGACGTCAATACATTCCAGTACCAGTACGTACCGATAGCCGTTTCGTTGGAAGGTGCTTTTGCAAGTGCTTTTGCACACAGGATGATACCCAAAGGAGTCATGCATACCGATATTATCAAGGCAGGAAAGAAGACCCGCCAAGTGGTGATTGGTAGCGGCAGCATCTTGCTGAACGAGATGCAGAAAGGGCAAGTGCTACCGATGGGCTATGATCGGTACAGCGGCATGCAGTTTAGCAACCGTGACTTCGCCGCCAATGCGGTCTTATGGCTCACGGATAGCGAAGGACTGATTTCGCTTCGCGAGAAGAGTGTGGAGCTTCGCTTGCTCAACGACAAACGGGCACACGACAAACGCAAACAGATCCAAACGATAAGTACTATCCTTCCGGTAGCCATCCTGGCACTCATCGGAGGCACGGTCTTTGTAGTTAGAAAACGTAAATATGAATATAAAAGTGAAAAGTGAAAGATTAAAAATGAAAGGTGAAAGATTAAAGGTGAAAGGAATGCGCATTCTTTTCTTCCTTTCAATTTTCAATTTTCAATTTTCAATTGCGACCGCGCAGGAGTTATTGAACTACCCCTTGGACACGGTGAACGGAGAAGAGGTGTACCGCTATCAAGTGGAGCGCAGCATCGGTCTGTACCGTATCGGAGTTAACTTCAACGTGCCGCAGAGCGAGATCATCCGTCTGAACCCGCAACTACGCGAACGCGGACTGCATTTCGACGAGATCATCCTGCTGCCGACAGGAAGAAAAGTGGAAGCAAAGAAGGCGGTGGTTGAGGAAGTTAAAGAGACCGTTGTGCCGAAAGACACCGTGATACCGGTTCAACTGGATACAGTCATTCCGACCGATACAGTAGTAGTACCGACCGATACGATTGTGCCGGCAGATACGATCATCGTACCGGATGGCCGCCGAGTGATAGAATTCGCATTGATGTTACCGTTTGAGAGTCAACAGACCAAGCGAAGCGGTAATGCGGAGCGGATGATGGAGTTTTATGAGGGCGCTTTGCTGGCCTTGCATGACCTGCAGAACGACAGCATCTTGTTCCGCCTGCGCGTATATGACACGGAACGCAGCGAACGCAAGGTACAGGAGTTATGCGACAGCACGGAGTTAGACAGTGTCAAAGCCATCTTGGGTCTCGTCTATCCGATTCAGATAACACGCATGGCCGCTTGGTGCGAAGCGCATCAGGTACCGCTGTTCCTGCCTTTCAGCGACGATGTCAATCTGAAGAATCATCCGCAGATACACCAGTTCAACTCGCCGGATGCCGACGAAGTAGAAGCCTTGGCACAATGGATCGCGAATCGCGAAGACCGGCATTGTGTATTCGTGGACACCAAAGAGACCGATATGAGCTCATCCATGCGGCTGCTGCGCAAGAAGCTGAAAGCACAGGAGATACCGTATTCCTCTATGGCGCTGCGTGACCTAATGAACGACAGCGTGGGATACGCGGTAGATAGTTTCCAAGAGAATATCTTCATCTTGCATTCCGATCGCTACCAGCATGTTCGCATGGCGCTTCCGCATATTGCGAAGATCCACGTGAAGAAGTTACTGGTCAGCCAATACGCTTGGCAGAAAGAGCATATCGATATGCCCCAGGTGTACACCTCGAAATTCATTACCGACGCCGATCTGACGGAATACGATCGCCTTTGGGACGAGACCTACACCAATACCCATGTATCCGACATGCCGCGCTATGATCTGCTAGGCTATGACCTGATGCGCGAGATGGTACAAATCGTGCTCAAGCAAGACGATGACAAGCAACCGCTGCAATCACCCATCGTTTGGGAAAGCGAGAGCGACCAGGACGGATGGCAGAATACCTATATCCAAATCGTTGAAAAATGAAAGGTGAAAGGTTAAAGGTGAAAGGTGAAATGTTAAAGGTGAAAGGATTATTTCTTTTCGTCTTCCTTTCAATTTTTAATTTTCAATTTTCAACTTGTCTGGCACAACCTCGTCTGCGTACTCCGGTGTATTACATCGGTGCACATGGCGGTGCGACGGCCGGTACGGTCGCTTTCCGTCCTGCCCAAGATGACATGACGCCGATCACCAACGCCTGTGTGCTGGGCGGAAACGGCGGACTCGTCTTCCGCTATGAGGGACATAAGTACTGCGCCTTCCAGATGGAGATGAACTACGAGCATCGCGGATGGAAGCAAGCCGGCATCAGCCATAACCTGCATTATGTAGAGGTGCCTATCCTAATGCATCTCAATTTCGGCGGCGAGACTTGCAAGTGGTTTTTTAACCTCGGTCCGCAGTTCGGTTACTGCGTCAAGGATGAGAGCAATGCGATCGACCATCGCTTCGATTGGGGAGCCGCAGCCGGAACCGGCCTGTATTTCAAAACCAAGAAAGCCGGCGTCTATCAATTGGAGATCCGCTATGATTTCTCTTTCGGCGCTGTGTACGGCACCTCGCTGACCGACAAATACGAGATGGCGAATCCGATGGATCTGAGCATTAATCTCGGTTGGCTATTCCCGATACAAAAGAAACAGATTAAACACAAACATAATGAAAACGAACTATGAGGTACGGTACGCATCAAACCCTATTGATGCCAAGAGTTATGACACGACTCGTCTGCGCAAGGATTTCCTGATCGAGCGCGTGTTTGTAAAGAATGAAGTGAACATGGTGTATTCCATGTACGACCGTATGATCGTCGGTGGCGCCATGCCTGTAGGCGAGACGCTGCTACTCGAAGCCATCGATCCGCTGAAGGCGCCGTTCTTCCTCACCCGCCGCGAGATGGGTATTTTCAACGTAGGCGGTAAGGGTCGCGTGATCGCAGGAGACGAAGTCTTCGAACTCGATTATAAAGAGGCGCTTTACCTCGGTCGCGGAGACCGCGAAGTGAAGTTCGAGAGCCTGGATGCCGATAAACCGGCCTTGTTCTACTTCAACTCGACGACCGCACATTGCGCCTATCCGAATAAGAAAGTAACCAAAGCGGATGCCGTCGTAGCCCATATGGGAAGCCTCGAGATGAGTAACGAACGTGATATCAACAAGATGCTCGTCAATCAAGTCCTGCCGACCTGCCAGCTGCAGATGGGTATGACCGAGCTCAATACGGGTAGCGTATGGAATACGATGCCGGCGCATGTGCACAGCCGTCGTATGGAAGCGTATTTCTATTTCGAGGTACCGGAAGAGCAAGCGGTATGCCATTTCATGGGCGAAGTCGATGAGACGCGTCATATCTGGATGAAAGGCAATCAGGCGGTGCTGTCACCGGAGTGGTCGATTCACTCGGCGGCTGCTACGCATAACTACACCTTCATCTGGGGTATGGGCGGCGAGAACCTCGATTATGGCGATCAGGACTTTAGTAAAATCACCGATTTGAAGTAATATGACCTATCTGATTATTCGGTTTGCGACTTTAGGCAATGTGGCGATGACGGTTCCCGTTGTGGCCTCGTTGAGTAAGCGCTATCCGAATGATCGGTTTATCATCGCGAGCAAGAAAGATCTGGCCTCGATGTTCGCCTCGATGTCCAATGTGGAGTTTCTGGAGGTAGATAATCACCTGGATTGGAATGGATTATGGGATTTATGGCGCACATGGCGGGACCGGGTCGATGCCGTGATTGACTTGCAGGACGTACTACGGACAAGGGTCTTTGACCTGCTGATGCGATTCAGCGGCAAGCCCGTCACCCGTGTTCGTTACGGACGGGTACGCAAGCATCTGATCACGTTCTTTGGGATTGGAAAGAAAGCCCTTCCTTCCGAGTTTGAGCGATACCGCAATGCGTTCCGACGTGCCGGATTGGAGACCAATGATGCTTTCGAGCGGCTACCCAAGAATAGCGCCGCAGCCAAAGCGGTCCTGGCACGATTCGGGGAGAAAGAAGGACGATGGATAGGCTTGGCCCCTTTCGCCAAATCCAAATCGAACATGCTGCCCTACCGCGTAACAAAGGATATCATCGAGCAGCTGACGAAGAACAAGAAGACACGCATCTTCCTCTTCGGCGCCGGCGATGTGGAATGCGAGATGCTACGCCAATGGTCCACGGTCTTTCCCCGCACGGAGAGTGTGGCCGGTAAGTTAAAACTCAAAGAGGAGTTGGAGTTGATGCGCATGCTGGATGTGATGCTTTGTATGGATAGCGCAAACCAGCACTTAGCCAGCCTCGTAGGTTTGAGAGCTGTAAGCGTTTGGTGCGCAACCCATCCGATGATCGGTTTCAGCGGTTGGAAACAACGGCCGGAAGATATTGTACAACGCAATGATCTGCGTTGTCGCCCCTGTACATGTCATGGTACGAACCATTGCCGGTACGGCAATTTTGCCTGCCGAGAGATAGAAGCAGAAAAAATTATACAACATATATGAGTAAGATTATTTCCTTAGCAAACCAAAAAGGAGGCGTAGGTAAGACGACCACCTCTATCAACCTCGCAGCCGCTTTAGCCAAGCAGGGCAAACGCGTATTGCTGATTGATGCCGACCCACAGGCGAACACCTCGTCGGGTTTGGGCGTGGAGATTCGTGAACTGGACAACACCGTTTACGAGTGCCTGGTCAATAGCGTGGATCCGCACACGGCCATTTTGGAGACCAATACGCCGAACTTATACCTCATCCCCAGCCATATCGACTTGGTAGGAGCTGAGATAGAGATGCTGAATATGGAGCATCGCGAGAAATTATTGAAGAATATCCTGGATCAGGTGCGCAACGAATATGACTATATCCTGATCGACTGCAGTCCGTCTCTGGGTCTGATCACGGTCAATGCCCTGACGGCCAGCGACAGCGTCATCATCCCGGTACAATGCGAGTTCTTCGCATTGGAGGGCATCGCTAAACTGCTCAATACGATCAAGATCATCAAGTCGAAGCTGAATCCGGCCTTGAAGATCGAAGGCTTCCTGCTCACGATGTACGACAACCGTCTGCGTCTGAGTAATCAGGTATACGAAGAGGTGAAGCGCCATTTCGGAGACTTGGTCTTCAATACCGTCATCGCGCGTAACGTACGTCTGAGCGAAGCTCCTTCGCATGGCGTATCGGTACTGGAGTACGACCCGAGTTCAAAGGGCGCAAAGAACTATACGGCTTTAGCAAAAGAATTAATTGCAAGAAACAAATGAAGAAGCAAACAGGATTAGGACGAGGTCTCGATGCATTGATTGACACCTCGCATGTAGATACCAATGGCGGTAGTTCGATCTCCGAGATTGAACTGAGTGCTATTGTAGCGAACCCCTCTCAGCCGCGCCGTACGTTCGATGAAGAGGCGCTGCAGGAGTTGGCGGACTCGATCCGTGAGCATGGTGTGATCTCTCCGATCACGCTGCGTGACAATGGAGACGGGACCTATATGATCATCGCCGGAGAGCGTCGTTTCCGCGCCAGCAAGATCGCCGGCTTGGAGCGTATTCCCGCCTATATCCGTACCGCCAAAGATGAGCAGGTCATGGAATGGGCCCTGATTGAGAACATCCAGCGTGAAGACTTGGATGCGATCGAGATCGCTTTGGCGTACCAACGTCTGATGGACGATTATAACCTGACGCAAGAGCGGATGGCGGAGCGCGTAGGTAAGAAACGTACGACTGTGGCTAACTACCTGCGTCTGCTCAAGTTGCCGGCAGAGATCCAAGTAGGCATCAAAGAGAAGAAGATCGACATGGGTCATGCCCGTGCCATCTTGGCTATCCCTTCGGCAGAACGGCAGCTGGGCTTATACCAACGTATCTTACGCGAAGGCCTCTCCGTTCGTCGCGTAGAGCAACTGGCGCAGGAAGACAAGGCTGAAGGCACGAAGAAAAAAGACAAAGGAGATAATCCCTATGCACCTTTGGCCAAGGAGTTGAGTCATAAAAGCGGACTGAATGTCAAGATTCAGAGCGGCAAAGTGGTCATCGCATTTGATAATGAAGAGGAATTGGCAGAGATAGCCAAACGATTGAGTTGAGAAGCAAACTTACCATATTAGTGCTATTGTTGTGGCTTCCGATGACGGCATTTGCGCATCAGGAAGAGGTGCATCATCATGCGTCGGACTCGACAGCGGATGAGGAATACCGCTATTATGTCGATCTGACCAAGAAACCGGACGCGATCAAAGCCGTTTGGCTGGGCGTGATATGCCCTGGAGCCGGACAGATCTACAACAAAGCGTACTGGAAGTTGCCGATCGTCTATGGCGCTTTTATGGGCTGCGGATACGCGATCAGCATGATGCAAAACCGATATACCGGTTATAAGACCGCCTATATCGATTTGTATAATGATATCCAGGCCGGTACCGTGACGGAAGATGCGAGCAAGAGCTATATAGCCGTCATTCCGGACGGATATGATCTGACGCGTGTGGGCGGAGCCAGCCGATGGCAGAGTACGCTGAAAAACCAAACGGATATCTATCGGCGTTACCGCGATTATTCGATCTTGGCGACCGTCATCGTATATGCCCTCAGTCTGATCGATGCCTATGTCGATGCGCAGCTGTTTGACTTCGACATCTCACCCGATTTGTCGCTGAACCTGGAACCACAGATTTATTATGACCTTCAGCAACAGAAGAGTGCTGAATTAAAAGTAGCTATACAATTTTGAAAAAGATTTTTATCATACTATTCGCTTGTTGTGCCGTTTTCTATGCGAGAGCAGAGGAGTTAGACAGCATCGCACGCCCGGACACGACCGTCACGGACTCCTTGGCGAGCATCGAGGTGATTGAACAACTGGACAGCCTCGAAATGGTGATCGATACGATTGTACCTGTTCCGCCCTATTATACCCGTTGGAGCGACAGCACGCTGAGCGATATCGAGATGCGGGCTTTGGACTGGAGCCTACGTTGGCTGGATACCACCGACTGCA
>CADCBB010000037.1 GCA_902799555.1 uncultured Bacteroidales bacterium
AAAGATTTCGCGCATTTCTTGAATGGTGAGTCGCTTGCTGTCAAACTCTTCTATGGCTTCATCGGTCAATTCGTTATACATATCTATTTAGTATTTTTTGTTTCTCTATCTCCGCCCTAACTGAAGTTAGGGCAACTTAACGAAGAGGGATGATTCTTCGTTCTGTTCGCGGGAGTTTAGTTCTGCGTTTCCTCCTGCGTTCCGGTGTTCATTAGGGTGATGCTGGCTATGTCCGCGGCGTAGTCGTTCATGTCGAGGCATTGCGAGCGTGTGATACGCGCTGCTGCTGTCTCTTGGCTATAGTCCGCGTACGGTGCTAAGACCAACATAAAGCCGTCCGTACAGCCGGTTAGATCTCTGCCGGAAGGATAGATAAATTTCCCGTCTAATCCGCGGTTGACGATATGTATCATCCGCAGTCTCTCCTTATAAGCGGCTTCATAGACCGCTTTCTCCGCAGGAGAGATGAATGGCGAAACAAGAACGGTTCCGCGGCGGGCTTCTTTGAGATACATCTCCACTTCGGCTTGTATCTGCTCTTCCGTCAGATTACGATGGCAACGCACTTGGAGTCTTTCCGGGTACTTCACCAAGAACGTATTCCCCACTGCTGTATAGGGATGCCCCTGCTTGCCTGCCTTGAAGTCATAGATCTTCCGCAACCTGTCAGGATAATGAACCTTGAGCCATAACCGCCGAGGGTTATCATCCAGATAGTTTATCCATGCCTCTTTCTGCCCTTTATGGAAGAGTATCTTATCATTAAACCCTGCTGAGAAGAGGGAGTTTTTCTCTGCGTTTTCCCTCCAATACGCGTGTGTGCAATCGCTCTTCCAAGTTGCGATGAGTCTGCCTAATGACCATCCTTCCGGCAGCGGGTCTCTGACATAGAGCATCCCGTGAAAATGATCCGGCATAATCTTATAATGGAGCACCTGAACGCGGCTACCTGTTTTCTTGGTTGTCTCTGCCGCCATTGTTCGAAAAGCTTGCGCCACGTATAGACCCAATGGAGTTGGTTCTATGTCCGCCTCTTCAGGAGAGCTGCCCACCAGCGTGCCTAAGAGGCGCTTGCGCTCCATGGTAGTCACCGTGATCAGGTAGATGCAAGCAGAAGTGTAATCATGCCCCTCTTTCCGCTGTAATCTATTATGGTTTATGGGTGTTTTCTCCATAAATTCTTTCTTTGGTTTATTTTCTTTTGCTAGAGTTTGATGAGCCCTAACTAAAGTTAGGGCAACTTAACGAAGAGGGATGATTCTTCGTTCTGTTCGCGGGAGTTTAGTTCCGCGTTCTTTATGATGCGCTACGCACTCGCAGCACTTTCCGTGTCACGGGCATCCTTCCTTCGTACATGGGCAATCTATATGATTATGTGGACGGGGCATAAGTTTGTGTTTTTAACTCGTTTATTATTTCCTCATCAGCAGGTAGCCATTTAACGGAATTGAGGTCTTTTGACGCAAGCCATTTGGCCGCTTCATGCTCCTTGAGCGTGACATGACTTCCTGCCAACTTGCACTTATAGCAATGCATGGTCAAATGGAAGTTTGGGTAGTCGTAGTCGATGGTTCGCAACAATTTGCCAACTTCTATCTCCGCGTCTAACTCTTCTTTGATCTCACGCCTTAACGCTTCCTGTGCTGTTTCTCCGGCTTCCATCTTACCTCCCGGAAACTCCCACCAATCTTTCCAATCGCCATATCCTCGTTGTGTCGCAAAGATACGTCCTTGCTCGTCAAAGATGATAGCGGCTACTACTTCAATGGATTTCATGAGACTTACACTAACTATTGTACTTGTGATATTTCTTCTATGTGGTCAAGTAAATATCTTTGTGCTTCTCTATTGTATAGAGTAATAATATAATGACCTCCATTAATTTCTCGATCTTCTGAATATATTCCAACTTTACGTCCTTTTTCAGTTGGAATCTTATAAGAACGCCCCTTTTCATCAGGCTCACTTTCTAATAGTAGACCTTGCTGTAATAGCCAATTTAAAAACATTAAAGTACTAACACTTTGCATGTTTTCTGGCAACAATTTCTTTATCTCACTAGCGAAAGCAGAAATTGATATCGCTTCTACGTAGTTGTATTTTTCTTTTAATATTGTAGTGGCAACAAAAGGGATGTTTCTTGTCACCTTTTTTTGCGGAGGAATCTTTCCCAACAAATCCGCCACGTAAAAAAGGCAACGCGAGATATGTACGTTATTTACCACATCATCTTCTTTGACAGCATTTTCTGTAAGAGGATTGATGCCATTTGCTAACTTGCGAACCCAATCTTGGGCCATTAATATTTTGTCTCTTTCGTCCATATGGAATGAGTTTAAGGATTTTTTACATTTGTTTTTGATGCCAGTTTCGCTTGCTTTTTCTCTTCCTCTATTCGAGCCTCATATAACGATAACATATTGTCAGGCATGTATCGCTTATAAAACTTTAATGGTATCATATTATTACAACCGGCGCCATTCGGTTTGTAGTTGGTACATCCCAAGAAAGGTTGCTTATTTGGATCTGTGGATGTTTTAACAATCATGTACCCATCCTTACAACATCCGCATTTAAGGATAGTCATTATGCCTCCTCGTCTGTCGTTTGTCATAAAACCACAAACCTCCGGTTCGTTCATACATAACCACAACCGAGATTTGTACACTTTATTGTATTTGAGTTGCATCGGATATCCGCAAATAGGACAGAATTAGGTGTTGCTGAAATCCTTGTTCGTACTCTCGTCAAGTTGTCCATGTACAACCACATTAGGATAATCGTGAACTAATTCCCGCACGAAAGGTGACGGACGTTGTTGGGGAGTCACAATATACACCCTGTTTTTGGTACGCGTCAAAGCCACGTAGAATAATCTGCGTTCCTCAGCAAATTCAATAGTATCATCTTCATGCACCACAAATTTCAATACAGGATCGTCTTCTATTCTTGACGGGAAACCAAATTTGGCATCTAATGCATTTATGATGATTACATTATCGTATCCAAGACCTTTCGACTTATGAACAGTCATGTACTCATATGCAAAATCCTTGAATGTTTTGGACATGACAGAGCCCATTTTCTCATTATATTCAAAGTCGGCAGATTTACTTAAGTTCCTTGCATCAAAGCCATATCGTCCAAGAATAAGTATTGTTGATTGGGGATTCTCATCAAAGATCTGCTTCATGATTCGTTCTACTGTTTCACCAACCAAGTAGAATTTGCCACCTTTTCCTTCATATTGTTTCCTATCCACATTCTCCGTGTATGTCTCAATGATAACAGGATCTTTAATGTGTTTTGGAGAAATGAGATCTTTGGTTATCTGAGCGGTATTCTTCTGCACAAAATTGCCGGCTATGTCAATAATCTCTTGCGCATTACGATAGGTATTGACAATTTTCAATAGTGTACCGTAACCAAACGTTTCTTTGAAACGCGTGAACAAAGAAACATCTGAACCAGAGAAAGCATAGATTGATTGCCAATCATCTCCAACTGCTATAATCTTTGCATTACATAGTTTGCTCAGTTCCAGAGTTAAGTTGAATCGTTGGCGCGATATATCTTGGTATTCGTCCACTATAATGTACTTGAACTCCAATCTATCACCACGCAGTTGTTCGTCTCGAATGATTCGAGCCGACTCATTGATCATGTCTTCGAAATCAATCGCATTCTCTTCCTTGAGGCGTTTAACGTATTCCAAATAGCATTGTTCACAGATAGTTAGGAAAAGCTTGCTTCGCTCATTAACACTTCCGTTTCTAAATCGTTGGAAGTCATCCAGCACTTTACCATCGGTTTTGAAATTCTGAATAAATGTACTAATGAGATACGTCAAACGAGCAATATACTTGTTTTCCTCAGTACTTACTATTCTCTCGAAAACTTCTTTAGAAGAAAGCGGTGATAAAACAAATCCATGAGATTTTAATTGCTGCTCCAAGTGGGCAAGGAATGGCACTCCATCATTATATTGTGAGAAGGTATAAATAAGATCTGTTTTATGACGTCTATGCAGCGTTATTTTATCGTTAACAGCATTCTTATATCTCTCTAATTGCTCTTGGCTATAACGATTATTTTGTCCGCTTTCTGTAATTCCGAAATGCTCTATGTATGCCACCTTGTCGCCTTGAGTAATGGTAAAATCCGGGGTATATACTTTCATCGAACCTTGGATATTATATGGATATGGTTTTTCATACTCATATTCTATTCCGTTCATGAACAAGAAGTTGGCGATTTTTACTTCCTCCGCAGAACG
Source organism: uncultured Bacteroidales bacterium (assembly GCA_902799555.1). Lineage (GTDB taxonomy): Bacteria > Bacteroidota > Bacteroidia > Bacteroidales > Paludibacteraceae > Colicola. The sequence goes on from CADCBB010000037.1 coordinate 4,277, forward strand.
CAGTTTTTCATAATTGATTGTACGCACTTTGTCTTCTCGTTCAGAGATAACGTCCGCCGAATAATCTTGTATGTTTCCCTTGAGTGTAGAGAAATCTGCTTTTGTTAAGTAATTGAAGAACGTGCTGAGATCATCTCCCTCATAAGGTGCGTCAAAATAACTGCCAAAGAAAAGGATTAGTTTATCAACCAATTCCGGATATTGCAAAATGGAGCTCTTGAGATAATTATTGATAACCTCATACCTGAAACCTTCTGTTTTGATAGCAGACAAATCTTTGTCTTGACGCTTCAAAATGGCATAGCCGGTTTTATGGAATGTGGTAATTGGGCAAGGGATATTTAGTTGTCCATTGATCTTTTCTTGCAACTCGCCCACCGCCTTGTTGGTAAAGGATATTACCAATATCTCATTAGGTTTGATTCCTTGTTTCTCTACTAGATACTTTACCTTTGCAGCCACGGTAGTTGTTTTACCAGCTCCGGCTCCGGCAACAACCAAGGTATAGTCATCGTCAGAAAGAACAACCTTTCTTTGCTCTTCGTCAAGGCGGATTTTGGGATCAACAGCGTGCAAGATAGAATCAAGATAAGACTTGTCCTTTTTGAGGTGATGAGCTATGTACTCCTCATTATGCTGCGCTATGAGTTGCGATTCTCCAGATAGATCTTTATAATGCTCTAAAAACGTAGTGACTAATTCGAAAGGTATTTGATTGTTGTCACAGAAATACTTCAACGTATTTGTTCGCCTTAGTTCCTCTATGGTTCGGAATATACTATGGTGTTTGTCGCATAAATATTGGTACTCTCTTCTCGACTTGAAGTCATCTTCGTGCATAAAGAAATCCAGGTCTTTTTCAAAGGCCAAAATCGCTCTATGTTCCTCGCAAGTTGGCTGTGGTTGCACCGGCTCTTGAGGTTTCTTGAAGAAAGATAATATTTTATCGAACAACGCCATTATAACTCCTCTATTCCTAAACTTTTCAGATACTCGTATGTGCCATTATAGAACTCAGGTAAGCGAGTTGAGTCTTCGGGGAAGCCTTCGGGGGTAATACGGTCATTACCGGCGGGTACACATATGACGATGCCTTGACGAGCACGAGTTAGCAGCACACGATATGCATTGAGCATATATTTCTGGTTCTCTGCGTTGTTCTCCGGAATCCATTTGTTTTTACCGTTGAACTTATGGTACGTCCATGTATTTCCGTCACATCGCATATCAGCATCCCATAGGACACAAGCATAGTCTAACTCCAATCCTTGTACTTGTATTTCCGTTGCGGCATCTTCAAGATAGTTAGACGAGCGAACGTCTGTCTTGTCTTCGAGGAACCAGTGTACAGCATTTTCGTCACCTTGCGCAAGGATGTTTACTGCAAGCGGTTTGAAACGTGCGGCAACTTTCGTAACCAACACACCTGTTTGTTGCGTCCCACGTGCTTGTTTTCTAAGCCATGCACGAGCCTTGTCCATATCACGTGTTAACACGATAGGATACCTATCTTTGATGTCTTTATACAGCGAAGAAGCGTCCGGTTGGAAAGATAACAACGAATGAATAAAAGCGGACATCGTCTCTGCACGGAAGGAACGTTGACTAACGGCGAGGTGTAGCTGGTCAGAGAAAGTCACTCGGTCATTATTTTGTAACAACTCATTTACGCGTCCTTCTGCATATTCCGGTTCGGTCAGTTTATCGGAGATATAGATATTCCAGTATGGGAAACGATTGTTGAGTGCCTTAATCCATTCGGAGATACCTGCTTCGCCGGTGTTAATCTCCTGACCACCACCAACCAAACATACAATCACCGCCCAATCTTCTCGCTGATCAAGTGACCAAATTAGGAACTCAGCCTCCGACATAGGGAAGTTAGGCACTTTCAGTTTGTTGCCGTACGTACCACCTCGTTTCAGATAATCGGCTATACGCTTATGCGTCCAACTGCGTTGTGCCTCATCGAAGATAGCCACATGCTCCACCTCTCCATAGCCGGTTGCCTCTTGTTTGACAGCTTTTTCGGGATCAATTTCCACGATACCATTCTCCACAGGATTCTTAATCTTTGCGAGCATGTTATCACGGTAACGGTGGATGATTTGAATAAATTCACTCACCTCACGGCGCGAATCAGATAGATTCTTCTTCTCTCCTCTGTCAATACATTTCTTTAGATTATCCCTTGCAAGCGCTTCGGTGAGTACAGCTACTAACGGACCATTTCCGGAAAGATAAACAGCTCCATTTTCTTTGTCTAACTCGCCGTCTTTGTACGTTTGCTTAATCGCCACATCCAAACCGACAAGCGTCTTTCCCGCGCCTGGAACACCGGTTACAAAACAGATACTCTTTGTGTTCTGCTCTTTGCTCTGTTGAATAACTTGCAAGATATAATTGGTAGTGGCGTCTGTGAATACTTTTTCTGCCTCGTGTTTGGTGATATCTTCTACCGAATGGTTCTCGTATAACGAACGAGCTGCTTCTATGATGGTAGGCGTAGGAGTGTATGGACTGATTATCCAATTGTCGTTGGTCTCAACTGGTTCTGTCGCTCCTGCATGTTTTAATACTCCGTTTATGAGGTCTTGAAGATTGTCCGCTCCAGAAATTAGCGGATTATATATGCTGTCGTCATAGACAGAAGGCCTAAATTCAGTAGTTACGGATACATAGTGGGTTGGAATCAAAATCGGAACTATAATCCCATCGTGGCTATAAAGATGGAAGTTCTTTAGGTCAAGCGCATAGTCCATTACTTGCTCTACATCAGCCTGCAATGCAGATGATTGACCAACTTTAAACTCCAAACAGAAGATAATACCACGTAACAGCAGAACAACATCTATACGTTTACCCAAGCGAGGAATGTCATACTCAAAGATGATTTGTGAAGGCTCATCTTTCCAAGGAATAAGGACTTGCTGCAATAGAGTTATCTCGCCAATCCATGCATCGTCCGTTGTTGTCAAAGCATCGCCATGATAGTTCAAGTGTAACGTGCCTAAAATCTCTTTAGGCGCTGTGTCTATGAACTGACGAAATGTCGTATTATATAGGCAACGGTTGCTCATATTATCCTCTTATTAATGGCAATACCCGTTCGGGTCGTCTAAATACTCCTGAACTGCATCGTAGATTCGTTCTTCCAACGCGTTAATGTCTTGAATACTTGCCATTGTTTTGGTCTTTTATGGATTAATAATATTTTGTGCTCTTTGTGTCAGGTTGACGCCCTGCACGCAGAAAAGCGTGCAAAGGTACTAAATTATTTTTTCGTTCGCGGCTTTCTGGCAGGGAAGATGACTTTGTTGCCTTTGGCTTCGATGCCGAGCATCTCTTTGAGGATAGTCTTCAAAATCGATATAATCGCTTCCGTTTCCTCATGGGTCAGTTCCTCGTCAGCTGCAATCGATAGGTACTTTTTGCTCTTGCATGCCCTGCCGAGATCGATTGTAACGGCTTTCGGGCGATCTTTACGAAGCTGCTCTTCACGGATGTCATCAAAGAAACTATAAAATCTGAATTTCCAATAATAGTTGCGATGGACACCCCAAATACGTTCATCTCCTCTCTTGACCGACCAGACCGAATGTGCCCATGGAAGCCGCCGTTGGAGTATCAGCATGTATTCGTTAATATCCATGTGCAACTGTTCCTCTTCTTTGATTTGCTCATAATGGCAGCTTTCAAGCCTCAAGAGAGGTTCCGTGAACAGCGATTGATACGGGTCCCAACAATCAAGAGGAATATCGATATGATACAACCCACCGAAGAATCCCCGACGAACCAACAGGTGTGCGCGTTGAGGCGTCACACCGAGGTCTGATTGAATCTGCTCGATACTCTTACGCTCTCCTCCGCATAATCCGCTATAATCACGTGCGGCTATGCAAGACTGGTATTTCGAGTTCTCGTAATAGGCTTCGATAAGCCGGAATATCGGCAGATAATCATGCTTATCGATGAACTGCGACACGAATTGCTCCTGCTCCTCCGTCAGACCATCGGCAATATGCTTTGCATAAAAGAGCAGTTGCTCTTTGCGAGATAGCTGTTCAAACATATCCAAGGAGTAGTTCTGATCGTAGAACTCATTAAAACGAATGAGTTTTTCTGCCATCCTCTTGGTCAATCTCCCGGATGGTTTATGCCCAAGCACATAGGCATCCATGAATACTTTGAATGCAACCGGTTTTATACTCTTGCGATGGTAAAGATACGTTGTTTCGTGGGTGCTGATGATCTTCCTATCCAATGCAGCGTGGGTAGCCATATCAAATAGTTCCTGACTTAGCGGCGAATCCAGATATGCCCATTTTCTGCCGGATACTTGCTCTTGTTTTTTCCTCTTGAGGTACTTCTGTTCTTCCCCATATACCTGTGTTTGGGTATAGTCCAGCCCGAATTCTTTACAATGTTGTTTGACGGCCTCAAACATAGGCTCAATCAAGAGATCGGGATTATCGCGTAAGGATTTTATTTGTTCGATGGAAAATTTATGGAGGTTCTCATTGAGCCATTTCTCCATCATATCGTTCAAGTTCAATACCTTCTTCGCCATAATGTGTTAGTTTTCTTGTTAGTTGTCTTTTCTGTATTTCGGATTAGTGAAATAGGTCTGACCGTTAGCGGTGCGGGGTTTGGTACGCAAAAGGATGCCTTCAACAATCATATCCGGAATGATAAAATTACGGAGATATTTAGGAGTCTTGTGAAGCAGAGCGGCTAATTCCTCAACCGAATGTTCTACAACACAGGCTTCGATTATACATGCTCGAACTTGTTCTTGAGTCATCCGAGCTTTAACTTTTGAGGCAATCATGGAATCGATGAGCTGTCTATTCTCCGCCAAATGGTCGCTTGCCATATTAGATCTTTCGCATACCATATTAACAGCCTCGCTTGCCATATTAGTTGCCATATTTGAGCCTTTGCACACAAAAAGTGCGCAAAGTTACAACTTTTTTCTGAATTATGCAAATTTATTTCCAATAATCATTCCGAAAGATTAAAAAATCAAAGATTTTGAGTGAACGAATGAAGGAATGAACGTTGAACGAATGAATGAGCATAAAAAAAGCACTCGCTTAGGAGTGCTCTGGTATATAAAACATACCTTTGTTATGAGATCGCTATTTGCCTACCGGTCTTGCCTTCTTCACGTTGGATCTTCGGCAACTCAATCGTTAAGATACCATCTTCGACCTTAGCGGAGATCTTTTCCTCATCCACATTGTCCGGCAAGGTGTACTTCTGCTCGAAGTTCGTGTAAGCAAACTCGCGTCTCAAGTAGTGCGAATGTTTGTCTTCTTCCTTGTGCTCGAACTTGTTCTCGATGGCAACGCAGAGGTTGTGATCCTCATCGACGTGTACTCGGCAGTACTCTTTCTTGACACCCGGAGCAGCCAGTTCGACAACATAGTTGTCAGCCGTTTCTTTGACATTAACGGACGGCGCTACATTGCTTGCCGTATTCAGCATGTCGTTGTTCAAAAACTCATCAAATACTGTCGGGAACCATCCGTTTGTCGGCAGCCAACTGTTTCTACGATAGATTGCAGGTTTCATAATCAATCCTCCAAATTTAAGTTAAACGATGTTTAACGTAGTTTGCGTAGTTTACGTTGTTGGCGTAATAGGCGTTGTTGCGTTTTCACCCTAAATAAGGCAATAAACGTGCCAAGTCCCAAATCTCTGCCAATTTGTCCACTTTTCATGCCAAATTGTCCATTGGCTGCAGGTTTGTCAGGCCTATCTTAGAAGCAGGTCTTTCAGTTGGATTTGCGGATGGCGGTATTGACGTTCTTTGTGTGTCTGGAGACCGTTCGTTGTGAAGGCTTGCTGCGCACAAGCGTGAACGCAGGCGAGACACACGGTACAATGGTCTCCGGTGATGGCTTTTTTGTCTGTCAGGCGGATGTTCTTCATCGGGCAGACTCTGGAACATATGCCGCAACCGGTACATTTGGCGGGATTCACTTTCGGTCCCATACAATGTATCATTCCTCTCGTCACAGCCGGGCGGCCGAGAAGCCATGAGAGGAGACCGAACCAACTGTAGTGCAGCGTGTGGCTTTCGGCCTGCAGTTCACGGATGATCTGCTCCATGCGAGCTGGCACGCGTTGGAATTTACCTAACTGTTTGTTGGGATTGCGCCCAAACGCCAGCGCGCTGTTATCGGGCATACTGACCTTATGGCTGTATGCCAGTTCGATACCATTCTTGCGTAGCAGGCGGCGCAACACCCAGATGCAGTTACCCGCTGCGCTTCCGCACGTGACGACCGCAAAGACATAAGCTTGCGGACTGATTTGCAGTTGCGAAATCATTTCGGGCATAGCGGGAGGCAGGTTGAAATCATATGTCGGGAAAACTAAACCGATTCGTTTTTCGGCCGTCAAGTCCTGCTGAACGGCTTCGGTCAGTAGCATCAGTCGTTCGTTCAGCCGTTCTGCCAGTTGTCGTGCGACCGCAAGGCTATTTCCTGTTGCGGAAAAATAAAGTATCATATATATGCGATTTTGCGTGCAAAAGTACAAAGATTTTTTGTCTAAAAATCCACCTTTTCGCCGATCTTTGCGTCTTCATTTCTTTGTGTAATTATGTGCGTTTACGGCCTTTTCCAATGCAACGCGGCCAAGGTCGGTCATCAGACCGCGTGCTTCCAAGTCGGCGCAGCGTTGTTTATTCAGTTCGGTCCAGTGGCTGCGTTTCTGTCTCGGCGAGAGACGTTGTGCAAGCCTTCCGTCGGGCAGACGTTTAAGCGTTGAGTCTATCCAGCCGAAACAGAGCGATTCTTCTACGACATCCAGATAGGGCAGGCACACTCCTTCGGGCTTTGTTTTTCCTCGGTACATGGCGATCCAGCAGCATTTTTCGGTGGCTGCATTATGCTCGAACCATGCCCTTAGTTGCGCCCGTTCACTATATTCCAAGAGGTCCACTATGTCCATTACAAGCTCTTTTTAGAGGTCATAATACCTTTAATATCTCAGAAACATTCGATACAATATACGTCGCCCTTTCATTCGTTAACTCCTTCGCTCCTTCTTTCCTTACCCATATCTGGTCTATCCCGGCTGCTTGGGCTCCGGCGATGTCGGACGAGTAACTGTCACCTATCATAACCGCCTCGTCCGCCGTGATACTGTTGCGTTCCAAGGCTATCTCAAAAATGCCGGGTTGCGGTTTATTGATCCCTACTTCTTCACTAATGATCGTGTGGGTGAAGTAGGGTGCCAGACCCGAGTGCTCGAACTTGTAGTACTGCACCTCTTTGAAACCGTTGCTGATAATAGTCAGCGGGTAGTTCTTCGCCAATGCTTTCACTACTTCCGTCGCTCCCGGCAACACGGAGAAATACTTGTTCGTCAGTCGCAGGAACTCCGCGCCTATCTCATGGGCTAAGTTCACCATTTCATCATTTGCACCATTAGCATCATTCACCAATAACGGTCTCAGAAACCGCTGCAAGTGCAACCATTCCTTCGTCACTTCCCCGCGACCGTACATGCCCCATAACTCCAGATTATAAGGTTTGTACGCGTTCAAGTAGTCCTCAAACGCGGGGTACAAACGGTTCAGATGATAGTGGGTGTAGATATCTTGCAGCGCCTTATGCTCCGCGGTCGTCCAATCACCAATCGTATTGTCCCAATCGAGGAATATAGCTTTATAGGGTTTCATTTCGTCAACTGTTTCTATATTTGCGCTATTTTAGCGTGCAAAGGTACAAAAAAAAGTTGACATATGCAAGAGATTGCACAAAAAAAAAGCGACCGAAGTCGCTTTTTTTACTGCTCGCTGAGGAGAACAGAACGGACGAAAGGAGGGAACTGCTTATGGGGTTCGGGCCCTTTGAGGTGTTCTCGCCAGCGGTGATAGAGTTCCATGAAGCGAGGATGAGACCTGTCGTGTAGAATGACTTGGGCATCACGGCAGGCTTGTGCCCAGTTGCCGCGTTGCTTGCGTTCGCCGGGAGTGAGCGGGTGCTTGTCATAGTCCCGTTTGTCCTGAAGAAAGATCTCGTTGGGTCCTGTTCCGGTTTCTTCTCCGGTGAGAGGATCGTGGAAATGTTTCTTTTTGGTAACAGTGATGTGGTTTACACCTTGTTCGGTGGTTTTCTTGAGTGCGCCGGTGATGCCTTCGATCCCGTCGCTAATTGTGCAATGAGCCATAATAGTACGGTTAATAAATAAGTAATAAATAAACAATATATAAGGAATAACTAAAGATTTGTTGTTTCAAAAATGAAACAAAAATGCAAAATAAGGGAGAATCCGGATGTCATCCGGAACAACTGACGATGTAAAAATTTGCATGGCGAAACTGGCGATATTGGCGATATCGCCAGTTTCGCCAATATCGTCATGCGATTTTTTTATAACAATCATGTTTTAATCGAAAGACGATGCCTGTTTGCTGCCAACCTTCATTCCAACGTTCTGCCGTACGAGCAGGGATACCTTGTGTAGCCGCCTCTTTGACAAGGATAGCGTGTCCAAACTCAGCGGGAAGGAGAGAGAGGAGGATGGC
>CADCBB010000038.1 GCA_902799555.1 uncultured Bacteroidales bacterium
GCGTCCCGCCACTTTGTCGAGAAGCATTTGCTGCTCCTGACGAGATAACATACATGCCATATCGAATACCTCGTTGAATGTTGGTTGCGTTGCTGTCATAATAACCTCCTTTGCATCAATTTTGCTGCAAAGGTACAGCTTTTTTCTGACATATGCAAGAGAAAAGAGCTTTTTCGAATCATTTTTGGCCTTTTTTGACCAAAATAACGGTAATCCAATATGTCAAAGATCTTTCCAAAGTGTGGCACAGGTACGAAGTAAGATACAAAAAGATACAAAAAGATATGATCTTCGTACCTATGCCGTACTATGGTATTTCAATAGGACATATATACAACAAAAAAGCGGGACTGCAATCTTGCTGTTCCGCCAATCGAGGCTCTGGTATTGCCTTTCGTTACAAACAGCAACACCGAAGCCCACGCCGTATATATTATTATAATAAGGTACGTGCACGCATGCGCGCACAATAATATACACCTATAGGCATCTTAGTGTCGCATTGTTTTGTAACGTGTTGAAATTTACCAGATTTCGATTGACCAAAACAAAGCGCGTAAGACGCTATCTATTATGTCCTGTATCCCTCCGCACTTTTGGACACCTCCCCGACGTGGACTACAAAAAATGTATATCCTACGACGCAAATAATATGTCACTTTTTTTCATTTTTTTTGTTTTTTTACGAAAAATCGCTTTTTTACTATGTTTTTACCAACTCTTGCGGAACAAACCACCGATAAGGCAGATAAGAAGATAGAAAGGATAGAGAATCTCTAAGAGCAGCGCCACATACCACTTGGTTTGTGGTTCTCTTGCCTTAATGAGCTTGTACTCGATCGGGAACTTAATCAGAATGATCAGCGGACAGAGGAGCTGGAGAATATTGGCAACTGCCACAAGACGCCCACAACGGATAATATCGCGATCCGTATATTTCGGTGCCTTTCCTGCCCAACGCATTCGCTGCTTAAAGAACGCCTTCCAACTCGTCAACGGACGAACGACAGCTGTATAGGACGATTTATCAATAACAGATACCTTATATCCGCGACGTTTTACGGCTTCTAACAAGAACATATCATCCCCGCTTGGTATCTCGGGATGCAAGTCTGATTCACACTCTAACCACACCTCTCGCTTTACGATCAGATTCGCCCCGGAACACATCACAGCCTGTTCCTTTTTTGCCTTCCTTATCGTCAATTCCTGTATCGCTGCATATTCGGCTATCTGGAGTTGCTCTATTAAAGACGGTTTAGAATGCTCGCTCTCCATCTTCAGCGGCAGAATGACAAGATCGGCTTGTAAATTGTGAATTGTAAATTGTACATTGTTTACCGCCTCAGGCAGTACTACATCATCATCGTGCAACCACACATACTCGCTCGTTGCCGCATGGATCAATTTGGAGAGGGCATGTTTTTTGCCTAAATTGTCATCATTAACACCCTTTATCGGAGTAATATGCTGAATACTGAATACTGAAAACTGAATACTGAATTCCGGATAACTCTTCGCGATGCAGGCTTGTTCTTCGATCGACACCGGAAAGTCCGCACACATCAAAGCCATCGCCATTCGGTGGTCGTTACGCACCTCATGAAGCCGTACCGCCTCAATACGATCGGATTCTTTATGGCGAAGATTCTCTATACCTATTGCTTTTAATTCTATACCTAATTTTTCGCAGGTCAAAGCCACGGCCGGATAGAGATCCGGACAATGAGAAAAATCAATGGATAATTGACGATTGGACGATTGACGATTTACGATTGATTGACGATTGGCAATAATTGCTCCATTGTCCGTGAAGGTTGTTTGGACACCAAAATACTTTGCGTAGATATCTGCCACGACTTTATCGCCCTGCAAACTATCTTCTCGAAGTCCCTCCAACTTTAACTCCCCGCCATGAATCGCCACATACTCATACCAGAAAGCAGCACTACTCCAATCAGCCTCTAACTCCACTTTCGGATAAGCCTCAGCAATCTTGCGACTCATCGTAATATACGGACTCTCGTTGGGATCAACGGGGATCTCCTCGCCATGCAGTATTCGCGCAGAGGTAGTCTGACTCGTCGGTTTACCATCCCGCTCCATAAGACGCGGATCACCGGTAAGGGTGATCGGCTCGCCGGGATAGCACTTGGCGAGATGAACCTGCAAGAACCGCAATGCTGTACCGCAATTCTTGAGATAAAGCGTCAGGGGTTCTCCTTTTTTATGTTCGCGCAGGCGCGCGAGGGCATCGTGCAGCACGATCACATCGTCGGGCATATCCGAAGAGACCCGCATAAGCGGATCTCCATGGATAGCCTGCAATAGTAAAAGCCTATTTGCTATACTTTTCGATATAGGAAGTTTAATTGACATCCGGTAACGGACTATATTCTTTCGAATAACGCAGGTGCTGCTCGATGTAACCTTCGGTGAAATCTATCGTGACATCGGTCACTTCGCCATTCTTATTGCGAACCAGATTATAAACCGGATTGACGAAGCCCTTATACGGCGCCAAGTTGAGTTTCCGGTAACGCTCCAGGATCTCTTTGTGAAGATCTTGGTTCACCTTAACAGCGTACGTCTCCACCATCTCTTTGGCTGCAGCATAGTCACCTTCCGAAGTGATACGTTGGATCTCTGCGAGCAGTTCACCATACAGACGACGAACACCTTCGTAGTCATTGATCTGCAGGTAGTGCTTGCAGTCCCGCTCGATGATCTCCATCTCACCGTTCGCGTGCTCGTAACACCAGTTAGCGATGAGTTGGCGATTCCGCATATGCGCTTCCTCGATGTCCTTACCCGGCTCGATACGCACGAGTTGCGTCATCAGACCATTCATCATCTGCTGATAATAACCGGCTTTATACGCCTCTTTATTCGGCAGCAGACCCAACTCAACGAGTTTGTCATCTGCCAGATAATAGAGTCCAAACAAGTCCGCACGTGCCTCTTCGATGGTGGAAGCGTGCTCTTTGAGTGCGTCTTTGGTCACACCCGGCATCAACTTACCGCTACCATGTCCCACACATTCGTGCAGATCGGTATGCAGGTCGCCGCACATAGCGCCGTATTGCTCATAGATCGCACGAATCTCGTCATCGATCATGAACTCCTCATTAAAACCGTTACCCTTGGCTGCCTCATTATAAGCATGCATCAAGTTGTCAATGGTGACGGACTTGGAGCCGTACTCTTTGCGGATCCAGTTCGCGTTCGGCAGGTTGATACCGATCGGCGTAGCGGGATAGCAGTCACCGGCTAAGATAGCCGCCGTAATGACCTTCGCCGTTACACCCTTCACCTCTTCTTTCTTGTATTTCGGATCGGTCGTCGAGTGGTCCTCGAACCACTGTGCATTGTCGGAGATCAACTGCGTACGCTTGGTAGCTGCCATATCTTTGAAGTTCACCATCGACTCCCAAGTTCCGGTGATACCTAACGGATCGGAATAGGTCTCCGTAAAACCGTTGACGAAGTCCACGCGGCTTTCCAGGTCTTTCACCCACGCGATACAATAGTCATTGAAAGCTTGCAAGTTACCCGTCTCATTGAACTCAATCAGGTACTTAATAACCGTGCGTTGCTCATCGTTCTCCGCATATTGCAAAGCCTCATTGAGCCATCCTACCACTTTCTCCAAAGCCGGACCATAAAGGCCTCCTACTTTATAGACGCGCTCTTCAATCTCACCCTTCTCGTTCTTAACGAGTTGGCTATTCAGTCCAATCCACAGCGGTTCAGGTCTGTTGTCCTTATGCGCAGCGTACCATGCTTCTGCCTCCGCTTGCGTAACACCTTCGCCGTAGTAGTTACCGGCAGAACAAGCTACCAGATCCACACCGTCTTGTGCGGTTGTACGTTTCGGCATCACCGCCGGATCAAACATCACCGGCAGAATCGCAGCGTCATACTCCACCCCTGCTTGCTCGCAAGCCTTCACGAACCATTCCTCACCAAATTCCGGCAGGAACTTATCCTCTGAATAGTGATGATGAATACCGTTCGAGAACCATACACGCTTGAGGTAACGCTCAAAAGCGGCGAATTCCTCCGTATCCTTCTCGTACGGATAATTGAGGTACAATGCCTCGAGTGCCCGACGGATACGCAGGTTATAACGGCCATTCTGGTCGAACAGGATGTCGCGTCCCCACAAAGCCGCCTCACTCAGGCAATACACTAACTGCTTCTGCTGCAGCGTCAAACTCTCAAACTCCGGTACGTTATACCGAAGGATCTCCAGGTCATAGAACTTATCCACGTTGTATTGGAAAGAGGTTTCTTTCTTTTGACAGCCGCAGAGAATCCCCACGGCTGCCAAGATGATTGCAAATTGTTTTCTCATTAGATACGCTCAAGTACAGTGCGTACCAACTCTTTGATACGCGGTTTATAATCAGTGTTAGCCGCTTCGATCTTACGCTGTGCAATGACGCAGCAAACGGTCATCGCTTTGTGCCCCATATGCAGCGCCAGACCGGCGATACAACTACCTTCCATCTCGTAATTCGTGATACGCTGACCCTCATAACGGAAAGCAGTGATCTTCTCATTGATATCAGGTACAGCCAGAGGTACTCGCAGCACGCGACCTTGCGGACCGTAGAAACCGTTCGCAGCGATCGTGCAACCACGCATCATATCGTCCTTCGCTATACGATCTACCAACTCCGGATTAGCTGCTACCACGTACGGTACAGCGGCTTTCTTCGGATAACCGATAAAGTCCACCAGCGCTTTCTCAAAACCTACATCAGCGATCTTGTCGCGGTCCCCATAGAAAGCCAAAACACCGTCGAAACCGATCGATTTCTGGCTAACGAGGAACGTACCCAGAGGAATGTCTTCTTGCATACCGCCGCAGGTACCGATACGCACGATATCCAAGCAGCGCTTGTTCTCCTTCTCCGTACGGGTAGCAAAATCGATGTTCGCCAATGCGTCGATCTCGTTCATGACGATATCGCAGTTATCCGTACCAATACCCGTCGAGATACACGAGATACGTTTGCCTTGGAACTTACCGGTGATGGTATGGAACTCACGACTCTGCACGTCGCACTCGATAGATCCTTCGTCAAAGAAAGATGCTACCATATTCACACGGTCCTGGTCACCGACAAGAATGACCTTGTCTGCCAAGAATTCCGGTTTAAGATGTAAATGAAACGCAGAACCATCCGCATTGATGATCAACTGCGATGCCGGGAATGTTTTCATGCTTCTCCTCCTGTAAATGTTAAGGGTAATGTATTGCCGTGAGCAGGTCCGCCAATCGGTTGAATCGTACCGAACTTCTGCTCGTATTGACCGATATTATTCTGCAATGCGCCAAGGATCTTCTTTGCCTGATCCGGTGTTACCACTACGCGAGCTACTACATTAGCCTGCGGAACACCCGGCATCAATTGTGCAAAATCCAACACGAACTCCGTAGGAGTATGCGCGATAAGCGCTAAGTTTGCGAACACGCCCTGCTGTTTATCCGGGGCAATGTTAATCTTCAATTCTTTCTCTGCCATATTCTTTCAACTTTAAAATTATTTACCATTTTTTCTTGTTTTTCTTCGGCACCGCCAGCATCCAAAGGTTCACCAACGGAAGAGTGATATCAAACCACAACACACTCGCCATGCAGAACCGTTTCCATCCCATCCGTCGTGCCGACACATTGAGGATGGAGGTCTGGAGCATCCAACGCAAGAGGAACAGGCCCAACGCTGTCAAGCTGACCACTGACCACTGATAGCTAATAACGATAAACAGCACCAACGCATAGAAGAGTCCGCGTGTCAAAGGCTCCATCGTCAAGCGAATCTTCGTGGATAGTTTATAGGCCGGAGAAACAGACAAATGTCTTCTTTTCTGTTGCCACCACTCTTGTATCGTTCGTTTAGGCACCGACCACATCAGACTCTCCCGTTGCAGTACCACAGCCGTATTTGTCTTCGTGGCTACATGGTTCACAAACAAATCGTCATCCCCTGCATTATTGGTCATTAAGTGCGTAAAACCACCGGACTCAAAGAAAAGCGATTTGCGGTACGCCAAGTTACGTCCCACACCCATATACGGATGTCCGCAAAGGGCAGCTCCCATATAGTGCAAACCATTAAAGAGCGTGTCGTAACGAACCAAGCGGTTCACATGTCCAGGCTCTACAAGATAAGGGCTAAATCCCAACACGATATCCTTGTCCGGCGCAAAACCCTGCATCATCGCACGGATCCATAAGTTACTTTCTGCCACGCAATCGGCATCGGTCAGCAACAGAAAATCATACTTAGCCGCCTTAGCCGCTAAAGTCAAAGCCAGTTTCTTCGTCGAACCTACGCGTGCTCCGTAAGGCACAAAGGTCAGGTGCAGACGCTCATCGTGCACCATATAACGCTCCACAATCTCCCGTGTGTCATCTTCCGAACCATCATCCACCACAATCACCTCATATGTCGGATAGTCCTGCGTCAACAAAGACTGCAGGTAGTTCGCTAAGTTCTCACTCTCGTTATGCGCACAAAGAACAACAGACACACCCGGCAGTTCATCCGTAGATGGTGCATCGATATGCAAGTGTTTCTTCTTTCCCCTGATGGCACGGGCAGGTGCCGCGAGACAAATCGCGTAGATACATACCTGCACTACAAAAAGCAGTGCCAACGCCCCCATCAGGCAATAGTCAATCGTATTAAAATCACTCCAATTCAATTTCTTACCCTCATTATTACACAAATTCGCCGCAAAGTTACAAAATAATTTGCATATATGCAAATATTTTAGTACTTTTGCAGTCGATTTATTGGAAAAAGATGAATACGTTTGGCGATAAATGGACGTTTACGAGCTTCGGCGAGTCCCACGGAGCAGCAATAGGCGGTGTACTGGACGGCGTACCTGCCGGTCTTTCTATTGACTTTGCTATGATCCGCGAAGAGTTAGAACGCCGTGCCGGAAAAGGTATGGTAGGTGCCTCTCAACGCGCCCAGCATGAACCCGACGAAGTCGAGTGGCTCTCCGGTGTTATGGACGGTGTCACGCTCGGTACACCGATCGCGTTTATCATTCGCAACAAAGACGCACGACCTGAGGATTACGAAATATTTAAACATATGTATCGTGTCGGACATGCGGATCGGGTCTATGAGCAGAAATACGGTATACGCGATTGGAGAGGCGGCGGTAGAGCCTCAGCCCGCGAAACAGCAGCCCGCGTCGTAGCCGGATGTATCGCCAAACAGGAATTGGCACAAAAAGGAATCCGTATCGCAGCAACCTTGGTTCAAGTAGGCGCAGAGACCGATCCGGCCAAGTTCGCAGACACGATCGCCGCGTATCAGAAAGACGGTGATTCAATCGGCGGTATCATCGAGTGCCGCATCCAAGGCCTGAAAGCAGGAACAGGCGAACCGATCTTCGATAAACTGCAAGCGCATCTCGCCTATGCAGTAATGAGCATCAATGCCTGCAAAGGTTTTGAATATGGTACCGGTTTTGGAGGTGTCACGCAACCCGGAAGTGCGATCAATCATATTTCCGGAGGAATCGCAGGAGGTATTGCGGATGGTTCGGAGATTATCTTCCGCTGCGTCTTCAAACCCACACCCACCACGCCCAAAGCCGGTATAAAAGGAAGACACGACGCGTGTGTTGCCACTCGCGCCGTGCCGGTAGTCGAAGCGATGACAGCCCTCGCTCTGGTACAGGTCTTGTAAATGATAAAATGGTCGAATAAATGACCCATACGGCGAAGCAGATCGTATGAACGAAGTGAATAAAGAAATAGTAAATATATAAATCGTAAATAGTTTTATGGCAACAAAGAAATTAACCCGCTCAACCAATAAGATTTTGGCAGGCGTTTGCGGCGGAATCGCCGAGTACTTTGATGTAGATCCGACAATCATTCGTATCTGCTATGCAGCTCTGAGTTTCTTCAGCGCAGCTTTCCCGGGTCTTATCCTCTACATCATTATGATGTTGGTAATGCCGGAGAAGGACAAGAACGATGGATTTGAAGAGGCGGAAGTGGTGAAATGAAAGAAAAGCCGACCATTATTGATTTTGTGGAGCACTACACCCACAAATTCAGCGAACACGTCTTTCTTCGTGAGAAGATCGGCGATGTTTGGACAGAGACCAGTTTCAAAGAGACGCGCGAAGCTGCACACCGCATTGGAGCGGGAATGATGGCATTGGGCCTGCAGAAAGGCGAACGTGTAGCCTTGCTCAGCCAGGGACGTAACCTTTGGGTCACCGGCGAATTGGGTATTCTCTATGCCGGCGGCGTGAATGTGCCGCTGAGTATCAAGTTAGAGGAAGCCAGCGATTTGCTGTTCCGTATCCAGCACTCCGATGCACGGTTTATCATGTGTTCCGGTCAGCAGTTACCGAAAATCCGTAAGATCATCGCCGATTGTCCGAAAGTGGAGAAAGTGATTGTCTTTGATCCCTTGGAGACTTACGAAACCAAAGAGATATCAATCGACGAAGTGATTGCGCTCGGAGATGCCCTCTTAGCCAAAGCCCCTGCATCTTTTGAGGCACGCTACTCCTCCGTCGGACCGAATGACTACGCCAACATCAGTTACACTTCCGGCACAACAGCGGATCCAAAGGGCATTCTTCTCACCCATCGTAACTACACCGCGAACGTAGAGCAAGGAGCGTCTGTCATCCAATGCGAATTGGACGATGTCATGTTGATCATCCTGCCGCTGGACCACTGTTTTGCGCACGTGGCAGGATTCTACACGATGATGAGTTACGGCGGTTCGATAGCGACCGTGCCGGTGGGGAAGACAGCCATGGCAACGCTAAAGAACATCCCTGTGGCTATCCGCGAAGTGAGACCGCATATTATGCTTTCGGTGCCCGCTTTGGCGCGTAACTTCAAGAAGAGCATCGAGGCAGGAATCAAGACGAAAGGTCCGATGGTGGAGAAGCTGTACAACTTCGCCCTCAATAACGCCATCGCTTATAACCGCGAATACTGGAACCGCGGAGGATGGCAAAACGCGTGGCGTTACCCCTTGGTAAAATTCTTCGACCACCTCATCTTCAAAGCCGTACGAGAGAATTTCGGCGGCAGAATGAAGTTCTTCGTGGGTGGCGGCGCGTTACTTGACATCGCGCTCCAGCGTTATTTCTGCGCCGTGGGCATGCCGATGTTCCAAGGCTACGGACTGAGCGAAGCAACGCCGATTATCTGTTCCAACTCCGCCGGCGGAGCAATCTTCGGCTCTTCAGGACGAATCGTCAAACCGATGGAACTGAAGATCTGCGATGCAGAAGGTAACATCGTGCCGGACGGCGAACGCGGCGAGATCGTCATCAAAGGCGAGAACGTCATGGCAGGTTATTGGAAGAACCCAGAAAGCACCGCTTCTACCATCATTGACGGCTGGTTGCACACCGGCGATATGGGCTACGTCACCAAAGAGCACCCTGGCTATTTGTGGGTAGTCGGACGATTCAAATCGCTCCTCATCCGCGCCGATGGTGAGAAATACAGCCCCGAAGGATTCGAGGATTCGCTGACAGACGGCAGCATTTACGTGGATCAATGTATTCTTCATAACAACCAAGACCCCTATACGATCCTGCTCATGGTGCCCAATAAAGAGGCATTACAGGCTTGGGCGAAGTCGCAAGGCAAAGCCCCGGAGACCCGTGAAGGGAAGGAGTGTATGCTGCTCAAGATCCAAAGCGAAGTGGACTCGTACCGCCCGGGAGGAAGCCGGGATGGCATCTTCCCCGAGGCTTGGTTGCCAACTGCCATCGCGGTCTTAGGCGAGGCTTGGACGGAACAGAACCACCTCGTCAACTCCACCATGAAAGTGGTGAGAGGCAAAGTGGAGACCTATTTCCAAGACCGCATCGACTACGCATACACGGCGGAAGGCAAAGAGTTGATGAACGAAAAGAACTTGGCTGCGCTGTAAGCGTCCAAAAGAAGACAAACGAGAAGAACCTTGCTGCATCCAACGCAACAAGGTTCTTTCCTTATTATACGCGTACGCGCGCTACTGATTATTTAACCACCACAGGCTCATACTTCGGAACAAGCGTCTTCATTACGCTCCAACCGATGAGGTAAGCTACGGCACAGATGCAGAAGATGATCATGTATCCTGCCGGTTTGCCACTGAAGCCCATGAACTGGAATGCTTCACCCATCTCTTCTGCGTGGGTAAAGAGCATACCCGAACCCTTGTTGATCAGGAACGAACCGATACCACCGGCCATCGCTCCGATACCGGTGATAGTAGCTACCGCCGATTTCGGGAACATATCACCTGTGGTCGAGAAGATATTCGCACTCCAACTCTGGTGAGCAGCTCCCACGATACCGATGATGATGGCTACTGCCCACGGTCCCCAGATGCCGCCTAAGGGTTGAGCGAAGAGGGCAATGATCGGGAAGAAGGCGAAGATCAACATCGCCAACATACGACCTGCATACGGCTCCATGCCTTTCTTCTCCACGAAGATCTTCGGCAGGTATCCACCGAACAACGAAACTACCGTTACGATCGCATAGAGCGTGAAAATCAACGCAATACCTTGCGGATCAGAAGCCTTGATACCAAACTGATCTTGGAAATAAGCCGGAGCCCAGAAGAGGAAGAACCACCATACACCGTCGGTCATGAACTTACCAAACGCAAACGACCAGGTCTGTTTATGCTTGAAAGCCTCTTTGAAGGACATCTGCGGCTCTTCTTTGACAGCCTCTTTCGGGGCATCAGCCTCGTCCGAATGGATATATGCCAATTCCGCCTCGTTCACATGCTTGCTCTCTTGCGGTTTGTCATAGACGAACACCCAGATACCGGCCCACAGGAAGCCCAGCGCACCGATGATGATGAACGCCATCTCCCATCCCATGGCCTTAGCCAACAGAGGAATAGTAGCCGGAGCTGCGAGCGCACCTACCGAAGCACCTGCGTTGAACAATGCAGTAGCAAACGCACGGTCTTTCTTCGGGAAATACTCTGCGGTTACCTTGATGGCAGCCGGGAAGTTACCTGCCTCACCGAGACCCAAGATCATACGGCAAGCCAAGAACAGCCACACACTCACCATCGCTATCGAACTGGCGAGCGCTGAACCTGCTTCTACGGCACGCAAAGCCTCTACGCTGTCCACACCGTTTACGAACCAAGTGGTAGCGATACCACAAGCCGCGTGCATCACTGCACCTAACGACCATACCACGATCGCCCAGAGGTAACCCTTCTTCGTGCCCATCCAGTCGATGAACTTACCGGCGAAGAGGCAGAAGATAGCGTACGCTATAGAGAACACACCGGTGATCGTTCCATAATGGTTATCCGTCCAGTGGAATTCCGGTTGAATGAACTCTTTAAAGGTCAACGAGAGAACCTGACGATCCATATAGTTGACCGTAGTGGCGAAGAAGAGCATCGCACACATGACCCAACGCCAGTTGGTCATGACAGCTTTCTTAACGTCATTCATAAGCTATTATTTTTTGCAGTTAGCAATAATATCGAAGCATTCTTTGCACTTGTCGGTCACATATTTCCAGTCTCCGGCTTTTACCTTGTCGCTCGGGAAGAGCTTGCTACCCATACCTACGCAGTAAACACCTGCTGTGAACCATTTCTCCAGGTTCTCTTTCTCCGGAGCAACACCACCGGTAACCATGATCTTCGACCACGGCATCGGAGCCATCAGACCCTTCACGAGGTTCGGACCTACTACATCACCCGGGAACACCTTCGTGAAGTCGCAGCCTACTTCCTGTGCCAGACCGATTTCACTCGGCGTGAGGCAACCCGGACAATAGGTCACGCAACGACGGTTGCAGACTACTGCGATATCCTTGTTGAACAACGGACCAACTACGAAGTTAGCGCCGAGTTGGAGATAAAGCGCTGCTGTCGGAGCGTCAACCACGCTACCGATACCGAGTGCCAATTCCGGGCACTCAACTGCTACCCACTTGCTCAACTCACCAAATACCTCGTGCGCGAAATCGCCACGGTTAGTGAACTCGAACGCACGTACACCGCCTTCGTAACAAGCCTTAATCACGTTCTTGCAAACATCCACATCCTTGTGGTAGAAAACAGGAACCATCGGTGCGGCCTTAATCTTGGCCATCACCTGAAATTTATCGAACTTTGCCATTTTAATCTCTGTTTTTTTCGTTATTACGGGATTACGTAATTACGTTATTACGAATTTTTTAACGCTGTACTCGTCCGTTAGCGTTACCACCTGCGAGGCTCAGTACCTCATCCTCGCTTACGAGGTTGTAGTCACCGTTGATCGTGTGCTTCAATGCACTTGCAGCTACTGCGAACTCAAGAGCTGCACCTTGGTTGTCCGGGTATTTGAGCATACCGTGAATCAGACCGCCGGAGAAGCTGTCACCACCGCCCACGCGGTCGATAATCGGGTTGATCTCATAGCGCTTGCTCTGGTAGAACTCCTTACCGTTGTAGATCATTGCCTTCCAGCCATTGAAAGTAGCGCTGTAGCTCTCGCGAAGCGTCGAAACAACATACTTGAAGCCGAACTCTTTCATCATCTGCTCGAAGATGCCCTTGTAGCCCTCAGCGTTGGTCTCGCCGCCTTCTACATCTGCATCCCGAGGCACAGCTCTGCGTCTTCCTCGTTGCCGATACAAACATCCACGTACTTCATCAACGGACGCATGATCGAGATAGCTTTCTCGCTGGTCCACAGTTTCTTACGGAAGTTCAGGTCAACCGAAACGGTTACGCCGTGACGTTTTGCAGCCTCGCAAGCGAGCTTGGTGATCTCAGCAGCCTTGTCCGAGATAGCCGGAGTGATACCGCTCCAGTGGAACCATGCTGCACCTTCCATGATCTTGTCGAAGTCAAAATCCTTCGGATCAGCCTCAGCGATTGCGCTGTGAGCACGGTCGTAGATAACCTTCGACGGACGCATCGAAGCACCTGTCTCGCAGTAATACAGACCCACGCGGTCGCCGCCACGAACGATATAATCGTCCTTTACGCCGTAACGACGCAGCGAGTTAACAGCAATCTGACCGATCTCATGTTTCGGCAGTTTGGTTACCAGATAAGCCTCGTGACCATAGTTAGCGCACGAAATAGCCACATTAGCCTCACCACCACCGGGGATGATACGGAAGTGATCAGACTGAATGAAACGATCTTGTCCTTCCGGACTCAGGCGAAGCATGATCTCGCCCAACGTAATAATTTTAGCCATAATATATAAAATTTAAAATCTATAATCTAAAATTTGAAATAGTTCTTCGCATTGTTGTAGCAGATGTCTTCGACCATCTGTTGAACGCGGGCTTTCTCGTAACCGGTGTACGGGATCATGCCGTTCTCGATGTCGTTGCCGAGGATGTTACAGAGCGTGCGACGGAAGTACTCATGACGCGGGTACGAGAGGAAGGAACGGCTGTCGGTCAACATGCCGACCAAACGAGAGAGAAGACCGAGGTTCGAGAGTGCCATCATCTGCTTCTCCATACCGTCTTTCTGATCGAGGAACCACCATCCGGAACCGAACTGAATCTTACCGGGAACAGAGCCATCTTGGAAGTTACCCAACATGGTAGCAATCACTTCGTTAGCACACGGATTGAGGTTATAGAGAATGGTCTTAGCCAGATGTCCTTCGCTGTTCATCTCATCGAGGAAATGGCTCATCGCTTTTGCGGTCGTGAACTCACCGATGGAGTCGAAACCGGTGTCTGCGCCGAGTTGCGCGAACATCTTGGAGTTATTATTACGGATTGCGCCGTAGTGGTACTGCTGGGTCCAA
>CADCBB010000039.1 GCA_902799555.1 uncultured Bacteroidales bacterium
AGGACGGTGACCTCCTTCCGGTGAGCGCCTTCAAGGGCATCGAGGACGGTACATGGCCTGCAGGAACCGCTAAGTTCGAGAAACGTGGTGTGTCTGCCTTCGTGCCGGTATGGAACCCCGACAACTGTATCGAGTGTAACAAGTGTGCGTACGTTTGTCCTCACGCTTGTATCCGTCCGTTCGTGCTCGACGAGAAAGAGCTCGCAGGCCTCAACGGTGCTGCTACCCGTGAGATGAAGGCTCCGGCTGCCATGAAGGGTATGCACTTCCGTATGCAGGTAGGCGTTATGGACTGTCTCGGCTGCGGTAACTGCGTCGATGTATGTCCGGGCAACCCGAAGACAGGCAAGGCGCTCCAGATGGTACCGCTCGAGGGACAACTCGGAGAGGCTGCCAACTGGGATTACTGCGTTGAGAATGTTAAGTCCAAACAAGACCTCGTTGACATCGCTGCCAACGTCAAGAACTCGCAGTTCGCTACGCCGCTCTTTGAGTTCTCCGGCGCTTGCTCCGGTTGCGGTGAGACACCGTATCTGAAACTCATCAGCCAGCTTATCGGTGACCGCGAGATCATCGCTAACGCTACCGGTTGTACCTCTATCTACTCCGGTTCTGTTCCTTCTACGCCTTATACCAAGAACGAGAAGGGTCACGGTCCGGCTTGGTCCAACTCTCTCTTCGAGGACTTCTGCGAGTACGGTCTCGGTATGCAGATCGCACACCGCAAACTGCGCGAGCGTCTTGCGGCTCTCATGCAGAAAGGCCTCGAATGCGCTGACTGCTCCGACGAACTCAAAGCAATGTTCAAAGAGTGGCTGGAGAACCAGAACTCCGCAGAGGTTACCAACCGTCTCTACGAGCCGATGGTAGCTGCTATGGAGAAATGCGGTTGCGACACCTGCAAGGCTATCCTCGCTGAGAAAGACCATATCGTTAAACGCAGCCAGTGGATCGTCGGTGGTGACGGTGCTTCCTATGATATCGGTTACGGCGGACTCGACCACGTCATCGCTTCCGGCGAAGATGTCAACATCCTCGTGCTCGATACCGAGGTGTACTCCAACACCGGTGGTCAGGCTTCCAAAGCAACGCCGCTTGGCGCTATCGCTAAGTTCGCTGCTATGGGTAAACGCGTTCGCAAGAAAGACCTCGGTATGATTGCTACCACCTACGGATATGTTTATGTAGCACAGATCGCTATGGGCGCTGACCAGGCTCAGACCCTCAAGGCTATCCGTGAGGCAGAGGCTTATCCAGGACCGTCGCTCATCATCGCTTACGCGCCGTGTATCAACCACGGTCTGAAAGCAGGTATGGGCAAGTCGCAGGCTGAGGAGGCTAAGGCTGTTGAGTGTGGTTACTGGCACCTCTGGCGTTACAACCCGCAACTCGAGGCTGAAGGCAAGAACCCGTTCTCGCTCGACTCCAAAGAGCCGCAGTGGGATAAGTTCCAAGACTACCTCAAGGGTGAGGTTCGTTTCGCTTCCGTAGCAAAGCAGTTCCCGAAAGAGGCAGACGAACTCTTCGCCGCCGCTCAGGAGAACGCTCAGTGGCGTTACAAATCCTACCTCCGCATGCTCGGCACGCAATGGTAATAAGGTACGCACGCATGTGCGCATATATGGAGAGAGCGTCCTTCGGGGCGCTCTCTTCGTTTATGTATCCTCTGCTCTGTCGGTTCATGCATGATTTGTTTCTCTTTTTATTCTTTTCTCTCGCTTCGCGAAAAAAATGGGGGAAAGAAAAATCTTTTTATTTCTAATTACCATCGGTCGGGTGTTACGATTGTCCTCCGTCCATTTCGTCGGCATTCTATGCCGACACAAAGAAAGCGGCATTGCTGCCGCCTTCAGTCATTTCTTACGATGCTTCTCAACGTGGTAGAAACCCAGCGTGAGAATCTTGATGATTACTTCAAATAGGACTTTCACCCAGTCTTTTTCTTCGTTTTCAGTTTTCATTGTCAATTGTAATTTTAATAGGTTCATTACTTGCTTGCAACGCAAGCCATTTCGCGGTAAGTTCTTGCTCCTTTGCGGCACTTACCAATATGCACCCTTTGCTGTGCTCCGGCTTTGTGCCTCTGTGGATGCGTATTCCGCTGCGTCCGGGAACTTGCACCACTAAGGGTAGCATGCGCTTGAAGCGCGGTGAGAATGTGACCGAGACCGGATAGGTTCCTACAGGTATGATGTAGTCCGCATTTTCGAGCGTTGCGATGTCTCGTCCATTCACGCGCATCATCCCGCGTACCGCTTTGCCTTCTCGGCTAATTCTCGTTAAGCGGATGATTTCCATGCTTGCTCTTCCATTTGTAGGTGTAATCAATCCCGAATAACGCTCCCGCAAAGGTCGCTACTTCGCCGAAGCCGACCAACAGGCTTTCGTGTATCTCGCCCTGCGGAGTGATATACACCCCGCAGAACAAGAGCACTAATCCGCCAATCGCCAGTATCGCCGCTGTGATAAGCTGAATACTTGCTTTCATGGCTCACCTCCTTTCGTTACGGACGCGGATGCTGAGCGTCATACTCCAGACCGCAGATGTGCCAGTAGTATGCCCTCATGGTCTTTATGCCGCGCGGATTGTTGCGCTGAGCAATAAAGTCCATTTGGTCTTGAGTAATCTTACTCAGGTCTTTGCGACGGTTATCCACCATCTCTGCGATTGCTTGGAATCGCGAACGAGCCCAAACAGCATTCGTGCTGCTCGACTTCGTAAAGTTCGACTCGTCGCGCAAGTAAATGCGGTTGCACGAATCGCTCGTAGTCGCAGCCCTACGGTGCGTCGCCAACAGCATTCGACCATGTTTGTGCGGGGCTTTCTTGCCGCACTTGCACAATGCGCCGGATACATAGTCAATACCGGCTTGCCATGCTACTTTTGCCATTTCGTTAAGATTTAGATTGTTTGACATTTAGGTTAACTGAGTTTTGCGTACTCTTGCGCGAACATATACCCGCGAAGCGAGGCATATTTCTTTTGGTTCGCAAACGCGGTCGCGTAAGCGGTCTTCTGCTCTTCGGTCAGCGCATTAACAGCCGCAATCGCCTGACGGAACTTCGTCTGACGAGCCAACTCATCCGCACTAAACGGTTTCTTCGCCAAATCACGAGGATTACAGATTTTACCCGTGTACAGGGTATCACCTTTCTTTGCGAAATAAACATCGGAGTGTTCGCAGATCTTGCCGCTATACGACTTGACCATTTCAATAGGAACATACTTTGCCATAATAGTTAAAGTTTGGTTTAGTTAATAATGTTAATTATGTCGCGTAGCCGAGGTTAAGCAGACCTTAAGCCGAGGTTAGACGTCCTCTCTCCGCTCTGTCCGCGCCTCTTTTTCAAACGACACTGCAAAGGTACTATAAAAATACGAGAGCGACAAATAATCGCCCTCGTGAATCTGATTCCGCTCAGATTTTCGCATTATTGTGTTAAATCATACTGAGCGTATTCCGACAAATCGTGTACTTCTGTGATAAAAAACCAATCGCGGTGATATAGTTTGTCGCGGTACTTCTTCCCGTACTTCCGGAACTTGAGCCAACCATGTACAAGTATATTCAACGCTTGCAGCGGTGTCTTATCATCGGCTATCGGTATCTTGCCCGCCAAGTTCCGTGCGACTTGCTCTTTACTTATTCGCAGCATTTTTCTTCGCCTTTCTGTTACGCATTTTACAAGCGAACTTCGCAACCATCAGCACCGCCTCGTACAACCCGTCGCGGTTCGCTACGATACCGACCATCCTGCCGATGAACCGCAGCAGCGGACTTTTCCCGCGATTGTCACCGAAGCACTCAACCGAAGTCTTTCCGGTCTCGTCTTGAATGACCACCAACGCGACACGCTCTTTCTTCTTCCCGTCCTGCCACGTGTCAAATTCCTTTATCATGCGTTCCAAAAACGCTTCATTGCTTTCTAAATTCTTTTTCATCTTTCTTGAAATTTAATGGTTTAACATTCGTCAATTGGAATGCCTCGGCGGCTTGAACGGTATAAATGCCGTAACGGTTGTAGTACTTTGCACTAACCATCTTGAAGTTAGCCATCATACTTTTTATGTGCTCGGTTCCATTCCAGTTGAAGGGCATCGGCACGCAGTCTTTGATGGCGTAGTACGGATGATCTTTGATAGCCACACCGCGCAGTTTCTGCTCCCACAGCGTGACCCAGATCTGCCGTTGCCGTTGGAGTGGAATTGCGTTCCATTGCTCCTCGGCTGGTCGTATCATCCGTTCGTTTTGCGGTGCGATGTACGGTTTGAGCAAATCAAGCATAACCGCCCAACTTCTGCGCTTCTTTAGTATGTCGTCTAAGGCTTCCATAAATAATTTTTCAAAAAGTAGTAGAGGGAGACTACAGAGGGAGTATATACTATGCAGATAGTCTCCCTACTACGAAATTTTCTTTTATTCTTTTGCTTCTTTTCTGTTTTTCTTTAATCCAAGCATTTCAGTGTCTTCTTCACCTCGTCCGGCGCGATATTTGGGTGATCTTCTGGGAAGCTATCCATAATCTCCTTCATCTTGCGCGTGAGTTTCGCCGATTCCTTCTTGTACTCAGCCTGTTCAGCCGCTTTCTTGCGGTACTCCACACCTTCCGGCATCGTGTACTTCTGCGGCTTTCCGATGATATCGAACACAGGTATTACATCCAAGGTGTAATGGTGACCTTCGTGGTCGAACTTACCACTTATCTCACCTTTCTCTGTCAACTTCTGCTCCGCCAGTTTCTTGGCTTCCGACTCCAACTCATCCACCTGCGCTTTGCACGATTCGATTAGTTGTTTCAATACGCTTGTTTCTACCAGTGCATCCGCACCATTCAGGTTTACATCATTTGCAGCAATCAGCGCTGCTCTTAATTCTATAGCTTTCATGATTAGTCAATGTTTTTAGGATTTGAAAAATAATATTTGTTGAAGATCGAAAGGAGCTCTTTACGGCTCATCTGCTTGGGATCGCGACCGATGGAACGGAGCACGCGCAATAGTTTCGCACGCTTGTTATTCTCCGCAGGTGTCACGTACTCCAGATTGTCGGCTGACCAGTCGAGAATGTTGCCGTTGAGGTGGTCAATGACCATGCCATCCGGACGCGAACCGAGCCAAGCCGCTGCCACAAGGAAATGACAGTGTTTGTTTTGAAAATTGCGCATGAAGGGGTAATGCGTACCTGTGCCATTGGTGAAGGTGCATCTGCGTGTGCCGGACTGCTTGAGCACCGGTTTAATCTCACGCATCACCCAACCGTCATCTGTTAGAATGGCGTTGTGTACGCTGTAGAATTTGCCTGCTCGTGAACAATAGAGCGGCTTGATTGTGGGGCATTTTCGTACAATAGTGCCGTCCACTAATCGTAATAGTTCTGTTGCCATAATAATTACTTGTTTAAAAGTTAAAATTATGGCTGGCGCCAGCCGTTAGCTGTTGAAATTTCGCTGCAAAGGTATATGAAAAAAAAGAGACCCGCAAAATTGGGTCTCATATTCCGACACTCTCCGACAAACATTCCCACACAATGCCGTTTTTCTGTCAGTTGTCCGCGGACAAATTCCGACGCTTAGGCTCTTGGATTACGGCAACGCGCCTTGCAGAAATCATCGTCCGTAAAAGTGTATTTGGGAGAAGCAAAAGGATTGATCAATTCGGCTTTGCGGGCATCCGAAAACTGACGAATATGGATGTACCCGCAAGCGTCCGCCATCATTATCCGGCGACAAGCATCTGCCTTTCCGGAAGCAAGGTCGATGGCCTCACGCAGATTCTTCTCACAAACTTCTGCGGTGTACCTATCCGTCCCGAAGAATGAGGTGTCAACCGGAGTGATGTCCTCCACACATGTTTCATGTGTGCTTGTTTCTTTGGTATGTTCTCCTTGGTAAAAATTAACAGAGGTATTGTCGTGAATGTCGATGTGATCACCGGCATAATAGATTCCATGAAAATGGACTTGAAAAATAATTGGTCTCATGATTCAATGAATGAGACAGCGGACATAAAAAGCACGGGTGCAGGAGCGATTAACATAAAAGTCTGCAAACTTTGAAACAAGACTCCTGCGAACCCATGCCATGACACGAGTAGCAGGACATAGTCTTCTTGTTTCTTTTAAGTTTGCAGACTTTTGTTAATCAAGAATATGCCTGTGTTGCACTATATGCTATTCATATGTCCTCCCATTTATAGTCTAAGAGCCGACTAAAATCCGCTGCAAAGTTACTACATTTTTTTGAATTATACAAGTTTATTAGTTATTTTATCATAAATTACGATGAATTTTTTTCTTCTGTATATCAAAATCTACGAAACAGAACTTAATTCTTCTAAAAGTTCGAATGTGTCTGTCATTGAAATAAGATCAGATATGTTGTTATTTTGTTGTCCCTCTACAGCATTAGCGAAACTCAATATCTCATCATAATAACCGTGCGTATAAACTTGATTATTTGCAAGTACAGGAGTAAAGTTATTACGCCTATATAAAATCTCAATAGAAGGATATTCCCGGAGAATTTTCTCTACAGGAAATCCGCAAAAAGTACTATTGGACTCGTACGTTAGTTCTTCCATTTGCTCTAAGTAATATACACCGGAATTTGTACACACTTTTAATGATTCTTTTGCGGATATCCATGAGTAGGCGATTGACAGTTCAATCGTGCCAATAACATGCGGATGCTTCAGCATAAGAAGAAAAGAAGATGGCGCAACCTTTTGACATGCAATGATCTCTGCTTCCCCGAACAGATAACAAGCCAGATCAAGCGGATGGATGTACAAATCAAGTAACGCATTACCTTCCGGATAAGCCCCGGTCAAATAATGCATGTCGTAACTGATAAGATGCTCTTTTTTTAGCCTTTTTTGCACTATCCTAATAGCCGGAGCATAGCGTTTCTGCATACCCACAGCAACAACCTGAGAATGATATAAACGGCGTAACTCTATAAGCTTGTGAAGTTGCTCCAATGACAGGCAAGGCGGCTTTTCTACAAAGAGGGATTTTCCGCTTTGTAATACTCGTGAGGCTGTCGAAAACTGCGCTGCCGGTGAAGTGGAAACAAATACGCCTTTGATAGTATCGTCGTTCAAAATCTCATCCAAAGAAGTAGTGCCTTTTATCCAAGGAAACTTTTTCTCAATCAGTTGTGCTTTTCTTTCAGATGTAACGCAAATATATTTTATGGGAATTTGCAAATACTGAATAACTGGATACAGGTTAGAGAGCGAATGTTGCCCCATTCCGACAAACGCATATTGGTATTGATATATCTGCGCAAGGTATTGCTCCGTGCGGAAGCGTTTATACCGTTCAATCAGTTGGTTTATCATCGTTGGATATGTTTTATGTATTGCCGATAAGTAATATTGGGATTTTCAGTCCATTGATATGGACCATAAAATTTTTCGATGAGCCGTTTCGGGAACAATCTCTCAAAATTACGCATTAGAATGATGTCGTATTTGCGGTGGAAATTGATCCAGCATTTGTTGCAGTTCTGTGAATACCGGCATTGAGTTTTACAAGATGCTGCTCCATTGAATATATCATCAAATGACTGCTGATGGATATTTCCTAATATGACGTCAAGATTTTGGCAAAGCGGCACATCTCCGTTGCTGTGAATAACAAGACAACTCATTAAACTCTGGCATCGCAATTTCAGATTTCCTTCCCTCCATTGATCATAGAGGGCTACAAAGTCATAATTTTCCTGTGTGTCATGAATGTTCGCCGGAATGTTTTCAATAAAATTCGTGGCGGCAAGTAATTCGCTTGTTGTATCGAAGAAAGCCATCGTTCCATATATACCGATGCGCACATCCACGTTGTATTTCTTGGCAACCTCAATCACATATTCCATGTCTTTGAAACTATTCCACGGAGATAGACAAAACATCAAAGATACAGGGACTTCGTCTCGCAAAGTCTCGATAACTTCTATTACATGGTCGTAGCCATCCCGACCGCGCATGTATTTATAGGTTTCCCGTCCTCCGTCAAGTGACACGTACAGATGCCGAGGGTGGTATTCCCGAACGGCATTGATAACCAAATGAGGCGCAAGGCAGTTGGATAATAGGGTGTAGTTCGGGTGTTCTGCCTGTAGCCAAGCCATAATCTCGTTGGCTTGCGGGTGCAACAGAAATTCGCCACCCTCTAAGCCAATAGTGGTGCGTTGAGTAACGCACTTGCTTTGTACGATATGCTTAATATCTTCAAGAGAAAGATGCTCTATCGGTCTTTTCTGCCAGATATTACAATGCTTGCATTTTGATTGACATGCCGTAGTAGCATAAATCATCAGCTGAGACAACCGCTTGTGCTGTGGTCTCGTCATGTTGTTTAAATATAACAGCCCATTGTAGGCATAATCAATAATTGAGTACATAAAAAATCGTTGCAGTTTCTACTTATATAGTACAAAACTGCAACGAAGGACTGCATAAGGATAAAACTTATTTCTTTAGTTTCCCTTTACTTCTCAAGTATGAAATAAATATATCCCATTGTAGAGCATTTTTCTTTTGATTGGCTATAACTGCTTCCGTATCAAGGTATTGGAGTGGATAGCAGTCGAATAAATAATATTTCCCGTCAATATCTGTAGATTCTTGATTTCCATAGCATAGCACAAGATCTTCAAAGATGCGGCTATCCCATAAGCCGACAAAACTGCTGACCACGAACAAACTATTTTCGCCAAGATAGAATTCAATCTCGTTGAATGGTCGTATGCGCTCATATAAAGGCGCAGACATATCCTTGAACTTAATCTCCCGTGTATTCACATCGAACCATTCTATGTCGTCATCTGTGAAAAGGATACTACTACTGTGCGTCCCGGATGGAGAAAGCCCGCACGCGCGAAGCGAAGTTTTGGAGGAATTCTCGACTTCTTTGTCATGGCTGCAAGCCGTCAGGGTAATGCTGGTAATGGCTATCGCCATCATCCAAGCGAGGATTTTTTTAGTTCTCATGTCTTTAAGTGTTTTATAATGTATCTTTATAATAAAGTACTAAAAACATCAAAAATACTGCATCTATTACCAAGAAAATCTAATTCCCACCGGAAGCGTGATATCAAATGGTCTTTCTGTCCGATAGGTGTTAACTCCCTTTGTTAATGGAACATAGTAATTCAGATTGGACTCTATGTACAGGGTCATGTGAGGTATTATTACAACCTGTACACCCACTCCTGCACCAACAGATAACATCCATGGCGCGTTGGTAATAGGTTCGGTAACAGAAGCCGGTTTAATGCCTGCGTACGCGCCGCCATAAGAGTATTGTGTATTTAGACGACCACTTACAGGCATATCCACCTGCAAACCACCGGAAGCATATAGGTTCCAACGAGAACCGCCCACCAATTTATAATTGAATCGAACCGGAACCCCTAAATAATGTAATGTCTGTGTGCGTTTGATTGTAGTGCTTTCGTTGCCACTCTGATATGTAGATCTCAGTAAAGAATAACTCAAACCGGTAGAAAGAGACCACTTGTCGGTTATTTGTCTGCTCAGTGAGAGCTGAATCGTAAGCGGCAATGCATGGTGTTTGCTTTCTGAAAGTGAATCTGCTGGATTGTTGGAGTTGATGATAGCTATATTTCTCATATTTGATGCACTTGTGGAATCCATTGATTCGGCATTGTTATCCACATAGTTAATATAGTCACCCCAATTATATAGTTTTGCCGCCGGAGCACTTGCAACCGATATTTCGGGTATGGTCATAAAATTATCCGTTTTGTTTAGACTAGGAAGCGGTGTCGCTGCATAAGCAAGGGTTATTTGCCATTTATGTTTTGTTTGTTTTTTAATAGGTGTCTCTGCCAATTCCGCAATGTAATCATTGGGCGTTAACTCTTTGACATATGGCGAGGGAGTAACCGGATCTTTAGGGATAGAATCTACCATTATTTGTGGCATGGTGTCTGCTAAAGCATGAGCATCTTTAATATCAACCAAATGTAAAGGAATGGTATCCTCAAAAGCCGATGTATGTTCAGGCTTGGTAGCAGGAGTGTGATTTACTGTGATTCCTGTATCATCTATTGGCTGTTCTACACTTTCTTCTGCGTTTTCGTTATTGGTAATGGCAATAGGTTCGAGACGACTATCCCTTTTCTTGATAAGAAGTAGAGTAGCCGGAAGCAACAATAATAGAAGCAATACCCAATATTGCTGCATCATTTTACGAA
>CADCBB010000040.1 GCA_902799555.1 uncultured Bacteroidales bacterium
TTCGACTATACGAAGTTCGGTTTTGATCGTCTGGACTACCTCCAGGATACCTTCCTCGGTTTGGTAAACATTGAGCAGAACCGTATCATCAAGATCTTCACGGTCATCAATATCATCTTCCTGCCGCCTACCCTTATCGGTAGTTTGTACGGCATGAACTTTGACTTTATGCCGGAGTTACATTGGAGACTCGGTTACTTGTTTGCACTTGGTCTGATGGTGATGTCGGTCGTTGTTATCTTGTTGATCTTCAGACTGAAAAAGTGGTTATAAACAGAATTATTAACAATCGGATGTTTCACAGTTTAAAACTCGTTCCACGCTGCATTTATCAAAAGTAAGAACAATCGGGCATCATCCCACTAATCCACTAACCCGCTCATCTACTAAACTTTACAAAAGTTATTAACAATTTCAACAGGCTATAAATATTATGGATTTAAAAGAAAAAGAAGAATATATATATAAGATTAAGTCCTTAGCGAAGGAGAAGAAGGCGGTGATCTTCGCGCACTATTATACCCGACCGGAAATACAAGAATGTGCCGATTTCATCGGAGATTCGTTAGCGCTTGCACAGGAGGCTACGCGCGTGGATGCGGATATATTGGTAATGTGCGGTGTGCATTTCATGGGTGAGACGATGAAGATCCTCTGTCCGGATAAGAAAGTGTTGATCCCGGATATGAACGCCGGTTGTTCTTTGGCTGATAGTTGCAAAGCAGAGGACTTGGCAGCGTTTAAGGCGCAACATCCCGATCATATGGTCGTTTCTTACGTGAACACGACGGCTGAAGTGAAGGCGCTGACGGATGTAGTGGTGACGTCGTCGAATGCGAAGAAGATTGTCGATCAGTTGCCGAAGGACGCGAAGATTATCTTCGGTCCCGATCATAACTTAGGCAGTTATATCAATAGCGTGACAGGAAGGGATATGCTGCTTTGGAACGGAGCCTGCCATGTGCACAGCCGTTTCTCTCTCGAAGCCTTGTTGCAACTCAAAGCTGCTAACCAGGGTGTAGAGGTATTGGCACATCCGGAATGTAAGGCGCCTATTTTGGCGCAGAGCAACGTGATCGGTTCGACGAAGGCTCTGCTTCAACACACCATCCAATCGTCCGCCAAACGCTTTATAATCGCCACAGAAAGCGGTATTCTCTTCGAGATGCAGCGTGCCTGTCCGGATAAGGAGTTTATTCCGGTTCCGCCGGAGGTGACGGAAGGCGTAGGATGCAGTTGTAACGAATGTGAATATATGCGTATGAATACGCTGGAGAAGTTGTATAACTGTCTGTTCAATGAAACGCCGGAGATAGCAGTAAAAAAAGAGACAGCCGAGAAGGCCATCTCTTCGATTGAGCGAATGTTAGCGTTGAGTTAATACTATCAGGCGGAGTGCTTATAGTGTAGTGTACGCTTACGAGGATTGGTAGCAGGCATCGGCGTAATATCCGAATACGTTTTATTTTCTTCGATCGCTTTTTGGAACATAGCTATCAGGGCTTGTGCGCAGTTAGCTATCTCGTATTTCTTCATTGATTCGGCATATTTAAAGCCCATATTCCATCGTTCTTGCGGATGATCGAACCAGTAGTCGATCTGTTCGGCTAACGCTTTGGCATCGCCGGCCGGATAGGTGCTATGTTCATCCAAAGCATAGGTAGCCGTACCGGAATAACGTGCCGTTGCAATCACCGGTACAACCGCTTGTTGCATTGCTTCTGTGATACTCATTCCTTCCACTTCGACGAAGGCACAGTGCACGGCCAAGTCGGCTTTGGCGGCCAATTGACGCAGTTGTTCGCGGTTACAAAATTCTACGGTAGGGCGATAGGTCACAATACCGTCTTCGTAGAGTTGGTTAGCCATTTTTGTATAAGCTTCTAATTTTGGTCCGCGACCTGCTATATGCAGGCGGATACGCTTGGCATACTTACTCATACGGATGGCCTTATAGAGCGTCGGCTGGTCTTTCTCGATAGCCGTACGACCGATATAGATCAGATCCAACGGACGGTTCTCATCCAAATAGTCTGCAGGCGGTGTAGTAGGCCGGATACAGGTGTCCGGAATAACCCCGTTTGAAAGCGTGATACATTTGGCTTTCACATGATGGCGTTCGAGTCGTTCGCGTACGTTATCCGTCGGGCACTGCAGGTAAGCATAGTTGTCGTAGAAGACGCGGCACCAATACCGATAGAGTATCTGACAGATCAGATTGCCGCCAACGAAGCCTAAGGCATTATATACAATATTCTCCGGGTGCACGTGATACGTGCCTGTGATCGGTTTGCCGAGTTTGCGGGCAATATTCATTGCCGCGTGATGCAGGAAGAAGGTCTCTTCGATATGCACTACATCCGCCCAACGAACCGCTTCTTCGATGATCGGACCATGCCAATCGGCATAGGCGTAGCCGAACGAATCCAACATGGGTTGCATGAGCGGAAAATAAAATTTCTCCATCGGATAATCGGGTTGCGGTCCATCGGGATTCTCAAAGTTCTTTCCCGATAAAACCCGTACTTCCTGTCCAGCAGCACGCAGTGCTTCTACCGTTCTTCTGGCCGATTCATCCAGGCCGTTTCCTTGACTGAAATAACTATTCACTACAAATAAAATTCGCATACTTTTACAGTTTTTATGTTAATTCGGCTGCAAAAGTACTGCTTTTTATTGAAGTGTACAAATATTTTCTAATAATCGTAAATAAAAACAAAAAATCCGCCATAAAATATGACGGATAGTTTGTTTTATCTTAAAATTCGGAAATTTTAATTAGAAAGTCCGACAAGTAGATGCGCCAGTTGCGCCAGGTATGCCCGCCGATCGTTTCGGTATTGGTGTGCGGTACTTGGGCTTTTTCCAAGTGCTTGTTAAACTTTTTGGCGTTTTTATAAAATACATCGGTTACACCGGAATAGACGTAATAGGTAGGAATAGGATAGCCATTCTCAGCGAAAGTTGTTGCGGGTAATTGTTCTTTTTTTACGACCGGTGAGAAGAATCCGATTGCTTTAAAATAACCGGGCATGAGATTAGAGGCATTCGCTGCGATACGGGCGCCATCCGAAAGGCCAGCTATATAGTGCTGATCGGACACACTGAAGGTAGAATCGATAAAGGCCGTTAAGTCCACCAACGAGCGTTCGATATTATGATCATGACGCAGGCGGGAATAGTTCATAAGGTTATAGAACAAAGACCGATGGATAGGTCCGCCTTTTTTCATCTTCACATTCACGTCCGGCATGACGAGAATAAAAGGTAGACATTTTCCCTCTGCCACTAAATTCTCCAATATTTGAATGGCTCGCCCGCGTTCTAACCACGAACCCTCATAGCCGCTGATACCGTGCAGCAGATAGACAACCGGATAGCGGAGCGTGTCGTTATATCCTGCAGGCAAATAAACATTCACATTTCGGTTGACATTTTCCACGGAACTGAACCAGGACAGGGGTAGTACCGTTCC
This sequence comes from uncultured Bacteroidales bacterium, assembly GCA_902799555.1. Classification (GTDB taxonomy): domain Bacteria; phylum Bacteroidota; class Bacteroidia; order Bacteroidales; family Paludibacteraceae; genus Colicola. The sequence goes on from CADCBB010000040.1 coordinate 3,476, forward strand.
TTGCTGGGCAGGTTTCTGATAGAGGGCCGTCCGGGAGTTACCACCTACCGTGACGATATTCCACTTCTCGTGCATCTGCCAGGACGTGTCATTATTGAGCGGGTCGTCGATTCGCTTGCCGTTGATCTTGAAGGAATACGTATAGAGTTCGGATTGAAGCGGTTTTGTAGTAGCATGGAAACAGCCGTCACTATCCCGTTTCATTTTCACTTTCAGGATGCGCAAATCGTCGTAACGCGTACTATCTTCGCCTTTGTAGAAGAAATCTCCCTCCACATGCACTTTCTTAGCGACTCCGCAGTAACAGAAAGTCACCGTACTGTCTTCATTCACCACAACCGATTGGTAGGCATTCGGGATGGTGTCGATTTGCTGTTCTTGTGCCTCGGATGGAAGCACAGAGAGCAATAATAACAATACGATGTAATAAATATTACATTTCATTTGCCTTGCGTCTATTTAGCATTGTCATATTCCAGGCGGATATTATCGCACCAAACGATGTTACCCGGACAGCCTGTGAAAGGAGGCATACTGCCGGCAGAGATCTGGACGATGAGATGGGTGGGCTCTACGTCTGCGCGATAGTCCACTTCTTCGATATTTACCATCTCTCCTTTGCTGTTATGCGTTTTTTGGCTGTTTTTCGCCAGAGCCACAGAGGATTTACCGTAGATAACCGGTATACGGAAGTCATTCTGCCAATCGCCGGTAGATTGTGTGATTTTCTTTTGAACAGTTCCGACGCGGTACGCATATACATGTCCGTTCTCTTCCCAGCGATGCTGGAGGTAGAGGGTGATAATACCGGCGTCACGACCTTCTACCTCTTTGACTTGGGTCTTGGCAGGTGCATAAACCGCTTTTTCATCTTTGATGAGCGCTTTGTAATCAAGGATGAGCGCAGTAGGACGACCTGTGAACGGAATACCCATATCGATAGCCGAGTTAGGGTCACTGGTTTGCTTCGCACTGATGACATCCACCATCTTACCGGTGTAGATAGAACCTGTAGCGAGGGCTTTGAAGTTAATACCGATAGCGCTAACAATCTCCAGTGTACTCTCCATGCGGCAACATGTACCGTTCCCACGTTTCTCCGGCGTCACGGATACAGACACTTTTTCGACACCCATCACTTTGGCATATGCATTGCTGCAACCCCATACACCGCCGGGTTTGTAGAGTGTCTTGGTCTTGCCGCCTATAATGGCGGACTCTTTGATAGAGCGTTCGGTCCAACTCTCGAAATCGTTCAATACTTCTATTCGTTCTTGCGCTGTAACGCTTAATGCGGCTAATACTATAGCCAATAATTTTGTTCTCATATTAAAAATATACTCTATAGATGAGCATTATACTTGAATCACTTTTCGGTGCGGTGTACAACTCGCTGTAGGGGCAAGCGGTAGGGCTGAACATGGCAAACCACCGCGGTGCCATACCTACTACGCCATCTACTTGCGCCATACTCATTCCGACGTCTATCAGGAGGTTCGGGGTGATAGGCGGAAGGCATATATCGAAATACATTCTTCCTTTACCCGTCTGTCCGCCCCATATACCTTTGTCGGTTTGCTTGGGAGAAATATGAATATCCGGAGTACAGAGCGGCGTACTGAGTTTGGTTTGCTGACAGAGCAAGGCATAATACGCAGAGTCGGCAACCGTTATCTCACAGTTGTCGGCAAAGCACAGTGTGCCCAGCATGCAAAGCATTATCAGCAAATATTTTCTCATGCTTTTTTTTGTTCTTTAACCAGTTTCTCTACCAATTCGATGATACGTTCACACGTGTCCGGATGGGAGTTTTCCTTCTGCCCTTTGATCATCTTAGCGCGGTACTCTTCATCGTTGGCAAGCCGGATAGCAGCGCCTGCCTGTTCTTCCAGTTTCTCGGAGTAGAAAGACATGTTACGTTCGTGGCAGAACTTGGCATTCTCGTCCTCAATACCCGGGATAGGAGCCGTGTGAACCAGCGGGATATTCTTGATAATTGACTCGGTCGTACTGATACCTCCCGGCTTGGACATCACCACATCGCAGGCATCCATCATCAAGGCTATCTTATCGGTATAGCCGACAGGACAGATGCGGTAGTCGTCCGCAAAATCATGCTTGATTACTTCCAGGTTATGCTCATTGCGTCCGCATACACAGATAACACGGCTGTTAGGACGCATATGCTCCTTGAATTCCTTGAGCAGCACAGACATATTGCCGAATCCCATACTTCCGGACATCACCAGATACCAGCGGCTTTTGTTTGCTGTGCTGTCTTTGTCCAACAGTTCGAAGCCCAGCGCCTGTGCAACTTGTTTGCGTGCCTCGTCTTTATCGATATGATGCGCGAACAGTTCTTCGTTCACAGGAATACCATACGCCAACAGTTTCTCTTTCGGGAATCCGTCTCGAATCCATAACGGGAACAGATCCTTGTGCGGCAACACATAGTAATCCAATTCGGTATCATTCAGGAACGGGTGAATCGTATAATCGGTCATCACAAAAACCGACGGGATATGCAGTTTGCCTTCCCGCTTGAGTGCTGTCAGTTTCTCGGCAGAAAAAAGATGCACGGAAATAACGGCATCATAGCCTCCGTCCTCGATGAAATGCCACAATCTGCGCCAATAGAGTTTGTTTACCCAATAAATTGGCGAATGCTTATGGCCGTTCAAATTCCTGGAAACCCACATAGCAAACGCATAAATCTTGGAGAAGGGGTTAAATCCTCCGGTACTCTTGACATATGCTTTTGAGACAGCTTGCGAGTTCGTTGAAGTACCATTCGGCTTGGAAATAGACAGAATATCTTTCATTTCTGCCTCTATTCCCTTCGCTCTCATGGCATTGAGAATTGCTTTTCCACTTGAGTTGTGTCCTTCGCCGGTATTGGCGGATAAAATGAGTACTTTCATACAGTTGCTTATTTTGCCGCCGCAAAATTACTGCTTTTTTTTGAAATACACAAGTAAATAGCCTTAAAAATGGAAAATAAGTAAAAATTGTAATCTTTATTATAAGATTAGCACAATCGGCAAATGGTCTGAATAGCCGTTTTGATAGATAAAGCCGTTATAGGTTCGTTTGGGTTTGAGGCCCAGGTATTTCTCGTCGGGTTCTTGTATCCATTCGGCGTCGTAAACGTGTGCATTTGATAGGCTGTCGATAGCCGGAGAGACATAGAAATGATCCAAAAACGTCCATCTTCCTTGGTACTTATGGGTACCTTCTCCTTGCATCCTTTTGTCCTTTAGTCCGTAAATATGCAACCCGTCTTCATTCATATCGCCCATAACGATGATCTTCGCTTGAGGATGAATGGTATAGACGGAGTCTATTGCTTGTTCCAGCACTTGTTTGGCTGCCTCGCGTTTCCATTCGCTTTCTGCTTTTCCGCCTCGTTGACTCGGCAGATGGCAGACGAAAAAATGGATGGTATCGCGCTTATCGACCTGCGCGCAGACATAGAGGATATCGCGGGTCGTGAACTTTTCACTATTCACTCTTAGCTTTTCACTTCTCAGCGTATCTACCCTACTCTTTTTGTATACCAGCGCGACATCGATTCCTCGTGGATCCGGACTCTCGTAATGCACAAAATCATATTCGTTACGCCTCAGCGTATAGCAGAGTCGTTTTACAACGGCCGCATTCTCTACTTCCTGCAATCCGACCACATCTACCCCATCCCACTCGCCTATATTCGTCAGCACACGCGCGAGGTTCTCCTCTTTCTTGTAGTAGCGCGTATAGGACCACCTTCGTTCACCATTGGCTGTCCATTCATAGTCATCCTTCAAGCTGTCATGTTCAGGATGAAAGAGGTTCTCCACGTTATAACTCACCACTTTTAGCGGCTCCGCAAAAAGGCTGTTTATACTACATAGTAACAAAAAACACGGCAACGACACGGTAACGACACGGAATCGGATCGTGGTTAAGTAGTGGTTATGTACTATGCAAGTAAGGATCATGTCAACATCCTTTGGGCGCGCTGGAGGGCTTCGATAAAGGCATCCACATCCTCTTTGTCGTTATACAGTCCGAATGAGACACGTACTGTTCCCGGTACACCCATCGTATCGATCAGCGGTTCGGCACAATGATGACCGGTTCGGACAGCTACTCCTTGCTGATCTAACAGCGTACCTACATCAAACGGATGTATAGCTGCTATGTTGAAACTAATCACACCGGCTTTCTTATGCCCTGCTCCATACACGTTCACCCCTTCTAATTCTCTTAACCGTTTCTCACAGTATTCGGTGAGTTCCCGTTCATGCGCCTCAATCGCTTCCCATCCGATTGATTCGATATACTCAATCGCCTTATGCAATGCATAAGAACCTACGAAATTTGGTGTACCGGCTTCGAACTTATACGGCAACTCATTATAGGTCGTTCCGCTCCAACGCACATGGTCAATCATCTCTCCCCCACCCTCATGCGGCGGGATCTGTTCTAACCATTCGCGTTTGCCGTACAGTACGCCGATACCGGTCGGTGCGTACATCTTATGCCCTGAGAACACGAGAAAATCGCAATCCAGCGCCTGTACGTCCACACGCATATGCGGTACACTCTGCGCCCCATCGATACAAACAGGAATCTTCCGCGCATGTGCCAAACGGATGATCTCCTCTACCGGCTGTATTGTACCTAACACATTGCTTACATGCGCCACACTCACTAACTTCGTCTTTTCACTCAGAAGGCCCTTAAATGCCTCTAAATTGAGCGATAAATCCTCTCGTAGAGGAATATGTCGCAGCACCGCTTTCTTGCGCTCACAGAGCATTTGCCACGGCACAATGTTCGAATGATGCTCTAATCCACTGACGATGATCTCATCCCCTTCATGGATAAATGCTTCTCCAAAGGAGAAGGCAAGCGCATTGAGGCTGTCTGTTGTTCCTTTGGTAAACACGATCTCATCTGCTGACCTTGCGTTGATAAAATCAGCCACCGCCTGTCGCGCCCCTTCGTGCTTACTTGTTGCCACCTGACTCAGATGATGTACCCCGCGGTGGATATTACTGTTCCATCGACTGTACGCTTCCACGATCGCGTCCAGTACCTGCTGAGGCTTCTGACTCGTCGCCGCATTGTCCAGATACACCAATGGCCGACCGTGAACGGTCTCATTCAATATCGGAAAATCTGCTTTATTCATGGTTATTTTTCAATTCTTGATTTGTTTTGTTTTCTCTCCCAGTACGCACCATCTGATAACAGGAATTCGGCGTATTAGTTCTACTAACAGCGGCGACAACGTAAATACGGCAACCGTAAGCAACACGTACATCGCAACCGGAGGAAGCGTTGTATAAACCTTCATGCTGTACCCCAAACCGGAGATGATTATATAGTGAACTACATAGATAGCAAAACTATTGCGGCACATGTAATCTGCAAACTTGGATTTCCGGTCATCAAAGCAGGCAGCGAACCATCCGATCATGGCAAGACACATCAGCCATCCATACACACAATTGAGTGGACTGCTTAGGTACACAGGAGTCGTGTTATCTTCACCGAAGGTAGTGATTAATAATGTTATACCGCTTGCTACGGCGCACACCATCAGTGGTATCCATCCTTTTCGTAATGACGTTAATACATTTTCATGCGAGAAGACGAAGTATCCGCTCAAAAAGAAAAGAAGATAAAAGAATGGTTTGTATCCGTTGTAAAGACCATCCAAACTTTCGGGACGAGGGTTCATGATCAGCGTTCGGGTACCTAACCAATACAATACGCCCAACAGGATAATTCCTGCCAAACCAATCTTCCCGCAAAGCGAGTAGAACCTGTCTTGTGCATCAACCTTCCGAACGAGCAGCAAAACCAGACTAAACAACCATAGATTCTGTATAAACCATAATGGTCCCGTACCGCTCAGTGACCACGCCACATACTTAATGATGCCCGGAGTGTCGGCAAGCATGTCTATTCCATTCGTATAACTAAGTGTATGCGTGTTGAAATAACCGGCGATCCATTGAAAAACAAATAATCCTATTGTAGCAGGCACTAATAACTTGCGGGTGCGGCTTTGAAACCACTCTTTCTCCGAATGTGCATCCAATGCGTACCGGGCACTGATGCCTGCCAGCAAGAACAAAAGAGGCATGAACCAAGGATAGAGCAGATACATCACAAAATCTTGGTACTGAGGACCTCCGAAGCCACCTATTCCGCCTACTACCCCTTTGCCGTTGTAGTAGTAAATAAC
>CADCBB010000041.1 GCA_902799555.1 uncultured Bacteroidales bacterium
TTCAAGCCCCCGTTTCAGATGAATGGACGTACTTGCGCCTCACCATGAACGACCACCAACAAGGACAGTTCTATACCTCTTTGGACGGCCAACATTGGACAAAATCCGGTGACATCTTCCAAGCGGAAAAAGGATTCTGGACAGGCGCACAAATTGGCCTCTTCTGCACGCGAAGCAAAACGATTAACGATGCCGGTTGGCTCGATGTCGACTGGTTCGATATTCAAAAAGAATGGAAATAGTTGATCTGCTGGAATATAGCGAACGGGCACAACTCAGGGAGTGGTTCGAGCAACATGCAGCATCGCAAAAATGCTGCTGGATCGCGATGTTCCGCGGGAAGAAGAAGCCGGATGGCATATGCCTATCCTATCTCGATGTTGTAGAAGAGGCGCTCTGTTTCGGATGGATAGACTCCACCCTCAAACGCCTACCGGATGGTCGTCTTGCACAACGTCTCTCGCCACGAAAAAAACGGAGTCATTGGACAGAACTGAATAAACAGCGTTGTGCCGACTTGGAGTCCCGCGGTCTGATGACCAACCTCGGCCGCGCCGCATTACAAAGAGCAAAATCAGAAATTAAGTAATAATGGATTACCTACCGCAGAACCCGGCTATACTGGTATCGAGCATCAATATGATGCTTAGGGACGAGGAATTTGACTCGCTCGAATCGTTGTGCTATAATTTCAATACCGAACCTGAGAAGATCAAAGCCATTCTTCTCAAAGCAGGCTATGTATATAGTGAGGAACAAGAACAATTTCGACCGATTGGATATGAAAAAGTTTCGTGAAACAATCGTACCCGGTAAGGGTAAAGAAATAGCCGGCTATGTGCTCGGCGGAGTGCTATTCGTCGTGCTGCTGCCGACGATTATGTGGCTGGCATCCGGTATGCCGGCATTGGAGCACATCGGTGCTTTGCGTGCCTCCATAACGGGAGTTCTGATATTGGGCGGTTTGACGCTCAGCGTGTGGACGATCGTCTATATGAAACGGCGCGGCAAAGGTAATCCCATGGACGCGTTCGACCACGAGATCGGTCCCCGAACGCAACATTTGATGACCGATGGCCCCTACCGAATCAATCGCAATCCGATGCTGACCGGCACCTTCCTCTATCTAGCCGGATACATCGTATGGCTCTGGACATGGCAAGCGCTACTGGTATGGGTCATCTTTGTGGATATTATGTTCGTGCAAGTGTTGACCGAAGAGAAACGTCTGCGCCGTGACTTCAGCGAAGAATACGAATCCTATTGCAAACGTACCGGCCGGTTCTTACCATTTACATGTAAGCGATGAACTTCCAAACTTTTGGCAATAAAAAAGCCCCCACTCTACTGCTCATTCCCGGTTTGGGAGTGTCGTACGAGATTTTCCTTCCGCTCATCAATCGGACGGAAGACAAATTCCGTATCATCGCCGCTGAAGTGGACGGTTTTACTCTGGGCAAGCATACTCGCTTTACCTCTGTGGACGACCAAGCCGCGCAGGTGATAGCCTATATCAAAGCCAACCATAACGGTCATCTGGATTGCGCGTACGGCTTGTCGTTAGGAGGCAAGATCCTCTCGCGTATCTTAGAGCGCAATGAGATAACGATAGACCATGCCATCTTGGATGCCGCGCCTCTGTTACCATTACCGAATTGGCTCATCAATCCGCTACGGTATTACCAAGCAGCGAATGTGTGGACATGCTACCATTGGACAGGATTCTGGAAGCTTGTCTTCCATTCGCATTATTTTGACGTGCTGTTAGACGAGTGCCGTAAGACCTGGCCGTGGGGTGGCAAACAAGCGGTATTGGATGGTTACAAATCGGTCTATACGAATAAATTAGAGCATATATCCGGCGCAGACATCCATTTTTGGTATGGCACCAAAGAAGCCTTTGTCGCCAAACCGCAAGTCAAGCACCTGCTAACTATATGTCCGGACGTACATGTGCAGGTGTTTGATGGCATGAACCACGGGCAACTGCTCGTCGACCATCCGGATGAGGTAGCAAAACGAATAATCTATGTACATCAACATTGCTAATCATATTGAACTTGACCGCGAGCAGCGCAGTGTGCGCAAGGACGGACAGGAGATTCATCTGACAGGCCTGGAGTATGGCCTGTTGGATTTCCTTTCTGCGCACCCGAATCGAATCTGTACGCGGCAGATGGTATTGGACCACGTATGGGGCGATCGTTTTCAGTATGATACCGGTACAATCGATGTGCATCTCAATGCCTTGCGGCGCAAGTTAGGCTGGACGAAGAAAGAACCGATAGAGACCATTCGTGGCGTCGGATTCGTATTTCATGTAGAGCAGAAGGTGCCACACTATACCATTGACTTACAGACTTTTTTGACCGAATGGCTACGCAGTCGTGAGACGGAGATTAGCGCTAAAGGACTTGTGGCACAAATACATCTAACGCCCTTTGTGAATGAGATTACGATTGAGCCAAAAGCCTTACAACAACTCTTAGACAGCGTGCTGACCGCTTTGCTTCCTTCTGCTCAACCGGGCGTTTTACGCCTGAGTTCCAAACTCACCATGCAGCATTTTATTCTCTCGTTGGACCTTAACGGCACTATTAACGAGTTGCGCATCCCCATTTATGGTGATTTTTGATTTCTTAAGAAAATCATAAGTAAAGTTTAAGAAAATAGCAGTACCTTTGCAGCGTTTTTTGACAACTATGAGAGCAAAGGTACTATTTATATGCTTATTGTTTGCGTGCGCAATATGTGCGCAGGTGAGTGAGGGCATCGAGAAGAACAAGGTCTATCAAGGTTTCTCTGGAGGCATGATGCTACATACCGGCTATCTGTTTGGTCAGGATAGTAACGCACCGAAGGCCGCAGACGGTCGATTATGTAGTCCGCAAGGAGCATTATTCGGCATCGGCGGCGCGCTACGCGTACATCTATGGAAACATCTGCGAACGGGTTTTGAAGGCTTTGTGAGCACGATGCCGAGCGCCATGACCGATTGTCGTGATGTCTTGAAAAACGGCAGCTATGTACGAGTCGGTTGTGGAGGTGTGCTGGCGGATTGTTGTTGGCGGTTGGACAAAGCTTGGCCCTATATCGGAGGTGTGATCGGCGGCGGTTCGATGAAAGGATTGTATATTTTAGACGGTGATGAATATAGTTGGGCGCAGGACAAGAACAGCACCTTCCACAAGCAGTCGTTCTTCTATGTCACGCCCTATGTAGGTTGCGATTATTGCTTGACGCGCAAGGTACATATCACCTTTCGTCTCGATTGGATGTTGGCTTTCCATAAAAGCGAACTGTGTATGCCTACCGGCCCTCGTCTCTATTTTGGATTTATGATGTGTCATTAGTATGAATTACGAAGGAATTTTATTAGGCGCAGGGGCATTCCTCTGTATCGGTCTTTTTCATCCGCTGGTCATCAAGGCAGAGTATTATTTCGGCGTGAAATCTTGGTGGGCGTTTCTCGTCGTTGGAATTCTGGCTGCTGGCGGTTCACTTTTTGTGGATAACACGTATATCTCTATCTTCTTGGGCATCTTTGCTTTCTCCTCCTTATGGGGCATCGGTGAAGTGTTCCATCAACGCGAACGTGTCCGCAAAGGATGGTTCCCGATGAGAAAATCGTGCCCTAAGGCTAAGAATCCAAAACGCAAGAATGAGTATTAAAAATAACTGCAAAAGCAAAAAAATCCCCTATTCATTTGCCCATCTCAGTTTTTTTTTGTACCTTTGCAGCCGATTTTCAATAAGGGTATATAAAAGAATGAGAAAAATTATAAGGGTATTACTCTTTGCGCTGCTTTGCACTGTGCCGTTATGGGCGCAGGATGAGTTTGACGCGCACTTGGTCGGACACGTGCTGGATGAGAAAACGGGAGAGCATTTGCCGTACGTGAATGTACAGGTCAAAGGTACGAATATAGGCACCGTTACCGATGAGTCCGGCCACTATTTTCTGAAGAATCTCCCATTAGGCAGGCAGACGATTATTTTTTCCTATGTAGGCTATGAAACGGAAGAATTGCCGGTGAACATAACGGAGCACACGACGACGGAATTGAAGGCCGTGATCCGTGAAGTGTCGCAGCAACTGAATAGTGTCGTAGTGACGGCTAACCGCTATGCTACCAAACGGCAAGAGGCAGCAACCATCGTCAATGTACTGTCACCGACAATGTTTGAAACAACTGCCGTAACATGTGCTGCTGACGTCCTTAGTTTTCAGCCGGGCTTGCGCGTAGAGAACACGTGTTCCAACTGTGGCAAGACAGAACTGCGCATCAACGGACTGCAAGGCCAGTACACGCAGATCCTGATGGACAGCCGTCCTGTATTCTCTTCCATGGCCGCCGTCTATGGTTTGGAGCAAGTACCTTCGGCGATGATTGACCGTATCGAGGTCGTGCGCGGCGGTGGTTCGGCGATGTACGGCGCCAACGCAATCGCCGGCGTGGTAAATGTCATCACCAAGGAACCGGTTCGTAATTTCGTGAACCTCTCCAACACGAGTCATGTGAACGAGCATGCCGGATACGACATCCATACCGACCTCAACGCGTCAGTAATGAGTGAGAACCGCAAGATAGGTGCTTATCTGTTCGCTACCCATCGTACACGGAGCGAGTACGACCGAGACCATGACGGTTTCAGCGAATTACCCAAACTGCGTGCCACGACTGCCGGCGCACGGGCGTTTTTCAAGACCAGCGCATATAGCAAGATAACCCTCGAATACCACCACACGACGGATTTCCGTCGCGGAGGAAACCGATTGGATCTCGAACCGCATCAAGCGGATATAGCAGAACAACTGCGCCATAACATTGATGCGGGTTCGGTGGCATTTGATTGGTTTTCGCCGGATAACAAGCATTTCGTTTCGGCCTATTCCGCGTTGCAGCATATCGGACGCGAGAGCTATTTCGGTACGGGTAGAGACACCGCGGCCTATGGGCGCAGTACCGATTTGACTTCCATCACCGGTTTGCAATACCGCTTTTCATATCCCTGCGGTCTGGCAAAAGGCGATCTGAGTGTCGGCGCGGAATATAACTACAATGGCATGCACGACCGCATGTTGGGTTATCATCGTGATTTGAAACAAGTTGTGCATGTGGTAGGCGCTTATGCGCAGAATGAATGGAAAGGCGAACAATGGAGCGTGCTGGTCGGCGCACGATTGGAGAAGCATAATTTCCTGACGCAACCGGTTTGCACCCCTCGTGCTACCTTTCGCTACACGCCGATTGACGGCCTGGTACTCCGTGCCGGCTACAGCAGCGGATACCGTGCTCCGCAGGCGTATGACGAAGATCTGCATGTAGCGGCCGTAGGCGGACAAGTGTCGCTTATCACGCTCGACCCGAACCTGCGTCCCGAGTACTCGCATAGCGCTACGTTGAGTGCCGATTGGTATCGCCAGTTCGGCAAATGGGAAGTGAACTTGACCGCAGAAGGATTCTACACCTACCTGCAAGATATCTTTATGCTCCGCGAGAACGGCAAGGATGCGATTGGTAATCTGCTCTTTGTCCGCACGAACGCGAAAGCGGCTTGGGTGGGAGGACTCAACGTGGAAGGAAAACTATCCTTTAATCTTTCAACTTTCAACTTTCAACTTTCAGCAGGTTACACGTATCAGCAGAGCCGCTATACCGAACCGCAACAATGGAGTCCCGACGTGCCGGCCAACACGCGTATGTTACGAACCCCGGACCACTACGGATACGTGCTGCTGGATGTCAAACCCATCAAAGACTTTACGATTTCCATCAACGGTAAAGCCACCGGTTCTATGCTTGTCCCGCACCTCGCAGGCTATATCCCGCAAGACGAAGAAACCCTTACACCGAGTTTCTGGGACTTGGGAATCCGCTTGGCGTACGACGTACATCTGTACAAACATTACTGCCTGGAGATCAGCTGCGGCGTAAAGAACGTCCTTGACCAGTACCAACGCGATATCGACAAAGGTGAGTTCCGCGATGCCAGTTATATCTATGGTCCCTCTATGCCCCGCACCTATTTTGCCGGTTTGACACTGAAGATTTAATTCATTCGGAGATATGAACGCGATATTTATTGTACTACCAATACTGACGTTGCTGATGTTCGACTTGGGTTTGACCCTCAAGCCGCAGGACTTTAAGTTGATTGCCCAACGGCCGAAACCGGTGATCGTAGGCCTTATCGGCCAGATCATCTTACTGCCCTTGATCGCATGGCTCATCATCCGGGTCCTTTCACCTTTCCATACCTTCAGATCGTGCCCTTGGGCAGAGAACTTTCACCTTTCACCTTTATTCATCATCGGCATTATGCTGGTAGCCTGCAGTCCGGGCGGTAGTTCGAGTAATGTCTTCTCTATGTTGGCGAAAGGTGACGTGGCGCTGTCCGTAACACTAACGGCCTGCAGCAGTATCATCACACTCTTCACCTTACCGCTGATTATGGCATGGGTGACGGCGAGTGTCCGGATGTCAGACATCAGCATTCAGTTGCCTATTGGCAATCTGTTGATGCAGAATATCGTACTGATGGTAGTGCCCATATCCATCGGATTTGTGGTCAATATCTTCCGCGAACAAACGGCAGCAAAGATCCATAATGTGCTCAAACGCATCGCCATGCCTGCGCTTGTTCTGCTGGTAACGGTCTTTTTCTTTCAGCACAAGCAAACCATCGTAGAGGAGTTCACGTCCTTGGGGCTGACGATGACCCTCCTGATATTGGCGACGACGGGTTGCGGCGCCCTACTCTCTTGGCTCTTACACCTGACCACCAAAGAGCGCCGCACGTTGGTCATCGAGATCGGTATGCAGAATGCCGCGCAAGCCATCACAATCGCCTGCAGCCCGTTGATTTTCAATAACGAGATCATAGCCATCCCGGCTATCATCTATGCCCTGATGATGAACCTCATCCTGCTGGCATACGTAGGCATAACCAAGATCAAAGCATAATGTATCGCATACTCTTCTATAGCATCCTGATCTACTTTGCCGGCATCAATATCGTGACGTTTTTTCTGTACGGCATCGATAAATGGAAAGCCAAGCGATCGAAATGGCGCATTGAGGAAGCGACCTTGCTCTGGTGGGCGGCTTTCGGAGGTAGCATAGGCGCATTGCTGGGCATGAAAGCATGGCATCATAAGACCCTGCATAAGAAATTCAAATACGGCGTCCCTGCCATCCTGATTGCGCAGCTGGCGATAGTAGGAGCGGTTCTTTTCCTGACCGGGTGTTATCACAAGACCGATAGCCCTCGTGGATCATGGGCTAAGGGAGCAGACATCAGCTGGCTCAGCGAGATGGAGCACGATGGTGTGAATTTCTATGAGCCATCAGTAGCCGGTGATCAGCCCTCAGATTGCATCGAGTTGCTGCGCGGCATGGGAATGAACGCAGTGCGGCTGCGGGTATGGGTGAACCACTCAACGGGATGGAGCAACAAAGCGGATATGCTATCCCTGGCCAAACGCGCAGCCAAGGCCGGACAACGGATCATGATCGATATCCATTACTCGGATTTCTTTGCCGACCCCAGCCATCAGACTATCCCTGCAGCATGGCAAAACTATGACTACGAGACGATGCTTGAAGCCGTTCGCGAACACACGCTCGATGTGCTCAATGCGCTCAAAGAAGAGGGGATCAAACCGGAGTGGGTGCAGATCGGTAACGAGACCCCGAACGGTATGCTGTGGCCCCTTGGGAAAGTTGAAAGGTTAAAGGTGAAAGGTGAAAGGGATGAAGGATGGACGCACTACGCCGGATTCACACGCATGGGCTATGAGGCAGCGAAAGAAGTTTTTCCGGATATCACGGTCATCGTACACGTAGATAATGCCTACGAGCGACGCGATTGGTTCTGGGAGGCCTTGCATGCCAACGGAGGCAAATGGGATATGATCGGCTTGAGTCATTACCCCATGATGAGTGCATGGAACGGCGGCAAGAGTTGGCAGGAGATGAATGAGTTAGCAGAACAGAATATCAAGCGTCTCATTCACGATTGGCATTGCCCGGTGATGATTGCGGAAGTGGGCATGTTCGCCAATGATCCCGAATCCGAGATCGTAATGGCCGATTTCATAGACCGTATCACGGCAATCGACTCTTGCGCGGGTATCTTCTATTGGGAGCCGCAGGTGTACGGCGGCTGGCGACCGGCAGAGTACATCCCGCTCGGATGGGGAAGCTACGACATGGGAGCTTTCACGCCGGACGGACAACCGTCGGAAGTGATGCGTATATTACTGGCGTCTAAAAAGGCGCTTAAGCGCCAAGATTGACGCACTCTTCAAAGGTATAATCTTTCTCTTCCGTCTGAGAGGGCACATAGCCCATCGTCTCTTTCGCTTTATCCTGCGGGAAGGTGAAATAGGTGCAGGTACATTCGCATAGCAGTTGTCCGTCTGCACCGTACAGTTCTCCCTGAACGATGGCTACATTGCGGCGCATCTCTTTGAGGTACGCCCGCAGCTTGATATAATCCTGCAGAGTAGAAACGGGTTTGAGATATCGCATTTCCATCTTTGCTGTCACGCCGGCCGTTTTGAGCAGATGGAAGACGACCCATCCGCATACTTCATCCAGCAGCACCGCCTGAATACCGCCATGCAGGGTATTGATCCATGACTGATGGTTCTGCGTAGGACGCCAAATCGAGACAATCGAGTCGCCGTCCTCAAAAAAACGCATTTGCGTACCGATAGGATTATCCGGACTGCAACCAAAGCAGTTGTATCCGGGCGTATGGGTCCAAGGATTAATAATTCGCTTCATTTGCTTCTAAACTCATTTTCGGTCGCAAAATTACTACATATTTTTGACATGTGCAAGGTTTTGGCAGAAAAATTTGTGTATGTGCGAAAAAAGTAGTATCTTTGCAGCGTTTTTAATGAATACCGCTCTATGCGTAAACCATTCTTACTCTTGGCATTGGCGTCCGTTCTGTTGCTCTCGTGCCAAAAACAACAACCCGCTCCCGAACCGGAGAAAGACAGCAGTGCGTTTGTCAATCTGACAGACATCATCCCAGATGCGGTTTTGGAGATCCGCTACTACAGCACGTATAACTTCGTGGGTGAACGCATCGACGGCTACGAGCAGCCGGTAGCGCTCATGACACGCCAGGCGGCAGACTCGCTCAAAGCCGTCAGCGACGAACTGAAAGCGTACGGCTACCGCCTCAAGATTTGGGATGCCTACCGTCCGCAGACTGCCGTCAACCATTTTATCCGTTGGGCGGAGAACGTGCAGGACACGGCGATGAAGAAGATTTTCTACCCCATGGTGGACAAGTCGCTGCTCTTCGAGCAAGGCTATATCTATGCGCGCTCTTCCCATTCGCGCGGTTCGACGGTCGATCTGACACTCATTGATGCGGCTACAGGCAAGGAACTCG
>CADCBB010000042.1 GCA_902799555.1 uncultured Bacteroidales bacterium
TTGTGCGAATAACAAGTCTTTTCCGCTAAAAATCTAAATAAATTTAATTTTTATCGGCCAATCCTTGTATATCCCAAATATTTGTTGTACCTTTGCAGCGGATTTGCAATGTTACCAGTTTCTGGTAATCGATTTCTGGTAATTTTTCAGCGATTATGGAAGATAAGAGAAAGAAAAAGAGAAAAAAACTGATTCGCAAGTGGGCACGACTCCTGCTTGCTATCGCGTCATCGGTCCTTTTGCTCACGCAACCGGTATTTAATTTTCCGGACGAGAAAGGTATAGAGAATACGCGCACCTATGTCATGACAACGCACAGGTTTGAAGTGCATCATATCGAATACGCTACCGGTATAGATAAACTGGCCGGCTCTATGTCCGTCCAAGGCTTCTTCTACGGGGCATTAGCGATCTTACTCGGATGCGTGATATGTACCATTTCGTACTCATACCATATGGTACGCATTCTCATGAGTTCCATTACCGCCTTCCTCGCCGGATCCTATTATGTAATCATGGTGTACTATGCGATCCGATTGTCGGATGAGTTTTACATGATTCTCTATCCCAACTTCTTCGCCCTGCTTCCCGTTGTCATATTAATCATCATGCTCTCTATACGCAAAGAAACGGTTAATAAACTGGTATCCGCCGAACGAAAAAAAGATGAAGGCTTATAATACTATGAAAAAAATAATTCTTTTGGCTCTATGCAGCTTGGTTCTTTTTCCGGTAAATGCCGCGAAGCGGAAAGTACACACGATCGGCGACAGCACAATGTCCGATTACAAACCCATGGCGACGCCCAAACGCGGATGGGGAATGTACCTGCAGGCGTTCTTCAACCCCGACTCCGTTGAAGTGAATAACCGCGGTAAGAGCGGTGCTTCTACCCGCACTTTCTATGAGACGGAGAACCTATGGCCGTCCGTCAAGCAACAGATGAGTGCCGGCGATTACCTCATCATCCAATTCGCCCATAACGACGAGAAATGTCAAGGCGAGGATGTCTATGTCATGAACGCCAAACTGCGCGCTGCAGGCAAAGATACGCTCACCGACATGCGCGGTACAGAGCCCAACACCACTTACAAAGCCTACCTGCGTAAGTTCGTGAACGAAGCCCGCGAGATGGGCGTGAAGCCGATTCTTATGTCCCCCGTCTGCCGTGCCTACTTCAAGGACGGCGTGATAAATGACGAAGGACAGCATAAGTTAGAAGGAGTGAAAGAATTAAAGAATGAAGGAGTGAAGGATAAAGATTATGTCCGTTGCATGCGGGAAGTGGCGGAAGAGATGAATGTACCGTTCCTCGATATGACTGCGCGCAGCAAGGAGTTCTTCGAATACGCAGGACAAGAACACTGTATGAACCAGTATTTCAACTGTGGCGACAAGACCCATACCAGCGCGTCCGGAGGTATGGTCGTCGCAATGCAGGCATACATGCTGATCATGTGGTCCAATATAGAAGAATTGAAAGCATGGACTGTCTTCCCGAGCATGGATGCTTTTCAGGCCTATGCACGCGCTATCGAGGATAGCGGCAAACGCGCTGCCTACGAAGCGAAAGGAGAAGAAATTCGATTAACGGTTATCGATTATCGATTGGAGAATATGGTATCCACCAAAGAGGGTTTTGTGCCAACCGGTGGAGCATGGCCGGCAGGGGAGATAGACGAGGTCGCCAACCGCTATATCGAATATACCATCCGCGCGGAGAAAAAGAAAGCGATAGTGGTTGAGACAATGCGGATCGATATATGCGGCAAAGGCGGTGATGGAATGAATATCCACATGAATTTCGGATTCGGCAACTCCTTCCGCGATGTGACCACTTTCTATGAGAACACCGCATTGCCGAAAGATGAACCGATGGAGATATTCCTGAATCAACCCATCCTCGTTCCCGCCGGAGAGACGCTCCGCGTACGTATCCTGCCCTGGTACGACTCTAATGGACGACCGCAAAAAGGCAAATATCTGCATGCCGGACCACTACGCATCACCGGCAAGAAAGTACAATAAAAAAAGCCGCTCGGAGCGGCTTTTTTATTAATAACTGGTTCGCTGGGTTGCAGCGTAACTGATCTTCAATGCATATGCGCGACGCAACTCCTGCTTGATATCCGCGATGATACCCATCTTGGTATCCTTATCCGCTTTGATCGAAACAGTCATCAATCCTTGCTCGGACTCTTTCATAGACGAACGCTCATTAACGATATACTCGCCAATCTCTTTCGTCTCAGCAAAAGCGTCATCGAGCTGGATACTCGTCTCCGCACCATATTGCTTGCGGAACTCTGCCGTCGGCGTACCGACATAGATATAACGCACAAGGGATTTCTTCTCCAGCTTCGTCAGCTCAGTCGCCTGCGGGTTCTTGAACTGCACCTTATAGCTAACCTCTTTCATGGATGTAACAGACATGAAGAAGAACAGCAGCATGAAGATAATATCAGGGAGAGACGACGTATTGAGCGCCGGCATCTCACGTTTCTCATTTCTACGTATCTTTGCCATATCAATTACCGTAATTTTTAGGTTCTGCCTCCGAAATCTTCTGAGGATAGATCTTTTGGATCTGCTTCTGCTGCTCCTCTTCGAGTTCGTTATAGCTCTTGTGGAAATACTTCTGCGCGCATTCTTCACGCAATTCATTATACGCCGCTACGAGTTCGTTCTGAACTTCGAGATATGCCTGGTACTGGGTATCCACATCGTTTTGGACGGAGATGACATGATCCTTCGTGTACGCAATCGTACCGAACGGAGCACCGAAATCTTCTTCAAACAATTTCGGATAGAAGTCCGCATTCTCTTCGTTCTTAATGAACTTCTTGGCATTCTCTCGAAGTTGCTTCACATCCATCAACTGACCTTGCACCATCAGTTGGTTAGCCGAGTTGATCTTGACTACCAAGAGGTTGCGCTTGTTGATATCCTTATCCTCAATCTTCTGATCAGGAGGAATAGGCGCAGGCAGACGGCGAGCCAGTCCCTGGTTTACATCCATAGAGGTGGTCACCAGGAAGAAAATCAGCAACAGGAACGAGATGTCGGCCATGGAGCTGGCGTTGATCTGTGGGACTTTCTTTGCCATGATAGATGGATTTTATTTCGACAGTTTTTTGGTGTGTACATATCCCCAGATCATCGTACAGATAGTAGCGATGAAGAGGAAATAGCAAGCATAGATAACGGCGTCAGCCAATTGTGCCCAAGCGCCTTCGTTATCCGTACCTTCGTAACCAATGATATTAATTTTCTCCGGGCTACCTGCAAACCAGCAGATGAGCGCCAAAGCGACAAAACCACCTACGACGCCAAGGGTCATATAAGCTTTGCGACGATTGGTCTTCCAGTTGTTAGCGAAGTCCACGCATACTACGCACAGCGTAATCAGCACAACCAGCGCTACCAATACATAGACCCATACAAGGAAGGCATCGGTGAAACGCGGGATATCCAGGAAGTCACCGGCTACCTCCAGACTACCGTTCGAGCCGCCGAGGAAGAACAACGCGATGAACACGATGCCCAGCGCCAGGAGCGACCAGAGGGTAATTTTAGGTAACATTTTATAATTTTTCATATTGCTCAGAATTTATAAGTTGATTATTAAGAAATCTAATCACGCGCACACACGCGTACCTTATTATTTCTTCTGAGCCTTGTCGTACTCTACTACGATATCGAGCAGGCTGATGGAACTGTCCTCCATTTCGTTAACCAGACCCTCAACAAGGCTGAGGATGTAGTTATAGAACAACTGAAGAACAACAGCGATGATCAAACCGAGGAGGGTTGTCAACAGAGCGACCTTGATACCACCGGCAACAACGGTAGCCGAGATATCACCAACCTGCTGGATCTTATCGAATGCCTCGATCATACCGATGATGGTACCCAAGAATCCGAGAGACGGAGCGATAGCGATGAAGAGTGTGATCCAAGAGAGGTTCTTCTCCAACAAACCGAGCTGTACACCACCGTAGGAAGCAACAGTCTTCTCAACTACTTCGATACCCTCGTTGTAGCGGCTCAGACCCTGATAGAAGATCGAAGCAACAGGACCACGGGTGTTACGGCAAACCTCCAGTGCTTTCTCAATACCGCCTTGCTTGAGAGCAGCCTCGATATTAGCGAGCAACTCTTTCGTGTTGGTTTTGCTAAGCGACAGATAGATGATACGCTCAATACAGAGAGCCAAACCGAATACCAATGTAACGAGGGTCAGCGCCATGAAGCCGGCACCACCTTCAATGAATTTCGTCTTGAGAGTTTTGTGAAGCGCTACAAAGCCACCAGCCTCCTCAGCCGGAGCTTCTGCTACTTCCTCAGCTGCGGGAGCAGCCTCGTCTACTTGTTCAACAGCAGCCTCTTCTACAGCAGCTGCTTCTTCTTGTGCCATTACTACTGCGCTGCCAAAAGTCAGCATCGCCAGCACCGTAAGGGTTGCAAATACTTTTTTCATGAGAATAAAAATTAGTTAATTTGTTATTTTGTTATTTTTGTGTTTTCAATCTTTCACGGGAATTTCCCCGTCGCGGAGAGACGGGGATTCGAACCCCGGAAACCCTTTTGGAGTTTACACGCTTTCCAGGCGTGCCTCTTCAACCACTCGAGCATCTCTCCTACGCGCCAGCGCGCTTCAAATCAAATTCGGCTACAAAATTACTACAAATTATTGAAATACGCAAGTTTTTTTGTAAATATTTTTTATTTTATCACATTTTGTGCATTATATTTGCATATATCAAATCTTTTTTGTACCTTTGCACCCCGAAAAAACGTACACCATCTTATGTTTATCATCGGCATTGCGGGCGGTACCGGCTCGGGCAAAACAACGGTAGTCAAGAAACTGATCGAGCGTCTTCCGAAAGGCGAAGTAGTCGTTATTCCTCAGGACAGTTATTACAAAGACAGCAGCAATGTGCCTATCGAGGAGCGTCAGAATATCAATTTTGACCACCCCGATGCATTCGATTGGACGCTGCTTTCCAAACATATCGCTACCCTCAAAGAGGGTAATCCCATCGAGCAGCCGATCTATTCCTATATCACCTGTACCCGTTCGGAGGAGACGATTCATATCGAGCCGCGCGAGGTGATCATCGTAGAAGGAATTATGGCACTGCGCGACCCGAACATGCGCAAGCAGATGGACCTAAAGATCTTCGTGGATGCCGATGCAGACGATCGTCTGATACGCGTCATGAAGCGCGATGTGATGGAGCGCGGCCGTACGGCTGAGCAGGTGATCGAGCGCTACCAACGCGTACTCAAACCGATGCACGAGCAGTTTATCGAACCCTGCAAACGCTTCGCAGATGTGATCGTACCGCAAGGCGGACATAACAACGCCGCCATCAACATGCTCTCCAAGTTCGTTAAACAGCAGTTACGGGAGCAGAATTAACGGTTGGCGGTTAGCGGTGTTTTTCCAATTATTTTGGACATATCTGAAAATCGGTACCTTCACCTTAGGTGGAGGTTATGCGATGTTACCCCTTATCCAACGCGAAGTGGTGGACCGCAAAGGATGGATTGATGAGGAAGAATTCCTTAACATGATCGCCTTGGCGCAAGCAGCTCCGGGACTGATTGCCGTCAACTCGGCTATCTTCATCGGTTGGCGTATAGGCGGTTGGCGCGGTGTATGCGGCGCGGTCTTAGGTGCGGTACTGCCCTCGTTCCTGATCATCCTCGCCATCGCGATGGTGTTCCAGGATTGGAAAGAGATCCCCGCTGTAGAAGCGGCTTTCAAAGGGATTCGTCCTGCCGTAGTAGCGCTCATCGCGGCACCGCTTGTCAAACTGGCGAAATCCGCCAAGATCGGCTGGATTACAGCGTTAATTCCTATCGCCGCAGCCTTGCTTATCTGGCTCGGGCATGTCAACCCCGTTTGGGTGATTTTCACAACGATCTTGCTAACGCTCATCGTTGTGAAATTAAAAATTAAAAATTAAAAATTACGAAATTGATTTACCTCCAACTCTTCATATCGTTCTTCAAAATAGGCTTGTTCGGTTTCGGCGGCGGTTTGGCAATCCTTTCATTGATACAGATGGAAGTGGAGAGTCATGGATGGATGACTCCGCAGGAGTTTGTAGATATAGTCGCGGTGAGTCAAGTAACACCTGGTCCGATCGGTATCAACTGCGCCACCTATGTAGGCTATACCGTAGGCGGTATATGGGGAAGCGTACTGAGTACCTTCGCCATCGTGCTCCCAAGCCTGATCATCATGCTCAGTATCTGCAAAGCCTATTTCTGGTTCACCAAGCGATTCAAAGGAAATCCGTATTTCGAGCAGACCCTGCGCATGCTACGCTTCACAGTGATCGGTCTCATCGCATCGGCCGCGCTGATGCTCATCAAACCAACCACCTTCATTGATCCTGTCAGTTGGATCATCTTCGGCGCCGTGTGCTTCTTCACCGTGCTGCCGCAGGTCTATAAAAATAAAGTGACTGAAATACTCAGTCACCCTATCTTACTTATTCTGCTTGCCGGTCTGGCGGGTTTAGTTGTCTATCAATCATAATCGCTACGGCTCCGTCGCACATGACATTGAAGGCCGTGATAGGTGCGTCCATCGCTATACAGAGCGATAGGCATATTGCTTGCATCTCCGGCGAGAAACCCAAGACCGAAGCCAACACCGGTAGCACAGCTACCGAACCGCCGGGAATACCGGGTGCCGCTACGCAGGTCACTGCCAGCATCAGCACGAAGGCGATGAAGGTAAACAGATCTATCTGCATGCCGGTGGTAAGCATCAGCGCCATCGCGCACAGTACGACATGGATATTCAGACCCGGTATATGCAGGTTGGCACACAAGGGCACTACAAACGATGCCGTCTCATCGCTGCCTACAATCTTCTTCGTCTGCTTGAGCGTGATAGGAATGGTAGCGGCAGAGGAAGAGGTAGCAAACGCAAAGACTGCTGCCGGCGTCATGGTCCAGATCAACTTGAAGGGGTTCTTATGCACAGCTATTGCAGCGATTATATAGAGCAGCAATACCCATGCTATCTGCAGCGCAACTACGATCAGCAGTACCAACAGGAAATTTTGCAACAAATCTATCACTTCTCCGGCCGCCGACATATGCAGGAAGATACCATAGATATAGGTCGGCAGCAGCGGCACCAGCACGCGCTCGATGGATAACATGACCACATCCTGCAGTTCCGAGATACCTTTTTTCAGTCCTGTAGCCGAAGAGGAACGGATACCCAGACCTAACATCAACGCCAGTACCAACGCGGACATCACATCCAGCGCCGGAGGGAGTTGGATGAAGAAATACGACGCAAACCGGCCACCTGACTGCGGTTGGATGGCTACCGATGCATCTTCCTTCACGAAATACGGCAAGAGTTGATCCCCCACCCCAAAAGCAAACAGACCGGATAAGATTGTACTCAGGAAAACGATAATCAAGGTCCCTGTTAACATCTTACCGGCATTGCGCTCAGTATTTGCAATAGCTGCCGTCACCAAGGCCAAGATGATCAGGGGAACCAAGAAACCAATAAACTGACCGAAGAACTCATTGAAGGTAACGAAGATACGGACATACCAGGACGGCATGAACAGACCCGTCACCACGCCCGCGAACATCGCCACGAACACATGAGCTATAATCGGAAAATGAAATTTTTTCATCTAAATTTTGTACCTTATTGTTATTTATTAACGCACACGCGCACCCGTGGTAGTATATCGCGTTCCATCCGGCAGTACGATAAACAACGCGCCGTTCTCGATAATTTTCTTCGCACGCGGAGCCGTTTCTTCTATTGCCTCAAAGTCTGTTGTTTTGCAGGTATAGACTACCGTAGCGTTTTTACCCCATATATACTCCACTAACTCCGGATTGTCCACAAACGGGTTACGATTGTGTTGTAACAACTCGATACCGTTATTACGGTTAATCTCCTTCTCCGACACAGGGTCGTTGCGGTGCCATTTGAGGAACAGAGCCAGCGCTTCAGAGGTCAGTCCGGCTTTGCCATCGACATAAGTGAAGACATACCGACCCTTCGCATTAATGGTGAAGTTCTCGTTATAATAACAGGTCAGCATGTAGAAATACACACGGGCGATATCACCTTTGTACTCATCGATGGGTTCAAAGACCGTGGTGTTGTATGTTCCATAGCCCCTTTTGGTGCCGATAGAATTCCACCAATCGCGACTTCCTGTTACCTCACCGTAGGGGTTGTTGGAGCGTTTCTCATTCGTGAAACCATCTGCCGGAATGACATGATGCAGATCGGTCCTCATTCGCTTGGAGTTATTATTTCCCCACCAACTCTGCGGCACCATATGTTCGCGGTTGTAACAACTGCACTCTTCCGGTGACTCGACGGTGGTACAATATCCCTTGGGACCAAAATCACAAGGCGAATACATATCCCATACATAACCGTCTGCACGATAGTCGATACCGGTAATGTCGGCACGCAGATCCTTATAGGTTACGGTATCCGGATCTTTGATTTGCTCATGCAGCGCCTCCAGGATCTGCACGCCTTTCAGTCCCTGCAGTTCTTGGAGACAACCGGTGTCTTCTTCCTCCTCTTCTTTCGGCGCTTCCATCACGCGGAAGGTTCCTTCCACTACTCTGGCTTTTCCTCCGTTATTCATCAGTTTACCGGTAAACTCCACATAGTCGTTGGTAGTAATGGCGCGCTGGTCTGCTTCGACAGCGGCTGTCAACTGGTAACAATACAGCGTGGTTTTTCCCTGATGAGTATCATCCACATAGAATGTAGCATAGGGTTTGGAAGGATAGCCGGCAAAGGTACGGGTCACATAGCCGCGGCCCGTATAAGAAGCTGTAGAGGTTTCTCCGCTTGCCAAGTTCAGATTGGTATAGATATCCATGATATCTGATACATAATTATAATTTCCTTTGAACTCCGCGCGCAGCACCAGATCCTCCGTGATGGTGATGGTACGGGTCGCATTCGTATTCCCGTCACTCCATTGCAGGAATGTAAAATTCTCATCCGCAGTGGCCTTAATCGTCACCTGCGTACCCTTGGTATAGTCTCCGTTCACCTCCGAATTGACCGAACCACCCTTACCGGCAAGGACCGTCAAGGAATAGACATTCGGCAGTACGCGGAACGTACCGCTCACCACCTCCGCTCGACCGTTGTAGTTTTTTAGATAACCCGTCACTTCAACGTACTCTCCTATTTGCAGCGTACGTTTATCTGTAGCCAGTTGAGCAGTCAGACGGAAACACTCCAATCTGGATGTCGATCCATTCGCGCTATC
>CADCBB010000043.1 GCA_902799555.1 uncultured Bacteroidales bacterium
GGTACTACAGCCGCTTCGGGAATTATCTTGAGCAACACGACACCGGCTTTCTTGTAAAGAATGCCCGGACGAAACGAACGCCGGAACGCTCCCAAAGCGAAGGCGATCAGTTCCTGATTGTTCGCCGTAGCGACGGGGAGCGTTACCAGTTCGGAGATGTAGTGTTGCTCTATATCCGTTCTAAATGGCGATGTGTGTGCATAGACATATACCTGCTGCGCGACGGACTTTTGTGTGCGCAGTTGGCGCGCACAATGCGCGCAGAAGTTTGCTATCTGTTCTTCCAAAAGTGATTGTTCGGTGATGGCTGTTGCGAACGTGCGAGAGGTGGTTATACTCTGCTTCATGGGCAACTCCGTAATGTCAATTACGTCTTGACCACGAAGCTCTTGCCACGTGAGCAGTCCGGGTTTATTGAGCAGGCCACGAGCAAAGGTAGCGGGCTTCTCTGTAAACTGCAAGGCGGTGGTAACACCCGCTGCCGTGAGTTTCGCCTTTGCTCGTCTGCCAATGCCCCAGACATCTCCAATCTCGAATTGGGAGAGTGCCTTGATGCGCTGCTCTTCAGTGCGTATCTCGCACACCCCGTGATAACCGGGATATTTCTTGGCATACTTGGATGCCACTTTCGCCAGCGTTTTAGAAGAAGCGATGCCGATAGAGATGGGAATGCCGACGCCCTTGCGGATGTCCCGAACCAACTTCTCGCAATAGGCTTTCTGTTCCTCCTCCGGCACATGATCGATATTGATGAAGCTCTCATCAATGGAGTACTGTTCAAAGCGTGTGGTGTGCGCGCGGAGGATGGACATTACCCGGTCCGATAAATCGCCATACAGGGAGAAATTCGAGGAGAAGCACACAACTCCCTCTTTCTCCACCAGTGCCTTGATTTGATAGAGCGGCGCGCCCATAGGGATGCCGAGTGCTTTGGCTTCGTTGGAACGTGAGACAACGCAGCCGTCGTTTCCGGAAAGAACGACGACAGGCTTTCCCTCCAAATCAGGACGGAAAACGCGTTCGCACGAGACGAAGAAATTATTGCAATCGGCTAAAGCGAACATCAGAGACGCGTTTTGTGGATGGCGTAAGTAACTACACCCCAGACAAGGAAATTGCTCTCTCTATCGACGCGTATGGGCTGGAAATCGGGATTGTGCGGTATGAGCCAAGCGCACTCGCTGGACTCATCCATTTTAAACTCTTTGAGGGTGTACTCGCCGTCAATATAAGCGACGATAAAATCCCCGTTCTTGGGGTCGAGACTACGATCGACGACTACCAAATCCCCATCGAGGATGCCTGCATCACGCATGGAGTCGCCTTCCACGTGGGCGTAGAAAGTAGTTTCCGGATGGGGTGTCAATTCCCGCGCAAGATTGATGCGCTCGCCTGCATGATCGGCAGCGGGCGAAGGAAATCCGGCATGGATGGACTCCGCAAATTCAAGAGCAAGTTCGGCTTGCTCGGAGTCGGTTATATCAATTAGTTTTGCCATTAGTCAAGTTTTAACGTTTAATCCGGTCTCACGATAGTCTTCTATGTTCATATTACCATTATTAAAGTACCTGCCAATAGCAGCAATGAACCAATAAGAGTTTTCCAAGTGAACGCTTCTCCAAGGAAAATAACAGCAAATAGTATAGTCAGGACAAGGCTGCATTTGTCAATGGGAACAACCTTCGATACCTCTCCGACCTTTATCGCATAGAAATAGCAAAGCCAAGAAGCCCCCGTCGCCAGTCCGGACAAAACCAGAAACAGCCAACTGCGTGACGTGATGGATTCTATGCCGCCTTGACTATGTGTTATGAAAACCATTCCCCAAGCCATCAGCAGCACCACAACTGTTCTGATGGCCGTGGCAAGATTGGAGTCCACGCCCTCAATGCCTATCTTGGCAAGGATGGCGGTTGCTGCGGCAAATAGTGCCGACAGGATTGCAAAAAGTAGCCACATATTATTTGTCTTTTTCATTATATCATCTAATTGGGTCTAAACAATGTCATCTGTTCGACAAATTGGAATTTATATGAGTTTGGTTGGCACGAACATCGTGCGTCGGGTCATTAGAAAATTGGTCTAAATGCCATATTCTATAACATTACGCAGATCCTGCCTGCTTCTTTGGTGAAGATGGAAGGATAACGGCAGATGCAGGCATAGACCTGCGCGGAGGTAACCGGTTTGCCGTCCTTACGTACATGCCAGGCATTGCGGTTGATAGCGGCGGCTATCTGGTCTGTCGTCTTTCCATGACCATCCGACATGATGGCATACGTTATCGCTTCCTCTAGTTTCATCAGTCAATCATCTATTACCCTAAATCTGCAAAGATTATCCAGTCCGGCGAATGATAGGTCAACACACCAATTACCACTATGCTACACAATATGAGCACTATCCATAGCCGCCAGTTATTCTGCACGAACGGAGATGTCCGCCAGCGTTTGGCAAGGTGGATGGCGCCAATCATACAGGCGATATAAATGACGATGTCCAGCATCATCAATTCATGCCGCACAAACACCCAATAAGAAAAGAATGCCAGGACAATAAGCGGCATCACAGCCAGTCCTCCAAGGACGGGAGCGCCTATTTCACGAATATCGCGACGACTAATTGTGAGATACAGACTCAACAACAGCATCGGATAAAAGACCATCTTCATGTGTGCCATCACACTCTCCGTCACGGGGAAGATATAGCCCATAAAATGGTTGAAGAATGGTACGTGATGCACAAAATGCATGCTTGTTCCGAAAGCTATTAGCAGTATGGCTGCTATGATTGTTTCTTTGCGTGTCATAATTGTAGTTTGTCTATTTTAAAACGTCACTTGGTTAGCAGTCAGCATTCTTTATGATGGCACATGGCATTGGGCGTTTCCGGCTCGAGTGTAGCGTGTGTGATGCCGTGTTCTGCAAGTTCGTTTTTGATATGTTCCGACACCTGCGTCCAATGCGTCAGGTCGTTCATAACGATGTGCGCGGTGAGCGCCGTTTCGGTCGTACTGATTGCCCAGATATGGATATGGTGTGCTTCTTGTACTTGCTCGTCTTCGGTCAAAAGGCGTTCTATCTCTTTGCGGTCGATACCTTCGGGGATACCATCTACGGCAAGCCGTAGGCTATCTGCTAACAGTTCCCAAGTAGAGACGAGGATGACCGCCGCGATGACAAGTGATACAATCGGGTCCACGATGTTCCAGCCCGTGTAATAGATGACAATACCGCTTATCACTACGCCTACCGAGACGAGCGTGTCTGCCAGCATGTGCAGGAAAGCGCCGCGGACGTTCAAGTCACTTTTCTGACCGTGCATCAGCAGCATAGCGGTTAAACCGTTGATGAGTATTCCTACTCCCGCTGTCCATGAGACGGCAATGCCGTTCACTTGTGCCGGTTCGCTGAACTTATGGATACTTTCAATAACGATTGCCCCAACCGCTACTAACAAGATAACGGCATTGAGCAACGAGATGAGTACCGTGGACTTGCGGTAGCCGTAAGTGAAATGGTCGCTGCTGTGCACTTTTGCCAAACGGAAAGCGACCAATACCAATAGCAGGCTGAATACATCGCTCAGATTATGCCCGGCATCACTGAGTAGCGAGAGGCTGTCCTGCCAAAAACCGACACCTGCTTCGATGAGCACGAAGAGGACATTCAGTACGATAGAGAAGATAAAAATACCGTTCAACGATTGCGCTTGGGCGGTATGATGATGGTGATGTTCGTGTGCCATAATTGTTGTGTTTCAAATTTGAGTGCAAAAGTACTGCTTTTTTACGATATTTGCAATCCCTAAAAGTAGGTATTTCATTTATTTTCTCATAAAATCATACCCCACACATGGTTTGATATAGTCCGGGAATGAAAGAGGTTGCCACTATCTGTGCTGCTGTCGCCAAATCAATCAGCGCATGTCCAACCATGATAGGTAGTGGATTACGCTTGCGGTAATAATACCAGCAGAGGATGAGCGTCAACGGCAGAAACGACAAGAAACGATACACGATGTATCTGCCGTCTAACAACGTCGGGATAAAGCAATGCTGCAAGGTTGTACTCCTTAATGGTGTGCCCCTCAATGGTGGGTGTGGTAGTAACTATCATAGTCGTTAAAATTCAAATCGTTCCAACTTCATCTGTCCGCAAGCCTCTATCTCGGCTACGTATTTCTTGAACTCCGGCGTAGCGGAGTGAAGGTCGAGCGAAGCTTGATCCTTCCAAGTTTCGCAAATCATAAACACGTCAGAGCGGGTCGCGCTCTGGAATACATCATAAGCGATGCACCCGGCATGATGGCGGGATTTCTCGGTCAGAGCTACTGCAGCACGCAGAGCGTCCTTGTACTGGTCACCATCGGTGGCCTGAAAAAAGCAATTTAAGCGTATCATAAAATTAAAGTATTTGCAAAGCAATAATAGCGCATGCCTCTGCATCGGCAAGTGCGTGGTGGTGGTTCGTCATGTCATAGCCGCAATAGCCGGCAATGATATCCAAGTTATGATGTCCTTCCGGCCACACTTTGCGAGACTTGAGCAAGGTGCAGTCGAACTCATAATCCGGATACTTTGTGTCATAGGCAGCGAAGACCGCCTTCAGACAGTTTTCGTCGAATGCCTTATTATGAGCGACGAAGGGCACCTCTCCATCCTCGATGAATGGGAAGTATTGCTTCACACGATCAATGGCCTCTGCCCATACCTCCGGGAACTCGGGCGCGTCCTTCGTGTCCGATGGGCCGAGACCATGCACATCTTGGCAACGCTGGCAATAATAGTTCGGTACCGGACGAATCAGCGAGTAATAGTTATCCACTATCTCGCCGTCCTTCACGATACATATACCAACTGAGCAGACGCTGGAAGGTTGGAAGTTGGCAGTCTCAAAATCTATGGCTACGAAGTTCTGCATCAGGCTTGAAAATCAAACTAATGATTCTATTCGTTGGTCTTTTCTATAAGTGCCACATGTCCGGTGGATTGTTGTAGGAGCACTCGTCCGTTTTGAACAATACTTGTTTCGCCGCTATACGCATTCCGCACATGCTCGCCGTCGGCGAAAGGAATCGGTATTGCTTTCGCGGTTTGCGGGTTCAAAGCGATAACTATCGTATCTTCGCCAAAGGATCGTATTACCGTAGTGGAATTCAGCATAGTCTGTTTTCCTACTCCCACTGCCGAATGATTTTTACGAAACGCGCACAACTTCCGATAGTGCGCCAAGAGCGTATCGTTAGGCGATGACCAATCATAGTCGCTACGGAATCCCTGTGCCATATCTACATTCAAAATAGCGTCAGACGTCTTACGCCCCACCTCGTCACCATAGAAGATCTGCACAGCTCCGGGGGAAAGCAAGAAACAAGTAGCGCACTTGTCCATATGCTCCATGTCTGCTTCACGGAAATAGGCATTATTTAAATAAGAGAACGGATACCATGTGTACCCTGCAGCCTGCCACACCGACATCGAATCGCTGTATGCCTGCCAAGTCTGCGCGATTGTGGTCAGGTTGCCATCCTTCGGGAAGAACATATTCACCATACTATTGAACCCATTTTCTTCGTACAACGGCAGACGGGTGATATATGCATCGTCATAGTCGCCTGTGAACATGACCTCGTCTGTCCACTTGGAAGCCGCCTGCTCGGGGTGTTTGGCACGCCAACGGTTTAGTGCCTCGTTGCAGGCATCATGCAGCTGTTTCCAACGCCAGGGATGCACGTAACCCACCACATCGCAACGGAAACCGTCGATACCAAATTCCTCTACCCACGCTGCGATAAACCGTATCACATAATCGTCCGGCGCAAGCGTGGTGTCCTTGCGCAAAGCTTTCATCGCCGGCCAGGTCCAAGCATCATTGTCATTACCTTCGCGTGCCCATTTACGATGCAGGAAAGTTGGAAGTTTGACCGGTTCTGTCTTTTCGGTCAAGTAGTCCGGTAAGCCGTAGAGCGTCATCTGATACGGGTCATCCGTCTCCGCCGGTCGGCGCAACCATTCGGTAGTGTACCAATCGGGCTGATCGTACATGGTTGTCAACCACGCATCGTAGTTGATGTCACGACGATGCTCTACCGCAGCGGCTTCCGAAGAAATACCCGGCACGGTGGCAAAACCCTGCTGGATGGCATCTAAGTATGTCGGATAACCGATATCGTTGATGTTGGCTCCTTCCATTACACGGATACCTTGTGCATGCAGTTCGTCTATCAACGCGCGATACTCCGCTATCGTACCGTAATTCTTATCCATCTCCGTATAGTCCAGCGGATAGTAACCATGGTAACCATAGTGCGGGAAGTCATTGACGACCCAACCGCTACCGGGAACCCAACCATGCACTTGCTCATACGGATCGGTCAACCAAACGACATCCACGCCCAAGTCGGTAAAATATCCCTCTTTGGCTTTTTGCAAGAGTCCTGCGTAATCGCCGCCATGAAAGGTAGAAGCATTCATGCGCTCACTACCATAGTCGGTGCAGCGACCATACTGTTGGTCATTGGTGCTATCGCCGTTGCAAAAGCGGTCTACCAGCACAAAATAGACGGTAGCTTTGTTCCAAGCAAAACCATCTGCTTTTTTCGTCTGTCTGCACGCTGCAAACATTGTCGCAGCGATTGCAAGGATGATTAGTTTTTTCATATTATTTTTTCTTATTCTTTATACTTTCAGCAACAGTTTTAACCAATAAGGATCAAAATTCAAAACGTTCTAACTTCATTTGACCGCAT
This sequence comes from uncultured Bacteroidales bacterium, assembly GCA_902799555.1. Classification (GTDB taxonomy): domain Bacteria; phylum Bacteroidota; class Bacteroidia; order Bacteroidales; family Paludibacteraceae; genus Colicola. The sequence continues at coordinate 6,751 of CADCBB010000043.1, forward strand.
GCCTCTATCTCGGCTACGTATTTCTTGAACTCCGGCGTCTCGGCATGAGCCTTGAGCGAAGCTTGATCCTTCCAAGTTTCGCAAATCATAAACACGTCAGAGCGGGTCGCTGACTGGAACACATCATAAGCGATGCACCCGGCATGATTGCGGGACTTCTCGGTCAGCGCTACTGCAGCACGCAGAGCGTCCTTGTACTTTGCCGCGTCTACGGCCTGAAAAAAGCAATTTAAGCGTATCATATTATTTGGTATATTTAGCGTGTAAATTGGCGATGATGTCCGCGAACTTGGTGCGGATGGACTCTGGCGAAAGCACTTCGGCTTCGTCGCCACGTCCTAAAATTTCCTGCATAAACTCAAAGTTCGGTGCAAGATGGAACTGGAAATCGGAGTACTCAGGTGTAGTATTGATTTCCTGCTGCGACTTGTGGAGCGGAAGCGTGCGCAAGTACGAAACGCCCTTGCGTGCGACGCGTACGACTATATCTTGCACCTCTCCGGCTTCGCCCTTGGTCATGCCGATACAATCGGCAAAGTACTTCTTCACGTCGAAGCCTTCCGGTATCTCGTAGGTGGAATTGGTAGTTGAGACTTGCATGAAGCGGTCAAAAGCGTACGTGCGAATCTCGCCCGGATGATCCGAGCTTTCACCAATTGCATACCAGCGTTGCTTGTAGATACGGACGGCGTAAGGAGCGAAGATAAACTCACGCGGTTCATGGACGAAGCTGCCATAGCGTATGATAATACGGTAGCAGAGTTGCATGGCGTCCACGACAGTTTGCAGGTACTGCACACCTCCGGGGATGGTTTCGTACATGATCCGTCCGTGCATGTTGGCATAGTCCTCCAGTGAACTCTCGACTGCAAGGCTGTTAAGCAACCACTTGCGGAACTCTTCATTCTCCTTGAAAGACTGCTCGATATAGAACTCACCTTTCTCGTTGGTGGCTATGCTCACGTCGAACAAATCTTCTAACTCATTCTTCATGTGGTAGAAAGTACTGCGAGCTAGAGCCTTCTTGTCGTCGTTCATGGGCGAACTCAACCACCGCCTACTAATCTCCTGTCTGGAGATTGGTCCGGACTGAAAGGCTCGCAAGAACCAAAAGTATTTCTTGAGTAACTTACCGCTGGTCATGGCTATTCAAACTTAAAGATATCGAAGAAGCGGTCGAACCAATCGCAGAGGCGATCAAGGACGCGGCGTTTGGTGATAGCACGCTTGTTATCAGATGTAAAGAGCGGAAGCGGAGGAAGGCATTTGGTGATGCGGTCGCCGTTGCGCTCTACTTCGCCGATATGGAACGCATGACGCATGAATTCTTCCGTCTGTTCGGGATTCAGGTTCTCGTCCGCAATCAGTTCGTCGAGTTGCTTGTGTGCTTGATTGGAGACATAAGCAGCCCATTGCTGGCTGACCTCGCGATCTATTGCATAGCGACGGACAAACTCCTCAATCAGTTCCGACTTATTACGCAGCAACGGACTGGAGCCAACCGCCTTTTGAATCTGGATCATCAGTTCGCTCTTGTCTTTCTCTTTCTTTGCGCGGTGTTGCTCAATGAGTTGGATGATAAAATCGATATTGATATCCACCTGTTTGATAAGTTCAATCTCGAATACCAAATCATCATTGATCTCCACTTTATCCCCATCATGCACGTTGCGATATTTGTCATGCAGATTGAGGTAAAGCGAACGGTAATCCTGCTCTTCCGCCGGAGTGATGAAGGTCTCTTTCTCCTCCTCGAAACGGTCGAACGTAGAGAGCACATTATTCAGCCGCACATACGTACCGAAGACGCGGATAAAATCTTTCTCCGCTTCTTCTCCCATCATGTGTAGCGCTTGCGGGTTATCCAGCGGGAAACGCTCTTTCATCGCCTCTACCAACTCTTCAAAGCCCATGTGATACTTGCCTTTCGAATCGGTGTAACCATGGACGTACTCGTCGTATGTCTTGAGGAGTACCAAACCTTTCGAATCCTTATCGCCAAAGAGCGCGATGGTATTGTTGGTCTCCTTCTCCAGATTGCGGAAGCAGACAATCATACCAAACTGCTTGATGGTGTTGAGGATGCGGTTGGTTCGGCTGTATGCTTGCATCAGTCCGTGCTGACGCAGGTTCTTATCCACCCAAAGAGTA
>CADCBB010000044.1 GCA_902799555.1 uncultured Bacteroidales bacterium
CATGGAGTTGAACGTCAGCGTACAAATCTTCTCTGTGCGCTCTTCATTCGCCCAGATGATGAGCGTGTAGTAACTGGCACCTTCCACAGAAGGCCATGTGAACTGCACGCTGTGCTCGTCGGGTTGCGTCTCTACTTCCGGCTCTTTTTCCGGCAGCTCCAGAAGTGTACTGTCCACTTGGATGTTAAAGCCGTTCCAGATGCTGTTGGCGCGGTAGATTTCCGCGAGCGAATCACAGGGCACTAAAAGAACTGTTTGCGCTTGATTGAGCAGATTGAACGAATTGCCCTGCGTTGCAGGAACGGACATCATCGGAGCTACGATCGTATCAAGCAGCGGGGTGTCATCGTTCCCCAAGTAATAGCCGCCGAACAACTCGTTCTCAATTTGACTCAATCCTTTCGGCAAGACCAGTTTACGAAGATTCACCGCTCTGAGCGAAGAAGAACGCAAGGTGTTTACTTCTTCCGGTAGCACGAACTCCTCTCCGTCATGCTTGCACGGATAGAGCGCCAACGCCGTCGTGTCTGCCGAATAGAGCACCCCGTCTATCGCGCGGAAATGCGCGTTGGCTTTCGGCATCCGGATGTACCATAGTGCGGGACATTTATGGAAAGCATAAGCGCCTATCTCTCTGAGACTGTCGCCTATCTCAATTATTTCCAGATTATTGCAGATTCGGAATTGTCCTTTACCGATCATGGTACTTTTGATGACCGCCTTCTTGAGTTTCGGACTGTCGGCAAATACCTGTTCACCCATCTGTTTAAGCGAGGAAGGTATCGTTACCTGCTCCATGGCATAAGAGCGTAAGAATGCCTCGTCGCCTATTTCTTCCACCGTTTCCGGTATGACATAATGTCTGTTGCTATCATACTTTCCAAGGCTGTTGGCCTCGAAAGCGTATTCACCGATAGAGCGCACGTTGGTCATGGTCAGATCAACTGCGGAAACAGAGAAAGCACTAGCAGCAACATGCACGACACTTTCCGGCAAAGTGTAAGCGGCATTTATTGCCGCCGGACAACATATTACGGTATCCATGTTGATAGTCATAAGCATGTTGTTCCAAGTGGTGTAGTGCGTGTTGCCTTCCGCAACAGAGATTTTCCGCAATGAGCCGCCAAAAATTGCCCCGGGAGTAACATATTCCAACGAAGCCGGTAGATGGAGCGTTTTAATGACAGCATTGAGACTGAACATCAGTCCGTAGTGTTCAATACGCTTCACGCCTTCCGGGATGGTAAGGCTCGTAATTTTTGTACAGCCGTAGAATGCACTCTTGTAAATCACCTGAATGCCCGTCGGTATCGTATAGGCACCTTGATAATTCATCGGCATCAGCACAAACAGACTGTCATTATAGATAGGATCTTGCAACGCATCCAATATATAGAACGCCCACGGACTGACAGACTGAACCGAATTAGCAAGGTGTACGCGTTGTAAGTTGGGCATCTGTTCAAACGAACGCTGTTCAATATACGTCACGCCTTCCGGCACGCGGAATTCAATCAGACCTGCTTTCCAGAACGCCTCAAAAGGAATCTCTGTAATCGTACTGTCCGGAATGATACACGAGGTCAGATTCGTGCATCTAAGAAATGCATTTTTACCTAAATTCCGCAGGGTTTGTGGCAAAACAATAGATGTCAGTTGATTGCAATCGGCAAACGCATCGTCAGCCATACTCGTAACCGCGTAATTCGCGCCCTCGTACGTCACTGTGTCAGTAATAACGATGTCACCAATAGCGGTAGTTTTACTTTGTACCGCGATTTGTGCTGTCTTGGCTGTGTTGTCCAACGTATAATAGATGCTGTCAATAAAAACCTTTTGTGCGTACATGCTGCTTGCCATCCAAATCAGGCAAACAAGAATAATTGATACTTTCGTTTTCATGATCGTATATTATTTGATCTGGTTTCCTTGAATCGTGTATTCTGCGTCACAACGACGGATGATGATTTGCCCGTTGCGAAGCACTTTTGTACATTGTGCATCATCCCTATGTACATCGTCTATGTTGGTCGGTGAGTTTGCCCCAAGTGTTGCAAACGAGCCGGAGGCATTGAAGAGTTCGGTGTCGTTTTCATCGGAGGCTGTCATCTGTCGTCTCGGTTGTAACATGATCAAGTCCTTGATTCTGCTGAATGCGGAAACGTCCCCAAACCTCGTCGGCAGCGTACTCCTCAATGCTTTGTGAAGGAACAATCAATGTTGCAGTATCGGGTACTCCGCTGAATGTACTGCTCTGCGCCAACGGGGGAACAACGGCATTGCAGGTTATTTTTGTCAGACGGTTATCTCCCTTGAATGCATCAGTATCAATCATGGAAACTTTTCTGCCTAACGTTACATTCTGCAAAGCGGTACACCCTTCGAATGCCCCAGTTTTGATCTGACGAACTTCGTCAGGAATGAACAATTCCTTGAGGTTTAGCAAACGCGAAAAAGCATCTTCACCGATTGATAGCAGCGATGCAGGAAAGTCGAGCGAATCAATTGCACAATCCTGAAATGCTCCTTCACCAATGCTGGTCAACGATTTCGGGAAATGCACCTCTTTCAGTGATGAACACTGACGGAACGCAAAGTCGGATATGCCGGTTATACCTTCAGGAATAGTAACCGTAGTCAAAGTGTTACAGTTATCGAATGAGGCTATTCCGATTGATTGCACGCTTTGCGGTATATTGATATTAGATAACGAATTACAATTAGCGAATGCAAAATTTTCAATAGCCTTTATTCCTTCCGGCAAAGTGACAGATTTGAGTGAACTACAGCCGTAGCACATAACACTTGGGATGTTTGACACATTCTCAGGAATAGTCAAAGATGCCAATGAGGTAGCTCCGTCAAATGCAGACGGTCCGATATATTTGAGTGACTGCGGCAACTCAATGTACCTCAAGCTGCACCCGTAAAATGCACGTTGTTCGATTGTATCCACGCCATTTGGCAATACAACTGTATCCAACGGTGCGTTACTAAACAGATAGGTACCAATATATTCCACATTCTCACCGAATATGACCTTTGTGAAATGACTCATGGGTCTAGCTCCGCTCTTACAATGCCTTGCTTTCCACACGGCTACGGCATTTGGTCCACTCGCTCCCGCGAATGCATTATCTCCAAGAGAAACAAGAGATTCAGGGAAAACAACGGTATCAGTAATCGCACTGCAACCGTCAAAGGCATGAACGCCTATTGTCTCAAGGCTGTCCGATAAGACCAGACGTTGCAGTGAAGTGCAGTCACGAAATGCATTCAGTTCAATAGTTCGGACATTTTTCCCCATATGGAATTCCTTCAAACCGGTACATTTCCTGAACGCATAGAAGCCTATTGACATTACGCTATCAGGCAAGGTAACTGATTGTAAATTGTAGCAATACTCGAACGAACGGGGAGATATGCGAGTTATACCTTTCGGGAACACAACACTCTTGACGTAAGGCCTTTTGTCTTCATCGAACTGGAAGTTGGACATTTCTCCACGTCCGGTGATAACAACGATGCTGTCATTGGTGTCAAGCCTCCATGATAACTCATTACCACATACGCCGTTATACACCATCGCGTACATGCTGCTTGCCATCATCGTCAGGCAAACAAGAATAATAGATACTTTCGTTTTCATGATTGTATATTATTTCAGTTGATATCCTTGAATACTATATTCTGCGTCACCACGACGGATGATGATTTGTCCGTTGAGGAACATTTTTCCGTTTGAGCCATCATCTGTGCGGATGAAATCGATGCCTTCCGGCGCCTCAGGGTTAGAGGGGATGATAGGAGGAGTCGGGATTATTTCGTCACCTCCTTCTTCCAGTGCTCCCGGGTAACCGATGGTGGCGAACGCACCGGTATAGACGTGCAAAGGTGTGCCGTTTGCGTCAAGCGTAGAGAGGACGTAGTTATACCGCGAAGCAGCATCCAGACCTGTTACTTTAAAGGAAAGGGTATATGGCTGACTATCGTCAGCATTTGAGATTTGAGATTTCATATTAGTCATTCTTCTACCCGGCGCGGAGAAATGGATCGCTAATAATTGTCCTCTGTTGCCTAACGTCAGCTTGCAGAAAACCGCTCCGTCTTTGTAGATGTCTATCTGATAGGAGTGTGCGGCGGAGTCAGTCGGCCACGTGAAGTCGGCTGTCGTCTCTGCAGCATCCACGGTCACAGTGCGTTGGATCATTGCCGAGTCGGGAACATCGGCCATGCGGAAACGTCCCCAATAGGGATGTTCACGATATTGTTTGCGGCTGTCCGGCAACACACTCAACCATGCACTATCGGGAATGTCTGCCAATGTGCCTTCGGTAACCATCGGCGGTACTGCTGCCCAAACGGTGATATGCGTAACGGCACTATCTCCTTTGAAGGCGTTGTCGCCGATAAGCGTCACGTTCTTTCCAATAGAGATTTCACGCAAGGCACTCCAGTTTTCAAAAGCATTGCCGCCAACGGCTACCACTTTATCAGGGATATAAAGCGAGTCCTGACCGGTAATATTACTAAACGCATTCTCTCCTATATAAGTCACCAGTTCGGGTATGCGGACATCAGCCAATAGATTGCAGTTATAGAACACATTCGCGCCTATCTCCGTCAGGTTTTCCGGCAATTCCGCTTTCTCAAGCAGTACACAACTTTCAAAAGCACCCGAACCTATCTTTTGCAAAGTGGTAGGCAGAGAGACATACGTCATCTTTTTGCATTCTTGAAAGGCATATTTGCCGATTTCCTTCACACCCTCCGGCAAAACAATACTGTCTCCATTATATTCATGACACAGGTAGTTGGGAATATACTCCACGCTGTCCCCGAAAATGATTTTCTTAAATGACAACGCATATCCCGAACCGATATCCAGAGGACTGTCCCAGTCTCTCGTCGGGTCAGTCGGGTGTTTCGCATTCCAAACAACGGCATCCAAATTAGGAAAACTCCACCAACCTATCTGTTTGTTAGATTTGAATGTGGCAGGAATATAGAGCGTGTCGCGTAACAAGATAGACTTGTCATTCTCTTGAGCATCCCAGTTATGAAATATAGTACCTGCAATGGTTTCCAGGCAATCGGACCATTTAACCTTTGTTAAGGCATTGCAACCGAAGAACACGCCTCGTCCTATATACTTTACGCCGCGACCTAAATCGCAGTATTGCAGCGCGCTACAGGAATGAAAAGCATATTCGCCTACTGAATCGACAGAAGAGGCAAATACCACTGTGTCCAATTGGGTAAATGAGTACGAGAACGCACTTGTGCAGACAGAAGTTACTCCTTCTTCTATCTCCAAGCGCTTTGCAGTATATGGATAACTCCTTTCGGTTATAGCCCCGTTACCGTAGATTCGCAACACTTGGGTAGAATCATTATACTCCCAATACACCTGCTCGCCACAAGTGCCATTGGATACCTCCGCGTACGCACTCGTTCCTTTTAATAGTAAAAAGGCTACAAAAAGCAGACAAATTTGATTTTTCTTTTCCATAATTTGCATATGTTAAAAAGTTTTACTAATTTTGCGCTCCAAAATACATTTTGAAATTCGGTGCAAAGGTACTGCTTTTTTTCGACATGTGCAAATTTTGCAGTTGTACGATGGGTGTATATGGCATTTTATAAGTCGTTGTAAATAAGCAAATTATATTTTTATATGAAAAATAAAGTTGTACGATGGGAATTTTTGCCTCTTTTGGGCTTGATTTTTTGCTTTCAGAGTTGCCATTCTGGGGCTCAAAACGCCCAAAATCGGCTTCAAGAAGCGGAAGAATTGTACCTTCAAGGAACCTCATCCAATAGTAGTAGTCAGTACGAAAGTTCGACCGCATATCTGAAACAAGCAGAGGAAATTCTGGTTACTCTTCCTGTATCGCCACAAAGAGACCAGTTGTTAGGCTTAACCTGGTTTCGTTTAGGGAATACCTCCGAAAGTGAGATGCTATACGATATCGCGCAGAGTTATTACCGCAAAGCCCTTCCGATGCTCAATCCGGATAGCGATGCCACTTATCTGGCATGTGCCTATCGCGACATCGCGCGTACGATAGCTATTACGGGAGGCGAACAAGATAGCGTGCTTTGGTATTTTGCGCAAGCTGAGCAATATGCACGTACGGCCAACAGCCCATTATTATTGCTCGATATAGATGCCTATCGTTATCAACTATGCTATCCAGATAGTGTGAAGCATCGACTAAGCGTCTGCAAGCAGTTGGCTCAAGACTATAACGTCCCTACGCGTTATTCGGAGATAGTGGAACTTTTATTGGCGCAGCGTGCTACAGACTCAGCCGCTTATTACTTGGAGCGTCTGCAACCTACCGACTCTGCCTACGCCTATTGGTTTGAACAGAGTTACGCCTATCTTAACAGTAAGATCCTTAGACAAAGAGGAAAAGCAGATACAGCTTATGGTGTACTCTTGGATCTCTACGATCGCAAGATAGAAGAACTTCAGCGGGACGCTGGAGCGCGCACATATGCACTTTCGTTACACTATGATGTCGCTCGTGAACAACAACGTGCCCAAGAAGCGCAGCGTGAAAGACAATGGCAACGTAAGATATCGTTGGTATTAGTATTATTACTAACTGTATTAATTGTATTATTTGTAGTTCTTTGGCGCTATTGGCAACAACGTCGACGTGAACAATCCAGACAGTTGGAGGCTTTGCGCGATAAATACATACAGCAATTGCAATTGGCACTCGAAAGACTTCAACAAAAAGTAAATCTTACTCGTGAAATAGAAATGCAACGAATGCGGGGAAAGGAAGTCGAGTTTCCAAAATGGTTACAAACCTACCGCGATGAACAACTAACCATGAGTAAAGAGAGTTTGGATGAACTGATTGCTTCTATTGACAAAGCTTTGGATGGCGCTATTAGTCGCCTACGTTCAGAATATCCGGAACTGACCGAATCGGACATGCAGTTTGCCATCCTCAGCATCATAGGTGCGTCGGATAACGATATGTCCATAGTGCTGAACGTACAAAAACAAACAATCTATCATCGCCGCCAGATTGTTCGCAAGCATGTCAATGCCGAAATTGACGACATTGATTCTTGGCTCAGACAATATGTATTAAGCGTGTTTTAAAGAAATATGCAAATAAAATAGCATATTTTTTCTTAAAAATTTGCGTATATAAAAAAAATCTGCATCAAAAGTGCAGATTTAGAATTTTTGATACACATTAGCAACCATTCATCTAGTGATTATCACGTATCCTACATTACCTTATATATACTTGGTATATATCCCGTGATTTTAGATTAGTCTTTGTACTCTTTAGCGTCTACATCCACATCGATGTGCTCAATCATTTTGAGGAGTTCATCTTGATTAGGAAGAGCATTTCGCAGATGTTCTGGCATGTCGGTGGCTGTTTTGTATGTAGCAACACCCATCGGTTTATCGTAGTCCTGAATCATGTACTCTACATATGCCTTATCGGCACTCTTGCAAAGCACGATGCCGATAGACGGATTCTCATGCGGTTTGCGGACATAGTCGTCCAAGATACGCAAATAACCATTAAGCGTGCCGAGATAACTCTGCTTGAAGGGACCGGTTTTAAGTTCGATAGCCACAAGGCTATTTAAGTCACGATTGAAGAAGAGCAAGTCGATACGATGGACATGACCATGCACTTTGATGGTATATTGGTTGCCGACAAAGAGAAAGCCTTGCCCAAAGCGCAAGATGAACTTCTTGATGTTATCAACAATCTTCTGCTCCACTACCGTCTCATCCACCTCTTCTATATCGCGTGCGCCAAGCTCCTCGACGTTGATAAAATCCAACAAGCACTCATCCTTGAACGCCAATATAGCCCGTTTGGCAAGGCTACCGGACGGAAGTCGCTGAAGGAAGTTATTCGGAAGCGCTCCTTTCTGCGCATAGAGATTCTGCTTGATGCAGTTCTTGATTCCATCAGGGGTCAAATGCTCGCGTGCACAAAGCGATATGTAGAAGATGCGCTCTTGGCGATCCTTTGCTCCAATAAGAATGTTTGTATGGTGTGTGAAGCCTATACTGCGGAAGTCATTGCCGGGAAATGCATCTATAGAAGGGAAGTTAAACGGCAGTATTTGAATTTCGTTCGTTTGAATGAACGAATTTATAACAGTTTGATTTTGAGTGACTTGTACACCTTTTTCTAATTCGTCCGTTTGAATGGACGATTTTGATTCCAGCAATTCGTCCGTTTGAATGGACGAATTATAATCAATTATTTCGGCATCCAGTTCGCTCCACTCTTCATAGAAGATTCGCATTCTTTTGAGATTAACTTCAGAGAAGCCTCTTAAACCCGGCAGATCTTGTTTGAGAAGGCGACTGATGGAAGCAATAGCGCCCGTTCCCCATTTTCCTTTTCGTGTATTCTGCGAGATGTAGCGGCCAACAGAGTAGTACAACATCAGTTGGATGTTGTTGGCACCAAGTGTCGCTTCGTACTGCGCGCTAAGGATGGCATTCTTAATAATCTCTGCATCATGAAGATACAGGATGTCGATTTTGCTTGTGTTCTCCATATTCTATCAATTTTCGCTTGCAAAATTACAAAAAAATATCTATATAAACAAATATTTTCTTAAAAAACTTGCATATTCCAAATATTTGTAGTACTTTTGCAGCCGCAAAAGAAAACGGAGTAACCACTATGGACGATTATCACGCGGAGAATGCAACAAGTACGTGCCAAAAAATTTTTGGGACAGCACTTTTTGAGGGACTTGACAGTCGCCCAGAAAATAGCTGAAACCCTCACCTCGGGCCGAACGATCGAAATAGGGCCGGGTATGGGTGTGCTTACTCAATATCTTCTTAAAAATCCAAATATCAAGTTAACTGCGATAGAGATCGACCGTGAGTCGGTTGCTTACTTGCGTGAGTGGTATCCGGAGTTGGATCTGGTAGAAGGTGATTTTCTGAAACTTGATCTGGATAAACTGATCCCCGAAGGCGAATTTAACGTCATCGGTAATTATCCGTACAATATCAGTAGTCAGATTTTCTTCAAGGTACTGGACTATAAGGATCGTATTCCGGTTTGTTCGGGTATGATTCAGAAGGAAGTAGCGGAACGTCTGGCGTCTAAGCCGGGCAAGAAAGCGTACGGGATATTATCCGTGCTTTTGCAAGCGTATTACGATATAGAATATCTATTCACGGTAGATGAACATGTGTTCAACCCGCCGCCTAAGGTGAAGTCTGCGGTAATCCGCATGACGCGCAATAAACGACGACGGTTGGATTGCGATGAGGCGTTGTTTAAGACAATTGTCAAGACGGCCTTTAACCAGCGACGAAAACAGATGCGAAATTCCTTACGGAATTTAGTTGAAAGTTTAAAGTTGAAAGTTGAAAGTGAACGACTCGAATGGTTCCTTACCCGAAGACCGGAACAACTAAGCGTAGAAGAATTTGTTGAACTTACAAAACTGATTGAAAATGAGCGAAATCAAGATATTCTATAAAGATAAGGAGAAAATCAAGGTAGCACGTACCATCTCCGCATTGAAAGAACTCGATAAGAAAGATATCATCTGGATCGACCTGCTCGATGTGAGCGACAAGACCGAGGATACGCTCGAGGGCTTCCTGAAAATCGATATCCAGGAAGACGAAGAGATGGAAGAGATCGAGTTCTCCAGCCGGTATATTCAGACGGATGATTCAATTGTCGCCAACAGCAACTTCTTGAAGAATAATTTCGAGATTGAGCCGGTGAACTTTATACTCAAGAACAGTATATTGGTATCGATCCGAGACAGTGAGTTGGATACCTTCAACGAGACATTTAAGAAGCTGTTTGTGAACACCCGTAATTTTCCGTCTGGCTTCCATGTGTTGGTAGCGCTGATGGAGACGCGAGTGGAGAAGGATGCCGATATGATCGAGGACACAACGGATTTGATTACCGCACTCTCCCAACAGATTAACGCTGAGAGCGATCACGTAGATGAGGATTTGCTGGTACAGATCAAGGACTTGCAAGAAAAAGTGACCATCATCCGTCAGAACATCATGGATAAACAGCGCGTGATCAGTAACCTGCTCAAGTGCGATTTCTTCCCCGAAGAACTGGGTCCGCGTTTGACGATGATCATCAAGGATATCAACTCGCTTTTCGACTATACGAAGTTCGGTTTTGACCGTCTGGACTACCTCCAAGATACGTTCTTGGGTTTGGTTAACATTGAGCAGAACCGTATTATCAAGATCTTCACGGTCATCAACATCATCTTCCTGCCGCCTACCCTTATTGGTAGTTTGTACGGTATGAACTTTGATTTTATGCCGGAGTTGCATTGGAGACTCGGTTACTTGTTTGCACTTGGTCTGATGGTGATGTCTGTCGTTGTTATCTTGCTGATCTTCAGACTGAAAAAGTGGTTATAAACAGAATTATTAACAATCGGATGTTTCACAGTT
>CADCBB010000045.1 GCA_902799555.1 uncultured Bacteroidales bacterium
CATCACCAACTACGGTGTCTTCATCGACCTCGGAGGCGTGGATGGTCTTATCCACATCACCGACCTCAGCTGGGGACGCGTTAACGACCCGCACGAGCTGCTGCAACTCGACCAGAAGATCAACGTGGTTATCCTCGACTTCGATGAGGAGAAGAAGCGTATCGCTCTCGGTCTCAAGCAGTTGACTCCGCACCCGTGGGATGCGCTTGATCCGAACCTCAAAGTAGGCGACAAGGTTCACGGTAAGGTTGTTGTTATGGCTGATTACGGCGCATTCGTTGAGATCGCAGAGGGCGTTGAGGGTCTCGTTCACGTATCTGAGATGTCTTGGAGCCAGCACCTCCGTTCCGCTAACGACTTCCTCAAAGTCGGCGACGAGGTAGATGCTGTTATCCTCACGCTCGACCGCGCTGAGCGTAAGATGTCCCTCGGTATCAAGCAACTCAAGGCAGATCCGTGGGCTAACGTGGAGACCAAGTACGCAGTCGGCACCCGCCACTGGGCTAAGGTTCGTAACTTCACCAACTTCGGTGTCTTTGTTGAGATCGAGGAAGGCGTTGACGGACTCATCCACATCAGCGACCTCAGCTGGACCAAGAAGATCAAACACCCGAATGAGTTCACCCAGATCGGCGCACAGATCGAAGTTGTCGTTCTCGACATCGACGTAGCTAACCGCCGTCTCAAGAGCTCGAGGCTAAGTTCGGCGTAGATACCATCGTTGATGGTAAGGTTGTTGAACTGACCGACAAGGGCGCAGTTGTTTCGCTCGAGGACGGCGTTGAGGCATTCTGCACGACCCGCCACCTCCAGAAAGAGGACAAGAGCCCGGTTGCTGTTGGTGACACACTGCCGTTCAAGGTGATTGAGTTCAACCGTGACGCTAAGCGTATCCTCGTTTCGCACCTCCGCACATGGGAGGAGCGCAAAGAGGCAGCTCCGAAGGCAGCTAAGAAAGCCGCTAAGGCTGAAGAACCCGCTCTCGAACTGCCGAAGGTAGAGAAGACCACCCTTGGTGATCTCTCCGCTCTCGCAGACCTCAAAGCTTCCATGGAAGCCGCAGAGGAGAAGCCGGCAAAGAAGCCTGCCGCTAAAAAAACCAAAAAGGAGGAATAATTATTCCTTTGTGGATTTAATGTGAGGAGTAGTTTTTCAAAACTGCTCCTCTTTTTTATTCCCTTATCTCTCCCATGAATAAGCTCCTCTGTTCTCCTCCTTTGATTTCTTTGATTTCTTTGAAAACGATTCTTCCTTTCACGACTTTCTTTCTCGCGTTTCACTTATTTTTCTCTGCTCCGTTTCACTCCGCAAAATTAAAGGGGGAAAAGCTCTTTTCTTTTTTCTAAAATTACCATCGGTCGGACGTTACCATTTAGCCACACAAATGTGTGAATGTGTGAATCTGTGAATCTATCGTGCCCTTGTGGCTAAGAATTTTGCTCCGTCCATTTCGTTCGGATTATATCCGAACACAAAGAAAGCGGCAAAATGCCGCTTTCGTCAACTCTTACGGTGTTTCTCTACATGATAGAAGCCCAGCGTGATGATCTTGATGATGATCTCAAATAGGACTTTCACCCAGTCTTTCTCTTCATTTTCTTGTTTCATTGTCAATCAGAATTTTAATTGGTTCATTACTCGCTTGCAATGCAAGCCATTTTGCGGTAAGTTCTTGCTCGTTGGCTGCGCTCACCAAGATACATCCCTTCGAATGTTCTGGTTTCGTGCCCCGATGAAATCGGATGCCGCTGCGTCCGGGAACTTGCTCTACCAAAGGCAGCATGCGCTTGAATCGTGGCGACCACGTTACGCTAATCGCATATATCCCAACAGGTATGATATAATCTGCATTCTCAAGCGTCGCATACTCCTGCCCTTCAAAATGCAAGCATCCTCGCACGGCTTTGCCGTCTTTATTCGCCCTGATTAGGTGGATGGCTGCCATGTCTGCTCCTCCATCGATACGTGTAATCAATCCCGAACAACGCACCGGCGAATGTCGCTACTTCGCCGAAACCAACCAACAGGCTTTCGTGAATCTCGCCCTGCGGAGCGATATACACTCCGCAGAACAAGAGCACTAATCCACCTACTGACAGCACGGCTGCGGTCACTAATTGGATGTTAAGCTTCATAGCCTACCTCCTTTTTAGTTGCCGTGCTCTTGGTCGTAGGCTTCTTGAGGGTCTTCTTACCTCCGGCGAGGTTCTTCTGCGCCATGAACGCCGCCTCATCCTCGGTGACGCGCATCAGATCAGCCTTGCGGGTCTTGATCGCAGCGGCTATTGCGGTGAAGCGTGCGCGAACTGCGAGCTCCTTGCTGGTCGGCTGAGTACTGCGCTCCACTTTCTTGCGCAGGTACAAGCGGTTGCAGTCTTTCGACTCGGTAGCCGCTACACGGTGCGTACCTAGCAACATCTTGGTGCAGGAGTGTTGACCACTCTTACTCGGTTTGCTCAATGCGCCGGACACGTGATCGATACCGGCACTCCATTCTACTTTTGCCATTTTCGTTAAGGTTTTAAAGGTTCAACAATAGGGTTAACTTAGCCGTTGATCAGGTCGCCGTTCTGGTCGTAGTTCCCGTTCAACTTCTGCGAGAATCGCACGCACAGCCGCCGACACCTTCGCGAAACGTGCTCGCGCTGCCGTCTGGGTCACGCTCGGTTCCTTCGTGGACGGGTTACACAACTTGCCGGTATACACCTTACCGGTTTTCTTGTTCGTGCGGAAGTACACATCGCTGTGCTCACACACTTTTTTCTTCATGCTCTCGATAAGAGCCATAGGCTTAATTTCTGCCATAATAGTTAAAGTTTGGTTTAATGGTTAATAATGTATGTTAATTCCCCGGCATATTATGCCGGCTGTCTTCGTTCCCTGCTTCGGACAACCGTCCGAAGAAAGATTCTTCTGTTGCGCTGACTATCAGTCAGCATCCTTCTTCTTTCTATACCGTTCAACGAATCGCTCCTGATTCGCCTGCTCGTTCGCTGTCTTGACATGCTCTTTCCGGTTCGGACACCGCTGCACAATCTGCTTGCCTTTGTACATCCTGAAATAGTATCCGTCTTTTCTGAGTTGTCCTCTCAGCGTATCAATTGGTATAATTACTTCTGCTATCATATTTCTCCTTTCTTTGTGTTGTTACGGATTGAATCCGTTGTTTCATCGCGACCATTTCGCGACCATCCCGAACGTCGTCATACGTCCCGATAGTATTGCTACACAACTCACATCCCTTACATTTGACTTTTTACTTTCTTCTTCTAACCTTTTCAAAAAAGGTAAAAAGTAAAAAGTATAGAATTGTAATTATACATCGCGCACACGCCCACGCAGAGATAATAAGGTATCGCTATTTCAAATCCCTTATTGTTGACTTTTTACTCTTTTTTAAAACTAAAGCATAAAAGAAAAACAACAAAGAAACAACAAGAGAACAACAAAAGAAATTGCAAGGGCAAATTTATGAAATTAAGTAAAAATAAAAATATTGACATTTTTCTTGAAAATAATTTGCATATATGAAAATATTATTGTAATTTTGCAGCCAAATTTAAATAAATAGAAATTATGTTAACAAGAACATTTAATGCAAAGGAGTACACGCTCCGCCTCAAAGCAACCATCCAAGCAACCGGAAAGCTTGGTTTTACTGCCGAGACGATCAAGACTCTCGGACTTACTTCGGAGTGTAGTATTCTTTTAGGACCGGATGATGAAAATTCAGAGATTTATTATATGGGTGTACTACGTGAAAAACGTGAGGATGCCTTTGCCGTTATGAGTTCCGGTGTATATCTCTATCTGAATACCAAACAGCTCTTTGACGATATGGGGATTGACTATTCGGAGAAATGGACGGTTATGTTTGACCTATCGCGATTCAAAGAGGGAGATGAGTTGATGGGGTGTGAGTGTTACAAGATGCAGATGCGCCGTAATCCGCGCACAACAGAAGATAAAGATTGATGCAATCGGCTCTTGCACATATCGAATCTCTTGCTCCCAAGGATGCAGCCGTTGCGCGCATTCTTGGTGGGGTGAGTGAACTCCTGACGGGTGTTCAGGAGAAGTTTGTCGATTGTGCAGCCGAGAAAGAGGAATACCGTCAAAAACTCGAGACTCCGGCGGTAGAAGTGGCGAATGTGGTGGTAGACGGAATGCAGAACGAGATGATAGCTATCATCAATGCCATATATGCCAGAGGAATGGTCAATTGTTCCAAAAAAGAACTGATGCAACGGATGGCAGATGCGTTAGGATGCCCTAAGATAGCAGACTATAGTGGTCAATTACATAAGATCAAACTTACCAATAAGTACGAAGAGATTTTTGATGACCTGCAGAAAGCAGCTATTCAAGAGAGAGACAAGAACGATTAAGCGGTTGTGAGAACGATCGCTTTTTTTTTGCCTATTCCGAAAAAAAACAAAAAAAAATGAGGATACTATGCGCATAGTATCCAATCTGTATTTTCAAAAAGCAGTACCTTTGCAGCCGAATTCAAAAGTCAACATGACAAGCGCTTGTCATAATTTTATTTAACGCCTAAAAAAAATGAGATTATGGCAATTAAAAAGACAACCATCCTGTGTGCGGATGTAAAAATGTACACGCAAGAGACTTTGATGAAAGTAGGTGAAACACGTAAGGGTGCTTTAACGATGCATGACGAATTTAGTCTGCAGTTTAACGAGCAGCTCCCGCAGACATGTGAGCGCAACCCCAAGATCTGGGCAGGTAGGCACTTTAATGTGCATAAGAATCGTAAAGGCGAGTATGTGGTGAACTTCAAACGTCTGGCTCTAAACGCTTTGCTTGATCCGTATAACTTTGCCGAACAAGTGTTCGTAGATGTTGAACGCGCTAAAGTAGAGTTAGGGTTATGATCCAGGGTATGTTGAACTTCGAGGAGGAGAGCAAAATGCTCTCCCATCTGGAGCGACTCTCGCTCCCCAAGGACAAAGACCTTCCTCCGGTCATTCGTGAGATTGTGACCAACGCGCCGGAGAACCGTAAGATCCCGGCTTTCATAGCCAGCCTATCGCCCCTCTGCGCCATGTGTCCGCGCGTACGTCTTCATTATTACTACGACACGCGACCGAGTGCTTTGCTTTTGCAGGTGCTGATCGAGGGTGCCCAGTCGTCCGGTAAATCGTTTGCCGCCGACATCGAATCCCTCATCATGGACAAGACGCTCAAAGCGCGTGACAAAGCTATGCGTCGGCTCGAACAGGAGTACCGCGACAAGAAGAAAACCCGCAAGGCGAACGAGAAACTGGAATCCGAACCCGAGACGACCATCCGCGTTGTACCGCCAACGATCTCCAAGACCGTCCTCACCAAGCGTGCCGACATGTACGAACGCGTCTTTGGCGACACGCTCACGTTCTGGATGTTCGCGGAAGAATTGGCACAGGTCACGGATGCCGGTAAGAACGGCTATTCGAACCTCCGAACTATCATGCGTACGTCCTACGATCTCGGCTCACTTTTCGGTATCGACTTTGCGTCCGACAACTCGTATTCGGCCATCGTGGACATCAATATCTGTTCGATGTTCTGCGCCACACCCGCCGCACTCGACGAGTATTTCGACAAGAAGGCCATCGAAGGTGGTAACATCACCCGCACCATCCTCTGTAAGATTGATGACGATCTCGGAGAAGACGGGGCTATCTTCATCCCGTACACCTCCGAACAGCGGTCGGCTATCGACACCATGCTCGCCCGTCTCATGAACGAAACGTACGACAACGATGGAGGCTTGCAACCTACGGTTGACCTCAACATGTCGTGGCTTGACAAGACAGTCTGCAAGTGGGTACGCGGCAAGGGTAACGAAGCTACGCTTAGCGGCAGTCAAGCCCTCGATGTCTTCCGCAAACGTTCCTCCGTCTCTGCCTTCCGTATCGCCGCCCTTTGCCAGTATCTCTACATGATGGAGGAAAATCCAACAGCGAAGCGCTCTAACAGCGAAAGCGGTCAAACAGGCGCAGCCGGTCTAACTTCCATCCAACGTCGCGTTAAACAAATTTATTTGTTTATGGCAGAATACATTCTGCAAGCTATGTTGGATAGGTGGGGTAAACGCTTCGAGGAACTGAACGCCAAACGTGAAGCCGAACTGAAGCCCGGACCCAAGGAAAACCTCTTCGACCAACTGACGGAAACCTTCACGCGTGAGCAGCTCAATCTCCTCATCGAGAAGCAAGGCAAGGTCACGCCTGACAAGGTCTTTATCAACCGATGGAAGAAACTCCGCGTCATCGAGATTATCGACAAAAATACGTTTAAAAAGGTAAAAAGTAAAAGGTAAGAGTTAAGAGTTATGAAAAATATATTTCGAATTGTGACGGTGTGCGAGGCACAGACGATCACGAAGAATGACGGCACGCAGATGATCAAGCAACAGTTAGTAGTCCGTGAGCAAGGCGGTCAGTACGAGGATGCATACCTGGTGACATGGTTCGGGAACGAGCCGCTAAAGGTGACGCAAGGCATGTGTATCGCAGCTTCGATCCGAATGCGGGTGAACGAAGGCGTGTATGCGAGTGGAAATGGAGGTGTGCCGGAGACGCGGTACTACCAAGATGCAGTCCTGCAAGAGTACGCGTGTCTGATGCTCGGGAATATAAATGGGTAAAAAGTCAACAGTATGGAAATTATTATTGTACGTCAAGAGCATAAGCCCTGGGGTATCGATGGTCATCTGTACATCAATCGCCAACATGTTTGTGATACGGTTGAACATCCTACTTGTTGCAGACCCCAAGGCGAGTATCAGGTAGCGTTGGATAACAACCCGTTTAGACACGGCGACGGAGCGTTATCAAGCATCCACGGCGAGATCATCGTTGGCAAGCTTGCCCTTCCGGGTCTCGTCACCCAATCGGCTGAGACCTACCAACGTCTCTACGAACGGCTCAAGAAAGCCTTCCAACGTGATACTCCCGTCCGCCTCTCTATCAGAGGTTGATTCTCAAAGCGAACCCACAAGTTATTCTTGTGAGTTCGTTTTTTTGTGTCACTTAACCTTAAAACCTATCCATTCTCGCGCAATATGCAAAAATAATTTGCATATGTCAAAAAAAAATAGTATCTTTGCGCCGTTTTTTATAAATTGCGGGTATATATTGATAATTACATAAATAATGAAGAAAATTTACACTCAGCCACGCATAGAGACCGTGGTAACTACTCCGCAGCAGATGCTATGCGCCAGCGGAGGTATTCAAGCGCAAATTTCCGGTTATAATCAGAATACCGGCGGCGGATTTACCCAGACCTTTGCATGGCTGGCAGGCGTAGTCTGCTCGTCACTGCTGTTCCTCGGCACGGCGTGCAGCACCAACAACAACCCCGACCAGCCCAAACAGCAGGCGGAGCTCAAGCCCCGCACGCTGATAGTGACGCAGCAAGCCGTTAGACGTCTTCCGCAGGCGACGATCACGGAGAACGGTGATGTGCTGGACGCCCTATGGAACGAAGGCGACGAGGTGTTCTACCGCAATCTGAGCCGTAATGAGTACATTGACCCCCAAGAGGGCTCGGTGGATCTCTCCGGCACGCTCAATGCGGATAAAGATGGTAGCGTTGCTTCCTTCTCCGGCGACCGCGTCTGGTGTACAGAGGATGACCAGTTGGCGCTTATCTATCCTGCACCTGATCCGGCGGACTTCACATTCCACGAGAGCCCTCTGTCTGCGGAATATACCATCTCCATAGCCGAGCAGGACGGTTCGTTGGCAACCTTGGCGGAGAAATACCACCATATATACGGTATCGCCAGTGTAGTGTCCGTCACGGAGACCACCGCCAATGCGGAGCTGGCGCAGATGAAGAGCCTGATGACGGTCTGCAAGTTCTCCTTTGAGGATAAAGACCACCCGGGTACGTCGCTCCCGATCAGCACGCTTCAAATCAGTTACGGCGGAGGCGGTCTCTATGACGGTAAGTATCCCCAAAAGGGCACGGTGTCCATCGCGCAGAACGTATCCGCATGGGATGTATCCGTAGATCCGGACTGGAAAACCACCGGCGAAGGCGGCACCCCGCTCACCATTGACACCAAAGGGGCTAACCCGACGGAGGTGTATGTAGCGCTGTTCCCGGACATGGGAGCAACCTATTCCTTCACCGTCATCAGCGGAGGGAATACCTATACCGGCGAGGCTACCGCCACCCTCAAAGAAGGCGAGTACGTAGTAGCACCGCTCAAACTCACGAAGAACTAAAGAGCAAAATAAGAGAATTTGACATAAAAAACAACAACATTTATGAAAACAAAATCGACAGTCGGAAGACTGATCACTCACTTATCGGAGTGGCGCGAGAGTGGCAACCAAAAGCGGCGCGAGAGTGGCAACCAAAAGCGGCGCGAGAGTGGTAACCAAAAGTGGCGCGAGAGTGGCGCAACATACGCCGCGAGAGTGGCGGCTATGCTGCTCTTACTCTGCACCACCGCTCTACCCGCATGGGCAAGCACTTCATGGAATACGACAAGGGATGATGAAGGCGGAGGGAAAGTGCGATACAGGGGAGAGTGTTCCGGTATTGCTGGTATGATGGATTCTTCGGGCTCTTTCGAGACAAAGAAAACGTTCAATCCTGATAACAACCAATTCTATTGGGAATTCACCGTGTTTGCGGGTTATGCTGATTATTACAGTCAGCCACATGATAACAGTGAGTATATTGGAGAAATCTATGTGATGACTGCTGACAGTCAGGTACATACGATAGCCAATTGGAAGAAAGAAAATTTAAAATGGAAAGAAGTATCCTATAGTATTACCGACAGCACATGGGGCTACATCCATGCTTCCAATTTATACGATTATAGATATATAACCATACAATATATGCCTTCCTCCAGAGCCTTTGAAGATGGCGTGAAGTGTATTATGATGAAAGAGAACGCAAAGGATAGGTTTTGGAACCTTTGGGCGTCTGTGCAATGGGACAAGAACATCGACTGCACGGCGCTCAAAGAGGGTTATCCGATGCCGAAGCTCTCTTCCGTATCATGGGGCACGGACGGCACCGTGCGGGGCGTGGCGACGAATGTTCCGGACAAACGCTCTGACAACCGCTTCAAGCAGTGGTACGAGGTGAGGGAGTATTACTACGATGGCGGAGAGAAGAGCACTTACCAGTACTTCTACACCTCCGACAGCAATGTGAGCATCACCGAAAAGAGCGGCGGCAAGATGGACTGGGAGTGGAAATCCTGGCTCCGCACCCCCAACGCAGGGCATACCGAGTACGCCTACACCATGCCCGTCTATCTGAAATACCGAAGCGGTATGCATGTGAACTTGGGCGGAACCCTTGCGCATGACAACAACCTCTACCAGCCGTATATCACGGGCACTTATGTGCAGCCCTACACACGCCCTGTATCGGTAAGCACCGACTATAACAAATGGACCAAGGAGGTGACCGTAAGTTGGGAAAGAAACGAGACCGAGACCGCCTACGACGGCTCCACGACCAAGGACGTCAGTTGCCGCACAGACGGCAAATGGTATGTGATCCGCTACGAGTCGGGCAAGCCCAATGACTACACCCTTGTCAATACGCTGAACGGCAATGCCTCCTCCCTGAAAATGACCGACAGCAACATCGAGTACGACAAGAAATATACGTATCGCGTCATCTTCCTGCCGGATATATTGGAGAGCACGTACAAGGACAAGCTGACGCAGCTGCCGGGTTACCAACGCACCCGTAACGACTACGACCTATGGATGGAGACAGGCGAGGTAGAGACGAAGATGGAGGTGAAGATCGAACTCTGGCAGGACATGAAATACACCGCAGCGGTGCGTCTGAAATGGAGCTACGGCATCGAGTTGGATGACCTGACGTGGCATATCGACTACCGCGACGCGGGCAGTAACAAGGCATGGCAGACGCGGAGCGAGGCACCTATCGTGGACAAGAATCAGTCCGAAGCCATGCTGGATATTACCGGCAGCTCGGTATGCGAACCGAAGGAGTACCGCGTGCGCGTCTCTATCAACGGACGGGTGCTCTATTCCAATATCGCTTCCACCTCCGTGCCCGACAGCACGTATATCAGCGAGGTGGTTGCCTCTACGGGCACAGAGGAGAGTTCCGTGACCGTCAAATGGAAAGTGGTGAGCCCTGACAGGCAGTATGACATCTGGTACCGCGTGCTCCGCCGCGTGATCGGCGACAGCGAATGGACGCTGCTCACGGACGACAAGCACGGCACGGCTTCCGAATATACGTTTACCGATACGCGCGCCGTGGCAGGCTCGTACTACGAATACTCGGTAGAGGCGTACGGCGCGCAGTGCGAGGCGCAGCTCACGAAGAAGAACGAAGTGATTGCTCCGGGCTTCAGTCAGGCAAACGCCACGATCACCGGCCACGTCTCCTACGGCACGGGTACGGCGGTGCAGGGCGCGAAAGTACAGCTCTACAACGTGCCTACGGAGGAGAACGATATCGTACCGCAGTATTTCTCGCGCTATATCAGCGGCGCGGGCAAGGGACTGCAATGGAGAGGCGACTCGACGCGGTACGCCTCGGTGCTGAACGGCGGCAAGGACATGACGCTGCAGCTATGGGCACGCCCGAGCAGCTTCGGCGCGGACCAGCAGCAGCTGCTGCAACTCACGAACGCAATCGAATTGGGAATCCAGCGCAGCGAGGGTGTGTTCCACCTCTACGCTATCGACCGCTCGAACGGAGGCACCGACCTCACCGAGTTCCCCTCGCTGACGTTCTCCGCGACCGACTTCACCCATATCACCGCCACGTACAGCGGTGGCAAGTGGCGTTTCTACATGGCTACCGACAGCCTGCGCACCGACAGTATGCAGGTGGCTAACAGCGGATGGCAAGCCATCCAGACCGCCGGTACGCTGACCTTCAGCATCGGCGGCGACAACCGCGCAGCGGGAAGCGCGTACACCGGAAGCGTGGACGAAGTGCGTCTGTGGAGCCGCGCCCTCCCGCGCAAGGAGATAGAAAACAACTACTGCCGAATCCTCGGCGGCACGGAGAAAGGTCTGTTCCTCTACTGGCCGCTCGACGAAGGACTGAGCGTAGTTAAATACGCCTTCGATGTAGCCTGTCAGGACGGTATCTACCAGCTCAACCACCCCGAGGTAGGTGCGAACGTGACCCCCACTACCGATGTGCCGAAGCGCCTCGGTCTGTACGGTGTGACCGACAGCGAGGGCGACTACATCATCCGCGGCATCCCCTTCCAGCA
>CADCBB010000046.1 GCA_902799555.1 uncultured Bacteroidales bacterium
TTGAAAATTGAAAGTTGAAAATTAATAACAATCCTAATTAATAAAAATGAAAAAAATTCTTATTTCTCTTGCTGCCGTTCTTTTTGCGGCAACGATGAGTGCACAAAAAACATTAGATGACACGATGAACCCGCTGATCACCTCGATGCCGTCCTTATCGATCACACCGGACGCGCGTGCAGCCGGTATGGGTGACGTAGGTGTAGCGACCAATGCAGACTTTAATGCTCAGTACTGGAACCCTGCCAAGTACGCATATATGTACTCCAAGGGCGGTCTCACCGCTAACTACACGCCGTGGTTGCGTAAGATCGTGAGCGATATCGACCTCGCTTACCTGGCCGGATTCTATAACTTCGGTGACATGGCCGGCGGTATCGGTGCCAGCTTCACTTATTTCTCGATGGGTGACGTGACGTTAACCAATAATAACGGTACGGAGGTAGGAACTGTTCGTCCGAACGAGTGGGCCCTGGACCTCAGTTATTTCCGTAAGTTGCACGAGTACGTATCGATGTCTGTAGCTGTTCGTTTCCTTTATTCGGACCTCAACAACGGTTATAACAGTTCGATCGGTGGTACCAGCGGTGAGATGCATGCAGCATGGACTATGGCGGCAGACATCGCCCTTTACTACAAGCAACCGATTGAGTTACCGATGGGTACAAGCAATTTCTCCCTTGGTTTCAGTCTGAAGAACCTGGGAGGTAAGATGACTTACGACAGTATCACCAGTAACTTCATCCCGACCAGTATGAATATCGGTGTAGGCTATGAGATGCCATTCGATAAGTATAACTCCTTGACTCTCAACCTCGAGGCCAACAAAATGCTTGTTCCGAGCCGTTATTCGAAGTTCGCAGACCAAGCGGACGGCAAGTACAGCCAGGACGCTTACTCGGCCCTCGATCCAGCCCGCGGATGGTTTCAATCGTTCGGTGATGCTCCGGGCGGTGCCAAAGAAGAGTTCAACGAGGTACGCTGGGGTGCAGGTCTCGAGTATAGCTACAACAAGCAGTTCTTCGCCCGCATGGGTTACAGTTATGAGAACTACTACAAGGGAAACCGTAACTATATCACCTTCGGTGCCGGCTTCCACTTGTCTATCGTCAGCCTCGATGTATCGTACTGCGTAGGTCTGGCGAACACCAACCCGCTGGACCAGACCATGCGTTTCACTCTGGGCTTCGACCTCGCCGGCATCAAGGATCTTGTGAATAACAAGAAGTAAGATATGCGTATCGGCTTTGGATATGATGTACATCAGTTCGCCCCTAACCGCGCTTTGTGGTTAGGGGGAATTGAGGTGCCGTATGAGTTGGGTTTATTAGGTCATTCGGATGCCGACGTGGTCATCCATGCTCTGTGCGATGCTCTACTCGGAGCCGCCGCTATGCGCGATATCGGCTATCATTTTCCGGATACCAAAGGCAATGAGTACGAAGGTATCGACTCCAAGATTCTCCTGCGCCGTGTGATGGCTATGTTGCGCGAAGCGGGATACGAACTGGGTAACTGCGATATCACGATCTGCGCTCAAGCGCCTAAACTCAATCCCCATATCGACGCCATGCAGGCTTGTTTGGCTCAGGTTATGGAGGTTCAACCCAACCAAGTAAGTATCAAAGCGACCACGACCGAGCATCTCGGTTTTGTCGGACGCCAAGAAGGAATAGCTGCCTATGCTGTTACTCTTATCACTCAGTCTGATCGCTGACCTCTTCACCATGGGAGGAACACCCCATGTAGTGGAGCACCAAGGGGCGTACGAGAAGATCGTACTGACCGACAGTACTTCGCTGGAGATATACGAGAAAGAGGATACATATCTGGTCGTCATGACCGCCTGCGCACCGCAATGTTCATCGTGCGCGTGCGTATATAATAAGGAGTGGAAACCGCTCCAAACCATTACTCCCCCATTCACTTCGATCTTCCCTTTAGCGACGATTAACAAAGAGACCGGTACCATCGAATGGACCGATAACGATACATGGAACTACCAATCTACCTTGTAGGATACATGGGTGCCGGCAAGACTACTGCCGGTAAGTTGCTTGCCGATAAACTTGGCTGGCATTTCGTGGACCTGGACGATGCTTTCGAGCAGATTCATGGTCTGAGTACTGCGGATTATATCCGGCGGTACGGTATCGAAGATTTTCGCAAGAAAGAGAAATACGTGGTCGAGGATCTGGCCGATGCAGTGCCGTACGAACATGTGATCTATGCCACCGGTGGCGGCTATCCCTGCTGGGAAGACAACATGGACTGTTTGCGCGAGTTAGGGACCAGCATCTATATCCGCTGGAGTCCGGAGCATCTCGCTAAACGACTAAGTCTCACGGATTTGAATGACCGTCCTGTGCTGCAAGGACGCACAGAAAAGGAGCTACTTGCATTCATAGCTCCTCAACTTGCTGCGCGTGAACCGTTCTATGCACGCGCGAACCATATTCTCGATGTAGATATCTGCGATGAGCAGTCCGATGAACGGATCGCAGAGGAATTATTCACTTTTATAAGCCAGTGCGTATAGACGCATCTGTTTGAGCATTGCGGCGACACCGTTAGAGCGTGTCGGACTGAGGTGTTCGCGCAAGCCTATCCGGTCAATGAAATAGAGGTCGGCATCAATGATCTCTTTGGGCGTATGTCCGCTCAATACATGGAGCAACATGCCTACGATACCCTTCACCAAGATGGCATCCGAGTCGCCGTTGTAGTAGATTTTTCCGTCTTCTATCCTGCAGGTGAACCACACCTTCGACTGACAGCCGTCGATCAGGTTCCGGTCGTTCTTATCCGCCTCCGGCATAGGATTCGCCTTCAACTCATTCGCATAGTCAATGATGAGTTGGTATCGGTCCATCCAGTCGTCGAACGCCTCGAACTCCTCAATGATCTCGTCTTGTATCGCGTTAATCGCCATCCTTAATCTCTCCTCTATCAAAAATCCATTTCTTACCCGGGTATAACTCCGGCCAGAGTCGGTTATGCGTGGACATCAGTACAGTGATACCGGCCTGGCAGATCGAATAGAGCAACTCCATGATCTCCTGACCGGTCTCTGCATCGAGGTTGCCCGTCGGTTCGTCCGCCAGAATTATCTCCGGACTATTCATCAGCGCACGGGCAATGACCACACGTTGCTGCTCACCACCGGACAGCTCGTAGGGTTTCTTATAGGCCTTGGTCTCCATACCTACCTGCTCCAGCACCTCACGCACATGCTGCTCCATGAGCGCTTTGTCTTTCCATCCCGTCGCACGGAGCACGAAAAGCAGGTTCTCTTTCACCGATCGGTCAGTCAGCAGTTTATAGTCCTGGAAGATGATACCGAGCCGGCGACGCAGGTACGGCAACTGCCGACGACGGATATGCATCATATCGTAGTCCAGCACACGCGCCTCACCCACTTGGATGGGTAGCGCGCCGTACATCGTCTTCATTAGCGAACTCTTGCCACTACCCACCTTACCCAGCAGATAAATCATCTGACCGCGCTCTACCGTCAGGTTGACGTCATGCAACACGATCTGATCCGCCTGATGAATCGTTACGTCCTTATATCGAATCAGTTCGTCCATTATTCCTCATTGAGTTTCTGCTCGATCTCCTGCAGACGTGCCTTGAGTTCAGCGATCTTCTTCTGCATATCGTCCACAATCTTATTGGCAGTCTTGGACTTACCGGTAAAGAAGAGGATGTTATTCTCAGCCGTCTTGATCTCCTGTATCAGCCGGTCACGCAACTTACGCAGATCGACACCACCGTTGGCCTGCAGACGTTCAGCACGTGCTTTAGCACGCTCCTCACGCGCTTTCTGACGCTCGAGATACTCTTTATGACGCTGCTCACGCACCTTGCGCTGCTCGCGTAACTCACGGAAGAACTCCGCCTTGGTCTGGAAGAAACGATCGCACTCAGCGCGGTATGCCTCGTAGATCGACTGATTATGTTTCTTCGGGGCAAAACCGATCGTACGCCATTCGGCCTGCAGCGCTTGTACCTGCTCGGTCAACTCCTCCCAACGTTTCGCCGTCATCGGCTCACCGTTAATGATCGGCTCGAGGAGGGCTTTGAGTTGGTCAATGATAGCTTGCTTACGCTCCAGGTTCTCCTGCTCCTTGCGGTGCAGTTCCTCAAAGAACGCCTGATGCTTCTTATTGATCACGGTCGAAGCCGCTTTGAAACGCTCCCATAGTTGCTCACGTAACTCACGTGCTACAGGACCGATCTCCGCCCATTCGTCGTGCAACTGCTGCAACATACGACTTGCCTCCACGATGTTCTCGTTGTTCTGCAGACGCTCAGCTGCTTCGCAGAGCAAGGTCTTCAACTCCAGGTTCTTCTTGAAATCCAGATCGCGCAACTCGATATTGATCTTCACCAGGTCATAGAACTGCTCCTGGTATTGCTGATAGGCTTTACGAATCTCCTGCGTCTTCTCCGGAGCTACGGCACCGATCGTCTTCCACTCGGCCTGCAACTCACGCATCTTCTGCAGGTTAGCCATCACGCCGTCGGCATTGCCGTCCTCTACCATCGTCTTCATCTGCTCGAGGATAGCTTGCTTGCGACGCAGGTTCTCCGCCTGCTCTTTGGCTTGCGTCTCCGCTACCTCTGCACGCTTCGCTTTATACTGCGCCAAGAGCTCCTTGAACTCCTCTTCCAACTCCTCCGACTCCTCGGTATAGAATCGTGTCTTCAGATGATCTACTTGGTCCTTGATTGCCATAATGTCTTCCGTCTCCAGCAACTGCTTGAGTTCGGCAATAATCTCTTCTCTAGCCATATCTATAATCGTTAATCAAAATTCTACTTTCGGTGCGTGGTGCGCCTCGGGGTCCGCCTCAAAATAGGCCTTGCGTTCGAAGCCGCATATCCGTGCGATGATGTTCGACGGGAAACGACGTACGCGCTTGTTGTAGGCTTTGGCTGTCTCGTTGAAAAGCTGACGAGCCACTGCGATGCGGTTCTCTGTGCCTTCCAGTTGTACCTGCAGGTCACGGAAATTCTCGTTCGCTTTCAAGTCCGGATAACTCTCTGCCACCGCGATCAATCGACCGAGGGCTTGACTCAATTCACCTTGTGCAGCCTGGAAAGCGGCTAACTCTTCTTTCGTCAACCGGGTAGCATCCACCTTCACCTGCGTTGCTTTGGCACGCGCCTCCACAACACCCTCCAGCGTCTCCTGCTCATGGGCGGCATAACCTTTCACCGTCGCCACCAGATTAGGCACCAGGTCCGCACGACGCTGATACTGGTTCTCTACCTGAGCCCAAGCCGACTCAACCTCTTCTTGTCCTTCGACTAACGCGTTGTACACGTTCATTGCCCAAAGGGCGATGATTGCCAGTACTCCCAGTACTACAATCAGTATTTTAGCTGTTTTCATAAATGTCAATTTACCAACGTCCTCCGGCTCCTCCGCCCATCGTAGAGCCTCCGCCCCATGAACCGCCGAAACCGCCGCTAAAACTGCTGCTTCCGCCGCCAAAGCCACCCATCATCATCGGGCCGCCTACGCCGGCTCCGAAATGATCGTTTCCGCCGCCTTTCTTGATGCTATAGATCACAAGCGCAATCAGAAACGCTATCAGCAGCAATGCGATCAGATCGACCATCCATTCCTCTTCCTCCGCTTGCGCGTACTGACCGCGGTTCGTTATGGAGCGCATGCTCCTTAATTCCTCCGGAGCCTCGCCATCCGTACATATCTCATACACGCGCAGCGCACCTAAGCATAAACCGCCGCCATAGTCTCCGGCACGAAAAGCAGGAATCATCGTCTCGTGTATGATCTGCGAACAACGCGCGTCGGGTAATACACCTTCGAGGCCTACGCCCGTCATGATACGGATATCATGGCTGTTCAGCACAAAGCATATCAGTACGCCTGTGTTCTGACCCGCCTTTCCGATGCCCCAACGTTGGAACAACTCGTAGCAGAAATCAAAGCAATCTCGCTCACCGATCGACTCCAACGCCACGACGCATAGCTCCACTTTCGTCTCCGCCTCTAATCGCGCGGCACAGGTATTGAGAAAGACCACATCGCTGTCGGCAATGATTGCGTCCGGATTGGATACGTAATAACCTTGCCCTTGTGCCTTTGGGTTCGGCACCGAGGCCGGCTCATACACCGCTGCCTGCATCGTCCATGCCGTCCAAAACACGCAGCACCATAGGCTAATATATCGCATCCATCTACGCATACCCGCGCACATCACACACAATTCGGCTGCAAAATTACAAAAAAATAATGACATACACAAGAGTGTATGCCATTTTTTGCGATTTTTTTCAAATCGCTGCCGGCAATTAGTTGCCGTGCTCCTGGTCGTACTCGTTGCCGCAGACCATCCAGTACCAGGCCTTGAGGGTCTTCTTGCCACCCGGCAGATTCTTCTGCGCCATGAACGCAGCTTCGTCCTCGGTGACCTTCATCAGATCCGCTTTACGGGTCTTGATTGCCGCCGATACAGCGGTGAAGCGTGCGCGAGCAGCGAGCTCCTTGCTGGACGGCTGACCCGTACGCTTGTACGTATCTGCCTCGCGCACATAAAGACTCGTGCAATTCGGGTTCTCGGTCGGAGCGGTGCGGTGAGTACCGATGAGGTACGTACCACAGGAGTGACCTTCACGGACGGTGGGTTTTGCCAAACTACCTTGAACGTAATCGATACCGGTAGCATATTTAACTTTTCCCATAAGAGTGAGTGTTTTTGGGTTAGTACTAAAGTTGACTCTTTCTTTTAATAGGCGAGTGTTTTACCTATTTTTCTTTGCGGTGCTTCTCGATGTGATAGAAGCCAAGAGTGAGGATCTTAATGATGATCTCAAAGAGGACTCTCATCCAGTTGGAGTTCGGATCCTCAGGCTCTTGTGACTGTGAGTTGGACTGTTTCATCTGATTTGAAGACTTCTAATTGGTTAAACAAAACATTTATATAAGCCATGCCGTTCATGTCGAGCAGGATGCAGCCTTTGGAGTGATCAGGCAGGGTGCCTCGATGGATGCGGATGCCGGAGCGGTTAGGGACGTCAATCAGTTCGGGGAGGAACTTCTTGAATTTCGGCGACCATGTGCGCTCTACCTTATAGGTTCCCTCAGGAATGAGGTAAGCGTTGTTCTCGAGG
>CADCBB010000047.1 GCA_902799555.1 uncultured Bacteroidales bacterium
AAACCGGCATCCTTGATGGCCTGACGCATGACGCGCTCAGCACCCTTACCTTCCGGATCCGGCGCCGTCATATGATACGCATCCGAAGTCATTCCTTCGCCCACTATCTCTGCGTAGATCTTCGCACCGCGGGCTTTGGCATGCTCGTATTCCTCCATGATCAGACAGGCTGCACCTTCACCCAACACAAAACCGTCTCTACTCTTCGAGAACGGACGGCTGGCAGTTGCCGGCGATTCATTGCGGGTAGATAAAGCATGCAGACTGTTAAATCCTCCGATACCTGTGTAGGTCACATCCGCGTCCGCACCTCCGGTTAACAGCACATCCGCATGACCCAGACGAATCTGGTCGAATGCCGAACCTACGGCATGGGATGAAGAGGAACAGGCGGTGGATACCGAGAAACTCGGACCACCCAAACCGAAGCGGATGGAGATCTGACCGGCCGCAATACTCGGGATAGCTTTCGGAATCATAAACGGATTGAAACGCGGCACACCGTCGCCTTTCGCGAAATCGATGATCTCCGACTCGGTGGATTGCAAACCACCCATACCGCTGCCCCAGATCACACCGACACGACTGCGGTCCTCTTTCTCCAGATCGATACCGCTGTCGCGTAATGCTTCGTCTGCTACGCAGACAGAGAACTGCGAATAGCGATCCATCTTGCGTGCTTCCTTGCGATCCATCACAGCCGAAGGGTCAAAGTCCTTCACTTCACCCGCAAACTGAGTCTTGAATAAACTCGCGTCAAAAGCGGTGATAGGCGCTATTCCGCTTACTCCGTTTACCAAGGCCTGCCATGTCTCCGGCGCGGAATTTCCTACCGGGGTCAAGGCTCCCAGACCTGTTATTACAACTCGTTTTAACTGCATCTTTATCGAATGTACTTATAAAAAGCATACGAGTTTACAGTTTGCCCGTAAACTCGTAAACCACTTGTGGAAGCGAATTACTTCATTGCATTTTCCACATAAGCGATTGCATCACCTACGGTAGCAATCTTCTGTGCATCCTCGTCGGGAATCGAAATACCGAATTCTTTCTCAAACTCCATAATCATCTCCACGGTATCCAAAGAATCTGCACCCAGATCGGTCTGGAAGTTAGCATCGTTCGTTACTTGAGATTCCTCAACGCCAAGCTTATCAACGATAATAGCTTTCACTTTTGCATCAATTTCTGCCATAATACTAAATCTTTAAAAGTTAATATTTATGTGTGTTTTTATTAAATTTCAATCCTATCTGTATTCGCGTATTTTGCAAATACGGCACAAAATTACTGCTTTTTTCTGAAATACGCAAATTTTTTTGTTTTAATTTTTATTTTTGTCACCTAAAAGTAGCATTATTTTGCCTAAATAGGCACCTGATTTGCTCATTTGGGCTACCGGAATGCTATCTCCGTCCAAATTGGCAACGCGTACATGGTCGTACAATTGATGCGTATGACCACCAATCACCACGTCGATTCCGCGTGTGCATCCTACCATCGACACATCACATACATCCTCCGGCGCTTTACCATAGGTACCCATATGACTCAAGCATACGACGATATCGCATCCTTGTGCCCGTAAGGTATCTGCCATCGCTTGAGCAATCGGGTAGGGTTCCAGATACTGCACCGGCAAAAAATTCTTATCAGCAATCAAACCCTTCGGGTCGCATCCCAGACCAAAAATGCCGATCTTCAATCCTCCTTTGCGCACAATCGTAAACGGTTTGATAATCCCTTCCAAGGCAGTACCCGTAAAGTCATAATTGGCGCATACAACGGGGAATTTGGCAGTCTTGAGTACTTCCGCCAAGGTATCCAAACCGTTGTCAAACTCATGGTTTCCCAGCATAGCGGCATCGTACCCCATCCTGTTCATCGCGTTAATCTCTACTCGACCGTGATAAAAATTAAAGAACGGTGTGCCTTGACAAAAATCACCCGCATCGACCAGCAGCAAGTGCTTATCCGCTTTGCGCTCATCCCGAATCAAACCCATCCGACGGGCATATCCACCTTGACCGTTAGCCTTCGGCTCGACCTGCGAATGCGTATCATTCGTGTGCAGTATTGTCAGATGATCTTGAGGCGTACAAGCGGCAAGAAAAAAACTTGATAATAGATAAAAAAGGAATGAATACGTCTTCATGATATATCAAAAATCTAAAATCTAAAATCTTCTCCCTATCTCTTCATCGCTCAGCAGCGATACAATCGTTTTCCCCTTTGCCGTGCGTTGGTATTGCGGCAGTTCTACCAGTTTGGTAACCAACTCTCGCATCTCCTCTTCGCTCAGCGTTTTGCCATTGGGAATAGCTGCGCTCTCGGCCATAGTGACCGCGATCTGTTCGCGCCATTCGGTTTGCGTATCTGCTCCCCGTTCCCGTACATTATGGATAATATCTTGTACCACCAGTACTGCCGATTGGTTGGCGAGTTGCGCCGGTAATCCTTGGATAGAAAAACTATCCGGACTGAGTTGCTCGATATCAAAACCGATCGCCCGCAAATCCGGCAGCAGATGATCTACCAATACCATCTCATCCGGCGGCAACACCAACACTTCCGGGAATAGAAGCTGCTGCATAGCACCTTGCGTCATACGCAATTGTTCCAGGAACTGGTGATACAGTACCGCCGTATGGGCACGATGCTGGTTAATCAGCACCAACCCATGACTCGTTGGCAGCAATATATACTTACCCGCATACTGCCATAGCGGACAAGATTCTACATCTTCCGGCCGCAATAAATCATCATTGAGCGAAGCGCTCATTCCATCATTGAGTTCGCTATGCGAACGCTCATTTTTCAATCCTTCATACAAACTCTCCCAATGGCTCACCGGGCGTTGCTGCTCTACATAGGACTGACGGGAATGGAAGGGATTATAATTCGGATCAACCGTCACTTTCGGTAGACTTACCGGATGCGTCTGAGCCACGGGAATATCGATACTTCCCGTTGTGTCGAAATCAATCTGCGGTGCTAAGGTAAATTTCCCCAACGCTTCTCGTACCGATGCCATCAGGATCTGGAAGATCGTCTGTTCGTCAGCAAACTTGATCTCCGTCTTCGTGGGGTGAATATTGACATCAATCGCTTCCGGCGCAATCGTGAAATAGATAAAGAACGACGGCTGATAGTCATTGGACAGCATACCCGAATAGGCCGTCTGTACCGCTTTCAAAAAGTATGGATGACGCATGTATCGGCCGTTCACAAAGAAATACTGCTCCGATTTCTTGGTCGCATTCTCCGGCTTCACTACAAATCCGTGTATCGACACCAGTTCTGTATCCGTATTGATATCTACGAAGGCAGAAGTATAGACATTCTTCTTCGGATTACCGAACACCGCCTCAATCCGTTGTTTCTCGCTTCCTGCCGGTAATTCCAATAGTATCTCATCGTTATGCACGAAGGTAAAAGTAACCTTCGGATAAACGAGGACAATATGGTAGAATTCAGTCAGCAGGTTGCGCAACTCCGTTTGGTCGGTCTTAAGGAATTTCCTTCTTACCGGCACATTGAAAAACAGGTTACTTACCTTGATATTCGTGCCTACGGGACAACTGCAGGGCTCCTGACGCACTATGTCCGATCCGTGAATTTCCAGAAGTGTACCCGTTTCGTCTTCCTTGCGCCGCGTGGTCATCTCCACTTGCGCTACGGCACAGATACTGGCTAATGCCTCTCCGCGAAAACCCATCGTGCGTAATGAAAACAGATCCTGTGCCTCCCGAATCTTACTGGTTGCATGCCGTTCAAAAGCCAGACGGGCATCCGTCTCGCTCATGCCGATACCGTCATCTATCACCTGGAGTAACGTCCTGCCCGCATCGCGAACAATCACCTGCACACGGGTGGCTCCCGCGTCCAAGCTGTTCTCTACGAGCTCCTTCAGACATGACGCAGGGCGTTGGATCACCTCACCCGCTGCAATCTGATTGGCTACGCTATCCGGTAATAAATGAATAATATCCATGCTAGCACGCGCCTACGCGCGTATTATAAAAGGAAATAGAAGGTAAAAACCAACAATCCGAGTAGCACTAACCAGAATACCAGACGGGATTGTTTTTTCTTGCGAAACTCCGTCATGTTCTTCTCGTGCTCTTCTCGGAAAGACCCGTGATGAAGACGCGCAAGTTTTTTATCCTTGCGCGCCTCCTTTTCCTCGTCAAAGTAAATGGGGCGATAGTCCCACTCACGGGGTTTGTTTACTTTCGGAAATAATACCGACATTATTTAACGATTGCTTGGAACTCAGCGTCCTCTGCAAACTTAGCGAACTCGATATCCTCAGCTGCGCGTGCTTTGAGAGCTGCATCCTGAGCAATAGCGGACTTCAAGTTTGCATAAACGGCATCTTTGTCGTTTGTGCGAGCGCCTACAACAGCCTTCAGGTAAGCAGTCGTAGCGTTCGGCTCCTTCACATTATTGAGCGTAGCGCTTGCTGCTGCATACTCCTCGTTCAGGATCTGCTGAACAGCGGCGTTGTTAGTAGCCTTGCTACCGTATGCTTTCTTAGCAGCTGCATAGTCACCCTTCTGCGTGTAGAGCGTACCGAGAGCAGCATCCAAGTCACCCTTCGTGCCGGCTGCCTTACCAAAATACTCCTCAGCCTTAGCCAAGTCACCGTCAGCCATAGCAGCGATACCTGCGTTGTAGTTTACATCCGGATCATTCGGTTGGATAGCCAAAGCCTTTGCATAGCAACGACGAGCCTCAGCAATGTTACCTGCCTCGAAATAGAGTTGACCCATACCGTTCCATGCACGGTAGTCGTTGTACAACTCAGCAGCTTTGTTATAGATAGCCATTTTCTCACCGTTGTCATTGGTCAGCGTAGCAGCATAGAGCAACTCCTCAACGCTCAGTTGAGCCGGGTCGTTCTTTGCCAACTCGCGGATCTCGTCATCGCTCTTACCGATTAGGTCGGTCGTCAGGATGAGGCGGCTGCGACGGAGTGCCGGAAGGATCTCCTCAGCGATGTTCTTGTAAACAGCGCTCAGGTTCTTGATCTGTGCCTCGCGCTCCTCAGGATCGCTATACATAGAGAGTACGCGCAGAACCAACTCCTTGTCCTGGAGGTTGCTGTTCTCCATAGCTGCCTGGAAACCTGCCCAGTCCTCTGCGGTGATGTTCGACTCAATCTCTTTGTTCACTTTGTTCTTCTTCATGTTCTGCTTGAGGAAGTCCTGAGCTACTTTCTGACGGTTCTGAGCCAACTTCTCGTTCAGGTCCATACCACCATCCGGCGATGCATAACCTGCAACCTCGATCTTGTTGATCTCTTTGCGCTCTGCGTCGTTAGCGTCTTTGATAGCAGCCTGCAATGCCTTTACAGCATCCGACTTAGTCTCGCTGGCGCGGAGATTAGCGCTCTGAATCAAGAACTTGATGTCAGCCTCGGTCAACTCCTGGATAACGCGTTGGAACTTATCCGGCGTAGCAGCCGTCTTGTTGTCCTTTGCTTGTGCCAACTCATCAGTAGTAATAACGCCGTCAGCAATCTTCAGGTCAGGAATCTCAATCACTTTCTTACCTACGCGTGCCTCAAAACGAAGATAGAGCTCCGATTTGTGCATACCCGGAACATAATCGAACGAGCAACTCTGCGAATAACGACCACCCTCACGATAGTTAACGGTCTTGCCGTTCTCTTTCGCTTTCTCTCCAACATAAGTTACAGACTCACCAACGGACTCTTGACCCTGGTACTTCAATACCGGAGTAACTACGAGAACGCCTTTCTTCGCAAATTTCTTCTCGGGGAAAGTACCGGTAATTTGTGCATCTACTTTGTCGCCTACTTTTACCAGCGGGTTCGGATTAACAGAAATCTGATCGGGTTCCGGTAACGTCTTGTTACACGATGCCAACAATGCTACTGCAGCAATGAGGCTAAGAAATAAACCTTTCTTCATATGCATAAAAATATGGTTAATAAATGTTATTTACTCAAATTTGCGGCAAAGTTACAACAAAAAATGCATATATGCAAGTATTTTCGCCTTTTTTTGTGTAAAAAGTCCTTTTTTTCTTGCATATTTGCAAAAAAAAGTGTAATTTTGCGTCCAAAATTGAAAATTACTAATACTATATATCTATGATTTTGGATAAATTAGAGAACGCTGATTGGTATTATGACAGCGTACCCGGGCTTAAAGAATTCATGAAGTTCTACAACGAGAACGACCTTGAGGAAATGCCGGCATGTAAGATTTACCTGGACGGTAAGGATTTGTTTGTGAATATCTTGGACTTCAAAGGCAAGGAAGAAGCCAAATGCCGCATGGAGGCGCATAAGGACTACCTCGATATCCAAATCCCGCTGGGCGACGATGAGGAAATGGGATGGAAAGCACAAGTGGATTGCCAGGAAGTGACCCAGGAGTATGACGAGGGCAAGGATGTGGAGTTCTATGCCGACAAAGCGACGGCCAAATTTACCGTTCCGGCCGGTCATTTTGCCGTCTTCTTCCCTTCCGATGCGCACCAACCGGGCATCGCGCCGGGAAAGGAGTACCGCAAACTCATTGTCAAAGCGCGCGTCAACGCGTAAAAGACAAGGGTACATCGATAGTACATCGAGACTATATCGTATCCTACCCATACCTATAATATACTATGTATATTATTCCGTGATTTTGAAAATGTAAATATTTAATACTATGGCTACCAAGAAA
>CADCBB010000048.1 GCA_902799555.1 uncultured Bacteroidales bacterium
ATAAGCAAACTATTGAGATAAGCATGACCAAAAGACAATATAATGGAGAAGTTAGAAGAACAGATACATAGCGACTTGCAGCAGTATTTGCTGAGTGTGAATGAAGTAGACGAACGTATGCCGGAGTGCCCCGATGTGGAGGGCAAATGGGAGGCAATTGCGAATGCGTATATCCCTGACGGAGTGCGTGAGTTTCAGAATTATCCGCTCGCGTCGCTCGGGTGGATGATGTATATCGGCATGGCGCTGGCGAAGATGTGGGATGACGATTGGCAGTACTATGCAGCGAAAGAAGACCTGTATGTCTATCTGCGAGACAAACGCGGCTACGATGCTATGGATGAGTATATCCGCCGAGATTTTCTCAAACTCTCGCCCAAGGACTTTACGGCGACTGAAGAACTCGTTAGCGAGTGTGCTTCGAGGGTGCATAATACCTTGATGCATCAAGATATCGAACCGGGCACCAAGGAAGCATTTCTTGGCTATGTTGCTTGTCTGCATCAGTTGTACCTCTATGGAGTAGCCGTGCAACTCAAACGGATGGGGTATCACATGACCCGCATATAATTAAGTGATAAACCTATGAAAACGATTATCGGTATAGAAAAATTCTGGACATTGTTCATTGGTCTCGGTGCCGTTTGGGGTGCAATGATGATGTGGATTGACCCGACAGGAGTCATGTGGGGCATGGATCTGATGCTGGAATTGCTACGTGCAAAGATGCCGTGGCCGGATATTTTCTTCCGCAACTTTATTCCTTCCAGTTTTGTGTTGTTGGTAGTCAACGGCATAACGCAATTCATAGCAGCTTATCTGCTTTTTAAGAGCCATCGTTGGGCGCAACCGGCAGTCCTTGCCTGTGGCATCATTCTCATGCTTTGGATTAGTCTCGAATGGTGGATTTGGGGCTTCAATGCCATCTGTAATACCTATTTCGCCTTTGGTTTGATAGAAGCCGTATTGGCTATTATTGGTTTGAAGAAACAACAATAGTTATGGACTTTCACATTTACGGAACACAAGGCCAACCAACGTTGCTACTCCTGCCCGGTTTGGGTGTGTCGCACGAGATCTTCCTACCGCTCATAGAACGGTTGCAGGATAAGTTCTATATCGTTGCTGCAGGCGTGGATGGTTTTCTCATAGGCAAGCCGTCACGCTTTACATCAGTGGACGACCAAGCGGCGCAAGCTATCCAATATGTAAAGAACGAGTTAAGCGAACACCTGGATGTGGCTTATGGTTTATCGTTAGGCGGCAAGATTCTCTCCCGAATGATGGAGCGCAATGAGATTGTGATTGACCATACCATCATGGATGCGGCACCTCTATTGCCGCTACCGAAATGGAGTGTTGACCCTTTGCGGTATTATCAGGCGTTTAACGTGTGGACGTGCTACCACTGGACAGGTTTCTGGCGATGGGTGTTCCATTCGCACTATTTCGATGTGCTGCTGGATGAGGTGCGCAAAGTCTATCCGTCCGGTCGCAGTCAGGCAGTATTGGATGGTTACAAGTCTGTCTATACCAACCGCTTGGAGTCCATCCACGGCGCAGACATTCACTTCTGGTATGGCACTAAAGAAGCCTTTGTTGCCAAGCCGCAAGTGGAGCACTTGTTGAAACTATGCCCGTCTGCACATGTAGAAATTTTCGAAGGAATGAACCATGGTCAACTCCTTATCGACCATCCCGATGAAGTTGCCAAACGAATAATAGAACTATTATGACACCGAAACTATTTATACAAGCATTGACGAAGTTCTTTGCTGGACTGATTATCGTCGGACTATTACTCTTCCTGCCGGCAGGTACATGCGCTTATTGGCAGGCGTGGCTCTTTATCGGCATTCTGTTTGTGCCGATGTTCATCGCTGGTATCTGGCTCATGTTTAGCAGTCCGGAATTACTGCGCAAACGACTAAGTGCCAAAGAGGAACAGGGGGAACAGAAATGGGTGGTAGCATTAAGTGGTTTGCTCTTTATCGCTATGTTTGTTGTGGCAGGACTCAACTTCCGTTTTGGATGGCTTCTTATGCCCAACTGGACCACATACGTAGCCGCTGGTATTTTCCTGCTTGGCTACGCGCTTTATGCAGAGGTTATGCGCGAGAATGTGTGGCTTTCGCGTACGGTAGAGGTGCAAGAGAACCAGCAGGTGATAGATACCGGTTTGTATGGTATTGTTCGCCATCCGATGTACTCGGCCACGCTGTTGCTTTTCCTCTCTATGCCCTTAGTGCTCAACTCGGTATGGTCATTCGCGTTGATGCTACTTTATATCCCTATTATCGTCAAGCGTATTCGCAATGAGGAAGAGGTTTTGGAGCGCGACCTTGCTGGTTACAAAGAATACAAGCAACGTGTGCGCTATCGTTTAATCCCGTATATTTGGTAATATGAACTGGACAATAATCCTCATTGAAGCAATTGTGCTGACGGCAGCATTCACGGCGATGATACTCATTCCGCTGGTGAAGAATCCGGTGTGGTGGATAGCTGACTATCCCGAAGACATCCAAGAGGAATATTTCAAGACGCACGAACGCATCCCATCGAAGTTCTTCACGCCGACTGTGCTCCTAAAGAAAGGCATGGCGATAATCATCGCTTTGGCTCTATTGCTTTTAGTGGTATGGCTGGCAGGCGCATATGATTTCTGGTCGGCTCTTGGTGTCGGCTACGGCATGTGGCTATTCATCGATTGGTATGATTGTTTCTTCTTGGACTGGGTGTTGTTTGCTAACATGAAGTCAGTCCGCTTACCGGGCACCGAACACATGGATGACGCGTACCATCAGAAGAAATACCATTTCATTCAATCCTGCTGGGGAATGCTTATCGGCTTGATACCATGCCTCATCGGAGCAGGTTTATATGCTTGGTTGTTTTGTTAATGGAAACAGATAGAATCATATCAAAACTCTTTGCTTTACAAGACCAAGCATACGCAGACTTTCAAAGCAAGTTGCTGCCGACTGTCAAACGCGAGACGGTTATTGGTGTGCGGACACCGGACTTACGCAAAATGGCGAAGCAAATCTGCAAGACTCCTGCTGCGCAAGAGTTCTTGCACAGTTTGCCACATCGCTATTTTGACGAGAACCAACTGCACGCGTTTATCCTATCGGAAGAGAAAGATTTCAACACCTGTATTGCATATCTGGAGCACTTCCTGCCGTATGTGGATAATTGGGCAACATGTGACCAACTATCGCCGTGTTGCTTTAAGAAGTACACGAAGGAGTTGTTACCGCTCATTCGCAAGTGGATGAGAAGCAAGCATACCTATACGAAACGCTTTGGCATCGAGACGCTAATGCGCTACTTTTTGGACGAGGCTTTCCGACCGGAGTACTTGGAATGGGTTGCATCTATCAAAAGCGATGAGTATTACATCCGCATGATGCAGGCATGGTTCTTTGCTACGGCACTTGCCAAACAATGGGATGCTACGCTGCCTTATATAGAGCAACATCGTTTGCATCCATGGACGCATAATAAGGCTATTCAAAAGGCTATTGAGAGTTATCGTATAACGGACGAGCAAAAGGCATTGCTAAAAACCTTGCGAGTGAAATGAAAAAGATACTATTCCTACATGGCTTTTATGCAAGCGGACAATGTGTTCCTGCTATTGCATTGCGCGAAGCATTCGCAGGGCGTGCTGATGTACTGACACCGGACTTGCCCATGCATCCGCAGGACTCGCTACGTTTCATTCGCGAACTAACTGACCGAGAAAAGCCCGATTTGCTCGTAGGGAATAGTTGTGGCTCTTTCTACGCGCAGATGATTGCTCCTGTTGTGGACATTCCTGCTTTGCTTGGTAATCCGCATTTTCGAATGTCAGAGTTCCTAAAGCAGCGCATAGGTCAGCACGAGTATAAATCGCCGCGCAAGGATGGCAAGCAATCATTCGTTATAGATGAAGCCTTGGTTGAAGAGTTTGCTGCACTGGAGGCAACTCAATTCGATAATTACAATCCTCAATTCAGCGATCAAGTGTGGGGATTATTCGGTGAGCAAGACACTTTAGCGCATTTCGAATCGCTCTTCTTAGAGCACTACAACCGTTCATTCCATTTCCCCGGAGGACATACTCCCACCGCTGATGAAGTCCGCACATGGTATGTGCCGCTGGCAGAGAGGATGTTAATTGAACTATCATACACAAACGAGGTGTGAGGCGTTTGTCGTTTACTATCTAATTCACTTTGACGGTTCCCTTCTCGTCGCTACCGCGCTTTTCGTGATGAAACGTGCGGTAGTTTTGTTTATAAAAGACCTCAAAGGCGCGCGAGCGCAAAAAGACTTTTGAGGTGGCGGAGTGGTTAGAGACTCGCGAGGTTGGCGAGCAAACGGAGACTTGGGGGTCAATGAAATTGATGAGGACTCACAAGGTCAGTGCACAATAGAGACTTGTAAGGTCGCGCAAAGTGAAGACCCTTGCAGCGTGAAGAAAGGAGACTCTTGGGAATGGAAAAGGCAAAGACTTTCGCTTGGTTAAATAAGAGAGACCTTTGGCATAGAAAGTACGCAAGACTTATGAGGAAAATGTTGAAAGTGTTGACTGCATATTCCGCTTTTGAAGACTCGTTTGGGAGCGTCAATATAGCAGGGCGGTTGGGGCTCTCCAGAGGGAAAGAGCGGAAGATTTTACTATCTTCCGCTGCTATCTGGCTTATTTTCAATAATTTACGATTTTAATCACCGAAAAAAACGCACAACTGTAGAACTGCGCGTTCTAAAATTGTACGCTTTTCTTGCAAATCGTATTCTTACAATTAGCTGTATATCAATAAGATAGAATAAAAACACCCTTTTTGTTCCTAATTTGTGTAATTCGTACTAAATTTAGATAATATATTGATTCGCAGGCATTTGCGAGGATTTTTAATTTTTGCCACTCCACAACCGCCCTCATGGACATAAAAAATCCGTCCGCTTATGGTTGCAAGCAGACGGATTTTTGTGCGCTTAGGCACAAGATTTTAGAACTCTGGAGCTATCTTATTGATACGATTTATCAAGTCCTTATCCACATGATTTGCGTAGCGGAATGTCATAGCGAGGTCACTATGACCAACGATCTGAACGACATCCAAGTCTTTCGCACCTGCGCGGAGAAGGTTGTTAATGCCGCTATCGCGAAGAGAGTACAACTGATACTCTTTGGGCAACTTCAATGCGTCACGCATTCTATCCCAGATGATTGTGTATGAATGTGACGCGGAAGGTGTTTTGCCCGGCAACCATGTACCAGCTCCAAAAACATAATCATCCGGATCTGCTCCTTTAATATGCTCGCGGAGCAATGCCTCCAAATCTTTATCCATACGGCTATTGTGTGCTTTGCCGTTTTTCGTCTGAGTGCAATGCATCTCGATACAATGTTCTGCAAAGTTCAGTTGGTTCACCTTTACGCGAGTAATCTCAACCGGACGCAGGAAAGATTTATACACCAATTGCATAATGATAATGAATACCGGATTCTTCACACGGAAATATGCTACAATCCGATCGCGTACTTCCTTCGGGATGATTGTACGGTCTTTACCCTGTTCCTTCTTCGTTTTGAGTTTTTCAAAGGGATTGATACGTGCGTAGCTTTTCTCTATCGCCCAACTAAATAGTGCGCGCGCTAACTTTATATTATTATTGTACGTACGCGCGCTCACACGGTCTTCGTTAATCATCTTGCGGACGGACTTTTTTCCCTTGGAGTTATTTCCTTCCAAGACAAATTCCATGTACTGGCTTGCTTGTACTTGCGAGAAAGTCGAAGCAGACATAGTGGGATAGTGCGCATGGATCCATTGCTTGAACTGCTTGCAGAAGCAGCTATAACTGCGCATAGTCGTTTCTTTTAGCTCTTTGCTACGGTCTGTTTCATACAAATCTATCACCTGCTCTAAAGGTGTATAGAAACGCACATTGTCGCCGGACGTAGTATCCTGCGCTCCAAAGCCATAAGAGGGAAGCGTTTGCTGGACGTTAATAAATCCAGCAGCGAGTTGATTGTTGATCTGAAGAATGATTGCACTGGTCTGTAGTTTGAACTCGGTGAGTGTCTTGCAGCGTTTACGTTCACGGTTCATCATCAACCGAATGCGTTCGTACTCATTAAGAATAGGGTTAAGGCGGTAGTACTCAATGTACCATCCTTTGGAATTGTGTTTGAGTTCTGCCGGAACATATTTCCTCAGAGCTCCGAAATTTTGTTGTAACATACTAATTTTTTTTCTTACCGCGAACCATTTCTGATTGCGGCAAGAAAAAAAGTTAATGAATGTCCTATAAACAGCAAATGACTTCCACAATCGTGAAAGTCATTTGGGCAGATTTTGGGTCGATTTCAACGCGTCTCAAGCGTAACTTGTTGATTTTCAACCTCTGCGGTGCGGACGAGACTC
Source organism: uncultured Bacteroidales bacterium (assembly GCA_902799555.1). Taxonomy (GTDB): domain Bacteria; phylum Bacteroidota; class Bacteroidia; order Bacteroidales; family Paludibacteraceae; genus Colicola. The sequence continues at coordinate 6,423 of CADCBB010000048.1, forward strand.
GAACTCGCGACCTACGGCGTGACAGGCCGGTATTCTAACCAACTGAACTACCGCACCAGGT
>CADCBB010000049.1 GCA_902799555.1 uncultured Bacteroidales bacterium
CCGCGCTGAAGCACTGTTCCCATGCGTGCTCGTCAGTAGGATTGGCTTGTGCCTTCTTTAACCACAATGTTTGCTGTTGTTCGTACCATGCGGCATCGTACTCATCCACAACAATACCACGGATTTCTTGGGGTTCTTGCGTCTCCAAATGTGTGAACGCTTGAAGTGTCCCGATGCAGCCCAGTGCTAGAACTGCTACTGCAATAATCAAATACTTTCTATTCATTTTGGTTGAATCTTTATCGGTTAATATTCAGTTTTCGAGTGCGCTCTCACTACTGCATACACCGATAAACGCAAATCGTTCAAATTAATTGCAAATGATATATGCTAGTATTTTATATAACACCTATAAAAAAATAAAAAGTGCTGCCCGCACTTCTTATTTAATGTTTTCAAACTTACATTCATTTTTGCGCAAGTCTTATGGCATTAATTTCTATTCCGTCTGGATCTGTGAATTTGTACTGTTCAAAGATGCCTTTTGACGTCATAATATTCATTAGAGAATAGGCGGTTGTTCTATCAAATCCTTTCCTCCATAACTGATCTACCACACCTTTGCATGCAACTCGGTCGGAAAAACGACTGAAAAATTTGACTTCCTCTAAAAGATCATCTTCTGTGGCAATTTTTCGATTGAATCTTGATGTGTCTTGAGGCAAATCAATTTTTCCGATAACATGAGGTCGAGGAGCATCTTCTTCTGCATTATTCTGTGCTGATTGTTCTGCCTCGATTTGTTCAATAGTAGCATTACGAATAGCTTCTTTTTCTTCCGTACTAAAAGTCAAATCTTTTATCATCTTTTCTGCATCCTTAATTATCTTCTCTACGTCAGATGATAATTGAATAGCGACTTCCTTATCATTAATAGTTAATAGATTATTATGAGCAACAAGGTTGCGGATGTCAAATAGTTGTTTCCACTTTGTGTCAAATTGTTTATCCTTAAATGTTTCTTTGAAATATTTAGTATAATTTCCTTGCAGTTCTTCTTTCAACGTTTGTAATTCATCTACAGATGTTGTATTCATTATTTTTTCTAGAATTTTTTCCTGACTATTAAAACCCGAGGACTGCTTATAAATCAACTCTCCTAAGTCATCAAAATCACTTAAACTAACGTCGGTATCCGAATAAGGACTAAAATTCTTTTCATTATTTTTGCGTCCTTTGATTTTTTCTTTTAGTAGATTTGGGGCTGTTACATCCCACCAATTGAGGCCTACTTTTTGAATGAAAAATTTAACAAGAAAACTGCGAAGTAAGTTTTCTATTTTGTTGATATATGGATATATTTCTACAGACAAGGACGTAGAAATATCATCTTTTAATATGCGTGTATTTGAAAAACCTAATTTTCTTAAATGAATTAATATTTTCTTACGAAATTCTTCTAGTTTATCAAATTGGCATCCACGTATGTTTATAAAAAAGGCAGACTGCATATCATAATCGTTGAGTGAACCTTCCATGTCAACACGTGTAACTTTTAATACGATGGACAAAGACGCATCTTTAATCTCATTTTTATCTACGATTGGATCATTCCATAGCTTTTCACTATATGCAAGGCCTTGCAAAAGACTTTTTTCTGTAGTAATTTCAGACTTGCCACTATTATCAATTACCAATAACTCATAAGAAAATTGTTTGTTTTCCATATCAAAAAGATTATTATCTAGTCTAACGTAAATAAATTCGGTGCAAAGATACAACTTTTTTTTGAATTGTGCAATTTTTTCCTCCAATTTCTTCATTTTTTGATATTTTTTTTAGTTAGGTTCAATTATCTTCCCAAAGATTTTGCGCCTAAAAACCGAACGAAACTTCACTAGTTCTCATATGTTTATGCGCCAACTCGGTGGTAAGAACAACAAAAATGCGGCAAAAATTAAAAATATTGCCGAATTTTGGTATGAAAATTTGCAGATACGAATTATTTGTAGTACCTTTGCAGCGAAAATTGAAAATGATGTGTAAAACGGATATCATATTAGCCTATGCAGCAGCGCATCCGCAATTTACTGTGGACGAGTTGTTTGTGAGTGTTAGCAACCAATGGTCGGTAACCAAGCAGACTATGGCGTGGCAAGTGAGCGAGTTGGCGAAAGCCGGTTCGCTTACTCGCGTGGCAAATGGTGTGTATGCGTTAAGCACGAAGCATAACTATATTCCGGAGTTATCGCGTCAGGCAAAAATAGTTGGAAAGTTCTTGCAGGCGCAATTCCCGCTGTTGTCGTTCTGTATGTATGAGAGCAGTCACATATCGCCGTTGCAGCATCATCTGGCATATACCAATACGATTTTTGTAGAAACAGCGCGTGAGGGAACTGAGGTAGTGTTTCATACCCTTGCAGATAAATACAAGCAGGTATTTCTGGCACCTACGGAAGTAGAGATGAACCGTTATCTGGATCAGAGCAAGCAGAACATCTTTGTCAAGCCGCTTATTTCCGAGGCTCCACTGCAAGGCAGAGAAAACATCAAAGTGCCGACGATAGAGAAACTGCTTGTCGACATCTATTGCGACAAAGATTTCTACTATCTGCAGGGCGCAGAGTACGATTATATATGGGAAAACGCGCGTACGTTATACAACATTAACACGTCTACGCTCTTGCGTTATGCGGCGCGGCGCGGAGTGAGAGAAGAATTTAACAAGATGTTATCATGATACAGAAAGATTGTTTCACAAGTGCTTGGATCGATACGGTTTCTAAGCAACTGAAATACAATGACAAGAATCTGATTGAGAAAGTGATTCGTGCGTTGTCGCTGTTGGAGATGTTGGTGGAAGCCAAGTGTCCGATGGTGTTCAAAGGCGGTACATCGCTGATGCTGATACTGAATGATACGGCGAATCGTCTTTCGATAGATATCGACGTGATCTGTCCTCCGGGGACGGATATAGAGCAATACCTGACGAACTATCAGCAACACGGCTTTACGGATAAAGTGCTGATTGAGCGCAAGAGTCGCGGTAATGATGTGCCGAAGAGTCATTCGAAGTTCTACTATCAGATAGCATACAAAGATGGTAGTGATTCGCCATCGTATATCTTGTTGGATGTGCTGTATGAAGATATCCATTATCATCAAGCCGAACTTGTAGCTATTCGGTCGCCGTTCATTCAGTTAGAAGGCGAACCACTAGTGGTGACCGTTCCTTCTGCACCGGATATATTAGGCGATAAATTGACGGCTTTTGCGCCAAATACTACCGGTATCCCGTATTTCAAAGTGAACAAGCAAGGCGAAAGCAAGGATTGTGCGCTGGAGATCTGCAAGCAGTTGTTTGACGTAGGACGGTTGTTTGAGAAAGTGGATGATCTGACGGTTACAAGCGAGAGTTTCAAGAAGATAGCGGTGGTCGAGTTGTCATATAGAGGACTACCAAATGATTTGTCGGTGGTCTATGAAGACATCCGACAGACGGCATTGTGTATCTCAACACGCGGTGCGGTTGGTGACGGTCATTTTGCGCAATTGCAGCAAGGCGTGAGTCGGTTGAAATCATTCATGTACAAGCAGAAATATATCATCGATAATGCGATTGTGGATGCAGCACGTGCGGCATATCTGGCTACGCTTATTGAGAAAGGAGTGAACACGGTTGAGAAATATCGCTCACCACGAGATGCAGCGAATCTGCAGATAGCCGATACGCTGACGAACAAACTGAATAAGTTACGCGGCCCGCTGCCGGAAGCATTCTTCTATTGGGCAAAGACAAGTGAGTTGTTGAAAAATTAAATCGAAATAAGCATGCCAGGAACAACTTAGAAAGCACCCTATCAGGAAATACCTTTCCCCAAAAGCTTTCCCCGAGTTATCCCCGCCATGCTTGTAACATATTGAAATTCTGATAGTTTTGTACCTTTGCAGGCGAATTAGTGTATTGCTGAGATAAATAACGTTCTATACCCACAAATATATGACAAAGCATTTTATATCGGCACTTGTGTGTGTCGCGATGATCATGGCTGGATGCACAATGCAGCGTCAGCAAGAACAAGTATCCATGGACTATCCTCGGGCAGAGTGGGATAGAGCAGGAGTGATTTTGATGCATACACCCGGACAGGAGTTGTTCGATGGGGTCATTCATCCTTCGGCAGGTCTGTTTGAACACTATTTCGATGTAGAAAAGGCCGCCGAGGAACATCGTACTTACATTCGCCTGTTGGAGGCGAACGGCATTCGGGTTCACACCGTAACCGGTATCCTGAACGAAGTGTCGATGGACACCTTGCAGATGTTGGCAGACCATGAGCTGACATACGACCTTAGCGCTATGCCGGATGCTGATAAAGCCGATGCTGAGGCTTATCGGCAGGAGATTCTCTCCCAAATGAGCCGTGCGGATCTGATACGCTGTATTTTGCTCCGTCCTTCGGTCAGACTCCTGCCTGCGGATAACAATACCGGCGTGGAGGCGGAGTATGTGCATGAACCCTTGATGAACCTCTATTTTACGCGTGACCAGAGTATCACTACGCCTCGCGGACATATCATCTGTCGCATGAACTCCCCACAAAGGGCTGCGGAAACCGCTATCATCGACCTGTGCTATAGACATTTAGGGCTAACGCCTGTGCTGCGTATTGAAGGTGAAGGACGTCTCGAAGGTGGCGATTATATTCCTGCAGGAACGGTAGCGTTTATCGGCTGCGGTATGCGTACCAACGAAGAGGGAATCCGTCAGATCATGGAAGCGGACGCTTTCGGACATGACACGATCGTCGTGGTACATGACCATAAACGCTGGCAGATGCAGATGCACCTTGATACGCATTTTAACATCATCGACCGCGATCTGTGTACCATGGTTAGCAGTCGTCTGAATGCCAAGCCGGGAGAGCCGGAATTTAACACCTGCGACATCTATGCACGCGAACCCGGCACGAAGTCGTACAGCTTGCTGCAGAAAGACCTGCCGTTCGTTGAGTACATGCGCGGACGAGGGTTTGAGATCATCCCTATTGATTATGAGGACGAGATGCACTATGCCAATAATTTCCTCACGATTGCGCCTCGGCATATCATGGCGGTAGCAGGGCAGAGCAAAGCCTATCAGCAGCGTCTGGCTGATGCTGGTGTGACCGTGGAGTGGGTGCCCCTGGAGAGCCTTATTGATGGTTACGGAGCTGCCCATTGTATGACGCAAGTACTCAAACGTGCTTCCAATCCCTAACGCGGGATATATTTACTGCTATTTCCTTACCTCGTTAGGATTGACCCCTAATTGGTTCTTGACATAGCGGTTGAGGTGGCTGACGGACGAGAAACCGAACATGTCCGTCAGTTCCTGAATCGTCACATTGGGATTGCGCAGCAGGCGCGAGATATCCAATGCCGTATAGCGGTTTATCCAGTGGTTCGCCGGATAGCCGCTGTATTTCTTTACAGTCTCGGAAAGGTACTTGCTCGTCACGCAAAGGCGGTCGGCATAATAAGCCAAATCGCGGTGTTCGCGGAACTCGCCTTGCTCCAAAAGCCTTAGAAAACCTTCCATCAATATTGCCGCAGGTGTGGTGACCGTCTCGTTGCCATAAAGCGCAGCATGGAAATCGAAGAAGTCGATGACGTAGCCGCGAAAGACGCGGTCGATCAAGTTGCCGACTATGCCCGCGTAGAGAAGGCACTCGCACACGACCGCCCAGGCCACATCGCCGAAGACGGACTTGCGCTTCCAGACGAGAAGCGC
>CADCBB010000050.1 GCA_902799555.1 uncultured Bacteroidales bacterium
GAAGAAGCTGAGACGCGGTGCGAACGTATCGACATCCATGCCGGCGTTGACACCTGCGCGGAGGTACTCCATACCGTCGGCAAGCGTGTAAGCCAACTCGATATCTGCCGTCGCACCGGCCTCCTGCATATGGTAACCGGAGATGGAGATGGAGTTGAACTTAGGCATGTTCTGCGAGGTATATTCGAAGATATCAGCGATGATCTTCATGGAGAATTTCGGCGGGTAGATATAGGTGTTACGCACCATGAACTCCTTGAGGATATCGTTCTGGATGGTACCTGCCATCTCCTCCAGTTTGGCACCCTGCTCGAGTCCGGCGTTGATATAGAACGCGAGGATCGGCAGCACGGCGCCGTTCATGGTCATGGAGACGGACATCTTGTTCAACGGAATACCGGCGAAGAGGACCTTCATGTCCTCCAGCGAGCAGATGGACACACCTGCTTTGCCGACGTCGCCTACGACGCGCATGTTATCGGCGTTGTAGCCGCGGTGGGTCGGGAGGTCGAAAGCGACAGACAGACCTTTCTGACCGGAAGCGAGGTTGCGGCGATAGAAAGCGTTGGACTCCTCAGCGGTGGAGAATCCGGCGTATTGGCGGATGGTCCAGGGACGCAGCGGATACATGGCGCTGTACGGGCCACGGAGGAACGGCGGGATACCGGACACGTAGTCGAGGTGCTCCATGCCCTGCAGGTCCTCTTTGGTGTAGATCGGCTTGACGTCGATGAGCTCCGGCGTCTGCCAGTCGGCATTGTTCGGGCCAACAACCTTGCTGGCCGAAACTTGCTTGATATCAATCTTTGAAAAATCAGGTTTCATTGTTGTTCTGATTTTGATGGTTAATAATTTGCTTATTCGAGTGTTTTTAAGAAAAAAACCTATAAAACCCCTCGTGTATGCTTTGTGTGTTTGGGCCTACGCGGCCTGAGCGTACTTGCCTCTTAATTCGCGCTTATGAGCGAGCTCCCAGCGCGCCTTAATAGCCAATTCCGCAGCAGCTTTTGCTGCTTTCAAACACCCTAAATCATTCACTTCGGACATAAACATAAAAAACAATTTATTTCTGCTGATTCAATAATTCCTCAACATAACTTATATTAGCCATGATTAGCTCATCGTTTGGACTTAATTTGAGTGCCTTATAGAAATACTCTAAAGCCTTCTTATAGTCTTCACGGTAGAAATAAATTCCTGCTAAATCATTCCAATATTCAGCACGTTTAGGAAAATATTTAACGGCAATATTAGCTAAACGCTCTGCATCATCCAATTGGTCGGCCTCAACAAATCTACGATAGTCCTCTTGCACGCGATTGTACAGAATTTCCATGGTATCGGCTAATTGTTCATCATTTGACCACAGCCATTTACCTTTGTTTTTTCGTTCTCTTTGCAATGCAAGACCAACTACTTCAATCATATTTTTGCTATCTAAGCAATATAGATAACTAGTAGCCAAGCCCAAGTATAAATCTAAACGATCTGGATGTTTAGCGATACCTTCTCTTAAAATACAGAAAGCAGAATCTATTTGAATAGAGTCAACAATTGTGTATCCATTGTACATATATCCTGCTATTCCTCCGTTAGCCGTGTCCTGCATCGTAAGCGTTTGTTCGCCATAAGCGTAGAGAGGTAATTTTACCGACATCGTGATGCCGGAATGGATACCATTATTCAAATGCTCGTTGAACATATTAGCATAATCATCGCCGTTTATCACGGGATTAACTGCAAATAAACTTGCTTCCGCAAAGAATAATAGGATAGATGCGAGATACTTTCTCATAATTGTTTATTTAATAAAGTCTAAAACATATACATCATTCCGTCTTTAGTATCCAAGTAGTAATGTTCTGCTTGGTCCATGGGCGGAGCGAAATTGTACAGGACACCTATTTGCTTGCCCGTAAGCCGCATGTAGTTCCAGAGTTGTTGTCTGTGTTCTGCGACTAACTTATCTACTGCTTTGCACTCCAAGATGATGTCGTTCTCCACGAGAAAATCTACGAAATGCTTGTGCTGTATGGGCCTGCCGTGAAAGACTACCGAGAAGTAGTACTCACGCTGGTAAGGTATCTGTTGCTCGTCCAAAAGGATCTGCAACGCTTCTTGATACATATATTCGTTGAGAAAAGGACCCAACTCGCGGTGAACCGCCGCGCAGCAACCGTTGATAGCATAGCAGCGTTGTTTCAACTGCATCGCCAACTCCGGCTTCGTGTCCATTAATCTTTTCAACGAGTATTGCATAATCGAAAAATGTTTTTTGTGTTTATGTCCTTTGGACAGCAATTACATCCTTTGGATGTGAGGGATCGTCCTGACGGACTACGTTAAATTTATTTATAAGTAGGCTGTTGGGGCGAGGCCTCGGGTGCGCTGTAGGCGCTTTTGCTGGTCAAAGGGGTTTTTAATGTTTTTTTCTTAAAACTATTTCTTCAGCAGTTGTTGGTTAAACGATTTGAGTGTCTCGAGGACGTTGCAACGGACGTGGATGAAGTTGGTGATGCCGAGCTTCTGGAGGTCCTCCATGCAAGCCGGAGCACCGGCAACGATGAAGAGCTCTTTCTTGCCCTGCAGCTTCTTCCATGCTTTCGGCGCGAGGTCAGCGTACTCGTCGTCAGACGAACAGAGGACGATGATGTCCGCTTTCGCCTTGCGGGCAGCCTTGATACCTTCGGCGATGGTAGCAAAACCGTTGTTGTCGATGACCTTGTATCCTGCGCACGCGAGGAAGTTACAACTGAACTGCGCACGCGCAATACGCATAGCGAGGTTACCGATGGTCAGCATGAAGGCAACCGGCTGTTTCTTAGCAGCTTCCGTTTCGAGACGCAAAGCCTCGAACTCCTCGGCAGCACGTGCGATCGGCAGCGTTGCTATCTGCGGCTCGCAAGCACCCTTGCAGCAGCATGCCTTTTCGGAAATCTTAATCTTCTTGCCGGCTTTCTCGGTGAAGTTCGGGAACTGGTTGGAGCCGAGGAGCACCTCTTTGCGTTTAGCGACGTCAGCGAGACGGGCCTTGAGGTTAGATGCCATGTGTTCTTGCACTTTGCCTTCGCTGACCAGCTGGTACATACCGCCGCGCTCCTGGATGTCGAGGAACTGCTTCCATGCCTCGGCAGCGATAGAAGCCGTCAGATTCTCGAGGTAGTACGAACCCGCAGCGGGGTCAACGACCTTATCGAAATGTGCCTCTTCCTTGAGCAGCAACTGCTGGTTACGAGCGATACGCTCGGAGAAATCCGTCGGCTCTTCGTAGGTCACGTCAAACGGTGTGACGGTGATCTCATCCACACCTGCGAGGGCTGCACTCATGGTCTCGGTCTGCGAACGAAGCAGGTTCACATACGCATCGAAGATGGTCATGTTGAAACGGCTGGTCTCGGCGCTGACGTTCATCTTAGCAGCGTTGCGGAGAGCGGTCGTGAAGATCGGGTCTTTGTATGCCTCGACAATCTTCGCCCACAGCAGACGGCCTGCACGGAACTTGGCAATCTCCATGAAATAGTTACCGCCGATACCCATATTGAAACGGATAGCGTTGGCTGCGCGGTAATTCGGGATGCCTGCCTCGGTCATCATCGTCATGTACTCGGCACCCCAAGCGAGAGCGTACGCGAGCTCCTGAGCCGCATAAGCGCCGGAGTTATTGAGGATGACGCTGTTGACGCCTACTACGCGGTAACCCGGAAGCGACTTGGCGGCCTTGACGGTCTCAGCTATCTTAGCGCTTACCTGCTCACGGGTCAAGGCTTTGCCCTTGAGCAGCATGTTCTTGATCGGGTCCACGTTGATAGAACCGATGAGGCCTTTGGTGTCATAACCCATGCGGCCGTAGTAACGCACGAGGATGTTCGCCAACTTCGGCGCTGCGCAGGCGCAGATAGAGAAGTTGATGGCTACTGCCGGAGCGTAGATGCCGTTCAACAAGGTCTTGATGAAATGGTACGTCAGTTTGTCTTTGTCGAGACAGAAACCGAGCGACGTGATACCTTTGTTCAGCACCTCCAGCGCCTTCGCGTTCGCCTTACGCGCGTTCTTGCAAGCGCAGATGTTCTGGCGGATTGCCCACTCGTTGTTCGAACGGGTGCCGCGTACGTAGGGGAACTGCCCGGGAGCGGAGACGGTCGTCTTCAGACCTTTGAGGTCCTCGCGGCGGTAGAACGGCTGCACGTTGAATCCTTCCGGCGTGCGCCACACCAATTTCTTATCGAAATCGGCACCTTTGAGGTCGGCAATGATTTTGTCCTTCCACACTTGTGTGGAGACCGGCGCAAAATCGGCCAACAGATTTAATTTTTCATTGTCTGCCATAAATTTGTGTTTTTATAATGGTTATTTGTTATTTATTGTCATTTTTTGGGATCATTTTGGGTCTTTTTGGACTAAATAAATGTGTTTCGCAGCCCTGCGAACCAAAAATCGCACAAAGTTAGCACTTTTCTGCGACATGTGCAAATTTTTTTTCATTTTTTCACAAAATAGTGCTCCGTAACCATTCAAAACCGCATTTTTTTGCCATTTACCCTCTCTTCTTCGTATTACGCCGATTGCCAATCGGCACTACACCCCGCTGTCTACTCCTCGCCGCTATTTTAGCCCTTCGGCACGATTATTTCCGGCGAGCAAGATTCTTGGCATTTACGTTGCAAAAGCAAAAAGAGCAACATACCCCACAAAATGGCGGAGAAAATGACGTAGAGCGTGGCGCAGTCAAATTGACTGATAGACAACATGTTATAATAAGTTTAATCCGCCAGTTTGTCGTAGAGCATGTCGTAGACGGTGTCGTAGAGGATGGCGTAGAGAAACTAAGTGCTCGTGTCATAGCCAAGAAAGTAAAATCGTCCTCTCGTACTATTCAGCGCGAGTTATCCTACTTGCAAGAAAAAGGTCTGATTAAGCATATTGGAACGGACACGAAAGGTTATTATGATATAGTTAAATGACTTTCAAGGTCGCAAATTGCGACCATAAAAAAATACTCGCAGAGCGAATATTCCCTCAAGAAGACGAAGAAAAGAAGTTAACCACTCGTCAACGAAATTTCATTTCCGAGACCGAATCACATCAAGCTATTCGGCTGACGATGATCACGAGCTATGGCCTTAAGCATAATATCCATTCCTCCGAGGTCGCGGAAGAGTTAACCATGGACGACCTCTTTACAGATTAGTGTCCTGTGCGCGCTCTTTCGGAGAGCGAGTTTCGTCCGTTGATTCGGGATTGTATCCCGATTATTTTGCGTCCAAGAAGTTCTTTCACCCCCTTTCTCCTTGCAAAATGAAAATTTTTCTTGCGAGTATCAAAATTTTTTTGTAACTTTGCGCACTTTTTTGTGTGCAAAGGCACAAAACACGACAAAATAACACCCCATAATATGGCAACATCAACGCAACAAAAGCAAGAGTTATTCAAGAGTATCTGGGCAATCGCAAACGAACTGCGCGGCTCAGTAGATGGTTGGGACTTCAAGCAGTATGTCCTCGGCAT
>CADCBB010000051.1 GCA_902799555.1 uncultured Bacteroidales bacterium
AAACGACACCGGAAGAAGAAAGGCTGCTGGCTGATTTCTTCCGTCGTGAGGATGTGCCGGAAGATTTGCAGCAAGACAAGCAACTCTTCCTATTGCTTGTGCAGGCCTCCGACCAAGAGATGCCGCAAGACATAGCCGAGGAAATCACCGCTTTTGTGAACAATCTCGGGCAAACGAAGATACAACCACTTATCCCTGAAGACAAACAGCGCAAAGGTGTGATCTTCCGTTTGAAAACGCCGCCGAAAATGTGGTATCGCGTAGCGGCAACGGTGGCTATTCTTCTCGCGATAGGTGGCGGCATGTTCGTACATCAGCAACGGACATTAGCAACAGACCCATTCCGCGATACATGTAGCACACCGGAAGAAGCTGCTGATGCCATTCTGTATGCCAATGACATCATAAACCGTTCCGCTGCTCCGTTCTTGCGCTCAACGATGATTGCAACCGAGCAAGTGAACGACATCAATGAGACATTAGTCAAAATTCAACCGTATATTAACCAATAAATAGTAGAAATTATGAAACGAATTCTTTTAGTAGCAGCCATTGCCCTTTGCGGTATCGCTGCACAAGCCCAAAATAAGATATTTGAAAAGTACGCCAAGATGGATGGCGTGGAATATGTTTGCATCAACAAAGCCATGTTCAGTGCCGGTTTGTCTTTGGCAACGGCAGGACAAGTCGTTTTTGATAGCATCAACACAAAAGGCACCGATCTTGAAAAGTTCGCCAATTTCAATCGAATGATCATCATTACTGCTGAAGGTGACAAGAAACAACTACTCTCCAAAGATATTCAGAAACTATCGAAAGAGAAAGGCTATGAGATTCTTATGGAGTCGCACTCCAACGGCAACGATGATGCGATATTTCTGTCTTCCGATACAGAGTTCATCATCTGCGACATCAGTGAGGAAGATTGCTCAGTGGTCATCTTGCTCAAAGACAAATAACACTCCCTAAAACATAGTGTAACATGAAAACACGTGTGCTATTTGTAGCACTGGCAATCGTCAGTGCAGGGACGTTGTGTGCCCAAAACAAAGTGAATGGGTGTGTAATAGACAGGACGGACAACTCCAAACTAATTGGTGTCAATGTGACGCTAAGCAATGATAGCGGTCAGGTTGCAGGTACCACCACCGACATCAACGGCAAATTCACGCTAAATGCCGAGAAGGGCGATTATATTCTGGAACTTTCCTATATTGGTTATGAAACCATCCGTATGGCGTTGACCGTAAACGAAAACACCCACATCGGCGACATCCTCATGCAAGAAGGCGCAACGGAATTAGGCGAAGTGGTTGTTGAAAGCCAAGCCATCATTCAGAAAGTGGACAGGCAAATTTTGTTGCCTTCAAAAGAGCAGATGCAGGCTTCCTCAGATGGCGTTTCCCTTCTGCAGAACTTGCAAATACCGCGTATCGTGATTAGCCCGATTGACAATTCCGTCAAGACGCTTTCTGACGAGAGCGTGCAACTGCGTATCAACGGCATCGAGGCAAGCACGGCAGATGTAAAAGCCATCAACCCGAAAAATATTATCCGCATTGAGTACCACGACCAACCGGGCGTGCGATATAACGGTGCAGCGGCTGTGGTAGATTATATCGTCAAGCACCGCGATACAGGCGGTTCGCTCATGCTTGCAGGCACAAACGGCTTGACCCTGCCGGGTATCGGTAATTACTATCTGGCAGGTAAGGTTCATTTTGGCAAATCGTCTTTACAAGCTGTCGCTACTTATGCGCCGTACGATATTTATTGGACGCGTACCAATAATGAAACCTACCATTTTTCGACAGGCAAGATAGAGAACAACGAAGTAGGCGAACCGACGCGTTACAAGACTTATCCGGTTAATGTCTCGTTGAATTACAACTGGACAAACGGCGACAAAAATATGCTGAACATCCGCTTGCGAGACAATATGGCATATACTCCTTACGGACCGTCAGACCGCGACAGCCGTTTGTTTCAGCCGACGGATTCATTTGAGATACACGATCATGACAAAAGCAGCAGTCAGTCACCGTCATTGGACATTTACTATCAGCATAACCTGCCGCACAAGCAACACTTGTATTTTGACGTGGTAGGCACGTATATTAACACCCACAGCGACCGCCGATTCCTACAAACACCGCTTCGGGGCTCAGCTTCGACAGATACGACCGATGTAATATCGCGTGTGAGAGGAGACAAGTGGTCGCTTATCGGCGAAGCTATCTATGAAAAGGAATGGGAAAATATCATGCTGACCGTAGGTGCACGGCATAACCAACAATGGGTGAAGAACACGTACTTAGGCAGTACCGAAGCGACCGTTAACATGACAACTGCCGAGACCTACGCGTTTGCAGAAATGCGGCACAGAGTAGATAAAAATTTTCATATGTGGTAGGTATCGGAGTTATGCACACTCTCATTGACCAAGCCGGACAGAAACAAAGCAATTGGATTGCCCGTCCGCAGTTGACCATGAGTTATGATTTTGGCAAAGGCTGGTTCTGGAAATACAAAGGTTATGTGTCAGGCTATCAACCCTCTTTGTCGCAGTTGTCCGATATTACGCAACAGATTGACAAGTACCAAATGAGGCGAGGCAACCCAAACCTGAAATCCGTCATGTACGTATCGAACGAAATGGAATTATCATGGCAGTCCAAACATGTCAATCTCAACCTTTGGGCAAACTACAGTTACGACCACATGCCTATTATGGAAGAGACCTTTGAGGAAATCATAGACGGGTCGCCTTATGCCATCCGCATGTATGACAATCAGCGCGGCTATCACAAATTGCATGTCTCGCCGAGTGTGCAGGTAAAACTGCTTGATAACAAACTGATGTTCAATGTCACGCCGTTTGTCAAATACATGGTCAGTCAGGGCAATAACTACCACCATGAGCATGTTAATTACGGTGTGCGTGGCGGCATTTTCTATCTGTTGAAAGGTTGGCGATTCTATGCCGATGTAGTCACGGCGCAACATAACTTATGGGGCGAAACGCTGACCCTCGGCGAATTGACGCACGATATAGGTATCAATTATAACTCGGAGCATTTTGGCTTTGGTATTATGATGGTTAATCCGTTCTCTCCGCACGGCTCCAGAACCATCACAAAGGACTTGTCTGCCCTTGCCCCGACTGCCAATACAGCCGTTATGCAGAACTATCGTCAAGTGCTGATGCTCAATTTCAACGTCAATCTGGACTTCGGTACCCGGTATTTTGAGTGGCGCAAAATAACAGCACACCATGACGCACGAGCAGTTTACGCAAATATATTTACCGTTATGTGGGAAGATGTACGCGCTTGCGTACACTCTTCTCCGTAACCGTAATGCGGCGCGTGACTGCGTGCAAGATGTGTATGCGGAACTATGGGAGAATCGTGATACTATGGAAACCAGTAATGCGCTACTTCCGCGCGTGTTGAATATGGTTCGCGATAATTGTCGCGACCGATTATGTGCTGGTGGTGAGCATGTTTGTGATAGTACTACCACGGACGCGCCCATCGTCATTGTGAATGTAATCATAAATGAAGAGCATCATTATCACGAAGGCTCAATTCATATGGATATTCGTGATAGTTTTATAACAGAATAACGTCAAATTTCAAATTTTATTTGCATATATGAGAAAAATTTAGTAATTTTGCACCCGAAATCGTCGCGGACTTCTCGACGTTAAATAGAAGAACATATTGAGATTGCGCGTTTGCGCAAGAAGGCATATAGCTTCGTTAACAAAGTCGGCTAAAACTTATAGAACAGAAAGAGATATGTCCCTATTATTTGTGTCTTGGCACGAGTATGTGGGATTTCTGTTTAATATAAGTTTTAGCCGACTAAGTTAACGGCTCCCACATACTCGTGCTTTTTCAAAATCATAAAAGCATGAGCACTTATAATTATGCACCCGGAGCGGTGCACCTTGATATTCGTCATAGTAACATTAACATGTCGGCAGCCAGCCTCGCGGAATTGGTACGTTCTGTAAGATCTAATGCCTCCAACGAAAACACAACAAGAGATGCGGAGGACATCACTCCGGTTGACACCTCGTTCTTCTGTACCACTCGTTTCACATCTGACATCATTGAGAAGAATTTGCGGCAAGCCATCGAATCCGCTTCAAGCAAAGCCGATGCGTGTAGGCGCGTCATGGATTTGGAGCCGTTGGGGTACGTATTACTAAGTAACGTGACCGATGAGCGAAAAGCCGAACTTATCAATCCTTTTGCCTCTCCCAAATTCATTTTATGCGGTGACGATTTCACAAAAGCACGCAACCGACGCACGAAACAATAATTGTCCGAAAGTGTCCGAGGACAAATAACCGATTTACGGCAGTTTGTCCGAAAGTTTGTCCTAATCTGTCCGAATATGAGACCCAATTTTGCGGGTCTCATTTTTCGTATATACCTTTGCAGCGAAATTTCAACAGCTAACGGCTGGCGCCAGCCATTTTAGTAACCATTAAAACATTATTAAAATGGCAACAAAAAACAAATTCCCTGAATGGGGACGGACAGAGGACGGTACGGAAGTGCGGTTGTGTCCGTTAGAGAAAACAGACGGAAAACCTCTCTATTGCAGTCGGGACGGTGCGTTCTACTCGCGTCGGTTGCTACACGGAGAGTGGCGTTTCCGACGGATCATCGTGAACCAACGTCCACCACGAGACACACGGTTGTGTCACACGCGCTATCCTTCTGTGCGTCAGTATGGAAACGTAATGTGTCACACAGTCATGGCGCTTACTTGGATTGGTCCGCGTCCTAACGGTTGCGAGTGCGACCATATCAATGGTAACATCTATGATTGGCGGGCGGAGAACCTGCAATGGGTGACACCGAAAGAGAACCGCAAGCGCGCAGTGATACTGCGGGCAAGGCGTATGGTGGCACGGCAGGACAATGATCCAAGCAAAGACCCGAAGAATATGTCTTCCGAAGAATTACTCCAATTGTTTAACATGTACAACGTAGCCGGTGACGTTTACGCCGGAGAATAATATGATCACAACGAATTTGAAAGAGTTGCGTGAGTTGCGCGACCAAGAGAAAGCTATTAAAGCACGTATTGACGAGATTTCTACCGAGGCAACCAACGAAGCCGTAGCCATCCTTGCGGAAAAGGGGCAGGAGAAAGGCGAGTTTGAGGTGGAAGGCGTTGGTAAGTTCCAACTCCAGCGTACAGAGGTTTTCGACTTTGCCGATTACCACAAGTACCAACAGGAACAAGCGGTAAAATGGCGCGAGAATGCCAAGGAGAAAGTCAAAGAGCAAAATCTGGTCAAGGCGCGCACCGCTGTGATGGCAGGATATGTAAAGACGTTCGTGGAACTTTATCCCGACAAGGAGCCGGACGAGGTAAAGTTGACGGTCAAGGTCGTTGAGTAAAAGAAAGGCATAAAAGAAAAGCGACGTAAAAGAAAATTAAAAAGAAAAACTCCCCCTTCCTCTACACACGTTGTAGGGGATAGGGAGAGAATTAAAAGAAGATTTTATGAAAACGTCTTTTGAAATCATCTGGGAGTTTTTGGCTCCGGCGGAACAATTCCTGAACAGGCGGGAGGCGTGTGAACGGCTTTGGAAAGGGTTGCCCTTGAAGAAGCAGCGGCAAATCTACGCGACGTTCGTCTGGCAGCGGGAGCAGCGGATTGAGATTGAGGAAAATCCTTATTTCGCCATCTCCCATTGCAATCCGCGACCGTTCAACTACAACGGCTCGAACGTGGGTTTGCCGAACGACACGAAGCTGTTTATCGCCAAGTACGGCGAACATTACGGAGTTTATAGCAAACTCAATACGGAAGCTTTTGAGATGGAAGACCGCAAAGCGTTTAACTGAATTAAAGCTATGAGTGCCTATCCTTTATACGATGTTCCATACTTGGTACGGGAGCCGAATGACTCCTACATGTCAAAGAAACGGCATGAGATTGAAGTGCGAAACCAAGCGATTGTTGACGATTTTTTCATTGCACGGGACAAAGGGCTCAATCATCGCCAAGCACGTATCGAAGTAGCAATGAAACATCAAATGACAGAAGCAGAAGTAGAACGCAAGCTTGTATGGTTTTATCAAGAAGCCAAGAGACGGAAAAAGTACGATTTCTTGGAAAAATTCGCATCTTGGTGATACACATTGTTTAGTATCGTATTATCTTTGCACCGGATTTTGAGAGAAGTCCGGTGTTTTGGTAGTTTAAGAGCAGCGCAAGGTCAGCGTAACCTCTGCTACTTGAAACGAACTTGAAATGAAGTTGAAATGATAGAAAACCGCATTCAATGCGGCGTAATTAACATACATTTATTAACCCCAAAAACCTAAATCACTATGGCAAAGTATGAACCGATTGAGATGGTGAAGTCTTACAGCGGTAAGATTTGCGAGCACAGCGATGTGTACTTCGCGAAGAAGGGTAAGACCTTGTACACCGGCAAAATCTGTAACCCGCGTACGAAACCGTTCAGCGAGGCAGAGTTGGCGCGTCAGGAGAAATTCCGTCAAGCCCGTGCGGCTGTGAAGGCTCTCACAGTGGAGCAGAAAACCGCTTATGCGGAGGCGTTTGCGAACCAAAAGAAATACTCTTCGCTGCAAGGGTACATGTTCGCACAGGAGTACGCAAAACTCAGTTAACCTAAATGTCAAACAATCTAAACCTTAACAAATTATGGCAAAAGTAGTATGGAGCAACGGTATCGATTATGTGTCCGGTGCTCTCAACAAAGTGAAAGATGGTCAGCACGACCACGAGAAGATGTTGCTTGCGACGCACCGCGTAGCGGCTACGGAAAGTAAGCACTGCAACCGTATTTACCTGCGAGAGAAACCGCAGCGGCGTACCTCTCCGGGCGCAAACGAGTTGTTTGCACGTGTACGCTTCTGCGCAGTAGGACAAGCAGTCCGCACCCGTGCGAAGGATCTCTCTAAGATCACCCGCGACCAGATGGACTTCATCGCTCAGAAGGATCTGGCAGGCGGCAAGAAGACCTTGAAAGCGTGGTACTGGATGGTCGAAGGACAAGCCTACGATCAGGAACACCCGCGTGGTTAAGGAGGTGAGCCATGAAAGCTAACATCCAACTGATTACAGCGGCTGTGCTTTCTATCGGCGGATTAGTGCTCTTGTTCTGCGGGGCGTTTATCGCTCCGCAGGGCGAGATCCACGAGAGCCTGTTGGTCGGTTTCGGCGAAGTAGCGACTTTCGCGGGAGCTTTGTTCGGAATCGATTACACGTATCGATGGAGAAGTAAGCATGGCGGTAATTCAGATGCGGCGAATTAACCGAAACGAAAAGGCAGTGCGCGGAAGTATGCGCGTGAATGGACGAGACATCGCAACGCTCGAAAATGCGGACTACATCATACCAGCAGGAACCTATCCGGTCTCCGTCACATTCTCGCCGCGCTTCAAGCGAATGCTGCCACTTATCGGGAACGTGCCCGAACGCAGCGGAATACGCATCCACAGAGGTACAAAGCCCGAACACTCAAAAGGCTGTATATTGGTGAGTGCCGCCATGGAACAGCAACTTACTGCGGAATGGCTTGCATTGCAAGCAAGTAATGAACCAATTAAAATCACGATTGAAAATGAAAACTGAAAGCGAAGAAAAAGATTGGGTGAAAGTTCTGTACGAAGTCATCCTTAAAATCCTCACGTTGGGTTTCTACCATGTAGAAAAACATCGTAAGAAATAACAACAGAAGGCGGCAGCAATGCCGCTTTCTTTGTGTTCAGATGCAATCTGAACGAAACGGACGGAGAGAAAACTACACCCCGCATGGGCTACACCCGCATTTAGCTCGTATCGGGCAGACCGCTGGCGTTTGTAGGCTCATTGGATGTGATACAAAGACAGGGGGCGATACGAGATAATAACGTCCTCACGCAGAGGGAGGACAGCGAAGGACTAATCTGCCTATGTCCGAGCCCACACACTACAAGCAGAAACAAGAAAAAAGCGGCGATACCATCGCCGAAAACAAACATAGAAAAGAAGAGAAACAAAAAACGATTTTTTCTTTCCCCCAAAAAATTTTCGCGGAATGAAATGGAGCGAGCTATCCTAGGCGGAGGCCGCTCCTTCCAATTCAATGGAAGGACGCTCCGGGGGTCGGCTTACCGCTTGCATCGCCGGACATGCTATACAAAGAAAGAACCCCCAAGACGAATCTCAGAGGTTCTCAAAGTGGCGGCTACCTACTCTCCCACAACGCAGTGCAGTACCATCGGCGATGCTGAGCTTAACGACCCTGTTCGGAATGGGAAGGGGTGGGACCTCAGC
>CADCBB010000052.1 GCA_902799555.1 uncultured Bacteroidales bacterium
ACTGTCTCCGCGTTGCCAGTACTCACTCTTGGTCGTGATAGCTCTCGTCACATTGCAGGAACTCAGCCCGAACGCTGCTCCCAGCGCCGTCAGCGCCGCAATCAGCACGGAGATAACGATTTTGATGATTTGTTGTTTGTTCATAATCATTCAATCTTTAATTCTTTCACTCTTTCATTCTTTAATCCCCGATCAGGTCTCCATTAGCGTCATACTGATCGTTCAGTTTGTGCATCGCATAGCCGAAGAGCGAACCGATCTTGGTTTGCTTCTTGTACTCAGCTTTCAACTTCGCTTTCTCCGTCGGATCAGCGAGGACGGCTCGTACGGCTGCTACCACCTTGGCGAAACGTGCTTTCGCTGCCGTCTGGTTGGCGCTGTCGGGTTTGTCGGAAGGATTACATACTTTGCCGGTATAGGTCACACCGGTCTGCTTGTTGGT
Organism: uncultured Bacteroidales bacterium; assembly: GCA_902799555.1. Taxonomy (GTDB): domain Bacteria; phylum Bacteroidota; class Bacteroidia; order Bacteroidales; family Paludibacteraceae; genus Colicola. The sequence continues at coordinate 443 of CADCBB010000052.1, forward strand.
GCGGAAATACACATCGCTGTGCATACACACTTTCTTGCTCATACTCTTGATGAGCTCCATCGGGTTAATCTTTGCCATTGTCGTTAAAGTTTAGATTTTGTTTACGCGCGGTCTTTTGGGGTCTCCCTTTTTGGTTCGCCGAGACTGAGGATAGGCGATAGACGCCCCGTTGAACCATTATCCTATCTCTCCAAAAGACGATGCAAAGATACTGCTTTTTTCTGACCTGTGCAACTATTCGGCTTCGCAAACGGAATCTGCTTCCGTTGGCATCAGATCATAGCCGGCATAACCACTCAAAGCGCGTACCTCATGGTCATACAACCATGTCCGATGGCGAATATTAACCCGCAGGCTCTCGTTCTTGCGTGTCCAGCCATATAGAAGGGTATTCAGCCCTTCCATACCTGCCGGATAACCGATTGCCTCGTTCAACCGCTCCGCCACGCGTTGCTTCTCAATGTGCTGCGTCATAGGCCTCCGTCGCAATTTTCCATAGTTGCTTTCTGCTTTTCTTGGATCCGCTTGCTCGCATCTGCATCACCATCTTGGCTATGCTTGCAAAACGTTCCCGCTGAGCAATCATGGCCTCACTCGGTACTTTTACAAACCGCTTCTTTTCTTTACTTACCACTTGGTGCATATACACCTTGCCGGATTTCTTCATCGTTCGGAAACAACAGTTTCCTACACGCCCGGAGATCGATGCAATACCGGGCATCATCGTGATCTTTGCCATTTCTTTTTAATTTTGTTGTTGATTATTATTGGTTCTGCTCGCGGGGTTAATTCCCTGCGCGTTTCCCATATCTCTTGATAAATAGCTCCCGTGCTGCCTTCCTTGCCGGGGTGTCCTGCCATTTCCTCGGACAACGCTGCACGATCTGCTGATCGCGGTACATCCGGAAATAGTATCCATCCTTCTGTAAACGCCCTCGCAGCTTCTCCACTGGAATGATTAACTCGACTTTCATGAATTACACATTTAACATTACACATTAAACATCTTTTAGCACAAGCGAACGTTCGCATCTCGTTCGCATTACGGACATCTACGGTGGGTGACGGGTGACAGGGTGACGGCTGTTTTTTATAAACTCACACACGCGCGTATGTATTTTACAATTAGGGTGTCACCCCGTCACCCTGTCACCCCTTTCCTTCGATACTTCTATTGGCATTGATTTCTTCTGCATCGCGTTCCCGCACTATCCAACCGCGTATCTTACCATGGTTAATACGTTTGCTTTGGTATCCTGCTGCTTGTAGTACCATACCTAACCTACTCAGGCTCATCGGCTTCTTGATACTACCCTTTATGACTAGTTTGTCGCTGATCTCCGCGGTAGTCATAAAAGTGCCGTAGCCGTCTGAAGGTACATCGAAATAGACAGCCAGCAATTGTTCTTCGTTCTCCTGTGCCCGGAAATCATCATTATGCACCTCCAGCGCATCGATATCATCCAGATCAAACCAATACTGAAAGCCCATGTCTATCAGATAACGTGCCTGCGCATAAATCGCTTCGTACGGCAGGGTGATATAGAACGGATTGGCGATAGTCTCCACTTGGAACGGCAGCCAACGGCGGTTACCGGTGAGGTCGGTCAGGAACTCCTGCTTGTTACCGCTCGCGCAGAAGGAAGCCAGACGGATCCGACGCTCTTTGGTATAACCGTACGCGGCGCGTTCCGACACGTCCGAAGCGGTTATGACCGATTTCATGACGTTCAGTTCTTTGGTCCCCATCGCATCTATCTCATCGAGCGCGATCAGCCCGTATTCAGCGATACGGAGCCGTTCGTCTTTGTTCAATTGAGTGCTATTCGCCATCTTACAACCATAGGCACGCAGTTCAGGTGGCAGCAGATGCTCCAGCCAGGTTGTTTTGAAGATACCCTGCCTGCCGATGAGCACAAGTACCTGCTGGTTGACCACTTCATCCTTGAGCCAACTCGCCACCATCGCTACAAACCATTTAATGAAGCATTTGCGCCATAACTCCTGTTCCGCCTCGCCTCCGGCTACGGTCACCCGTTGGGCGAGCCAACTCAACACATCGGGTTGACCTTCTTCCCATGGGGAACACTTAAGCACATACTCCCGCAGCGGATGCACATCCGGAATGCGATGCGACTGCAGCACAGCCAGCACTTCCTTGGCCGCAATACTCAATCCGCTCTCCGCCGAGCAATCGCAGACGATATCGTTGATATCGGAGGTGGTGATATCTCGCCAGCCCGCGTTCATCATTCCATCATTGATTTGAACTTTGTTCGAAATCAGGTCATGCCTCAACCGCCCGAACTGCACGAGGTTCTCTTGTATGTAATCACATACGATCTGTTGTCTATTCGAATTTGCCATAATCTTTCAAAATCCGCTGCGAAGTTACTACATTTTTTGGACATGAGTGACGCATAAATATGCGCCAGTGAGATTATTTTATAAAATAAGGCTTTTCGTGCAATACACGAAGGCTAAAAATCGCGATTGGGTGCAAAATTGTGATATAAAAAATCACGATTTGGTGCAAAATACTTGCGTATATCAATTATTTTTACTACTTTTGCAGCGGATTTTGGAAAAACGGACAAAATCCGCGTAAAATGTATTGGAAAAACGGACAAAATACAGATAATTTATATTGAATAAACGGGCAAATAAAGGGAGGTAATTATGCTTAATCGACACATTGACAGTATTATAGAATGCCATTATGCTTCCACAAAAAAGGCACTGTTGCTTACGGGGGCTCGTCAGACGGGTAAAACATACGCTATACGTCAGTATGCAAAGCATGCAGGGATGCAATTGGTGGAGATGAATTTTGTGCTGCAACCAGAGACGCGGAACATTCCTCGTGGAGCAGCGAATGTTCAAGAATTGCTACTGCGTATCTCTGCCTTTGCCAATAGACCGTTAGTACCAGGCAAGACGCTTATCTTCTTTGATGAGATACAAGACTACCCGGACATCATGACCTGGGTGAAAGCGCTTGTAGATGAAGGGCATTTTAGTTATGCGTTGAGTGGTTCGTTATTAGGATTGGAACTGCAAAATATCCGTTCGGTGCCTGTAGGGTACATGGATGAGTATCAGATGTTTCCTTTGGATTTTGAAGAGTTTATCCGTAATATCGGTGTGACGGCCGAAGTGATAGCCTCTGTTCGTGAAGCATGGGAGCAACAAATACCCGTAGATGCATATATACACGAGAAAATGATGCGGCTCTTTAATCTCTATCTCATCGTTGGCGGCATGCCTGCTGCTGTGCAGAAATACGTGGATACGAACGATCTGCAGCTTGTGATTCGGGAACAAAAGGCTATCCTTACCCTTTACAAAAAAGACATTGCGAAATATGATCCTAATAACAAACTCTATATCAACGATATCTTCGAACTCATTCCGTCCGAACTGAATGCCAAGAACAAACGATTCATTCTCAAGAATCTGAATGAACATATCAAGTTCTCTCGGCATGAGAATAGTTTCGTATGGCTTCGAGATGCCGACATGGCGCTACCAACCTACAATGTAGAAGAACCGCGTGTACCGCTTAAGTTGAATGAGTTAAGGAACCTATTCAAACTATTCCAGAACGATGTAGGACTACTGGCATCGCAGTATGCCGGAGGTATTCAATTGCAGATTCTGCAAGGCGATGTATGCATCAACAACGGTGCCATCTATGAGAATGCGGTCGCACAAGAGCTACACGCTCACAGCTGGAAGTTGAGGTATTTCAATAGTAAGAAACAAGGCGAAGTCGATTTCCTGTTGGAGCAAGACAGTGAGATTATTCCGTTGGAAGTCAAGTCGGGCAAAGACTACCAGCGTCATGTAGCATTGAACAACCTGCTGACGAATGTGGAGTATGGAATACGTCGCTCTATCGTGCTTAGTAATGAGAATATATCGGTTAAGGAGAATGTGCTATATGCTCCGGTCTATATGACCATGTTCCTGCATCATCATAAGCAGGAAGGTCCGATCATCTATCACCCGGAGTTGCCGTAAACACTTCTACTACAGATAAAATGAGCAACGCCGGCCATTTAGGTCGGCGTTGTTTGTACTCTTACTCCAACAAGTGATAAGCCCTCCAGATAGTTTTTTTGCTGGTGTTGAAATGAAGAGCGACTTGGAATTGCGAGAGCTCGGGATTCTTAATGTGAAATTCACATATTTCCATCCAACCGGATAAATGAACGGGAAGCCCCAACTCAAAGAGAATGCTCAGTTCTCCACTTTCTTTTTTGCTGAGCAAATACTGATATTTATTCATGTAAGTACGCCGGAAGGCGGAAAGCCCGTGGACGACGTGTCCACGAGTGTGCCTCCGGCATACTTACGAAAAAAAGCGACCCACTAAAGTGGATCGCCTTGAAAAGGTATTATGAAATCGGATTATTTCTTCAGTTCATCCGGCAATTCAGGCATAGCGCCTCGCTGGGTGCAGACGTAGGCAGAGACGGCTACGGCTTTCTCATGCGCCTCGCGGATGGTCTTGCCGAGGAGGAGCTGGGCAACGAAAGTAGCAGTGAAGCTATCTCCGGCACCGACGGTGTCAGCCACCTGCACTTTGGGCGTAGCGACATAGCTCTCTTTGGAAGCCGTGAAGACATAAGAGCCGAT
>CADCBB010000053.1 GCA_902799555.1 uncultured Bacteroidales bacterium
TGCTCTTCGAGCAAGGCTATATCTATGCGCGCTCTTCCCATTCGCGCGGTTCGACGGTCGATCTGACACTCATTGATGCGGCTACAGGCAAGGAACTCGACATGGGTTCGCCCTTCGACTGGTTCGGCGAGGAGAGCCATCCGGACTACCCCTGCAAGCTCTACCGCCAGTCCGAGAACCGCCTCATCTTGCGTAATGCCATGCTCCGTCACGGCTTCGAGCCGATAGACAGCGAGTGGTGGCATTTTACCCTCCGCAACGAGCCTTTCCCCGATACCTATTTTGACTTCCCAATTAGGCAATTATGATATGAAAAATCCACTGTTTTACCTGCTTATTACGCTCTATGCCCTCACCGCTTGTTCGAATGGGGAGGACTATCGGGAACCCAAATCGGAGGAGGACCTCTCCGGCCTTGTACTGGCAGCCTCCAACGGCAGTTATTACCAGCAGAAGTACGAAAAACGCGCCGATGTGCAACTTTTCCTCACCTCCAGCGAAGCAGATGGCGTGCAGGCTGTACGGCAAGGGCACGCCGATGTCTATGTAAGCGACGAAGTGATGCTCACTAAGGAGGACCTCAAGCGTCTGGGCATGAAGAAAGCCTTTGTAGGAGACGAGTGTTTCGATGTGGCTTTTGCCATCCGCAAAGGCTACACCGAGATGGCCGAGCAACTCAACGCCTTCCTTGCCTCTGCTCCGATGGAAGACATCACCAACTACTGGATCAACGGCGGACCCTATGTGGAGGAACCTGCCTATACCATTCCCGAAGGAGCCAAGCCACTGTATTGTGTCTGCGGTGTGAATATAGCCCCGATCAGTTATGTGGGCGAAGGCGGTGAGTGGCAAGGCTTGGATGCTGACATTCTCCGGCGTTTTGCACATTCCCTCGGCAGACCTTTTGAGATGCAGTTTGTGGACATCGGCGCGGCTATCATGGCAATCAACACCGGCAAGGCGGATGTGTTCTCCGGCTGTCTTTTTATCACGGAGGAACGCCAGAAATCGATGGATTTCTCTGCCCCCTACTACAAGTGCCACCCGGGCTATTTCATTGTGGACCACTCCCGTGAAGCACGCATGGGGCTAGGTGAGCGCATCCACATGAACCTCATCAAAGAGAACCGTATCAAACTCATCTGGGACGGTCTGGTCGAGACCATCAAGATTACGTTCTTTGCTATACTCTTAGGCACCATTCTCGGCATAGGCGTGTGTGCCTGTCGTCGCTCCAAGCGCAGATGGGTGCGCGGACTGGCGGACCTATACGGCGATTTCATCAACGGTATCCCGACGCTCGTCCTGCTGCTCATCCTGTTCTATGTAGTCTTCGCCAACTCCGGCATGAGTGCTACCCTGGTGGCTATCGTGGCGTTCGCCATGTGTTTTGCGTCCTCGGCCGGAAATATCTTCGACACCTCTATCTCCGCGGTGCCCAAAGGACAGACCGAAGCCGGACTGAGTCTCGGTTTTACGCCTTTCAAGACCTTCATGGGTATCGTCTTCCCGCAGGCGCTGCGCAAAGGTCTGCCGCTCTACACAGGCGAATGTATCTCGCTGCTGAAGAACACCTCCATCGTGGGGTATATCGCCATCGCCGACCTGACGCGTGCCAGCGACCTCATCCGTTCCCGTACGTTCGATGCGCTCATCCCGCTGCTCGTCATCACGATTATCTATTTCATCCTCGCTTGGCTCATCCGCAAAACGCTGAGCCTCTGCCTCCTTCGTAAATAAATCGTACATCGTACATTCGTAAATAAATCGTACATCGTACATTCGTAAATCGTACATCTTATGGTAACCATCCATCATCTCAGCAAAACATTTGTCAATCCGGACGGGTCGTCTCTGACCGTCCTCAAGGATGTGAACTGCACCATAGACAAAGGCGAAGTGATCTCTATCATCGGTCCTTCGGGCACCGGCAAGAGTACGCTTCTCAGGGCCATCAACATGCTCGAACCGCCCACCTCGGGCGAGATCATCGTCAACGGCGAGAACATCACCGCGCCCGGCTATCCGCTGGACAAGCTGCGCCGTAAGATGGGCATGGTCTTCCAGTCCTTCAACCTCTTCGAGCACATGACCGTGCTGGAGAATATCACCTACGCCCCGACGCGGCTGCTGAAAATGCCTGAGGCACAAGCCAAGGAGGAAGCGATGGAATTGCTCAAGAAAGTAGGCATGGCGCAGAAAGCCGATGTCTATCCGTCCTCCCTCTCCGGCGGACAGAAACAGCGCGTGGCCATCGCCCGTTCGCTTGCCATGCACCCGGATGTCATCCTCTTCGACGAACCCACCTCGGCGCTTGACCCGACGATGGTTGGCGAAGTGCTCTCCGTCATCCGCCAGTTGGCGAAAAGCGGTCTGACCATGCTGATCGTCACCCATGAGATGCGTTTTGCCCGCGACGTAAGCACACGTATCTTCTTCATGAACGAAGGTATCATCTACGAGGACGGCACGCCCGAACAGATCTTCGAACACCCTGTGCATTCGGCTACCAAGGCGTTCGTCAACCGCATCCAGAAACTCGTCTATGAGATCGACTCGGACGACTTCGATTACCTGCAGATCCACACCGGGCTCAACCAGTTCTGCCTCAAGTATAACATCACCGAGAAAGCCGACCACGCTTATTCGCTTATCAAGGAGATGCTCTTCACCCACATGCCGTCTTTCCGTCCGCTCACGCTGCGCCTGACGCACACCGAACTATCCGGCGTGACGGCATTGGATTTCATGGTGGAGCACATCAGCGACTCGCCCCTGACCGATGCCGCCCGTGCCTCCCTCCGTCCGCAAGTGAAGGAACTCATCGAAGAACCCACCACCCGCGGTTTCCGCATCAAACTGATTGTATGACCCATAGAAAAAAAATAACATCTATGAACCTGAAAGAAAAGTTTAACAAGCAATCCCTACGGTCCCATGCAGGGCTGTGGCTGATGCTCGTTGCCATACTGGCGATGGAGTCGATTGCCTGCGTACAGTATTTCTACACGCGTGCCACTATCAAAGCGGATGCCGTCTATCGTGCACAATCCGAGTTGCGGTCGGCGGAACAGGAGATCAACACCGCCGCCGTGGAGCTCGAAGCCGCTGCGAAGATGCTTTCCAAGATGGCGGAGTTCTGCCTGAACAACCCTGACGCCATGCCGGGATGCGTGAACATGCTGTTCGAGACACTGGAGAACGTGGAGGGAGCCGGAATAGCTTTCGTGCCGGATTATTACCCGCAGAAGGGCCACTGGTACGAGGTCTATGGCACCCGCAACGAACGGACCGAGAAGGGTTTTGCCATCCGTCAGATAGGCGGTGCCGACCACGACTACACGCAGTCGGAGTGGTTCAACAACGGTCTAACAAAAGACCATGCCTATTGGTCGAACCCGTACGCGGACAACGAGGGCGCGCATGCTATCGTCGTCACCTGTTCCTATCCCGTCCGCGATGCCGACAACCGTGTCGTGGGAGTCGTTTGTATCGACATTTCGCTCAGCAAACTGAAGTTCATCTTCGATTACCTGCAGGTCTATCCGGACAGTTATTACTCCATCTACACGGCTTCCGGCAAGGATATCGTCACGCCGGACACCATACCCGGACGCAAATACCTCGTCCTTGACGAAGAGATTGACGCTACGGGCTGGAAACTGTCTATCATCATCCCGGAGGATATCCTGTATGTCGAACTCAAGCGCGTCGGGCTGATTGTGAATATCCTGATGCTGATCAGCCTTGCTCTGTTAGTATTCATCATGTACCGCAGCACCAAGAACGCCTACAAGATGATTGAGATCAACAACCAGAAAGAGCGTATGGAAGGCGAACTGGAGATCGCGCAGACCATCCAGAGCGCCATGCTGCCCAAGGTGTTCCCGCCCTTCGTGGACCGTCCGGACCTGAATATATACGGAGTGGTGCATCCCGCCAAAGAGGTAGGCGGCGACCTGTATGATTTCTATGTCCGCCACGACAAACTCTTCTTCTGCGTGGGCGACGTGAGCGGCAAGGGAGTGCCGGCGTCGCTGGTGATGGCGATGATCCGTTCGCTCTTCCGCAGCGTCACAGCGCATGAGGAACATGCCGACCAAATCATGCGCCAGATGAACGACCCTCTCACCGAGCAGAATGAACAGGACATGTTCGCCACCCTCTTTATAGGCGTGCTCGACATGGAGACCGGCGTGCTCGATTACTGCAACGGCGGACACAATGCCCCGGTGCTGGTACACAAGCGGGAGAGCCGTCAGTTGGAGGTGCTGCCGAACCTGCCGATAGGTATCATGGGCGGCTTCGAGTATGTCGGCCAGACTACGCAGATACAACGCGGCGACATGCTCTTCCTCTACACCGACGGACTCACCGAGGCGGAGAACAAAGTACATGCCCAGTACGGCGAGGAACGGATGCTGAACCTGCTCGCCACCACCGACGGCATGCCGCCGAGAGACCTCGTGGAGACTTTCCAGAAAGATGTCAATACCTTCGTCAACGGAGCGCCGCAGAGCGACGACCTCACCATGCTTGCCATCCGTTACCAGATATCGGCCATCGTCATGCGCAACGACATACAGCAGATTCCGACCCTCTCCGAATGGGTGGACGGATTGCATGTGCCCGACGAACTGAACATGCCGATTAACCTCGCTTTGGAAGAGGTGGTCTGCAACGTCATGCTCTATGCCTATCCGGGACGCAAGGACGGCAAAGTGTTTGTAGAATTTACCGAGATTGAGAACGAGCAGGGCAAGCAACTGATCTTCACCGTCTCCGACTCCGGCATACCTTTCGACCCGACGAAACAGAAAGAGGCGGATACTTCGCTTTCGGCGGAGGACCGGGAGATAGGCGGCTTGGGCATACATCTGGTGCGCCAGCTCATGGACGAGATCCGCTACGAACGCGTGGAGGGAAAGAACATCCTCACGCTGGTAAAGAAAGTAAATTCCGTTTCATAAGGCTTGATAATTTGAGGGTTATTCTTTAATACTAACGGACCAGACGGACCGATCGACCGCCGCAACGCTTGTTGAGGTCGTCCGAACCGACATTGTGCACACTGCCATCACAATCACGATAGCCCGCAGCAGGCAGCGTAATGGTTGCACCACTCGGACCTTCTACCTCATAACCGCTACCTGTCCATGTCCATTTGCAATAAACTTTCAATTCCTCCAATTGCTCTTTAGTAGGCAGGCCATTTCCGTACAGAGCCATCGCTTGTTCGTAGGTACAGAACCCGTCTATTTCATTTTGTTCTTTCCACAGCGTACCACTCGGCAGACCTAAATCCACATAACCGGCCGTGATAGCATAAAGCGTATCGCCTTTTTCTTTGTCCGTCACCAAGCGCACGATACCCCTCTTGTTCTCTTTGGTCATATACGCACCATCACCGATCACATTGCTTCCTCGCATCAGTTGCAATTCTTCATGCGTTGGCAGACGCCATGTACCGTAACCGTATTGCTGTTGCTCATTCAAGCGAGCTATAACCGTCCGCGGCTCTGCATCAAACGTGCCCAAGTCATTCGGGAACACTTTCAGATAACCGTAAAGAACGACCACATCTTGCGCCTGCATGCCAAGGTTGGCGGTTAGGGCTACAAATAAAGCAAGTAAATAATGTCTCATAAGGCTTGATATTTATGTATGGAACAATCGTTTACTGGTGTGATACAAATACTATGCCAAAGAAAGAAGAGAGCACCTTTCGCGGACACTACCCTCATACGCGTTCCAAAAAATACATTTTGGAAGTAAGTACTCGGGTGTGCTCCGCTCTCCCCAAAAATTGAAAATGTTTTGGGGACCCTACAAGCCCTGAGCGAAGCGAAGACCTTATTAAGGGGGGCTTTTATAAAATCAAACCAACAAAGAAAGAAAAAATCGTTCGCGCAAAGCGAGATAAGAAATAATCGTTCCCGAAGTGATAAGAAGATACAATGATGTGTGAAAGTGTGAGAGAGTGAATGGATTATCAATTTATTCCTCAATGATTTGCTCGATTTTTTGATCCTAAAAGGCAAAACGGCGTTTGGCGCGGGTTTGAACGCCTTTATGTGTACGCGCGCGAGACGTCACGCGCAGACAATCATTATTAACAAAAAAAATAATAGCTATTATGGAAGTAAACATCAGTAATCTTCACCACTTTTCAGCCTTCTACGGCAATTTCGCAATCTACACTACCACTGACAAGAAAGATGGACTTATTGACCGCCAAGGACAAATTGTCTATCGTGCCGGTGAGTTCGACATCGCTACCCATGTTGAAGGAACGACGTTCTTGTTCCAAAATGTAGATGGCTCTGGTAAGGAAATGCTGTTTGACGCGGCATCCAGAGAAAAGCAGTACCGCGAGCAGCCACAGGTAGAGCGCAAGCCGATGGAGAAGGAGTATCTTGTTGCACCTAACAGAATCGCCTTCCAGAAAAATGATTTGTTCGGGATCAAGGACGAACAGGGCAACATCATTGTGAAACCGCAATATAGCCAAGTGTCCAGTCTTGGCGAGAACATTGGACTTGTCCGTGTCAAGGACAAAAACAATAAGTGCGGTATCATCTACGCAGAAGATGGAAGGCAATTCATCCCCTGCAAGTACAAGTACATCATCCACAAGCGTCAAACCGACACGTACAAAGTAGTGACGCTCAAAGGCAAGTGCGGACTACTTGACTACACTGCAAAGCCAATCATCCCGGCACGTTACGATGCTTTAGACGTAACGGACAATGTGAATGAGATAGCCGTAAAGCGCGGTGGATCATGCTTCTTCATCGATAGTGCTCAACAGAAACTAGATTTCATTGAGGCTTGGGAGTATGTGGATTTCAAAACTATATAATCCCTCAAACAATGAATAGAGAGAATCGATATGAGCATTTAGGAGCGCCCACGTCTGAAGGGTATGTGCTTGCCAAAGACCACTTCCTTGAGCGTATTGTAATCATGCAGGAAAGAACCGTCCTGCATGTTACAAGGCTCACGGACTTGTGGGTAGAATACCCTCAAGGCACGCATTTCTATGGGTTGAAGTGGTTATGCTCGGACAGACTACTATTCTTTAGTGATGGCTGTTGGGGGGCAATGAACACGGAAGGAATAGTCACTATTCCGGCAGCATTTGAGTTTATTATCCCATATCTCAATACGGGGTATTTCATTGTGAAAGATAAACTCGGGAAATGCGGCTGTGTGGATAAGGATTTCAAGATGCTTTATCCGTGTGAATACGAATACAAGGAATTAAGGAAAAAGTTAAGCAACGACTTTTACCTATTCAAAATGTAAAAAAATAAGCGAGGGTCTTTTGCCCTCGCTATTATTTTTGCGCCTTCAGCACTTCGTCCAAATAGGTAAACACAGAAAGGAAGTTGGTGTGTGTCCTGTTTGTAAACTTGTTCTTGTTAAAGTGACGGCTATCATACCAATCACGAATGACTGGAGATAACTCAGCCTCGTCCTTTAGTGCGTATCTCCGTTTAAGATTGGTATTGACAGTCCTCGCGTTGATCTGTGTAAGCAGAATGAGTTTGGCATCGCCTTTCAGACGCTCTATCTCGCTACGTTCCGCCGAATACATCGTTTGGAACATAACAATAATATCCGGTTTCAAGACTTCCAAATCCTTCTCAATATATGGCATACAACAGTCCAACTTTGATTTACTCTGTGCATAGTCTATATTGCGCTCTGAACCCTTAACCGGCTTGATGGAAAACTTCCCAAAGTTTGCGAATGAAATAGCTTCCACAAACTCCTTTGGGGTTACCGGCATATCTATGCCCAACTGCTCGCAGATATAACACAGTACTATGAGCAAACTTCCGTCAGTTACAGGCGCAATATGCACCCACGGATAAAAGTCCCTCTCGACGTGATCCTTATACCACCTATGGCGGTTGATTGCTAAACCGTCATCGTCAAGATGCCCATTGTAACCAGCCAGATTTTCCGCACTTGCATATAGAAGGATCTTCTTCCCCTGTGCGAAATAACCTTTGCCAATAAAAGGAATAGTCGGACTAACAATCTCTGCCGGATTGGAAATCTTGGTCTGCGCCCAAGACAACAAGCCAGCCGCCGACTGTTCGGCAAAAATGCTGCGATATGACTCCTTGAGTTGGTTAACTAAATCCTTGTACTCCATAGCCTTACTGCTTAAGTGATTTCTCATAAAACCTATGGTAATTATCCATGAGGTGCCGAATGTTATCTTTGCCTACAGGGTTTGAGGATTGGATATTGTAGGCGGGGATATCCAAGTCGTGCTTCATGCAATAGTCCACGACAAACTTTGCACAGTCGTAGCCGGTACGTTCGTCGTAGCTATCTTCGGCCAAGTCATGATCGAAGCAGATAGCATCCGGCAAGCCGTGCTGATTAATGTAGTCGAAAAACTCGTCCACATACTGAATCCAAACAACGTTTACATCGCGCCCGATTGGAGAAAATACCATCCAATCCACTTTCTCGTCCAGCGGATTGCGACAGTCATCTAACCATAAAAGTGTCTTTTTCATGATCTCGTTTCTTTATACGTGCGCGTATAAGGTGTTTAAACCCGCGTGAAACGCCATTTTGAAAAATCAGTACTTATATTTGTTATACCCTTCATACCTATAGAAAAGGCTTTCACCTTGATAATACTCGCTAACAACTGTGTTGTTGAGCTCGTCCTGCCAATTATATGTAATTACATTCTTTGCAGTAGAATATACCTCCCCAGTCGTGTTATATGTAACATAGTTTGACTCAATTTTTGTGTATAAATCGCCATTCCATTCGTACCGTGAAATGTGTGAATTAGTCTTTTTCCCTTCACTATCAAAAGATTCCGTTTCCCACGTATTATAGCCGACGAAAGTATCGTCTCTAAATTCCATAACACTCGTCTGACGAGAGGTTAAATTCCCTTGAATGTCATAAAATTTCGTCTCTCCATTTTGAGTGAGACCATTGTAAGAGTAATTGCTTTCAGACCACAATTGTCCGGATGGATAGTACATTTTGACTGATACCTGTCTATCATTATGCTGGCTATCATACTCATATATGTACCTGCTATTTTTACTGCGAATTTCTTTCTGCTTTACTCTGTACTCATCATACCAAATTGTTGTGTCCTTGTCATTCTCACTCCCCGATGGATAAATCTTCCAACAATAATCGCGATCTGATTCATTTTGATACGTATACTTGGCATTCAACTGATCTCCTTTGTATTCACTGCGCGACCTCAAATATTTCGTCTCGTCACCTCTTTCATAGACAGTTTTTGTTATAACTCCAGAAGTAGCACTACCATTTTCATAAGTATACCACTGCGCAGACTCAACAATATACTTAACTTTCTTGGAGTCAGTTTGTCCTGACGGGTCAGAAGGATTAGATGGATCTCCAGGATTTGAAGGAGTGTTCTTTTCGTTGCAAGCAACGATGCATAATGCTGCAAAAAGCAGATAGAAAAATTTCTTCATTTTAGTAGATTTTTTTTGTTAAAGTCACTTTTATATGTACCAGCACTGTTTAAAATGATCTTAAAAAAGCGCGGGCAATCTGTCTATATTAGGACATTCGGGCTTGGACTCCCATCACTTCCAATATATGCAGAATGCCCACACCGATACGTGTGAACATTCGCTATATTTAGGAAATTGCTCGGTTTCGCGTCATGGGCGGGACGGTATGTTGACTTGTCGCAAATTTTGCGACAACTTGAAGTCACAAATTGTGATATCAAGTTTATCTTACATCTTGCTCAGCAATTCATCTGTGGTTTGCTCCAGTTTAACAAAACCGAACCACTTCTTGCCGAGGTCTTTGATTGAGGCACCGATAAGGTACACGGTATCATCTATACACAAGAACCGATCGTGTGCGCGGTCAAATTGCTCCACCTCAATAGGTGTATATTGTGCATTATGTTTCTCAAAGTCCAGCGACAACTGACGCGATATGTTTTTGGTATAGACTTTTGCAGTAACATCTTTGCCGCGTTTATCTAACATCGCCAAAACCGTTTCGTCAATGTAATTATCAATCAACACAATGCGCTTCTTGGCTTCGCGGATACGCTCGTTAACGAACTTGTATGCATCAAAAATTTGACCATCATAGAAGATGGCTTGCTTAGGCGTAGTACTACCATCGTCCAAACGGCGGAAAACTTCCTCGAACTTCTTATCTGTATCTTCTTGATGAGCAACCAAACTTAATTGCGTATGTTCAATTACCTCCAAGCGTTGGAATACTTGAGCATTAGTAGCGATGAAATGGCGCATTGTTGTGAATGCGCGCATTATTTGGATGTTAATATTAATGGCTTGTTGGGAACGAAGAACAGAACTGAGCATAGCCACTCCATTTTCAGAGAATACATAAGGGAGTTTACGCGTACCACCCCAACTTGATATCGCAATTTGCGATTTCAAGATTTCGTCGCCACTTGATATCGCAATTTGCGATTTCAAGTTTTCGAACTCCTCTTTAGAGAGTTGGAACATAAAGTCTTCAGGGAAACGCTCTATGTTACGTTTTACCTGCTCATTTAGACGGAAAGTCTCCACTCCATACAGCCGCGCCAAGTCACGATCAAGCATGACTTGTTTTCCACGAATGACGTGGATGAGATTCTCAATGTTCTCCAACGGCTGTAATGATGCCGATTCTGCTTTTGCTATTGCGTTCTTCTTAGCCATATTGTGGTTTATAACTGGTCACAAATTGTGACCGGTTCGTTCGATGCACCCAAATCGGGTGCAAAGGTACTGCTTTTTTTTGACATATGCAAATTATTTTTGCATATTGCGCGAAATCAGCATGAAATTGCAGAAAACATATACAAAGAAGATAGAAAAAACTGCTACGATGGTAGCAGTTTTCAATTTGGTACACTCGTGTGCCAAATCTATTTTTCTTTGTCTATTATCTCCCAATGACCTTTCTGTTTGCCTTTTATGCGGCGGATACGGTCAATTTTTAGTTTATTAATATGCTTCTGAACCGCAGAGGGCTCGATATGAAGAATTTCACTCAACTGTTCCCGTGTAATACTCGGATTTGCCTTGATAAGTTCAAAGACCTCTTCTGTTCTTTGACCACCTCTATGACCACCTTTTGGACTTTTTCTTTGACCACCTTTTGACCGATTTGCCATTCCTCTAACCGGCTGGTCTTAAATATCCAAGGTTACTTTTAGTAAATTCTTGTATCATTTCATGTATCATTTCATGTACTATTTTTGCGCGAACTTGTACTATTAGCTTGTACTATTTTTGTTTTGTAACGTACTGTTGTTTGGGATGAGTCGGTTGATCCGGAATAGTATATTGGAGTAGTCCTTCTTCAAGTAATGGATTTATGTAAGTGCTTATAAATGAGTGCCTACTGCGCATATTCATATAGTGCATCATCTCTCCGAGCGTCCTCGGTATGGCACAATACGCAAGTAAAAATTCCTTCTTGGAGCTTGTGCTATTTTTGTGCGAACTTGTGCTATTAGCTTGTGCTATTTTAGGACCCTTTTGTGAATAGAACGGAATAGTCAAACGTATAAAGTTATCCATAAAGATAAATATTCTCTTTGGATATACTTGCAGGATACGTTTCATGCCGGAGCCGAGGGATTCAACCATATCTACATCGCGGAAGACGCGCATGAGTTCTTTGTTTCGTGGAGAACTGATACCGCTGAAGAATTCCTCTTTGGTCATGCCGATAGGGAGTCTGCCTGCGGACGTTATTTCTATTCTGTCAGAGAAAATCTCAAACTTGGGCGGTACTTCGTTGGTATAGTAGTCATTATGCACAATGGCATTGATTACAATCTCGCGCATCGCACGCTCGTCCCACATAGGAGAATCGACACGACGTTTGTAGGTGATTTCGCTGCTGACGTTGTTTTCTACGTGCAGTTTATCCAGTACATTGTCTGTAGCCTTTAGCAAAGAGCAATATCCCAATTCGTTATTTGCCACCAAGATATCTCTGTCTGTGCCCGCGTATTTGGCTACTTTGATAGAGGTGCTATTCTCGTCTGCCAACAAATATGCCACATAGTTAGGTTCGCCTGTATCAGTCAGCAAGTCAAGATTCTCCATGAAATGCTCATTGAGTTTCAATCCTTTTGCTTCGTAGTAGATGTGGAGTTGTCGGAACGTAAGGTTCTTGCGCGGTGAACGGATATTACGCAACGAGTTACGCACACGATGGGAATATAGGTCTTCTATCTGTTCCTGCGTCATTGGTTCGGCAGCTGTGCCGACACGGATGAAACAGCCTTTCTCGGAGAGCCCGTACTTGGTCTTGTAGTAAGGTTTCTCACTACCGCTGGCGACGAAGACTTTTATCACCGGTACATCGTCGATATGCTCTACGGTAACATCGAAAAGTCCCATCGGAGAGGGAGAGATGCCCATACGGATACGGCTCTTAAGCGCAAGCATGTCATCGTCGATGTTCGGGTTCTCCACAGGCTTACCGTTATCGTCAATGCCGACATAGATGATACCGCCCTCACGATAGTTAAGGAAGGCAACGACTTCTTTCTCGATATCCAGATCGCGCGTCAGTTGGCGCTTGAACTCTATACGATTGGTTTCTATCATGTTCATTCTTTATTGTGCACCCAAATTGCGTGCAAAGGTACACAAAATTTTTGACATATGCAAATAATTTTGCATAATTAAAGCAAAACGGCCGTAAATTAGCGACCGAATTAAGCATTTTTCTTGCTTATATTAAGAATTTTTCGTACCTTTGCAGCGAATTTCAAATTAATCGACCAAAAAGCATTCCTGCAAGAAGTCTACACATCCCATACCCTGTCCACATAACCATGTTAGAAGATATCATCCTTTCAGATTCCATCCGTTATGAGGCGCATACGCTTATTGCGGATATGCCGTTTTGGAGCGGCATTGTTGTGTGCCCTGCTCGTGGATTCCGAAGAAGGTAACCGCCGCGCGATTGCCATCGACTCGGATGAGGACAAACTGGCATGGATCAAGCGCTATGAACGGGAGGTGCGACGCGATGAGTGGGGACTACTGCCGGTGGAGGTCGATATGCTCTGTGATGCGTATCTGGCGCTTTCAGCAGATGAGACCATCCTGCCGGCGATATGCCCCAATATTCTTCTCTCTCAACTCGCTTTTGACTTGCTGACCTTCTACATGCGTTACCTCGTTTTCGAGACCTTCAGTCCTACGATCTTCGAGGCGGTTCCGTTCCGAGAACCCTTTGCGGCATGGCTCCTTGAAGCAGCCCGTATTGAGACACGTCGTCAACGCCTTCTCGCTATCGACTGGACAGACCCCGCCATCGTTGCCGACCTTGCCTTGACCGCCAAGACGGACGATACGCCTACTTTCCTCTTTGACGGGCATAGTGCAGACGATGTCATGGACCGCTACTGGTCGTGGCTGTGGCAGCAAGTCCAACAAATCGCCTCTCAGGAACCCAATTCCAAAGCTGCACTCGCGCGGTACTCCAAACTCGTGCTTGGTCAGGAAACCGACATTGCCTTCCTCCAAAACGAGATTGATGCTCTCAGCCCCGCTGACCAAAAACGTTTTGGTCAATGGATCGAGAAATGGAATACCTTCGTCACGCACCGGCTCAAACCGCAACGCGAAGTGCGCTTCTGGGTCGAAGGCGTTCCGCAAAAGACGCAGACACAACTCATCGAGTATCTGCGTCTTCAGGAACAGAG
>CADCBB010000054.1 GCA_902799555.1 uncultured Bacteroidales bacterium
CCATCAAAAAAATCGGTAATCGTTCCTAACATCGTTAATCCAGCCGCTAAAAAATAGAATAAAGGATTAATCATGAGCTTGCCCAAGAAAGCCATTATTGGTATTCCAAATGCTAAAACCAGCCTTGAAAAAGGCATCGGCGATGTTCTTGTTACGGGGACGCGAAGCGTGCTCACGAAGTAAGACGTTCATGTCAAACCCTGCTGGCAACTCGCCTTGATTCCATAATGTGACGCGATCGTTGTACACCTTCATCTGAATGTGAACGCCGGTATAATCTTTGTGGCAAATGGCATTGTAGAGAATCTCTCGCAAAGCGTCTTCGGGAACCTCCAATGTTTCAATACGTTGTAATCCTTCATAATGGATAGGCATGGTAAGGAACTTATCTTTGAGCATCCATACCACGCGGTCTGCCATTTGGATAATGCTGCATTCAATCATCTCCTGTGACGAAAGGTCCGCTACATCGGTATGGAAGCGACCAATCTTGAACTCCGTTCCGGTAAAAAATCTTCCGGGGGTCTTGCAGAACAACAGCAGCGCAGCGTTCTTCAAGTGCCCTTCTTCATCCATCAAATGCAAATTCTGCAGTACGGTAGCGGTTGGAGCATTGGCTTCTGACGGATCAAGACGACCGGCTTCAATTCCTTTACGCAAGAAATAGTCAATAGCTTCGCGATCCAAATCATCTATCGTTGCGCGTTCATGCACCATATCATCCCAAGAGCGTCCCATCTTCTTGAGAACAAAGTTCTGCAAAGCTGCGCCATTCAATTCCTGCAAGGTGCTTCCTGAACGAACATAATATTTGCCCTTATAACTGATGGGCACATTGCTTGGTACTACATCAATCTCTATGTAATCTTTCCCCTCCTTGTTGAGAAGGTTCACTTCGGCTACTATACCGAGGAAAGAAACTACTTTGTTCGGTATATCTTCAGACAGTTTGTGAGCGTTTTCTATACCGCATACCTCGCCTTTGTCGTTCACACCGATATAGAGTTTGCCGCCTTGTGCATTGGCAAAGCCGCATAGCCATTTGACATACTCATCACGCCAGGACTGAGATAATTTTCATAAAAAAGTGTGGACTGCCGCTGCCACGACTAGGCGCAAAGCTTGGAACCGGCCTTATAGGAAACAACAAACAGCCCACACCAGAGGTGTAAGTGCTTGCGTCCGCATTTCCTATAATCACTCGTAACGGTTCCAATGTTCAGTCGTGATGGGGCTGCAAACTGCAAAAAATTCTATGTCAATGTTCTTTTGTAAGAATTCATTCTAACAAAAAAGCGTGCAAAATTACAAAAATTTTTCCACATATGCAAGAAAAACAGCAACTTTTCACGATTTCAGACGCAAAATGTGCGGTATTGCATACTTTTTTGAAGAAAAAGTAACCTCACACCTCCAGAAATGTGTCCTCGTTAGCTTGGCTTGAGTCCGGATTGAATAACATACCTCTTTCGGAGAGCCTCTTTTCAAAATTGGAAAGGCGCTCTTTCAACTGCTCAATGGTTATACACAAGAGGCGATCAGTAGCCTCCAACTTCCGACGACGCTTGAGCAACCGGCGAAGGTGTCTCGCTGTCGTCTTTGGACTGAGGTAGGCCTTACTCTTCTTCGAGCCTGCCCGATTTTTTTTGTAACTTCATGCTTTTACGCACTCAGATTTGGTTTAGCGATGCTTGGCCTGCGCGCACTATGCGAACAAAAACAAGCACCATCTGCCAAATCCGGTGCAAAGTTACAAAACAAGTGTCCAATTACTTTGGACAGTTTTAGAAAAAATGCAAAAAATCTTCATTTTTTCACGAAATCGGGCAAAATTGCTCCAAAATCGGCAGGAAATTAGCCGATTCCGGAGTAATTTACGCTCGAAATGACCTCTTGTGGGAACTTTTCGCAGCCAATGTACAAATCCAGTTGATATTGGCGTTGTAGTCCATACCGATGCAGATGGGAGCGTCGGGGTTCACATCGCGGTCAGCAAGGGAGGTAAAAACGTCCATCGGGGCGGCTGCTGATAGTCCAACTACATTGGACATCCAAACGGTGTCCAAGTACTCAAAATTGGATATTTTCTTCGTCCCCTTCGCGACACGTCAGTGCCGCGCCTCTTTCTTCTTTTACGTCGGATATGATCCGACAATTTCCCGTTTTTTGATTTTTTTGCAATTTGGGCCAATTTACGCCTGGTAAGTACGTAAACTGACCCTCTTTGCTCAAATCTTTTCACTTCTCAATACGTCAAAGATCACTTGCGTTTATACGCATTTTTGGGTTTGGCTCACCTATCTCCTTTCTTCGTTAGTTAGCCCGACTTTGGATGTCGGTTTCCGGAGACGCGGAAGCGGTTTTTGTTTCACCAATCCCGCTCCGCAATCTCCTTGCCGAACGCGATCATCCTCCTTATCCGATGGTCTTCAGACGCTCCGGCATGGTCACCGTGTTCGTGCTTTCATCGTAGCACTTCCATGCCTTGCTGAACAGCCAGCCCTTGTAGGTGGTGTACTTGAAGTTCGGACGGGTCTTCTTCTCCTCGATGAAGTCCATCTGGTCGTACGTCAGGTGCGACAAGTCCATTGAGCGGTTCAGAGCCGCTTGGCGTACCACCTTGAACTTAGCACGTACCTTCAGTTCCTCGGTACTTGCCGGAGTGGTTCGGTCGCCATGTACGCTGGTGTACTTGCGGTCACTCCACTTGCGGTAGTTGTAGCACGTGCGGTACTTGCGAGAAATCTTGACTACTTTTCCCATAATCAATAAAATTTTAGGTTTAATGGTTAATAACTTTGGTTAACTGAGCCGAGAGTGGCGCTTATGCGCCAAGCTTCTCGTACTCTTTTGCAAACATGTACCCGCGCAAAGACGTGTACTTCTTCTGGTTCGCGAACGACTGTGCGTAAGCCGCCTTCTCTTCGGTCGTCAGAGCCTTCACAGCCGCCAGTGCTTGCTGGAACTTGGTGCGGGTCTCCAACTCCGCCTCTTTCGGAGGATTCTTCTCGAAGTCGCGAGGATTACAGATGCGACCGGTACACAACGTTTTGCCGCGTTTCTGGAAGTACGTGTCAGAGTGCTGACAGATCTTACCATGGTACTCTTTTACCATGTCGATAGGTTTGTACTTTGCCATAATAGATTAAGGTTTAGTTAAGGTTAATAAAAAGGTTAGTTAATAAAAGGTTTGTTTTTGGGGCCCCCGACAGGCGCTAACGGAGTGCGTCTGGTGGGGAGAGGAGGAACTGCGATTGCTTGTTGCAAAAATGTTTTGCAAGTCGCAATAAGCCAATTCCGACGAAGCGGTTCTCAAGCGGTTCTCAAGCGGTTACCCACCTCCTCGCCACAACCCCTCTTTCGGGTGTCTTTCGCGATTGACGGTGCAAAATTATAACAAAAAATGGAAGCGACCAAATTTTCGCT
This sequence comes from uncultured Bacteroidales bacterium, assembly GCA_902799555.1. Lineage (GTDB taxonomy): Bacteria > Bacteroidota > Bacteroidia > Bacteroidales > Paludibacteraceae > Colicola. The sequence goes on from CADCBB010000054.1 coordinate 3,427, forward strand.
CCCATTCCGTGATAATAGTTTCATTTTACACGTCTATCACTCAACTTTTATTTTCCCGATGTACCTCAGAAAATCATTTGCGTCTTTGAGGAATAACCATCCTCGTTTCCATGCTTTCGTGTAAAATGGTGCACTATGCGTCTTGTGCCGTAATCCTTGCGCACGCCAACCATCCCACAGAACCTTGAACGCACGATCCGGATCTTCATATTTCTTCGCGTTTTGCAGTACGTTGCATATTCCCGCCAAACTTACTTTTGTCTCGTTGCTCATAGTTAATTAATTTTTGTCTCCTTTCAACTTTCAACTTTCCATACCTTCAGATCGTGCCCTTGGGCAGAGAACTTTCAACTTCCCATCCGCCTCCCATTTCGCAACTACCTCGTCCGCGCCGAACGATACCCCTTCTTGTGCGGCTAATTCGTCATACACAGCACCTAATGTACTATACAATCTTTTGCTTTCGTCTTGTGAGCGACCTAAGCCTTCGTGTTTCTTGCGTAGTTTCCCTGCGGCACTACAAATGATTCCGAACCGTTTGCGGTGTGCAATCTCTTTTTCAGTCACTTTTGTTGTGCGTACCTGTGGTTTGTACTCGCGCACGAACTGTTTTCCATTGCGCGTGTAGTACTTCATGTTTCCAATCCGTCCTATAATCTTTCTGAACGGAAACATCATTTCTGTAATCTCTGCCATAGTTAATAATTTTTAGGTTGTTGTATATTTTTCTTGGTTAAATTGGTTATCTGAGAATTGATCTCCAATTCCGACGACAAAATTACTAAAATTCCGCGACTTACGCAACTTTTCGCCCTTCGTTTATGATACGCATCATCATTTTTTATAGATTATTTGGATTATTAGGAAAAAACCTGTATTTTTCTTCGTCCATTCCGTCCAAATTGGATTTGGACATAAAAAAGAGACAACCATCGCTGATCGTCTCTTCTCTCGTTCTTTTTATTGTCAGTTATTCAAACACTCTCTATCTAATAAGAACTCAAATACTCCTATCCGCAATACTCCTTCCTCATTGTAGAACTTGCCTTTATGCTCACCGGATATGATGATCTTCCTAAAACTATCGTTTATTTTTATCAGCGGTCGCTGCTCTTGATCGCGTTTTTCTTCATCCGGCATCGAGTATGCCGATTGCACATATATCCGCTGTGAACCACGATTGATAACGTAATCCACCTCTATTCGTTTATGAACTATTTTCCCTTCTTCATTTTTCTCCCATATCTCCACCAATCCCACATCTACGCTATACCCGCGTGCGCAAAGTTCATTATATAGTACGTTCTCCATCATGTGACTGTATTCCACTTGCCGGAAACCGATGATAGCATTTCGGACACCGGGGTCTTCAAAGTAGAACTTACTATCTGATCCAATGTACTTGCGTCCTTTTACATCATAGCGGAGTGCTTCGCTCACCAAAAAAGCATCCTTCAAATGCTCTATATACTTGGTGATTGTATGAGTTGATATTTTAATGTTCGCTACAGACTTGAAGGTGTTCGCAATCTTCGTCGGATTAACCGCAGTTCCCATTGATGATGCTAAAACTCGGAAGATCTCCTCCAATCCCTCTTCGTTTTGTAAATGGTTGCGCTCTATAATATCTTTAAGATAGATAGCGCGATAGACATCTTTCAGGTATGCTTCTTTCTCTTCCGGTGTATTCAGCTTTGCTACAGCAGGCAGACCTCCGTATGTATAGTAATCTTCCAATGCATCGCGTTTATCACCTCCCACACCCTCGTAGTATTCCGCAAAACTCAACGGACGAACCCTAATCTCCCATCCGCGTCCGCGAAACTCGGTTACTACATCCTTGCTCAGAAACTTACTGTTACTGCCGGATACGTATGTTTGTACATTGCGCATATGGGTCATACTCAATAGCACGCCCACAAAATCATCTACCATCTGTACTTCATCCAAGATGACATAGCTTGTTTGCCCGTCATGGATAAGGTGGCTATCAATATATTCCAATAACTTATCCGGATCGCGTAATGCCTTATTGCGATTATCATCCAAAGCCAAGCCAATGATATGATCTTCTTTCACTCCCTGCGATAACAGATAGTTATGGAAGATCTCAAATAGCAAATAGGACTTACCGCACCGACGGATACCGGTGACGATTTTGATCATGTCATTATTGCTGGCACTGATAAGCTTCTGAAGGTATAAATCACGATTAAATTCCATGTCTTTATAGCATATTTAGGTGATTATTCACTAAAATTTGCTGCAAAGTTACAACAAAAAATTGAATTGAGCAAATATTTTAAGCAAAAAACACTTCCTTTGTGCGCAAAAAATGTCATTTTATAGCATATTTTGGTGATTTTTCACACTTTTTTGACGTAAATCCCCATTTTCCCCTCATCCCTTCTTCTTCATCGTCCATTCTCCGGCATGCCATGCCGGTTATCCCTTTCTCCGTCCATTGCGTCCGGATTGGATCCGGACATTGAACTCTATAGACCATAGGTAAGTATAAAGAAAAACCGCCGACTCACACACGAGCCAGCGGTCGCATGAAGTTACTTTAGCTAAGGTAAGATTTATTCCTTTCATAATGAGTCTATTATTTTACGTTAACAAATCCTCTCATATCATATTTCCGACCGTCTCTAATCACATAAACATGACCATCCTCTACAACCTTTAAGAATTTCACTTCATTGGCTTGTATTGGGGTCAACTCTGCCGCTACACTCTTATTCACCTTGTACACATCATTCTGCGTGTATTTGATGGTCTTCCAACCATAGTCGGGAATAAGTTCGTCGCGCTGCAAGTTTTTGGATATCCAAAGGCGATACTCGCCGTTATACATATGCAGGGCGGTCGAGAATGTGAAACTGTTCGCCCTTCCGAAGTCATACAAAAGTGTGCCATCTTCGCGATATAGGCGCAAAAGATATACATTGTTGTAAGTAGGTGCACTCTGGTCCTTGTACAATACCAACATCTCATAGGTGTTGCTATCGTCATCGAAAGTACATTTAGATAACTGCACAGATATCATAGCTATCAAATGACCACCGGGAATATGGAATTGCTTCATAGATTGGAAAGAATAATCCTCGTTGTAGGTAGTAATTGTAAATGTACTATCTTCATAGCTAAGTAATTCGGAATAGTAGGCATTCCCATATAACTCATCCACATTATCCTCATACATCAAACTTTCCTTAGTTTGCCGGTTGATAGAGTTATAAAAGAATCCGGTACCTTCATATGAATGCTGAAGGGTTAAAACTTGTGCGTCTGTCAGAACAGCGCACGAAACCAATAAAAGAACTAAAAATTTCCTCATAATGTTTCAATTTATTTGTTATCAATTTCAATTATCTGAATAGCTTTTTCTTTACGGATAGAACGCTCTTCCGTATTGATACGCTCCATAGCCTTCACATAGTAGTCTGATGGACTGGTACAAATCTTATAGTATTCATCCACACTAATAATATGCCTGTCTCTGGCATCGATTAACTTATAATAATTCCAATGAGGCATAGAGCCAAAAGGAAGGCATATCATCACTTCTTTGCAAAACAGATCCACCAAATCTGCAATATACAATTGTGTCATCAAGTCTGCGTACCCAAATGAGCTTTCAGCAATCCCAACGCCCGTCCGCAGGAATTTAATATACCTTCGAAAGGCAGCATATATCGGTTCTAAATAACCCGGTTCGGGTGTTTTGTTATCAATATATCCCATGACATGCCTTTTCAAATCAAAACCACGTTCAACGGCATAACGCAAGTCCGAAACCTTAACGTATGTCTCAAGTCGGTCTTCAAAATCAATTTCCCACAAGTCCAACTCATAATAGAACTTGTCACTAGGACGAAAAAAGTAGTTGCTTCCTTCCGGAAGGTATGGGGCAACTGCTACACAAAGTGGTTCCATACACGTAGTAATTTTGCGATAAATAAAGTTACAGCGCGACTCCTTTTCTGAATCACGCTGCAAAATTACTACATGCGGCTTTCACAAGATGAGAGCGATGAAAATTATTTTAATTTTATTTGGTCATTGTTAAGTAATTGCCTAAACGGACTAATTACTCTTTCATAAATTACCCAATCTCCTGCTTTCCCAGCTCTTGTGGGATGATATGACTTTATAACTGCCTTATTGAGCGTTGGGTAATACTGAAGATGGCAATTAAAATGGGGCTTATAAGGATATTCATAATC
>CADCBB010000055.1 GCA_902799555.1 uncultured Bacteroidales bacterium
TCCAGTAAAGCGTTTCATGAACGAAGCATAGCAATATTTGCAAGCGTGTGTACACCCCACATACGGGTTCACCGAGTAACCGCCCACGGGCAGTGACGATTTGGTCATCACACTCTGCACTTGCTTCTCGGAAATAAGTATTTCACTCATATTATTCTTTTGATAATCACGACAAGTTCAATTACCAATTCAGCGGCTCATTCAGGATATTACCATCCGTCATGGGGCTGTCTGCATCGGTAAAAGCATTCGCTTTGTATTGGATGCAAAGCATCGTCAGGTTCTCTTTGCCGGTGTTCTTCAATGCACGTTTGCCTTCCGGTGCCACACGTACCACAGCACCTTCCTTAACGGGGAAGAGCTCGCCGTCCACTTGGTATGTACCTTCGCCACGAAGGATGAAATACAACTCCTCGTGCGTTTTGTGCGTGTGAAGGAAACCGCTGTCTTGTCCGGGAACAAGTGTCTGGTAAGACAACTCTGCTCCGGTAGCACCCAAAGCCTGGCCTAAAAAGACTTTGCCTTTGAGGGTGAAACAGAAGTTTCTATACATGTAACAAATCATGTGCCAAAGACGCTACTGCCCTTATTTTGTTATCTCCTCAAAATGCTCCAGAGCCCAGCCGATAAGGGCGGAGACATGGGGCATAAGGGACTGACCGCGGGCGGTGAGGCTGTACTCAACTCTCGGCGGCACTTCGGGATAACCCTTTCTAATGCGACTGCAAATTTACAGCTTTTTGGGCAATTATGCAAATAAAAGAGAGATTTTTTTAGAAAAAGTGGCACAAAAAAACAAAGTCCGGCTTCCCAGTCGGACTTTTGCTTCGTTTCCATAGAAGGAAACTATCTACTTACTCACTTATTTATATAAATAGCGCTTGATAGAGCGCTTTGGCGTTTTCTCGAACTCCTTGAACATAAATTCGTAGTTCACGATATGGCTATAAGGCGGTAATTGCCGATTGACATCATCCACTGCCTGCAAAACCGCTTCTTGAAGATTCATGCCTTCCTCCCGCATCTGTTCCACATGCTCGTCGGTCAGATAGATGAGTGCGTGGAGTTTGTTGTCGCGGCTCACCACCAGTGCTTCGTCTATCGCCGGCTGGGCATTCAGCAGTGACTCAATCTCCTCGGGATAGATATTCTGACCGGAAGGTCCGAGAATCATCGTTTTGCACCGCCCGCGCAGGAAGATATTCCCTTCTGCATCTATCGTACCCATATCGCCCGTGCGCATCCAACCGTCGGCGGTAAAAGCCTCTCGCGTTGCTTCAGGATTCTTATAATAGCCCAACATGACATGGTCTCCGCGGAGCAAAATCTCTCCGGGAACAGTAGCCGGGTCGGACGAGTCTATGCGTATCTCCATCCGATCGACGAGTCGTCCGCAGCTGTGCGCCTTGAACTGCTGCCACGGCACATACGAAACGAGCGGTCCGCACTCTGTCATACCATAACCTGACAGATAGGGAAAACGGATGTCCATAAGGCATTTCTCCACTTCGGGATTGAGGGCCGCTCCACCGGAGATGAGGCTTTTGAGTTTGCCGCCGAAAGCGTCCATCAGTCCCTGACGAATACGGTTTCGGACAAGCCTGCCTGCAATGGGTGTATTCCATAGCAACCGGACAATCGGTTTGCTGACAACAGGACGAATCTTCTTCTCATAAATCTTTTCCAAGACCATGGGCACGACGAGAATAATTAGCGGTTGACATTCGCGGAATGCCTTCATCAGCGTCGGCGTAGTCAGGCGTGTCACAAAATATACATGCGATCCTCCGGCTATCTGGTAAATCAACTCTATCATCATACCGAACATGTGCGCCAGAGGCAGCATGGAAACGAGATTGACACCGGGGTGACATTCCATGTTATCTATTGAATACTGCACGTTGGAAGACAAGGCACGATAAGAAAGCATAACACCTTTGGGGTTTCCTGTTGTGCCGGACGAGTAGTTAATCAAAGCGAGGTCGTCAAGATTGTCTTCGCGGTAGTGCACATCTTCCGGTCGGAAGCCTTTCGGGTAGCGTTCCTTAAAAGAGGTATTCAGCTGCTCATATTCCCTGCGATAAGCAGGATCGGCAGTATAGACCGGATGAAAATCCACCGTAGAAATCACGGCTTTGAGAGCCGGCATATTAGCCGGGTTGACTTTCTGCTCCACCGCCGGACCGACAAACAGCACTTGTGCGTCGGAATGGTTGACCAGCCGCTCAATATCTGCTCCCGTGAAATCCGGCAGAATACTGACGGCGACCGCCCCATAGGAGAAAGCACTCATTAGCGCGATTGCCCAACGAGCGGAGTTAGCCCCGCAGAGCGCAATCTTATCCCCCTCATGAAGCCCGAGTTGCTCATAAAAAAGATGCAACCGCGCCATTTCGGTTGCCATCGCACCGTATGTGTAAGTGAACAATTCCCCGTAGTTGGTCAATGCGGGATTGTTCCAACCCTCCCGGATAGAGCGGTTGATGTACGAAAACATGTGTTTGGTTGGTATTGCCATAGTATGATTCGAGATTGATTACTATGCCTTCATAACGGCGGTACAGGATAGCTGACCGTCTGCTGTTTTGAGGATATAACAGACCTGCCTGTCCGTAGCCTCGGCTTCCACGGTAATCGTGTCCTCGGGACCTAATTCATGTGCATACCGCAAGTCTATCTGTATCGGCGCAACGCCGGTTAGCACATCGCAGGCATTGAGCATGAACTGCAGGTATTTGGCGGAATTGCAGTGGTTGTTCAGGTCAAGGTCGGTATAATGAATCTTATGCGTCAGGCAGTGCGTGACGCGCTCTATCGCTGTGGGATGCCGTAAACGGGCGAGCGAGACCGTCCGGTCGGAAGTATGGTTCATCCATAGATAGCTGTCCGCAAACGGTAAAGCAGCAATACCGCGCGTCTGCAAGTCAATGATTGTCCATATGCCGGTTGCTTGACCTATAGGCTGCAACCCGCCTGCATGTTCTATTGACAACTCGTACGCGCGAAAGACCATGTTATGCGCTACGGTGGTTGGCCATGTCTGTATTACCAAGGTGTCGTGATAGAGCGGCAGACGGTCTATCTGAACCGCAAAGCGTTCCAAGACCCATCCGGCTCCGTACGCCTTGCGCATGAATTCAACACCGGTTCCCAACTCGTCCTCGCCTTGAGCACTCGCATGAAGCATATAGTTCAGCAAATCCGGCAGACGCAAGTGCAGCGAAGCATCTACATCTGCTATTTCCACATAGTGTTTGTATTGAGTAATGGGCTCCATTTTACATCCGAAATCAAATCGGGTGCAAAGGTACAAAATCTTTTGGAATAGTCCAAATCTATTTAAAACATGGAAAATGTTTGTTGTGATTTGGATAACTATTTATTGTTGCGGAATTGGGCAGGTGAAAGACCTGTCTGCTTGCGGAAGAACTTGCAGAAAGCAGCCTCCGTGGCAAACTGCAAGCGGTATGCTATTTGCTTGATATTGAAGTCGGTGGAGAGTAGCAAGCGTTTGCTTTCCTTGCACAAGATATCTTGAATCATCGCTTGCGGCGACTTGCCGATACAAGTGCGGCAGACTTGGTTCAGATAGGCGGAGGAAATCTGTAATTGTGCGGCGTACCAACTCACTTGCCGCTGTGTACCGCCGTTCTCATCCAGCAGTTTCAGAAAGGCCACATACAGTTGATTCATCCGGGACGAGACGATGGTATGAGAATCCCCGGAAGGACGCATTACCTCGTCCACCCACGATAATAATTCGTAAATAATCGATTGTCCTTGCAGGAAGGCAACGCGCCGGCGGTAACGTCCTGTCTCCTCCGAGTAAAGCGGCACAAGACCACGGTATGCTGTGATGAGTTTTAATTGCCGTGGCGAGAGATGGATAATAGGATGCCGCAGGATAAAATGCAGTTTCTCAATCCAGTCGTCTTCATCGCGCAGACAAGCGTACAATATGTCTTCTACTTTCTTTCCGTCCAGCGCAAAGATCACACAGCGGTAGTCCGGCGACTGCGAGAGAACCCGCGGCAAACGGTTGGCAGGGCTGAAAAGCAGGTCGTTTGGTTGCATGGAATATGTGGTTCCGGCATACTCAAAAGTGATCTCTCCAGCAAGACATTGCCACATATACGACCGCCCGAACGCCGAACCGTTTTCTAACAGAAGGTCATTCAGGTCACTGGTCACCACTATGTCCTTAAATCGTTTTATATCCATCGCTTGCGTAATTCCCGAAACTTGGCACAAAGTTACTACTTTTTTTCGAAATGGGCAAATTTTTTTACATAAATTTGCCATTTGCAGGATTTTTAACTGACTTTCGAAGGGTTCACCTATAACAACTTTCACCCGCGTTAGGATTTAGAAGGGCGCAGCTGCTTGGTCAGGGCGAACAAACGTGACAGAAAGAGGTAGACCGTAGGTAAGTATAAAAGAAAACCGCTGACTCGTTATAAGTCAGCGGTCTTACACAATCCGTACTTGGGTTGCAAGCACAATGTAAAGGAAGTGCCTTTAGCTTGGCA
>CADCBB010000056.1 GCA_902799555.1 uncultured Bacteroidales bacterium
TCACTGAACTTACCTTTAGCGGGATGAATTTTAATAGTCAAGTCGAACCGAAAAGTGAGGTAGAAAGTAAGGTAAAAAGTAAGGTAAAAAGTAAGGTAAAAACGGAGGTAAAGATACTAGAAATCGTCCGTAAAGATCCCAAAGTGACATATATTGAATTAGCAAATATGCTCGGACTTAGCGAGAGTGGCATCTATAAAAGTATGAGCAAACTTAGAACCGATGGTAAAATCAAACGCGTGGAAGGGAAAAACGGCGGCCATTGGGAGATTATTGAATAGTCCTTTGCGACTCAGCCGGCGGCGGGCAAAATTGCGAATCAAGAAAAATGGCAGCCATCGGCTGCCGAAATTCAGTCGCCATGGCGACACAATTGCAACTTGCACCTTCTCGCCTTGATTTCTCACAAGATGTGTTCGAAATCCTAAATCAGATGGGACGAGGAGAAATTGAAAGAGTTACTTTCCGGTGACAGATGATAAAGTACATAGAAGCGAAAAAGTTCACATAGAAAGTTCATATAGGCAATAGCCCTTCGGGGCAGACGGGGTATTAGCTCATCTGGCTAGAGCGCGACACTGGCAGTGTCGAGGTGAGCGGTTCGAGTCCGCTATACTCCACAAGATAATGACCAAATATTATTAACCACAAACGACCAAAATTATGGCAAGCATTCAAGACATTCACGCGTTGGAAGAACGAATCTACGACGCAGTACAAGAGTACCTGGACAATCCTGATGGGTACGAGAACGCGACACTTCATGTCTATTTAGACAAGGATGATATGGTGTACCGCGCAGAAATGGAAGACAATCTCCAAGGAACCGAGGATGACGGTATCTATCCGGTAGCCGACCTCATCCGCGATGGAGAGCCTGACAATGACAAGGCGAGTGACATCGCCAATAGTTGGATCTTCCTTGATTAACAAAACCGCTCAACCACGAACGACCAATTATGAGAGCAAACAGAAATTTGGCAACTCAAATCCCTGCAGGTGGTGGCTTTGGTCGGCCTGTGGCATCTGCCGGGTGTTGCCTTTTAGAAAGAAAACTTAATAGCTGACAATGCAAATAGCAGACATTCAAAACAATAGTACCGTACTTGTAGGCACATACAGAACGGAGAAAGCCCAACAAGATTGGATTTTGGGCATAAAACCTGTGCGCCAAGAGATTCTATATAATGTGCGGTTCAATCAAGATATCTTTGCTGCGCGCAATGGTGGCATAACATCATTGTCGAAGCCTGATTTCGTGCTTCTCTATGACTACCATGATTTGAAGAAAACCGGGCATTTGTTTGAGTGTCTTTCTCAGTCTGTAGTAAGCGAGGATGAAATGCGATTTATGCAATACCCCGAACCTAATGGCTCTTATGTCGTTTACCGTTTGGGCGAAGAAGTGGATTCGGATTTTATAGACATTGAGACCGTTATCAATGAGCAAATTGCACGCGAGCCAAATCATATAGAAGGTGCTCCGTTCCTCATTTCAATAGAGGACGTTCGTCGCTTGATTAAGCCGGAAGCAATCGTCAAGTTATCTGCTACTTGCGAGAAAAGAGATGTTATCCGCTTCATAGATTTGTTTGCCGGTATTGGTGGCATTCGTTGCGGATTAGAGCAAGCTATTCGTGAACGTGGCTTTGAGCCTGTATGCGTTTTTACATCAGAGATTAAGCCTTACGCAGTACGAGTTTTACATGACAATCACCCGGCAGAAACTATCACGGGAGATATTACCAAAGTAGAGACAAAGGACATACCTGATTTTGACATCCTTTGTGCCGGTTTTCCATGTCAGGCATTTAGTTCAGCCGGTAAACGCAAAGGTTTTGCTGACACACGCGGTACCATGTTCTTCGAGGTAGAACGTATCTTAAGAGACAAACAACCGCTTGGCTTCATTTTGGAGAATGTAGAGGGATTAGTAAATCACGATGGTGGTCGTACATTGCAAGTCATAGTTGAACATCTTAGTGAACTCAATTATCGTTTCACGTATCGTGTACTCAATTCACGTTTCTTCGGAGTACCACAAGAGCGCAAACGTATCTATATTGTCGGCACAAGAAATGACGCGCCAGATTTGGATAATTTCCCGGTAGTTCAATCTACTCTCGCGGATGTTTTGGAAGAAGGATTGCCAACAGAACATTCTCAGTTCATCGATAATCTTTTAGCGCATTATAATGTTGAGGAATTGTACGGCAAATCTATCAAGGATAAACGTGGTGGTGATACCAACATCCATAGTTGGGATCTCGGTCTCAAAGGAGAAATATCACAAGCAGAAAAAGAACTATTAGAGTGCCTTATGCGCGAAAGACGGAAAAAGCAATGGGCAGAGGAGATTGGTATTGATTGGATGGATGGTATGCCATTGACAACCGCTCAAATCAGCACATTTTACCATAATCCGGACTTACAACAAATGCTTGATCATCTGAGCGCACTTGGTTACGTCAAATACGAGCACCCGAAGAAACTTATCAGATCAGTTGATGCAAGAGGAAATCAATCTACCTACCGCGAACCAGATCCTACAAAGCCGATGGGCTATAATATAGTAGCAGGAAAATTGAGTTTCCCCATTAGCAAGGTGTTGTCGCCGGAAGAAGTAGCTCCGACATTAGTAGCAATGGATATGCAAAAATTATATGTGGGAGACAATGGCGGTTTGCGTAAGCTATCCTTGCGTGAAGGCTTACGTTTATGCGGCTATCCGGATAATATTGTATTCAACGTCTCTGAGAGCGAGGGATTCGACTTGCTCGGTAATACTGTTGTAGTCCCGGTCATTAAAGCCGTAGCCGGGAGATTATTAGAAACTCTTAATTACTAAACATATGAAACTAACAGCTCAACAAGTCTATGACAGACTGATTAACGATGATCAGATTTTGTCATCGAAAGGTCGTATCACTTTCCATCTTGCAAACATTGATATCATCGTACGCCAACGTGATGTAGTAGGCAACATCATGCAGGAATGGGTTGAAGGATGGCTGAAAAAGAATGGTGTCGAGTACGCACCGAACGATAATACGCAAATGCCGCCTGATTTCTATCTTGACCCGGACGACAAGCAACATAACTTGATGGAAATTAAAGCCTTCAATTACAAAGCTTCTCCGGGTTTTGATATTGCAGACTTTCGTATGTATGAGCAAGAGATTGCCTCTAAACCTTGGATGTTAGATGTTACGTATCTGATCTTCGGCTACGAGATGAGTGACAATGGAGATGTCACCATCAAACATGTATGGACAAAGAAAGTGTGGGAGATTTCTCGCGCCATGAAATCAGGCAAGAAAGGTCATGAGGTGATTTGGCCGTTGAACTTGCAAATCAAGCAAGGCGCAGTACACAAGATCCGCCCGGCTAAATGGTACGGAAAAGCGCCGAAATTCCCTATCTTCCAATCAGAAGCACATTTCTTGGCAGCTGTTGAGGAAACCGTTTACCAAAACCGAGAGACACACGCAGATGCTCCGAGTTGGCGACAAAGAATGACCGCTAACTATGAGAAATTCTATGGCAAGAAACTGACATTCCCACGTTGGTCGGAGATTGTGGATCAATACGCACCTGAAAAGTAATATCTTATCTCAGTGCATAATTTGCACACCTAATACCTCATGCATATCTACGTAGCATCCTCTTGGAGGAATACATATTATCCCGAAGTGGTACAGGCTTTACGAGACGCAGGGCATGAGGTATACGACTTCCGCAATCCACCGACCGGTGATCCCGGATTCCATTGGACGGATGTCGATCCGAATTGTATGGACTGGACTCCTGCGGAGTACCAAGCCAACCTCACTCATCCGTTAGCTGAGCGGCAGTTCACGAACGACATCGAGGCGATGACTGCTTGCGATGCATGTGTCTTGGTTCTTCCTTGTGGCAGATCCGCACACACAGAAGCCGGATGGTTTGCCGGGCAAGGGAAAAAGGTGTATGCCTATATACCCGATAAAGACAGTTTTGAACCCGAACTGATGTACAAACTTTTCACCAAAGTCTGCATCAGTCTTGATGAATTGATTGAGAGTTTATGAAACTGAAGAAAAGGAAAATAAAATTTGCAGCCATCTTTTTCCTATGCTGGTTTGGCTTTCTTGTCTTGGTAGTTGACGGGATCATAGGTTTTCAAACTTTAGTTGACTATTTCGGTTCGTACGCTTTAGTAGAGGTTTTGTTATTGCTTTTGGTTGCGTTACCGACATTGGCTGTTTACAAATTTGTTAAAGAATTCAAGAAATACTTTTGGTTCTTGCGAGCCTTTCAGTCCGGCCCAATCACCAGAGAGGAGATTAGCAGACGGTGGCTTAGTTCGCCATTGAACGACGAGAAGAAGCGTCTCGCTCGCAGTTCCTTCTATCACATGAAGAATGAGTTAGAGGAACTGTTTGACGTGAGCATTGCCTGCGACAAGAAGGAAGGTTGGTATATCGAGCAATCCTTCCGGGAGGACGAGGAGTTTCGTAAATGGTTGCTCAATAGCCTTGCAGTCGAGAGTTCGCTGGAGGACTATGCCAACATGCACGGACGGATCATGTACGAGTCCATCCCCGGCGGCATACAGCAT
>CADCBB010000057.1 GCA_902799555.1 uncultured Bacteroidales bacterium
CCGGCATGGTTGCAACTGACGGCTACGTCCGGTGTCATTGCTCCGCAGTCGGAACTGACGCTTACAGCTACGCTGCCTGCATCGCTCGCTGCCGGCTACTATGCAGACATACTCTTGCTTACCGGCAATGACGGCATCGCCGAGCCGTGTCTCATAGAAGTTTCCGTTCTTGCACCCGAACCGGACTGGAACGTCAACGTCAATACATATGAAGCAACCGGTAATATCATCGCCAAACTCTCTCTGCCGGCAGGTGTGGCGCAGAGCGAGCATGATATCATCGCCGCTTTCGCCGGTGACCATTGTGTGGGTATAGCCCACCCGCAGTACCTCAACGCCTACGACGCATGGTACGTGATGATGACCGTCTATGGAGACTCCACCGGTAGCGAGAACCTGCAGTTCCGCCTCTGGAACGCCGAATCGGGTATCACCTATTCATCGGTTAAGGTGCTGCCGGCTGGCTTCCCATTCTCGCCGAACATGGTGAAGGGTACGCTGACTAATCCGATTGTGCTGGAAGTAACAAGCAGTATCCAGCAGACACTTGCACTCCAACCGGCATGGAACTGGATAAGCATGAATATCAAGCCGTTGGATGCCGCTACTGAGAAAGTTTTCGAACCCGTATTGGGCGAAATCACGATGGTCAAGAGCAAGACGGAGTTCTTTACCGTCAACACGCCGGACACAACCTATGCCGGTTCGCTCAAGACGATTGATGTCACCTCGTCCTACCGTGTACAGGCACAGCGTGCGGCGACACTCACGATAGACGGAACGGCTGTCAACTGCGCACAGACGCCTGTCAGCATCCACAACGGCTGGAACTGGATCGGCTATCTCCCATTGCAAACCATGTCGGTCAGCGATGCACTTGCGGATATTGAACCTGTAGCGGGAGACATCATCAAGAGCAAGACTGCCTTTGCCGTCTATGACGGAGCACAATGGGTCGGCACGCTCGCCCGTATGACAGCAGGCGAGGGATACATGTATCAGAGCCATACTACCGAGCCCTTCACCTTCCGCTATCCCGGAGCGTCCTCCCGCCAAACGGGAGGAGCGGCCTCCGCCGAGAAGGGCAATATGGCGAATGTTCGCTCCACCAGCGACGAAGGTTGGGCTTTCGTTCCCGTTACCGACCCCTATAGCGGTAATATGGCTATCGTGGCGCGTGTGATGAACGGAGAGGAAATGGTTCACGGCCTTGAGGTAGGTATATTCGCCGGCGAAGAGTGCCGCGGTGCTGCTACCGAAGAGTTTATCAATGAGGAAGCGAGCGGATACTGGTTCATTACCGTAGCCGGCGACGAACCGACACCGCTTACCATCAAGGTGCATGATCGTGCTACGCAACAGATAACGACCCTTCAGCAGACGCTGCAGTACACCGATGATGCCTCGCTCGGCACACTCGCCGAACCCTACATCATCCAGCTTCAGGCTGCCGAAGGCATCGAGGATGTACAAGGGGACAAGGTACAATGTACAAAGGTCGTACACAACGGCATCCTCTACATCCTCCGCAACGGAGAGAAATACGATGCCACCGGCAAGAGAGTGTCTGAGAAATAAATCATAGCTTTCGGGCTACATCTCCGGGTAGCCGCCACTTTCGAGAGCTCGAGGAGAAATCCCCGGGCTCTCTTGTTTTTACGTCTATGTAACAAGAAGAGCACCCTTGTGGGTGCCCTTCCAGTTGCTGTCGCAGTGCGACTTAGTTGCCGTGCTCTTGGTCGTAGGCTTGACCTTCGACCATCCAATACCAGGCCTTGAGGGTCTTCTTGCCGCCGGCGAGGTTCTTCTGCGCCATGAACGCCGCCTCATCCTCTGTGACGCGCATCAAGTCCGCTTTACGGGTCTTGATCGCAGCGGCTACTGCGGTGAAGCGTGCGCGAACTGCGAGCTCCTTGCTGGTCGGCTGCGTACTGCGCTCTACTTTCTTGCGGAGGTAGAGACGGTTGCAATCTTTCGACTCGGTTGCTGCTACGCGGTGGGTACCCAACAGCATTTTCGTACATGAGTGTTGACCACTCTTACTCGGTTTGCTCAATGCGCCGGACACGTGATCGATACCGGCACTCCATTCTACTTTTGCCATAGTAATTAGATGTTAAATTGTTAAAGGGTTAAATTGTTAAATCGTTGATTGTTAGTCGCCGAAGTTGGGTTTGACGTACTTCTGTGCGACGGTGTAGGCGAAGAGAGAGGTGTACTTCGATTGGGCTTTGAAGGCAGCCTCCAAGGTGGCGCGTTCGGTAGGATCTGCCAAGGCGGTCTTGGCTGCCTGTGCTGCGGTCTTGAGTGCGTTCTGACACTGTACGTTCTTCGTGTGCGTTGCCTTGGACGGGTTGATCAGGTCAACGCCCAACTGCTCTTTCTTACATGGACAGCCTTTGAAATACAGGCTCTCCGACTTGTTAAATTTGCCCCTCACGCGGGCAAACATGCCATGTAACTTAATTTTTGCCATTCGCTGCTGGCTATGACTTGCGTGACTCGCTGCTCTGCAGCTCGATGACGCTCCGTCATGCCCTCGCTCTCCGATCCGCAAAACTACGTTTTACGTCTCGGGTTCCGGAGGACTCCCCTCAGCCAGCTCAGGGGGAAAAAGGGTTAATTGATCTTTGAACTTGCGTTCGAGGAACGCGAGATGTTTTTCATGTCCGTACTTCTGAGCGAAGAGGATACGGGTGTGGGCTTCGGCTTCGGAGGGAGTATGACCCGAGCGGTCGGGACGGGCTTGAACGATATGCATCACGCCATTTTTGCTTGGATAGCGGCGGATATAGAAAGGGTCTGTTCCCATCAGAATGCCTCGCACCGATTCTATACCCGGGTCAAACTCTACCTTAGCCATGTCACTTGTCCTTTCGATGTTTCTCGATGTGGTAGAAGCCAAGGGTGAGGATCTTGATAATGATCTCAAGGAGGACTTTGGTCCAACTGTTTTCTTCTTGTTCTTGTTTCATGATCGATAAAAATTTATGTTGTTACAAATTTCGAGGCGGGTTTCCTCTTTGGCGGTTTGCTCGGAGAGCCAACGCGCCGTAAGAGTTTGCTCGCAATGGGGAGATACGAGAATGCAGCCTTTGCTGTGCTCCGGTAGTGTTCCGCGATGGACTCTAATCCCGCTACGTCCGGGGACTTGATTAATAAGAGGTAATAGTCGCTTGAACTTCGGACTTTGGGTGACGGTAATGCGATAGATGAGTGCCGGGATGAGATAGTCGGCATTTTCGAGGGTGTCGCAGATATAGTGCAGACGCTCAACCATCAATCCTGTGCGTTTGTTATAGTAATGAGAGACGCGGTAAAGTTTTCCAGTAACAGCCTTCGAATTTTTATTCGAAGCAGGGGACGAACTATTATTTCGGATTAATTTGTAATACATAATTATGATTTGCGTTTGTAGACGTAGTCAATGCCGAAAAGAGCACCTGCAAATGTCGCGGTCTCACCGAAGGCAACGAGCAAAGTCTCGTGGATTTGTCCTTGCGGGTCAATAAAGAGTCCGCAGAAGAGTAATATGAGTCCGCCGATGGAGAGAACTGTGGCGGTGATTAGTTGCAGGTGATCTGATTTCATGATTCGTCAAAAATTATCAATCTTAAACAATATTTTTCTTGTGGATTTCCAAAATCCGATGCAAATATGCCCACAATTTTGAGCATTTTGCAAGAAAATCCCCAACTTTTTGGGATTTGGTCAGGGATTTTCTGCGATTTGGTTATCTAAGCGGGTATCCGAGCCATTGTGCGAAGTCGTCCACTTGTTCGGTTGTTAGTTCCTTGGCATTGAGGACGTCGTCAGGTCGCTTGGTTCGTTCGCAATAGATGCTAAACCAACGAGAGAACTCCTTTTCGGAGACCGGCTGCTGCATGTTTTGCTCTAATGTCAGCCGAAGATCTGATTTCTTTCCAGATAACGGAACGTGGACGGGTATCACCATTTTTCATTCTCCGAGAGACCTCTGAGGCAACGGCTCCAAAAGTAGCGCGTGCTCTTAGTTCGGATTTGGTTGGTTTGGTGCGACGAGGTTTATCTTCGCGAATGTAAATCTTCTGTTTCCCGTTTCGAACTTGCGCTACTACGCGCTTGGTGATGACACCTTTGGAGGTGACGATGGTGGTTTTTGATAATGTGCCGGAGACATTCGCTATACCGGCGGGAAATAAACAATCTGCCATAATGGTTTGGGAATTTTGGATCCGCCATGTATAGGCGGATGGGTTAATAATATATGTCGAATGCTATTCGACCTAATACAAAGAATCTTTTTTGCCCAGAATAAAATTGCTGGAAATGAACGAAGGTGGGTTATTCTTTATAGACCTCCATGTGATATGTATCGATGTCGGCTTGGGTGTACATGCCCCACTCTCCATTATATTGGGCTGAGAAGATCGGCTCCTTGGGAGCATTCTTTCCGCGGTAGTTGGTAGGGCGTCCCTTCGGTTGCCGGATTTTGAAGTCCTGGATAAAGAAGAAGGGGTTGCGTTGCGGGTACGTA
>CADCBB010000058.1 GCA_902799555.1 uncultured Bacteroidales bacterium
GCCGTTTGAAGTAACTTTAATGAGTGCTGATGGTATTATATTGGGTGTAGCTACCTGCAATTGGACATATTCCCTCATTCGCAAAGAGGGTGATACTTATACATGGGAAGCGGAGTTGCATCAATCCCCGAGTCTGTCTTCTTCATATACTGTCTTCGGCACTTTCCGTCATACTCTCACAATGACCAAGAAATCCGCGCAGTAAATATATTTATCCCTTTTTCTACTTCTCGGATACATCCATGACTTACAAGCTTATCGGCAAAAATGCATAAAAATCGCACTTTTTTGCTCAAAAACTTGCCGGTATCGGCAAAAAGTTGTATCTTTGCAGCGGATTTTGAATAAAACTTGCCGATAATGGAATATATATCCGTCATACAGTTTGCTGAGAAATACGGCATTAGCGAACGTACCGCACGTAATTATTGTGCGGCGGGGAAGATTGATGGCGCCTTTCTAACAGGTAAAACATGGAACATCCCCGCAGATGCAGACCAGCCTAAGAAAGGAAAGAAGAAACTATCTCCGCTACTTACCCGTCTGCGCGAGGAGAAAGACTCCAAACTAAAGGGCGGTATCTACCATCGTACGCAGATTGATCTGACCTACAACTCCAATCATATCGAAGGTAGCAAGCTGACCAAAGAACAGACGCGGTACATCTTTGAGACCAACACACTCGGCATCACGACAGAGAACACCTCCGTCGATGATATCATGGAGACGGTGAACCACTTCCGCTGTATCGATTATGTGATCGACCACGCGACGGATAAGATCACCGAGGCACATATCAAGGCCTTGCACGCCATGCTAAAGACCAACACCTCCGACAGCCGTAAACCGTGGTTCGCTGTGGGTGATTACAAACGTCTTGCCAACGAGGTGGGAGAACAGGAGACGGTTGCACCCAAAGAGGTTCATCGAGCCATGAAAGCCTTGCTTTCCGACTATAACGCTCTCAAGCAAGTGACGTTCGATGACATACTGGACTTCCATGTGCGGTTTGAGCGTATCCATCCCTTCCAGGACGGTAACGGTCGTGTGGGGCGTCTGCTTCTCTTCTGGCAATGTCTGCAAAACGCCCAAGTGCCGTTTATCATTACCGACAAACTGCGCCTCTACTATTATCGCGGCATTCGGAATTGGGGTGATACCAACGGTTATCTCCGTGATACCTGCCTCACCGCACAAGACCACTACAAGGCGTTGTTAGACTATTTCAAAGTGAAATATTAAATTGCTAACCCCCATGACCCATTGTCCGCATAACAATATGTCCCTGTACAAAAGAAGGCTGTCAATCAGCAGAAGTTCCTCTTTGTGTTGCATGACAACAACCGCATGGAGGCAAAACCGAACTATTTGCTTATCGGTAGCTACGTCCACACCGACCTCGGCATCGTCAAGTACCATTTTGAGATAGGAGCAGGTAAGGAAAATTTTGAATGGATAAATTGTAGCACAGATTAGATGTAAAAACCAAATAATATGATACGCTTAAATTGCTTTGTTCAGGCCACCGATGGTGACCAGTACAAGGACGCTCTGCGTCACCAAAGAAGCAGGGCGCATTTGCGTAATGTTATAGATTATGAATATGACTTTTGAACAGATATATAATCAAATGGCGTGGACGCGGAAACCGGAGAAGGTAGAGGCAAAAGGAGGTGTGATTGCCGTCACCACCAAACCGCACACGGATCTCTGGCAACGGACGTATTACCATTTCCGTAATGACAATGCGCCTGTCCTGCAGATGAAGACGAACGAGCGTTTCTTCTCGTTTGTTGTCAAGACCGATTTCTCGCAGAGCCATCATTGTGATGTATCTGGATTGTGAGAACTGGCTCAAAGCTTCCGTAGAGTACGAGAACGAGCAGTTCCAACACCTCGGTTCGGTCGTTACTAATGGTGGCTACTCAGATTGGGCAACGACTGCTATTCCGGCGGATGTCAAGACGATGTGGTATCGCTTCTCGCGTCGCGACGATGACTATTGTATTGAGTGCTCCACAGATGGTGTACATTTCAGTCAGATGCGTATCTGCCACATGCATGCGGGAGCCGGAGAGATACGTTTTGGTATCTATGCCTGTTCGCCAGAGGACTCTTCCTTTACGGCTCTTTTCTCAGACATGAAGATAACCGCCTGTGCATGGCAAGCCCATGATGGTCAACAACCGGACAGTTTGTAAGAGGACATTGAGATATGGAGCAGAAAATACATATCATAGAGCAAGGCAAGCCGGAAGTGTTGCTTCTTCAGATGACGTTTGCCGAAGAACTGCCGACCTTGCAAGCGGAAGTGAACGCTATCTATCAGGCGGCTCAGAAACCGTTTGTATTGGCTGCTGTTGAGGTCGGCAACTGGTCGCACGACTTTTCGCCGTGGAATTCACCGAGCATCAGTCCGCGTGAGCAGTTGGGTGATGGAGCAGTTGATACTTTGCGTGCTCTTGAAAAGGATGTGCTACCTATGTTGCGGGAGAGATATGGCGAGTTGCCGGCTATATTAGGCGGCTACTCCTTGGCGGGTTTGTTCGCGCTATGGGCAGGCACACAGACCAATACGTTTGCCGCCGTTGCAGCTTGTTCACCGTCGCTATGGATTAAAGGATGGTCAGAATATGCCGATGCACATCCACTGCAGACAAAAGCAGTTTATTTGAGTCTGGGTGACAAAGAAGAGAAAACACGCAATCCGCTCTCTGCAACTGTTGGTGATCGTGTACGTGAACAGCATGACCGACATCAATTTGCAGCCGACCATTGCACGCTCGTTTGGGAAAAGGGTGGTCATTTCGTCACTCCGCATCTCCGCCTCGCACGTGGCTTTGCTTGGTGTATCAATTCGCTAACGAAATGAAAAAGATACTATTCCTACATGGCTTTTATGCACGAGGGCAATGGGTTCCGGCTATAAAAAAGAGGTGATTTCCGAAGAAACCACCTCTTTTGTGCGCAGGATGAGACTCGAACTCACACGAAATCTGAGTTGGAATCCCATTTTTCTCCCTGACTATCAATCAGTTAGTTAGCAATTTCAAGTATCATTTTACGTTAGGACGGTTTGGGCAGATTTTGGGTCATTTCCTTTCCATCCAAATCGACTGCAAAGGTACAAAAAATATTTAACATGTGCAAATTTTGGGGCATAAAAAATGCAAACTTAGCACGATTTTGTTAATTTTCGTATACTTTTCATCTTCTCTTTATTATCGAAAGTATCCTAATGGTTTGAATACCATTTTACCAGGTTCGCAAAATTCACACACGCGCGCATACAAGCGCCGCGCGCACATATGTATTTTAAAAGGAGTTATTGCCCGGCATCCTCTAAATCTTTCTTGATTTTTGGTTCAAGAATTTTCTTCTGATACTTCTTATGTATCTTGGCGCGTGCCTTTGCCTCACGTTTCTGCTTCTCGGTAAGGTTGGTATATACTTGCGTTTCCCCTACACTTTGCATATATGGAACTATCAAGTTGAACTCTGGTAGCGGCTCTAACTCACCAATAGCCTCCGGATGATTCTGAATATATTTCAACCGGCTCTCCAGTTCTGCCACACGATGCTTTAACTGCTCCAGCATGTACTTGTTGGCGTCATCCAATAATTGCGAAGCATTGATGGTGGTCTCTTGATATTGGATTAGCTTCTTCAGATAGCCATTCTCCATATCTGTCTCCGTCGCGTAATCAATCGGTTGACGCGTACGCACAAACAGGGAGTCGATAGTTACATTAAAGAAGTCTGCAACCTTCTCTATTGTCGAGGCCGTAGGATTCTTATAAAGGTTATGCAAACTACTGTTGGGTTTACCGGTCACAGCCATAGATAAGTCTCGCTGTGACTTCTTCTGTTTGGCTAATAAAAGCCTGATTGCATCTCCGTCGTACATAGGTTTTTGTTTCAAAAAGTAATTATAGTGCGCATCTGCGTATTATAATTACTAAAATGCTATAATAATACGCATTTAATGCTAAATTCGTTGGGTATGTCACCGAAAAGCACTAATTTTGCACCACAAAAGTACAACAAAAATTGCAAATACGCAAATATAATACGCAAATTTTGTATAAAATTAGCATTTTTAAGCCAAATTAACTAAAAACCAACCTATATGAAAACCTTTAAACGTTATTATCTTCAATTGACCGGCAGTCGGAGACGCCAGTTCAAACGTGTAGTCATGCAGCGTACAGGATGGAGTAATTCCACTTTCTATTACAAGTGCGAGCATGCGAATGTAACCAAGTTGGAGGACGAGGTTATCAACCAAATCCTGAATCACTATCGTAACGAGGATCGTGCGCAGCAGCGGTTCGTCGAAAAGTACTATGCAAAGCAACACCTTAATTCTTAATCCATGTAGAGAGTTGGACATGTTCCAACTTTCTATTACCCTCTAAAAATCCTAAACTAATATGCTATCAAATCGCACAATAGAATTAGTCCGATTGCAGGTGAATATCAAAGACGTTGTCTCTGATTATGCCACGCTCCAATCGTCCGGACGTAAATTCAAGTGCTGCTGCCCGTTGCACAATGAAAAGACGCCGTCTTTCCATATTGATCCGGTGCGCAACACATGGCATTGCTTTGGTGCGTGCGACGAAGGCGGTGACGCCATCTCCTTCATTGAGAAAAAGGAGAAGTTTTCATTCATCGAGGCCGTTCGTTTTCTTGCGAAGAAGCATAACATCCCTGTCGAGGAAGATACCCGCGAACGCACTCCCGAAGAGCAAGAGCAGGACAAACAACGTGAGTCCATGTTGATTGCCTACGAGGTCGTTCAGAAGTACTACGCGGCGAACATCCATAACCAGGACGAGGAAGCTCGTGCTGCTTATGAGTACGCCAGTGAACGTTGGGGTATCGACCTCGTCGAAGAAAGCGGTATAGGCTATGCCTATGATGCTTGGGATGGCTTGCAGAAATACGCACAAAAGGAAGCGCTTTCTTTGCCATTGCTCCAGTCGATGGGACTGCTCAAACACTCGGATAAAACGCACCAAGAGTTCGACTTCTTCCGCGGTCGTATCATGATTCCTATTCGGAACAAGTACAATCGTATCATCGGATACACAGCGCGTACGATGTCGAATGACGAGAACACCCCCAAGTATCTCAATACATCCAACAACGTGCTCTATCAGAAAAGCAACTCTATTTTCGGCATCGAGCAAGCTTGGCCTGCGGCTGCCAAGGAAGGTCGTTTTTATCTGGTCGAAGGAGCGCCGGACGTCCTTCGTTTGCAATCTATCGGCATCGACAATGCGGTGGCTTCACTTGGCTCCGATTGGACGAGTCAACAGCTCGACCTGCTCAAACGCTATGCTACCACTTTGTGCTTCCTGCCGGACGCTGACAGGCATAACATATCAGAGCATTACGGCACAGGCATCAAGAAGGTAATGATGACCGGTCGTAACGCGATGGCCGCTGGTTTCAAAGTGGTTGTCCGTGAGATACCATTGGGCGCAGACGGTCAGAAGAACGACCCGGATTCGTATTGCAAGAACGAGCGTATCTTCAACGAGTTACCCGAAGAAGATTTTGTCATCTGGTACGCAGACAAGCGCATCCTGGATGCAGGCGATGCG
>CADCBB010000059.1 GCA_902799555.1 uncultured Bacteroidales bacterium
CCGGTATAGAAGATATAGTAGAGCTTATCCGCCTCGTTATACACCACACAGCCGGTACCCAGAGCTGCGTCCTGCTCATATTTGGAGCCGGTAGGCAACACCTCACCCATGGAGGTGTAGGTAGCTGCATCAGTGGTCGTCACGCCCCAGAAGGGGTGGTATGAATCCGGTGTGTTAGGACGGAACTCCTGCAGATACAGGATCTTGAAATCCCGCTGTAGGGGATCAAAGAACGGCATTACATCTCCTACAAATCCTGCATAGGGGCGATAGTAGGTGGATGAGGTGCGCTCATCGGTAGATTTGAAATAGGAGGTGGTATTCTCCCAATCCTTCTGCTCCGGCTCGTTCGCAGGCGAACATCCGATAAGGAATGAAGTAATCAGAGCCGCTAAAGCTATAGTATTGATAGTTCTCATAATTCGTTATTTTGAAAGATAATTAATAGCGTTTTCGGTGATTTTACCTACGTTGGAATGGAAATTCTCGAGGTAATCATCCGAAGGCGAGTACCAGTCGAACGTACCGGAACCGATACAAACGACACCACCTCTCGGAGCCTCAGCGGGGAACTCCCAGAAAGCTATCTCTCTATTGCCGTTATTGCTAGCAAAGTTCAGTTCCTTCGCTCCGGTAGCAGCCCGCCAGCTATCAAGGTTCTTGAACTCATGATTGCTACCAACGAGGAACTGCGTAGTTGAATTGGTGATTCGATAGCCCGGATCGGTGGTCGGTACTTTGTTCGGGTCGCCGTTGAACTTAACGCCCTGGTAGAGCGGATGGGAGTTGTATCCGGCGATGTTGAAATCCCAAGGTCCGGAAGTGGGTGCCGCATCTTTCTCCGGGTTGCCCCAGCAGTTGTTCGGGATCACTTTGTTTTGTCCCAAATGGATCGGAAGGAAGGTTGCATAACGGCTCAAGAGGAAGTTACCGCCGCGCTGGTAGTATGCACGCAGGGTGTCCAGCACCTCCGTTTTCAGCACTGTCTCGGCCTCGAAACCGAACTGCTCTACCGTCTGAATCGGGTTCTTCTTATCCACATCGAAATGCCACCATATGACTTTACATTTCGCCAGACTGATTTTGCCGGCGGCCAGATCGGCGAAAGAGGCGTAAGCCGACGAGTCCACGTTGCTCAGCAGCCATGAGCCGGCTACCTGCTCCTCCATCGTAAGGCGTTGCAGGCGATCCGCCTGACCTACGAAGATGTACTTCGGGTGCGTCATGGCGCGTACCGTTACGGTGAATTGCACGGTATCAGTCTTATAGATTGCCGTAAAGACCACGGGGTTGGTGAAGTCGCATGGAACCGCACTGGCCGGCGTGCACACGCCCCCTTCCGTCATCGTGACGTTCGGGATAAGGGAAGTGACATCCAGACCACCGGGGACTTGTACAAAGATCGTGTTCAGTTTGTCATTGATGATTCCCTCATACTGACCGTTGATGGAGAAACCGAGGATCTTCACCTCGTCATGTTTGACGGACAGCGTGTAATCCAGGAACACGTCATTATTCGTGACACGGACGCTATGGGCGGTGAGCATATTCAGTTTGTCACCTACCTGAAGGGAGGCCTTGGCACCCGGCGAGAGGGTGATAGCGGTTACCGTCATGGCCGTCTCGTCGTAGATCTTAGGAATACGCACGACTGCCGTCCGGGCTGCATGGTTGATCACGGCCGTACAGGAATCATTGAGTGTCAGCGTTTCAATCCGGCAATCCCCGTCCAGATTCATCTGGTTATCCATCTTGCTGCATGAGCCTAGGCACAAAAGGCAAGGAACAAAGAGCAAGGATAAACATGTTTTAATGATATATGTTGCTTTCATAATACTTAATTATCAAATGATTAAATGGTACATAGCCAGAAGGCAAATGGTATTACCATCCTCCGATGTTTTGCCTGAAATGGCCGTTGGAAGCGGCTATCTGCTCATGCGGGATAGGCAGGTACTCGTTCTTGTCCTCCGAGAACACGGCTCCCTC
The DNA here is from genome assembly GCA_902799555.1 of uncultured Bacteroidales bacterium. GTDB lineage: Bacteria > Bacteroidota > Bacteroidia > Bacteroidales > Paludibacteraceae > Colicola. The sequence continues at coordinate 1,990 of CADCBB010000059.1, forward strand.
GTAGATATTGCATTTCTTAGCTTCTTCATCGTAGTATTTCTGTATGACGGTCTTGGCCTCGCCCCATCGAACCAGATCAAAGAACCGCTCCGATTCAAGAGCCAACTCCAGACGGCGCTCCATCTTGACGCGTTTGAGCACCTCGTCCTGACCGGGTACGTCATTGTAGGGGCGCACCTTCATCGAGACTCCGTACTTGAGGTCGTAGTTGCCGAGCATAGCCGTGCTCTGGGATGCGCGGTTACGCAGGTCGTTCACCTGTTTCATCGCGTCCTCGAGATTACTACCGAGCTGCGCTTCCGCCTCCGCCCTCATCAGCATGACGTCTGCATAACGAAGCACTATACGGTTCATCGGGGAGCCCCACCACGACCCCTTGATGAGATAGCCGCAATCGGGATCCACGTTGTGTTTGAACGACACATAATAGCCGTACAGACCGTTGGAACGACTCCAAGTGCTGGTAGTGGACATCATGTATTTGGGGTTGAACATATATGGCAGCCCCGGAATACCTACCGTCAAGAAGAGACGGGTGTCGGCAGACTCGGAGTCTTTGTCGTAATACTTGGCGTTATAGGTGTCTATATACGGCAGACCGGCATCGTCGGTACGGAACGCATTGACGAGGTTCTGGCTCGGCTTGTAGAAATCGCAACCGCCGTCCGTCACGCCCGGTATATTCGGGACAATCAGACCATATGACCAGTTGAGGTTGCCGTACTTGGTACCGTCGTTCATGGAATACTGCATGGCCCAGATACTCTCAATACCGTTCTCATACTGCGGTTCGGGACGGAAGTTGTTATGGAAATCCGCCTCCAGTCCGTATCCGCCTTCCGAATAGATAGCGGGATCGGTATATTTGATTACCTGCTGCAGATCCTCCTCGTTGATCTCGGTCACCTTGTGGGAACCGGGGTCGTCTTGACGGTAAGCCTTGTAGAGATAGACCTTCGCCAGGAGCGCAGCCGCAGCCGCTTTGGTAGGACGGCCCTTATCTTCCTGACGAACAGGCAGCACGGCATAAGCCTTCTCCAGGTCATTGGCAATCACCTGCCATCCCTCGTTATTCGAATACTCGGTATTGGTGAGAGCGTTGTACTCATCGGGGGTCATATTGCTCTTGACGACGAACGGGATGTTCTTGTAGAGCCTTTTGAGCAGGAAATGACCGTACGCACGGAGGAAATACATCTCGCCGAGACGTTGCTCCTTGAGTTCGTATTTTGCCTCATCCGTGTTATTCAGCACGTCGATAGCCGTATTAACACGACTCAGACAGTTGTACAGGCGCACCCACATATCGTTGATATTCCAGTTGGTGGTAAGAATACCCTGACTGATTTCCAATTGGTGGAAGACGTCGCCGTCGGAGGTTCCGTTACCGCCCTTGTAGGCATCGTCGGAACGGACATCAAAGTTCCACATCGAGAAGGAGGAGTTAATATCCTCCGCGGAGATAAACACCGCATAGGCGGAAACTATGACATTATCCACATACTGCGGGTCGGTAGCCTGTTCCAAACTGAGCGTAGCCTGCGGTTCATTGTAGTTCAGGAAACTGTCGCAGGAAGCGAGCAGCAAAGTACAAAGGGACAAAGTACCAAGTACTATTTTATTCATTGTATGTTTCATAATTTTTCCCTTTCAATTTAGAATGTTACTTTTGTTCCCAGTGTAACGGTCAGCGGGATAGGATAGCCGAAGTTGGGGTTCTCGGGATCTACGCCGGTGAAGCTCTTGGAATGAATGGTGAATACGTTCTGCGCAGAAACGAAGAAACGCCAATTCTCCATCAACATCTTCTGGCAAACAGTCTTAGGCAGGTTATAGCCAATCTGGATGGTACGCAGCTTCAGGAACGAACCATTCTCAACATAGTACGACGACAGACGTCCCTC
>CADCBB010000060.1 GCA_902799555.1 uncultured Bacteroidales bacterium
ATGAACTTGTATTTCATCCTACATCAACAAGATGAATATATATTGAAGAAAGCAAATGTCCGCTATGATGCATTTGATCCTATAAAAGAAGTCCTGCGCGATAATCTGATTCAACTTCGACAAATGATGGATGAACCCACCTTCGCGGTGTTAAATCTATCAGGAGCTGAGGATAGAAAAAATGTAATCTATCAATATGATTTAGACGAAGAACTCCGTCCGATTTCGTTGATGAAAGAGGTGGATGCTAACTTGTTCAATGATGGCTACTTTACCGCGGACAACAACCGCATCTTTGATTTTAACACCGACACATTTGAGGATGTGGATGCCTGGATTGCCAGTTATGGAGTGGAAGGAAATCATATCATTATCTATCGTAAAACCTTTTCCGTCAATCTTTTGAAACAAGGGCGAAACTTGTTCATCTTTAAAGATGCAGAACAAATAGATATTATAAAAGATGATATTTTCAGAATTGATGGAAAAATAGATTTCTTCCTCTTAGATGACACGTCTTTGATCTACAATATATCCATCTTGGAGAAATTTAATGACTTCAAAGATATCGTGCAGCGTTCTGCCCGCAATTCCCTACAGCAGATTGCTGCAGTGGATTTGGTCGAGGATATTGCTAAACTACGGGAGAGAGCAGAAAGTGACATTTCATTTGCTAGAAAGTTAATCAAGGTAACAACGAATGCCTTAATTTTAAATGTGGTTGATAAAGAAAGGATAATTCAATTCGCGAGGGAACATGCTTATCTCTCAAGAAGATTGAAAGTGTCAGCAGATAATAAATTTGAATTAGAAAAGAAATCAGCACAAAATCTGTTTATTCAGTTATTGGATGATGCTTTTCTTCATTCTGAATTATCCAGCAACGACTATCTCTCTCCAGGAAAGGACATTCTCCGTTTAATAATTGAATTTTATAGTGCCATAAAGGCACGCATAATACCAAACGATAAATAAGGTGGCTGCCATTCGTGGTAGCCGCCTTATTTATGCCATGTATTCGTCCGCCTCCTATTGCTTGTTCTTCTTCGTATTACGCCGTCTAGTTGACGGTAATTATTCTTCTTTGTATTACGTCGGCTAGTTGCCGACACAAAAAAACAAGCAACAATGACATACAAATCAATGACTAAATCCCAACTCGCAGACGCCGCCGGAGTATCCCGGAAAACTTTCTCCGCATGGCTCCAACCCATTCGGCAAGACCTCAGACGTATGCACGTCAAAGATACGGCACACGTCCTCCCGCCTATCGCCGTTCGTTTCATCTGCGAGACCTTCGATATAGACGTATCGTAACGTATTGCGTAATAGTGCCACCCTGTGTCACCTATCGTGTCCTAACGTCCTACCGTTAGGGCAGAAAGCTGTAATTTTGCACCGCCTTTCGAAAGATAGGCGTAGCAGATTGTTTTCTCGCAAAAGAAAAAAGAAGCAAAAAAGAAAATTTAAAATGTTAAAGGGTGTTACGTACTGCGCGTACACGTAGCACCATATGTAACACCTTTTTGTAACACCAATAAAAAAATTATGAATGATTTTCAACAACTATGGGTGCTGCTCCGCCAGCACGGCTCGAGCGCCAAACGGGAAACGGAATGTGCCGCACTATGGGCAACCTATCCGCCTGAAATGCAACAACGCATCTATAACGCCATTCGCTCCAAACTGGAGCAAGGCAAGTTCGTCCATTACGATCCGCTCCGTGCCTTGGAAGAGAATGCTCGTCCTCCACGCCAACAGTCCCTCTCTTATGCGGACTACTATGCCCGCTATCACACTACCGAACCCCGTGACGGTTGGCAGATGGCGAACCCGACCGGACAAAAAGTCATCTACGTCAGAAACGGATAAACCTCCGTCCATTCCCGTCGGATTATATCCGACAATTATATTAACCCATCCGCCTATACATGGCAGATCTAAAAAACTAAATCATTATGGCAAATTGTTTATTTCCCGCCGGTATTGAAAAGGTCTCCGGCACACTCTCGAAATCAACTATCGTCACCTCCAAAGGTGTCATCACCAAACGCGTCATTGCTTGTGTTCGCAACGGCAAACAAAAGATCTACATCCGCGAAGACAAACCACGTCGCACTAAACCCTCTGCCAAAGAGGTAGCTCAGCGGCGTACCTTCGGATTCTGTTCATCCGTCAGCTCTATGCTGGTATCCAAGTATCATCTTGGCGGCGCACCTAAAATCAAGAGTCTTGCTTATCAGGTTGTCAAAAAGCGCTATCAGCAATGTACCGAACGAGGTATGGCACCCACAGCGGAGTTTATCATCGCGGACATCGAAGCATACGCGCAGTTAACTCCCAACGATAATCCGAAGTCTGTCCTTAATAAACTCAAAGCCTATGCCGAAGTATAGTCCGACCGCCTTCCAACTCAAATCAAAGGATGGCAATCTTCGTGCATTGAGAGGACGATTAGGGAACTTCATCTTTAGAACACGAAACGGAAAAATCTTCGCCTTCTACAAGCCGGTTCAGGGCCGATGCAATCCCGAGGCAATCCCGGTCCATCTTCGTCAGATAACGACCAAACTCAATTTAGAAATAGTAAATCGTAAATCGTCAAATCGTATATCATCATGACCACGCAAGAAATCCACGACCGGCTCAACCATCGAGCCGGACAAATCATCCCCATCAAGCATCTGCTTACCCTCATGGAGCGCTTCGAAGAAATCCACGGGCAACCCGTCTCGGACAACAATATAGAAGCCTTCCTGAAGTACGCTTGGTAACGAGTTGGAAAACTTTTTGGTAAAAAATTTGCAAAACCGCCAAAAATGTGGGCATATTTGCACCAGATTTTAAAAATTTACACGACTATGCAATCAGATCACCTGCAACTCATCACCGCCACAGTTCTTTCCATCGGCGGACTCATCTTACTCTTCTGCGGCGTCTTTATCGACCCGCAAGGCGAGATCCACTCCTCTCTCCTTGTAGCCTTCGGAGAAACAGCCACCTTCGCTGGTGCACTCTTCGGCATCGACTACGTTTACAAGCGCAAGCAATAAATGACCCAATGACTCAATGGCTAAATAAATCGTAAATGGTAAATGATTAAATCGTAAATGACTTTATGTACTATAAGTTAATTCGTGCCATGCCTGACGACAAAGCTGTCCACGGCAAATTGTATCGCACCTCGCACTACATCAACAAGCGTACCGGCCTCCTTGTAGAACGTCTGCACTTCATCTGCGACACCCTCGAAAACGCCGACTACCTCGTCCCCGCCTTGATCTACAAAGTTCAAGTCACCCAATCGCCCAAGTTTAAGAGGCTCTTGCCCCTCTTATCCCAAGTCCCCGGACGTTCCGGCATACGATTCCACCGCGGCTCTCTACCTGAGCACAGTAAAGGCTGTATCCTTATCTCCGCCAGCATGGAGCAATCCCTCACCGCTCGCTGGCTCGCAGAACAAACTGCCTCAGACGAGACCCGCCTCGAGATCTGTAACAACATTAACTACTATCGAAAATGAAACAAGAATCTGAAGAACAATCTTGGACCAAAGTCCTCCTTGAGATCATTATCAAGATCCTCACCCTTGGCTTCTACCACATCGAGAAGCACAAGAAGCACTAACCCAATTGTTTAACCTTATTCCCTCTCAACTGGCTTAGAGGGGCTCTCCAGAAACCGAGACGTAAACCGAAGCCGAAGGCTGTTTGCGGATCGGAGAGCGAGAGCATCCGAGTACTCCCTACTAAAACGGAGTTTTGGTACATGTACGAGGATAGCTCGCGCGAAATGGCAAAAGCAACCTATGCCCCGATGTTTGAGACCGTCTCTGGCGCTCTGAACAAGATCGACAAGAAGTCTCCGCACGCGGCAGACCAAAAGATGGTGTTGGCTACCCACCGTAAAGCACCAACCACCTCGCCTGATTGCTCTCGCGTTTACATCCGCGACCTCAATTCCATCACTCGCTCAACGCCTGTGACCCAAGAGGAAATCGTTGTACGCAATCGCTTCAAGGCTGTGGCAGCAGCGGTGGAACAGCGAATCCACGATACGACCAAACAAGCCGCCGACAACGCAGCTTTCAAGGCGCAGAAGGATCTCGCTAACGGAAAGAAGACCATGCGGTCATACCTCTGGTCTTTGGAAGCCGCCGCCTACGATGAGGCTCATCCCGGAGATTGATCCTCATCACAACAGTTAACCTTATTGTTTAACCCTTAAATCTAATTTGACCTATGGCAAAAGTTGAATGGAGCGCTGGTATCGACTCTGTATCCGGCGCATTGAGCAAACCTGGCAAGAACGGCCAGCACCGTTGCGCAAAGATGTTGCTCGGCACCCACCGCGTAGCAGCGACTGCTGCTGCGACAGCGGCGAAGCGTACGCGGAGACGCATCTCCTTGGTCGTCACCGGAGTCGAGCGGGTTACTTTTTTACGCAGATACACGCGGTTGCAGTTGGGGTTCTCCGTCTCCGCTACGCGGTGGGTACCGAGCAACATCTTTGCGCAACGGTGCTGGCCGTTCTTGCCAGGTTTGCTCAATGCGCCGGATACAGAGTCGATACCAG
>CADCBB010000061.1 GCA_902799555.1 uncultured Bacteroidales bacterium
ATATCCGTCTCTTTCTTGAGATCCGTGATCACCTGTACGCCTCCGACACCTTGGAAGAAAAGGGTCAGGTCAAATCCTTTGTACTCGAAATAGAAGTTCGCGCCGAACATCACCGCGGGTACAGGAGAGTATATCCAGTCCTGATCCGCCTCGGTGATCTTACCGTCACCATTGAGGTCTTTGTATCGGATACGCCCCAGTCCGGCACCCTCTTGGATAGCATGGTTGTCTATCTCCTCCTGACTCTTGAAGATACCGTCGGCTACATAGCCCACCTGCGATCCCATGGCATGGCCGACTACGGACTTCACGCCGTTACCGCCGAAGGTGCCACGGGCCGCTACCGTCTCCGGCAGTTTGGTCACGGTGTTCTTGTAATGCGAGAGGTTGGCGGTGATGTCATACTTGAAGCCGCCCTTGGTCTGGTTGCGGTAGCCGAGCGTCAACTCCACACCCATATTATCCATCGCGCCGGCGTTGATCCATTTTGAGCCGCCTTCACCCATCGTACTGATACCATCCATGAGAACGAGGATATCGTTTGTCTGCTTGTAGAACCAGTCGAAAGTACCGTAGAAAGTCTGCTTGAAAAAAGAGAAATCAAGACCTACGTTGGTCTGAGTGGTTGTCTCCCATTTGATATCATCATTACCGATCTGGTTACGCTTGAAACCGGACTGAAGGGTATGGCCGCCGTTCGTACCTTCGATGTCGTACGAGGTACCATAGCTCTGTCCGCCGGACTCGTTGATACCGTAGTTGCTCACATAGATGAAATAACGGGCTGTAGGGGATATATCCTGGTTACCGGTCTGACCCCACGAAGCACGGATCTTCAGATCGTCCAGCCATGAGGCGGTGTTACGCATGAACTTCTCCTGGCTGATACGCCAGCCGGCTGATACAGAGGGGAAGAAGGCGAAGCGGTTGTTTTTACCGAAACGGCTCGATCCGTCATAACGGGCAGTGAACGAAACCAGATAACGGTTATCGTAGGTATAGTTAGCTTTACCGAAGAAGGATATTAGCGAATAACCGCCTCCGCTACCATATGCCTGCGCCTGACCAACACCCGCATCCGGCCACATGTAATTGGTATTGAGCAACAGGAAACCCTCTTTGTAGCCGGAGAAATACTCATCAATCTCGCGGTTCAACTCGGTACCGAGCAGGAAGTCTGCGCGGTGTTTGTTGATATCCAGGTTATAGGTGATGATGGCGTTCCACATCCATTTGAGCCAATGCTCCTGCTTTGCCTCTACGGCGTTCTTGTCGTTCGCCATTGTACCTTCCGTGATGGGATAAGTAAAGATACGTTGTTTCTTCTGGGCATAGTCAATACCCGCCGTGGTGCGGATATTCAAGCCCTTGTAGGGATTGATATTGATGAACGCGTTACCGAAGATACGCCAATAGGTATATCGGTTGTCTTTGTTGCGCTGCAGACGTGCTACCGGGTTCTCACGATCAGGGTAACCGCCTACCGGACCTGCAAACTCACCCTCCGTAGTGTATATAGGCAGCGAGGGGTTGAATTGCAGCACGTTCTGGAGGAAGCCGCCGGGAGCCGCGACCTCGGAGGTGCGGTTTATCGTAAAGTTCTCGCCAATCGTCACATAGTCCTTGAGAATCTTATAGTCGCTATTGATACGCGCCGAGAAACGGTTAAAATCCGAAGTCTTGATGACACCGTTGTTCTGATAGTAGCCTAACGAGAAGAAAGAGCTACCTTTCTGACCGCCGTGCGAGACGGATACATTATAATTCTGTATCACGCCTGTGCGCGTAGTCTCGTCAAACCAGTTGGTATTCGCTGCCGGTACAGTGCCGGCTTCGTCCAGATATTTGTACATGGACATACTATTCAGGACTGGATTACCATTGGCGTCATATCCCCAATCGTAGTGATAACCTAACGCGTTGGTGTTCGGGTTCTCGCGGTCGTTGACATATCCCTGCCACATGACCTGACCGAACTCGGTAGTGTTCAGAACCTTCATCTTGTTCACATAGGTCTGAGCGGATACCGAAGCGTCCAGATCAACGCGTATCTTACCCTCTGCACCGCGTTTGGTGGTGATGATGATCACGCCGTTGGCGGCACGCGATCCGTAGATAGAAGCCGAAGCGGCATCCTTCAACACCTGAATGGACTCGATGTCGTTCGGGTTCAGCTCGTGCATGCCGGATTTGGTAGGCACGCCGTCGATGATATAGAGCGGGTCGTTGTCGTTGAGCGTACCGATACCACGGATACGTACCGTAGCGGCACCGGAGGGGTTACCGTCGGCGGAGATGTTCATACCCGGCACTTTTCCCTGCAGGGCTTTCATCGGGTTGTTCTCCTGCTGTTTCTCTAAATCCTTAGCCGAGATAGCAGTAACAGCACCGGTCAGGTCGGCTTTACGCTGCGTCGTATAACCGGTTACTACCACTTCCTCCAGCACCTCGCTGTCCTCCGCAAGGGAGACTTTCATATCCGCTTTGGGGAATAACTGCTGGGTCTTATAACCCACATACGAAATCACTACCATGGCGTCATTTGCCACCGAGAGCGTAAAATTACCATCAAAATCGGTAATTGTTCCGTTGGTAGTACCTTCCTCCAGTACAGACGCTCCAATAATCGGCTCACCCGTAGCTGCATCCACCACAACACCCGTCGCAGTCACTTGCGCTTGAGCGAATGCCGTGAAGCATAGCATCCAAAGAAAGGCTAAAATTACACTTTTTGAATTCATGATATATTAAAATTTTAATAAAAAAGTCAAGCGACGAAACTGAGTAAAACTCAATTCCGCCGCAAAAGTACATCTATTTATACACATGCGCAAATAATAATGTTGCAAAATATACTACGAATGTTTCAGTGCAACAAATGTAATATATTTTGCAACAAAATTAGTATTTATAAATGTTTCATTTTAGCGCGCACTGGGCAGGTGTCCGAAGTATTCCTTATAGCATTTTGTGAAATAGCCCGGGCTGGAGAAGCATAGTTCTAAGGCTACTTGCTGGATGGTCATATCGGCCGTGCGGAGCAATTCGTCAGCTCGTGCCAGTCTCCGTTCACGGATATAATCCAACGGCCCTTTCCCTGCTACCGCTTTCACACGACGAAAGAGCTGCGTGCGGCTTAGTTGCAGTTTACTACCTAAGAACTCTACGGTCAGATTCGGATCTGTCAGATAATCATCCACCACTTGACGCAGCCTCTCAGCAAAGGCCTCATCTTTCTTGCTGAGTTGGATAGCCTCCTGCACCTCTTCCAACTGGGGAAGGATATCCCGACGGATCTCTTTTTGCATTTTCTGCTGATTGAAGAGGATGAAGGATAGTGATACGACAAAGAGCAGGAAAAAGAAACATACGCAGCATGCTAAGATATTCCGATCCAATTGCAGAAGACGCCATTTATTATCCAGTCTCACTTGCATCACGTGGAATGTCTCTAAATCACGCGTGATAGCTTCGTCCTGCTTGAGCATAGGTTTCGCTGCTGTGATATCTACCAGTGCCGTCTCCAAGACCGTATCGCGCACGTATGGTTCTTCATGTAGTATGCGCGCGGCTGCATCGATTATCATATCGCCGCGGGAAGAGTACGTCGCGGAACATTCTATTTTACCATCTACGATAGCCTGCAAGCCCGGATGAATGCCGTCCACGCCCATGATAGGAACACCCCCCGCTGCCTCGGCAGCCCCGATAGCCATAAGGTCGTTATGCGCCACGATAACATCAGGCAAGGGGTGATTC
>CADCBB010000062.1 GCA_902799555.1 uncultured Bacteroidales bacterium
GAATAATGTGTGGAGATTTTTTTAGCGCCCAAAGTAGCGGCGAAACGTGCTCCGACCTTTCAAATCAACGTAGCGGTAACTAACTTTGCACCGGAAAGGATTGTATCAGATAAACGCGGATCTGCTGCGGACAAATGTATTCGTAAGAAACATATACTTGGCATAGCAGACAATTGCGGTATCGAGGGCGAAAATCAAGCCCTCAAATGACAAGCAAAAAGAAAAAGAAAATGGGTCTGGTTCTGTGGTAGTCAAGCCGGACGCTCGCAGGGTGTATGTGCAGCCGGTACAGCAAAGGGCTGTAGTCTTCCACCGGAGGTAGTTGCAGCCACCGGCAGGTAGAGTGAAGGGCGCAGCTGCTTGGTCAGGGCGAACAAACGTGACAGAAAAAACGGCAGACCGTAGGTAAATATAAAAGAATACCGCCGACTCGTCACGAGTCAGCAGTACTTTCAAAATTTATGCTTTGTACAAGAATGTATCATCATTTGTTATAGAAAAATCCCAATTGAATTCACGAACAAAGATAAAATCAGTCAGAGCAAAATTCATGTGTTCAAAAAGTGAGTGGAAAGGTTCAATAAGATGTAAATCCTTTGTGAGCAGAGGGTCAAAATGCTCATTCCAATTAGTGATTCCATCTACCATTCCGATAAATGAGTCAAAAGATCCACAATTACCCTTATTAAATACTAAATACGCAGTTCCATGGGTCTCATAATACCGATTTCCGGAATTACTGAGTGCTTCCCATAAATCTTCACGGTAATCCGCTTGGTATGGATGTGTTTTGGGATAGTTGTAATCGAGAAAGCACTTTGCTTCTAATTGGATGTTCGGTTGTATGGCAGAGACTTGTTGATACAAACTTAGTGCTCTGTCGTACATCACTTTCAAAGCATCGCGTAAAGCTTCATTGAATGCAATAATATCGGGAAGCAATTCTTCTTGATGGGACATAGCCTGTTCATTCAGCATTTCCTTGCGTACCCGGAGCAAGCATTCCACTTGCTTATAGTTCTCTCGAATATAACAATGACGGATTTCCCGTTCAATCAACTGTAGATTGTAGTCATGATAGTGTATCATACTTATCGACTATTATAAGTTAGTACCTCTTTACAGAAAAGTTCTACCATTTCATCTGTGCCAAGGGCGTCTACCATCATATCCCTATAGCCTCGTTCGGACTTACCGATACCTGTACGCATGAACTTGATGTAGCGCCTAAAAGCAGAGCGTATGGGTTCTTGATATCCGGGAACAAGCGGAAGTGAGTTCATGTAGTCCATAACGTGCTTTTTCAAGTCGAAGCCACGTTCGAGCGCAAAGCGGAGGTCGTCGATTTTGAGGGCTGTTTCCTCTGGATCTTCAAAATCAGTTTCCCATAAGTCTAGTTCAAAATAAAACTTGTCGCTTGGACGAAAAAAATGCGTATTACCTTCCGGCAAGTACGGATCAACCGCAACACAAAGTGATTCCATAATGTAGTAATTTAGCAGTTAATAAAGTTACAGCGTGACTCGTTTTTCGAATCACGCTGCAAAATTACTACATTATGCTTTCGCAAGATGAAAGTAAGAAAATTATTTTAATTTTAGTTGAAAAATTCGTCGTAATAGGGGGACTGAACGAAAGCTTGATAGTGGGTCACCACGCCTTTATAAAAATTCTCATAGGACATAATTGCACTGGGATGGTAACTACATAGAACAATTGACTTCGATGGTAGATGAAGAGTTACGCTTGCTTCTAACTTTTCTTTCTCCAAAGCGGAGTTAACGCGAGTCATTTGAGTACCTGGACACTTACGTTTAGTAAGATAATCTTGCACGAACTCATATATGAGAGGGTTTGTGCATACAAAAATGTTAGCATCTAAAATATCAAATTCTCGATATAGCAAGTCTTTGTATTCATCTTTGCCAAGATATGTTTTCAGTGCTTTATTTGAAAGTTTACTTACTCCCCCTTGTTTCTTACATTCAACAAAAGCAAATGGAGTAGATCTAAAACATTCAGTGATGTCCTCATGATATTGCTTTACTGATTTTGGGTCGGGAAGGTATTGTGGAGATGAAACCTTTATACCCCATAAAGCATTAGCAATATTTCGCAGGAACTTGCTTTCTACATTCCAATTATCATCCCGGCATACAAGCCATTTTCGCGTATCATCCACCCAAGAAAAACCATCTTGATTTTGGTCCTTCAGCAAAAAGGCTATTCTCTTTGTACTTTCTTTCCAATCCTTTTCTGTTGTTAACTCATCTTTTCCACGTTTGTACATAACGCCATCACAAACAAAACTTATATCATCCTCCCCATTCTCATGTTTTATTTGCTCATACCAATCCCTAAAAAGACCTGTCATGTCATTTTCACTTCTAATAAATCCTAATTGTTGATTAGTTGTTTCCATATATTCTATTTTTTTAGTCCATAAATATATCCAACTGACGGCTTGCGTGCCATTTCTCGACGCGTTCCTGCCGTTCATTTTCGTGCGCATTAGACCAACGGGCATAGAATTGGTTATAATACCAGTAGCCTTTGCGAAGGTCGGTATCTATCTTATCCAAGGCGCGGTGAACAGACAGTAATTCCTTGCTAAACGAGCGTAGCTCTTTTTCGGTCGGATCGCTCGTCTGGTAGCGTTCCATTCGTTGCAAAATATCCGCAACTTTATTTTCGATTGTTGCTTCCATTAGTCTTGATATTTTGAAAGTTGATACTCTAGATCTTTGCGGAACTCGTCCCGCAACCATTGCGGTTTAAGCACCTCCAAAACAGAGCCGTGCTTGCGCAGTTCCTGCTTGAACTCAAATTCAGGAACAAGGTTATATCTGAAGATAGAGTATTGCTCTTGGCGCTCAATCTCAGTTTGTGAAGGGTGCAAGGGCAACGAGCGCAAAAAATTAGCTTGGTATGCCTCTATCTTGATTTCAACCTCTTGCGGCTGATCTTCCATGCCGCTCACTCCATACACATTTCGAAAATAGAACTCGGCATCAAAGTCCTTCGGCAGTTGGTATTTCTGTGTGGTAGGCTCCAAGGCATGAACGCGATCGAGGGAATAGATGAGCGTCTTATCTCTTCCTACGGAATGCGCCAACATATACCAACGCTGCTTGAACATCTTGAGACAATATGGCTCAACCTTAAAAGTAGAAGGCACTGTTTTAGCGTAGCCTTGGTAAGTCATTTCCAAGACGCAGCTATCGCGCATGGCTTCTACAACAGTAGTGAGGAACTTATCGCCGGAAGGAACATGTTCATGCAAAATGCGGTGACGCAGTTCCTTACTGTCTTTGATGAGCGAGTTCATGGCAAAGAGCTGGAACATGCGATTGCGCCAATCGTCGCTATGCAAGTTGTTCCCATCCTCGATGTAGTACTCACCGTGCGTATTGCATTTGATGGTGACATCGAAGAGCAGTTCAACATTATTGCGCCAGCGATGGAAGGTACATTCCGGAATAGAATCCGTCTTGTAGTCATTCACGGATGCACGCGCCCACTTATCATCTATAGCGGCGCGGGTGATTGGTCCGCGTGCGATAGTGTTTACAAGCCAGATGTAACACTCAAAGAGATACGATGTTGAT
>CADCBB010000063.1 GCA_902799555.1 uncultured Bacteroidales bacterium
TATTGTGGCACCTATGCCAAGTACAACAACGGCAGTCTCTACGGCATGTGGATTGATTTGTCCACCTTTGAGAACTACCACGATTTTATGGAGTTTTGCTACCGCTTGCACGCCAACGAGTCAGAGCCGGAACTCATGTTCCAAGATTACGAGCACTACCCCGAGCAGTGGTATTGCGAAGGCTGCATGGGCGAAGCCACTTTCGATAAAATCAAAGAGTATGCCGCATTGGGCGAGCTTCAGCGCGAGGCTTACGAGGCATACCTCACGTATTGGGATGATGGCACGCTCGATGATTTCCATGAGCGCTACGAGGGCAGCTACGAAAGCCCCGAAGATTTTGCGGAGCACCTTTGCGAGGAATGCGGCTATTTCAAGAACCTCCCCGCGTGGCTGCAATGCTGCATAGATTACACCGCAGTATGGCGCAACCTCGATACGGCAGGCGATTACACGGAGGTCGATGGGCATATCTTCCGGAATTGAGCAAGGCGGGGCAACCCGCTTTTCTCATGGACTAAGACCTGCGGATCCTGCTGCAGGTCTTTTCCTGACTCCGGATAATGTAGTACTTTTGCACCGTCTTCGTCAAAAGGACGCGGGATAATTTTGTTTTCTTGTTTGTCATAATCTATTTCCAGACCGCCTGCTCGGGAGAGTCGGCGGCTGTTTTTTACTCCCATATTCGCAGAAAGTAATTATAATTACTGAAATTTTGCCTGCTTTTGCGCGAATTTATGTAATTATTCTTGCGCAATTCGGATTTTTTTTGTACCTTTGCAGCCGTTTTTGGACCTAAACTTTAACTATGTATGAACCAGTACCTTATTTATCTATGCTTGCCGCCGTATCTGGCGCAATGGTATGCCCATGAGTGCAACCAAGTACACAACCGGGACAATAAGACATGCCCGCGTGAGATTTACCGTTTCCCGACGCCCGTCGTACCCGTGCGCAACTCGCAGGAGTCCGGAGTGATCCAGGCACATCTTCAGAAGCAACCGACGGACAAGCCCGCTCCCGTTCCGGAGGGCGCTACGATTGCTATCGTCATTCCATCCTTCCCTTATAAGCCGGTGGAATACTACAACTTTGTGCCCCGTATCGGATTGGAGCATCTGGCCGATACCATCCGGAACCGTTTTCAGGTGGAACTGTTTGATGATATCCATGAGGCAAGGCGTATCACTCCCAAAACGAGGATCGACCTTCTCGTCCAGGCGTGGATGGAAGATCATTGTATCGAGGACGATGACACGAACTTCCGCACCTTGCTCAAAATCTATCAGCGCAGGCGTGATGCCTACCGGAAAACAGTCAAATCCAAAAAAAGTTAAAAATTCGCTATAAATATCGGGAACTTTTTTGATATTGTTTCCTATTTATTCCGATGTGTTCCACCTTATTCCGATTTACTCCATGGCAAATTATTTTTCACTTCCGGGCATAAAACGCCTGTCCTATATCAACGCCAAAGAGCTGGCTTCTGATCTTCAGGCGCACGCTCTTTCGGGTGCTCCCGTCTGGATCACGCAGCAGCAAACGGAAATCCCCTTCACCGGGGAATCCACTTGCGCCTGTACGCGCAATAATGAGCACGGAGCCTCTAACGAGTCCGTCGAGCTCACGTTTGAATCCCTGCTATCTCTTCCGGAGCATATTCCCTTGGCATTCATCGTCACCGATGTCAATAACCGCAGTTATCTCATCGGGCAGAGAGAGCAACCCTGGCCCTTCATTGAATCCAATCAGGGCATGGGTATGCCGGATGGAGAGTCATCCACCACAGTCTATACAATCTCGCATAAAGGCCCGAGAGCCATGATTCCCTGCTCATGCGCATGATAATATAGGTCTTTTCGCATATGCGCGAATGGTAGTACTTTTGCAGCACAAACCTGAACCGTGCTATGAAAAACTACCATCTCCACCTGCGCGGCTTTGTCGGAGGTTATGACTTCGACAGCCGCCACGTGCAGAACGTCCTCGATGCCAACAAAGGTAAACGGGTCGACGTTCTCATTGATTCTCTCGGTGGCTCTGTCGCTACCGCTTTAACTATCGCTTCCGCTTTCCGTAATCACGGCGATGTGCATGTCCACTTCGTCGGGATGAATGCGTCTGCGGCCACTATCGCTTCCATGGGAGCCAAAGAGATTACCATGGACGCAAGCGCCATGTACCTCGTTCACAAATGTTCTGCGGAGTTCTTCCAGTGGGCGTCGCTCAATGCGGATCAACTCGCCGAGCAAATCAAGGATCTGTCTCAGCTCAAAACGGATTTGGAGAAGATTGATGTCAATGTCGCGTCGCTCTATGCCAACCGTTGCGGCAAGAAGAAAGAGGAACTGCTCGATCTGATGAAGGTCGGCGGCTGGCTCAATGCCGAGGAAGCCAAACAATGGGGCTTCGTGGATGCCGTCACCAACGATGATGAGGATGAAGCGCCTGTCCTTACCGATGCTGTTGCGTCTGCAATGGCCGCTGTCGGTATGCCCATTCCCAATGTGCCGGTGCAAGCCAGTTCGCAGTTCCAGAAGTTGCTTGCCGCGTTAACGGATTTCTTCAAATCCGGTAAGCGCAAAGAGCCGGAAGCCAAAGCCGATGCTAACCAACCCAAACCAACTATAACCATGAAGAAATTCCCATTATTGGCTGCCGTTCTGCTGATGGCGGAGGCAGCTGCCGAACTCAAAGATGGCAAGTTCGAGATGAATGAGGAGCAGTTGGGACAAATCGAAGCAGCGCTCAAAGCAGCTGCTGACAAAGAAACCCAGCTCACGGCATCGCACAACGAGGCCATCCAAGCCAAGGATCAGGAGATCCAAACCCTCAAAGCCCAAATCGAGGAGCTGAACAAACAGCCGGGCGATTCTACCACCCATCCGGTTAACGACGGCAAGGTGCAGGAGTCAACGCCGATGGATGATTTCTGTGCTCGTCTCAACGCTGCGCAGAAACTCTACGATTTGGTCTAACCTAAGTCATTAATCCTAAACCATTCTAACTATGCCAGGAAAACTTCAATTTGATTTGGCTGCCTATCAGGAAGCCGCTCACAAGTACCGTCCGGAACTGTTGATGTTGCCCATCATTGGTATCAAGGACACGCTTAAATTCATGACTGCCCGCCC
>CADCBB010000064.1 GCA_902799555.1 uncultured Bacteroidales bacterium
TGGGCAGGGAAGAGTAGGGACGTTGCAGATCCGTGGTACACCGGGGACTTCACCAAAGCCTATGACGATATCTTCGAAGGTTGTCAAGGAATGTTACAACAAATCTAATCGTATGGAAATGAACAAAATCGAAACATACCAATCCTTGCTTCCGCAGATTGAATCACTAATCTCCGGAGAATCAGACCCGATTGCCAATATGGCGAACGTGGCTGCTGCTTTACACGAAGCCTTTGGCTTCTGGTGGACGGGGTTCTATCGCGTGGAAGGGCAACAACTCGTGCTGGGTCCGTTCCAAGGTCCTGTCGCGTGCACGCGTATTCCTTATGGTAAAGGTGTCTGTGGCACGGCTTGGCAACGTGCTGAAACCGTCATCGTGCCCAATGTTCATAAGTTCCCCGGACATATCGCTTGTTCCTCAGCCTCCAACAGCGAGATAGTTGTTCCCATTCTTCATGACGGACAAGTCGTTGCTGTTCTGGACATCGACAGCAAGGACTTCAACACCTTCGACGAAACGGACCAACTTTATCTGGAGAAAATAGCAGAAATGCTAAAATAAACGTCTTAGCCGCAAGGGCACGATTATTTTGATAAAATATATCAAAATCTTGCATATGTCAAAAAAATATTGTACCTTTGCAGCCGATAAGTATTAACCCATTAAACTCACTACGATTATGAAAGACTTAAAAGGAACAAAAACTGAACGCAACCTCATGGAGGCTTTTGCCGGTGAATCGATGGCTCGTAACAAATACACCTTCTTTGCGTCGAAGGCGAAAAAGGATGGTTTTGTGCAGATTAGCAAGATCTTCGAGGAGACTGCAGCCAACGAGAAAGAGCATGCAGAACTCTGGTATAAATACCTGAACGGAGGCAAGATCAGCGACACCACAGCTAACCTCGCAGACGCTGCTGCAGGTGAGAATGCCGAGTGGACGGACATGTATGCACGCATGGCTGCGGAGGCTCGTGCCGAGGGTTTTGACGAGATTGCAGAGAAATTCGAGCAGGTAGGTGCTATCGAGAAACATCACGAAGAGCGTTATCGCAAACTGCTCAAGAACATCGAGGATAAGGTTGTCTTCTCGCGTGACGGCGACTGCATCTGGCAGTGCTCCAACTGCGGACATATAGTAGTCGGCAAATCCGCTCCCGAAGAGTGCCCCGTCTGCCACCACGCACAGTCCTATTTCCAACTCCTCGCGGAGAATTATTGAAAATAAATCGTGCCCCTGTGGCTAAGAACTACTAAGTATTTGACGAAGATCCTTTTCATATGCCACGGCAATATCTGCCGGTCACCGATGGCTGAGTTTATCATGAAGCACTTGGTGGCCCGGGCAGGTCGTGCAGATGAGTTCGAGATCGCGTCTGCAGCCGTGTCCACGGAGGAGATAGGTAACGACATCTATCCTCCGGCTAAGCGAATGCTCGCGGCCAAGAATGTGCCGTTCTCCCACCGTGCGGCGAGGCAGATGACCCGTGCAGACTATGTCTATTACGACTATATCGTCTGTATGGATCAGAGCAATCTGCGCTGGCTCCAATACATCATCGGCGATGACTCTGACCACAAAGTCTCGCTGATGATGGCATGGACAATGACCAATGACCAATCACAAATCACCAATATCGAAAATGTCCCCGATGTCTCCGATCCCTGGTACACGGGAGACTTTACGAAGGCCTACGACGACATCCTCGCCGGCTGCCAAGCTATGTTAAAACAAATCTAATATTATGCTACAAATTGGAGACAAGATGCCGGCATTTAGCGCCGCCGACGAGACCGGCAAAATGGTCACTAACAACGACCTGATCGGCAAAAAGACAGTCATTTATTTCTATCCGAAGGACTCCACTCCGGGTTGCACGGCCGAGGCATGTAATATCCGCGATAACTACCATGCTTTCCTCGCGCAAGGTTATCAGGTCTTTGGCGTGAGCAAAGACAGCCAAGCCTCGCATGTCAAGTTCAAAGAGAAATACAACCTGCCTTTCCCGCTGTTGAGCGATCCTTCGACCGAGATGCTGCAAGCCTTCGGCGCCTGGGGTGAGAAGAAACTGTATGGTAAGGTTAGCATGGGTACGCTTCGTAAGACCTTCATCTTCAATGCCGAAGGCCTCCTCGAACGTATCATCGAGAAAGTCGACACCAAGAATCACACCGCACAGATACTATAGAGCCTTTTTGTTATTTTCTCCATTGATAGAAGCTCTGTTTTCGATTTTTTTTCTGTATAATTTTTTTGTTTAAACTATAATTACAATATAAAAATGATGGCACTATTATTTTCGTTGATTACTCTGCCGTATTCGGCAAACGCGCTGGAGCCGGTGATCAGTCAGGAAACGATTGAATATCACCACGGTAAGCACTTGCAGACCTATGTTGATAACCTCAATAAACTCGTTGCCGGCACGGAGTTCGAGGCCATGCCGTTGGAGGAGATTGTCGCTAAATCCCAAGGCGCTATCTTCAATAATGCCGGACAGATTTTGAACCACAACCTGTACTTCACCCAGTTCAAACCCTATGACAAAGAGCAATCACCAATCACCAATGACCAATTACCTATAATCAAGGCCATCGCCCGTGATTTCGGTTCGTTCGAAGCCTTCAAAGCGGAGTTTGAGCAGAAAGGCACCACGCTCTTCGGTTCAGGTTGGGTTTGGCTGGCAGCGGACAAGGATGGCAAACTCGTCATCACCCAGGAACCCAATGCCGGCAATCCGGTCACCAAAGGTCTCAAACCGCTTTTGACGATGGATGTCTGGGAGCACGCGTATTACATCGACTATCGCAACCGTCGTGCGGCGCATTTGCAAGCCCTCTGGCAGATCATCAATTGGGACGAAATCAACCGTCGTTATACGGAATAAGCATCGCTTTTGGAGTAAAAAATAGCAATTTTTGCATAATTTCCCATATATATTTGCATATATGGGATTTTTTTTGTAATTTTGCCGCCCGAATTGCTTTGCGTATATGTGCATTGCACATAGCGCATGTGTAAGCAATGTGTATAGAAGCGTGTATAGAAGTGTAAAAGGTTTAATTG
>CADCBB010000065.1 GCA_902799555.1 uncultured Bacteroidales bacterium
ATGAATTTCCTGAAGGACTTTGGCGCGTCGCTTCGTGATTTCTTCGGAGGACGTACCGACAGTTACGAAAAGGCTATGCTCGAAGGACGCGAGACAGCGCAGAAAGAGATGCGCGAGCGCGCCGAGAAATTGGGCGCCAATGCCATCGTGGGCGTTAGCTTTGGCTATGAGACGATGGGACAAGCCAACAGTATGATTATGATTTCCATCAGCGGCACAGCCGTTGTGATTGACTGATGATATCCCAGCCGCCCTTGCTGAAGACAGCATCGATGTCCGTATCCGGCATTACGAATAATATAAACGCATAAAATGCACAACTATATGACAATACAAAAACCTATCGTAGCGATGATCTACGATTTTGACGGGACGTTGGCGCCCGGGAACATGCAAGAATACGATTTTCTCAAAGAGATCGGAGTGACTGACAAAGCGGAGTTCTGGCGTGAGAATGATGCACTGGGTAAGGCGCAGAACGCAACCGAGGTGCTCAGTTACATGAAGCTGATGATTGACAAATCCAACAACCCCAATCATCCTCGTCCTATCACTCGTCAGACTTTTAAGCAGTACGGCGCCAGTATTCCGTTGTTCAAGGGAGTGAAAGAATGGTTCGCCCTGACGCGTAAGTTAGGCGAAGAGATGGGGCTGCAGATTGAGCACTACATCAACTCATCGGGTTTACAGGAGATGGTGGAAGGTTCGTCTATTGCCCATGAGTTCAAGCATATTTATGCCAGCCATTTCATGTACGATGCGGACGGACGAGCCATGTGGCCGGCTGCTGCGATTGATTTCACAGCCAAAATGCAGATACTCTACATGATTAACAAAGGTGTGGAGAACATCAGCGACAACAAGGAAATCAACAACTATATGGCAGCAGAGAACCGACGTATTCCGTTCAACCACATGATTTATTTTGGCGATGGTCTGACGGATATCCCCAGCATGAAACTGCTGCGTTCACAGGGCGGTTTCGCTATCGCTATCTATACGCCGGAACACGAGTCACAGACATTGGATCTGGTGGAGAGGAACATCATCAATTTCGCCTGTAAAGCCGATTATAGCAAAGACGAAGCGTTATACAACACCGTTAAAGCTATCCTTGAGCACATCAAATCGCTGGACAATTTTAACGCGTTGGAAATAACGAATATAGCAGAAGCGAAGGACGGTACGCTAACCGGCAGTCATAGCGAGCCGGAAAAAGAAGAACAGGCTACCGAGCAACCCAAACTTCTTCGCCGGATACGATTCAATTTCCTGGCAAAATAATAGGATATAAATGATGATGTATTCCAGAGCGCGACCCGCTCGGACGTTTTCATGATCTGCGAGACATGGAAAGATGACGCTTCGCTCAAGGCGCATGCTGAAACACGTCGCTTCGTGATTTCTTCGGAGGACGTACCGACAGTTATGAAAAGGCTATGCCCGAAGGACAGTTTGTAAGAGGGCATTAAAAGAAAATGATTATGAAAAAGACCATTCAAAACATAGCCGGCTATATGCTTGGCGGAGTGATGTTCGTTGTGTTGTTGCCAACGATTATGTGGCTGGCATCAGGCATGCCGGACATGGCTGTACATATCGGTGCGTTGCGCGCATCTTTGACAGGACTGTTGATGCTTGGCGGCCTAACGCTCAGTGTGTGGACTATTGTCTATATGAAGCGTCGTGGAAAAGGCAATCCGATGGATGCGTTCGGACATGAGGTGGCTCCTCGCACGCAACATCTGATGACAGATGGACCTTATCGTCTCAACCGCAATCCGATGCTGACCGGGACGCTTGTCTATCTCGCGTCATTTATCGTCTGGCTATGGACGTGGCAGGCAGTGTTGGTGTGGTGTATTTTCTTTGCTATCATGTTCGTACAAGTGCTGACTGAGGAGAAACGCCTCCGCCGTGATTTTGGCGATGAATACGAGTCTTATTGCCGTCGCACAGGGCGGTTTTTACCGATTGGATTTAATGGAAACAAATAGCGTAGATATTACCGCACAACTCTTTGCTTTGCAAGACCAGGCATATGCTGACTTCCAAAGTAAGTTACTGCCGACTGTCAAACGCGAGACGGTGATTGGTGTACGGACTCCGGACTTGCGCAAAATGGCGAAGCAGATCTGCAAGACTCCTGCTGCGCAAGAGTTCTTACACAGTTTGCCACATCGCCATTTTGACGAGAACCAACTGCACGCGTTTATCCTGTCGGAAGAAAAGGATTTCGAAATGTGTATTGAAGGATTGGAGCAGTTCCTGCCATATGTGGATAACTGGGCGACGTGCGACCAATTATCGCCTCGTTGCTTCAAGAAGCATACTCAAGAACTATTACCGCTTATTCGCAAGTGGATGAGAAGCAAGCACACCTATACGAAACGCTTTGGCATAGGGACGCTGATGCGGTATTTCTTGGACGAGGCTTTCCTACCGGAATACTTAGAATGGGTTGAATCCATTAAGAGCGATGAGTATTACATCCGCATGATGCAAGCGTGGTTCTTTGCTACGGCTTTCGCCAAACAATGGGATGCCACGCTGCCCTATATTGAGCAACATCGTTTAGAGAAGGATACGCACAACAAAACTATCCAGAAAGCCATTGAGAGTTTCCGTATCACAGACGAACAAAAGGCTTTGCTAAAGACCTTGCGAGTGAAATGAAAAAGATACTATTCCTACATGGCTTTTCAGGGCGTGCCGATGTTCTGACACCGGACTTACCCATGCATCCGCAGGACGCACTGCGTTTCATTCGCGAACTAATTGGCAGAGAAAAGCCCGACTTGCTCGTAGGGAATAGTTGCGGTGCTTTCTATGCACAGATGATTGCTCCGGTCGTTGGCATTCCTGCCTTGCTTGGTAATCCTCATTTCCAGATGTCAGAGTTCTTGAAACAGCGCATAGGTCAACATGAATACAAGTCACCACGCAAGGATGGCAAGCAATCATTCGTTATTGATGAAAACTTGGTCAAAGAGTTTGCTGCACTGGAGGCTACTCAATTCGACAACTGGAATCCTCAATTCCGCGATCGTGTGTGGGGATTATTCGGAGAGCAAGATTCCTTAGCGCATTTTAAACCGCTCTTCTTGGAGCACTACAACCGTTCATTCCATTTCCCCGGAGGGCATACTCCCACCGCCGATGAAGTCCGCACATGGTATGTACCGTTGGCAGAGAAGATGTTAATTGAACTATAATATACAAATGAGGTGTGAGGCGTTTGTCGTTTACTATCTAAATCACTTTTGAGTGTCCCATTTCGTCGCTACCGCGCTTTTCGTGATGAAACGTGCGGTAGTTTTGTTTATAGAAGACCTCAAAGGCGCGCGAGCGCAAGCGGACTTGTGAGATGCGCGGAGCGGTTGAAGACTCGCGAGGTCGGAGAGTAAACGGAGACTTTTGAGGTCGCAAAAAGAGAAGACTTTCGGCGCTCAAAAATGGAAGACTATTACGCGCGAAAAATGAGGTGACTTTTGAGGTTATTTTGGAATAGTGGAGACCTATCAATTTCATGCACAAAATGCGACTTGTGATGTAAGAAAATGAGTGAGACTTTCGTCCTAAAGATTTGAGCCGACTTCGGCAATAAGTTGAAAGTGTTGACTGCATATTCCGCTCAAAAAGAGCCGATTTTGGGCAAATTAAGCAGGGCGGTTGGGGCTCTCCAGAGGGAAAAGACGAAAGATTTTGCTATCTTTCGTCGCTATCTGGCTTATTTACAGCGATTTATGATTTTATAGACCGGAAAAACGGAATAAAATAAAAATCTTTTAGCACGAACACGCCAATTTTTTCAACGAGTGTTCGTGTATTTACAGGGGCGCACGAATTTTCTCCCTACGCGCGCGTTCCTAACTTAATACGAATATACAAAAAAAGAAGCAGTATTCATGTCCTTGAACGCTGCTTCTTTTCGACCGGAAAAAAGCTCTTATTTTACCGGACGGAAACTGGTGCCGCACGAACGTATTTTCTCTATCATATTCGGGTCAATTTTACGAGCATATTTCATGGTCGTTGTGACATCTTGGTGACCAGCTGCCTGTTGTACCAGATGGATGTTCATATTATGGTCATCAATCATCTCGGTTATACCGTCATCCTTGAACGAATAGAGTTGCATTTCTTGCGGCAGGTGGAGTGCTTCACGTATCTTCATCCAGTCCTTCTTATACTTGCCATGATAAGCCGGAGCCTCAGACGGAACATACTCGGTGCCTAACAGGTAATAATCCTGCGGATACTTCTCCAAATGCATAGCTTTGAGACGTTCAATCAGTTCAGGTGATAGGGGCGCAGCACGCTCAATATGCGTCTTCGCTTTCTCTACCGGAATAAGGATGTAACCTTCGTCCAGATGGATGTCACGTAGCTGAATAAGCGCAATCTCTTTCGGTCGGATGAGCGAGTAGTAAATGAGCATGCAGACGAGAATGTAGTTCGGCATGTTTTCTTCGCAGTAGTCGAAGATCTGACCACGAACTTCTGCCGGGATCAAACCACGGCGTTTCTCTTCTTTCTGCTTGGTTTTAATACGCTCAAACGGGTTCTCTTTGCAGTAGCAATGTTCCTCGAACCAACTGAAGATGGCGCGATACTTCTTGAGGTAGGTGTTCCAAGCGTTAGCAGACAATGCTTTGCGTGGCTGTTTCTTTTGCGCTTTTGCCTTTCGGATTTCTTCCTCGGTAGGTTCTGTAAAGAGGAAATCCATGAAGCGAACCGCCAAAGCATGGTTGAACATCGAAGCCGGACAGTCGGGAGAATGTAGTTCTTCAACAATCCAGTTGTTAAGGATGCCAAGAACTGATTTGTACGCTACCATCGTCGATTGACGTAACTCGCGTTTCTTGATACTGATGAACTCTTCGGTAGCTAAGTTCATCGGCTTAAAGAGGGAAGCATTCTGCTGCTCGATAAGCGGAGTCCAACCACCGGCTAATTTAAGATTGATGTCTTGCACCATCTTATCCGCATAAGAACGGAAGTCGTTAAGGCGTTTAAAATTCTCGCGTACACCATTTAATTTGGTGCGTACACGTTCTAACTTGTTTGTGACTGGGGAATACACGTAGTACAGAATGTACCAACCATTAGAATCGTGTTTCAGTGTCGCGGGTTTGTAACCCAAAATTTCTAAACGATTTTTCATGTTTTTTAAAAAGCGCTGGCACCATTACTGATGTCAGCACTTTTTAAGTCATGAAAACTTTTTGACCCGATTTTGACACGGCCTTTTTGCGTCAATACCTCGCGAGGCCAGTATTTATCGGACTTTGTTGCTCAACCAGGACTCGAACCCAGACAGACAGAACCAGAATCTGTAGTGCTACCATTACACCATTGAGCAATGCGCTTTTTCTTAGCCACAAGGGCACGATTAACTTCGTTTCTCAAAAGCGGGTGCAAAGGTACTGCTTTTTTATGACATG
>CADCBB010000066.1 GCA_902799555.1 uncultured Bacteroidales bacterium
TTCGACATCGATCATGTTTCGAAGCATATATCTTTCCGTTTCTCAACGGAGGCGATTGCTTCGGCGGGTACAGTTGAGTTAACGAACATCGTGGACGAGTTCTCCTCAACCGTGGAAGATGCGGGTTCTTGTAAATACAGGGAATACGTCAACCTCAAATTTGCAGAGTGTGACCACCGGAAGTGGAAATACTATTCCTGCAAATGGTTCGTTGACATGATGAAAAATCAAGACGTTATTTTGTCCTATAGCTTGGGCACATATAATCAAGGTCGTTTCTATAGAGAGGTGAATAATACGCAGCGTCTCTATATCGAGATGAGAGGCGCAGCGGACTATGTGCAGGAGCAATACGACGGATGGAGCACATGCTTCCTCTATTATTGCAGGGCAGAAGATACATACTTTGTATTGCGCAACTATGGCAAGTATATTGTGGACTCCTCACAACCGGAGAACTTAGAGGGTAACACACGATATCTGAATACCTTGGAGCCAGTCAATATGTTTGGTGACTCTGTCGTCGATGAGAATGCAGAGACGATTGAAGTGAAGATAGTGCCGGTGTGGATTGATGAAGCGTACGCTGACGGTAATTTCAAAGGCAATGCTTTCTTCTTGGAGTGTGGGCAATACATAAATGGTGCCAATAATACGATACCTTGGGATTATGCCGACAAGAAACTGTCGGCAGGGGAAAGCGAAAGGTCTGTAGAGTACTTTGACAAGTTATATATGGGCTTTTGGACGGGTAGCACCTATAATGCCATGCGCGGAAAGCTGTTGCATCCGGTGATTGACCATATACTGACGTACCCGCGTGAGATGGACTTTGAGGCGACAGGCTTGAGTATGCGCCTGCGCTCTAAGTTGTTTGGATCTAACTCCCAGACGCACCGCATAGCTTCCAATAAGAAGTATAAGTTTAGTTTCTTGGCGAAGGACGTGCCTAATGTTCGCTCGCTGTTCGTCATCCATGGTCAGCGGTATATCTGCGAGAAGATAACCGCTAACTTCACGGAGGACGGTATGTCAGAGTTGATGAAAGGAGAGTTTTGGCTGGTCGAGGACTAATCCCCGACCGCCAATCTCTTAGAACTTCGGTGTGTACTTGCGTACCTTGCTCACCAACTCTTTGTCCACGTGGTTACAGTAGATAGAGGTGATCTTTAGGTCGTGGTGGTCAGCTGCTTGCTTGACGGTGTTCGCATCGGCACCCTTATCAAACATGCCTGTTAAGCCACTGTCTCGCAGTGAGTAGAGTTGGATTGTCTCGGCAATGCCGGTCGTCTCTCGCATCTTAATCCACTTCTTATTAAACGCTTTGGTCGTTAGAGATCTATCTCCGGGAACAAAGCCTGGACCAATCAGGAAGTAGTCATCCGGATAACCTGGTGCAAGCATCTTGGCTATGATCTCGATTAGTTCATCCGTGAGCACACAATCGCGAGCATATCCGGTTTTGGTTTGTTCTTCGTCCAAACGGATTACTTTCTCTTTGAGGTGAACCTGCCCCACACGGATGCGAGCAATCTCTGCCGGACGGATGAGGGAGTTGAACACCAATTCCGCCACGATGAGGAAGTTCGGACAAGTTTCCATAAAGTAGTTACGGATCTTGTCGCGGTCCTCGATGGTGGCAAGGGTACGTTTTTTCTTCTCTTTGTCCTTACGAGGAATGCCGGTGAAAGGATTCTCCTCGATGTAGCATTTTTCTACCAACCAAGAGAAGAATGAGCTTGCATTGCGCAGGTAGTTATTGTAGGTGTTGGGACTGATTGTTTTCTTCTCCAAACGCACACTGTCGGGTAACTCTTTTTGTTGCCGCGCAGTACGCGGTTTGCGCATCAGCTTCCCGCTATCATCCTTCTTAACGGAATCAAACGTGTGCTCATTGTAGATGTAATCAAGAAATTCCACAGCGTGAGATTTCTTGAATTGGATGCACTTGCATTCAGGATAGTGGGAGTCTAACCAACTTGTTAAAGTGTTGATGAAACTCTTGTAGCTGCGCAATGTCTCGGAAGAAAGTTCCTTTTGCTTCTCGTTCAGGTATTTCACTCCAATCTCCTTAATAGTATGATAGGAGCGAGCATTGTTCTCTTGTGAATAGGGAGACCATCCACTGGCTAACTTTGCGTTGATCTCCATCACGAACTTAGAAGCATAAGCACGGAACTCCATTTGTGTTCGAAACTGCCTACGCACGCGGTTCAACTTGATAGCGCGTCGCTCAAGTTCACCCGTCATCGGATTAAAGATGTGGTAATACACATGCCAACCTCTGCTGGCGTCATTTGTTAGTGTGGCAGGTAAGAATGGAACTAAACTGCCATCGAGATTTAGAATCTGTTGCATTTTTTTTTCCTTATGATTTTCTTTCGAATATCACAAGGTCACAAATGCTGACCGCTAAGGGTCTAATATTAAAAGATCAAGAAATCGTACAAGATTATTAGTCCTAATTGACCGATTCTTGACCGATTTCTTGTTAAATGCTGTAACTCATTGATTATCAGCGTTGGGTGGAATGTGGGGCTCGAACCCACGACACTCGGAACCTCTAATCCGTTTTCGTAACGTGCTGTTTTTCAGCAGTTTAACAAAATCAGTTTACTATCTGACACTTTTCGAAATTCGGGGGAAAGATTTTTACCTAATCTAAATATCAGTATTTCAAAGAGTTACACGCTTTGCGGGGATGACTCGGGGAAAGCTTTTGGGGAAAGCAGTTCCGAGTGCTGCGCACGCGCGCACGTACTTAGTTTATTTATTCTTATAGAGAGTCATTTCTTCCTCTCGTAGCTCAACAATCTTTTCCAAGTTCTTGATGCGCTCTTCCTGTTCTTGGATGAGTTTCTTTTGCGTGTCTATGATGGTACGCATATAAACTGTTACCGGGGTGTTCTCGGTAAGTTTCTGATCTTCCTCATCAACAAAGAAGTAATCAATAGGCACACCAAAGAATTTAGCCATCTGCTCCAACGTGTGCGCTGTCGGATTGGAATTCTCACCCAAGAGATTTGACACGGAACGTTTCCGGTTGCCATAAAGCAGTTCACTTAGGTCTGTTTTCAGTTTAATATCTACGATATTACAAAAATTCCGTCTAAAAAATGTGCATTTATATTTGCGTTTTTTCGCTCATATATTTGCGTATATGAAATTTTTGTTGTAATTTTGCTGCAAAATTAGTAAAAATTTTTGATATGAACAAATTTTCGCCGGAAAAAATTGAAAATTTTCGCATTTTTTATGTCGAACTGCGCAAAAACAGGGTCAAAACGCAGTTTCGGGATGAAATGTGCAAGGCTACCGGATGGGCGTACTCCACTTTCTAT
>CADCBB010000067.1 GCA_902799555.1 uncultured Bacteroidales bacterium
TTGTTTGTGCGCCATCAACGATGCCTCTGTAGCAGGGTCGAACTCCGAAGACTCCTTGTAACCGGCAAATAACTCATCCGCCTCGCGCATATACCGCTCGGCACGCTGTTTGTCACCTTTGTTCAACCACAGACGCGAGAGCGAATAAAGGCTCTCCACCTGCAGCCAGTTGCCCGCCTCGCGGTATTGTGCTGTCAGTTCTTCGAGCATTTGGATAGCACGGTCAGTCTGTCCGATCTCGCCTAACAAGTCTGCGTAATTACGACGAACCACATTGACAATAAACGCGGAGTCCGCAGCCTGCGCAATCGCTTTCTCAAAGCACGCTTCCATTTTGTCATACTCGCCAAGCGAGAAATAGACGATCGCCAGCGCGTTGTACACACGCTCCACCTCGTCCAAGTGAATCGCCTTGCCGTCATCGAGACCGATGAGCGTCTCCGTATATTCGCGCACACGCTCGTAGTCATAATCGCGCATGGCTATCTCCGCCGACACACGCAATATAATCACTTGCCATAGATGTTCTCCCGTCAGTTCTGCGACCTCGTCGGCATAGTTTTTTTGCCGTTGCAGCACTTCCTGTGTCCGCGCTTTGTCACCGTTCCACCAGAAATACATCGCCTCATCCAATCCGGACAATATCATATGGCGTGCATCTGTGCGATAATACTCAGATGCCCAACAAATCATGGAATCCTCGGACAGCGATTGCATGGAATTGGCATGTAGGTCGCAAATAACGAACCAATACTTAGCCAAATGCTCATCGTCCAACCGTTCAAGACGCTCGACTTGTCGTATCAGCAACTCTGCGGTATCCCTGCTGCTATATAATAACTCTTCCGCAGTATCAATCCGTTCCCTATCCCTCCGCACACTGCAGCTCACCATGAGGCAAAGAGCCATTCCGAGAATGCTAAACCATCCAAATTTCGCTATACTCATTTTCGATGTTATTTTCAAAAAACGGTGCAAAATTACAAAAAATTTCTGACATACGCAAGTTGATATAAACCCATACAGGCCATATATAAATTTTTATTTTGCTAAAATGATATATATCAGCAACTTACGCAAAGCAAATATAAATCGCAGAATTTGGATATAAATGGGTTTTTGTAGTAACTTTGCAGCAAAATTTGAAACGTTTAACAACTCAAAAAACACTATTATGACAAAGAAAATTTTTATTATCGGACTGGTACTCGCAGCAGTACTTTCGATGGTTTTTGGTGTTCCTGGAACGGAACAATGGAACATCCGTATCGCAGCGCATTGCTACATCAAAGGCGGTGGACTGCAAGAAGGTGAGAAACTGATTTTTGTCAATGGTATTCAGCGCAAATGCTTGCGTGAATGGCAAGGGCAAATGTGTAAGTATGTGGCGGTTAAGTACACATTCCACAAAGCGAACGGCAATCTAGATCAACGCATCATTCATCTGCTGATGACCGAACATTGCGACAGCATCATTGATTGCAGTTACGACGGCAAGGCGGAATGGGTCAAATCCGATGATCTGCTCATGCTGAGAGACATCTTTCCGCATGGTGTCTTCGGCGGCGAACGATAGTGTAACACCTTATAATATATAATTATATGAAAAATGAAATTAATCGTGCCCTTGTGGCTAAGAAAGCAAGAATTTTCGTATTGGCAGCGGCGATGATTTGCGCCGTGTCAATGGCAGCTAACCAAATCAACGACACAACGAACACCGTGCAGGACACGTTACGGATGGACACATCCATGTTTAGAATAGCCGAAGTGACGGTGGAAGCACAAAGTGTCATTCAAAAAGTGGACAAACAGGTCCTTCTTCCTAACCGCGAGCAGCGCAAGGCCTCGCACGAAGATTCCGCGTATTGTGGTGAACCCTGCGGACAACACGGTCAAGACCCTCGCCAACCAAGACGTGCAGTTGCGTATCAACGGCATCGAAGCAAGCAATTCTGAGGTCATGGCAATCAACCCGAAAGATGTCATCCGTATCGAGTATCACGACCAGCCGGGCGTGCGCTATAACGGCGCGGCGGCGGTCATCAACTACATCGTCAAGCACCGCGACACAGGCGGTAATCTGATGCTCAACGCTTCCAACGGCGTGACCATGCCCGGTTGGGGCGAGTACCATCTGTCGGGTAAGGTCAACTTTGGCAAATCGTCGTTCAGCCTCATGACGCATTATTCGCCGCGTGACATCTATTGGACGCGCACGAACGCAGAGACGTACAATTTTTCAACGGGCACGATAGAGAACCGTGAAGTGGGTGAACCGACACGTTTCAAGATGAATCCGGTGAACATCGCTTTGACTTACAACTGGACGAACGGCGAGAAAAACATGCTCAATATCACTTTGCGCGACTTTATGAAGTTCACGCCGCAATCGAAGACCAACCGCGATTCGTATCTATATCAGGGCACGGACAGTTTTGCTATCCACGACCACGAAAGCAGCAAGTCTATTTCGCCGTCGTTGGACATCTACTACGAGCACAACCTGCCGGACGACAACCACTTGTATTTTGACGTGGTAGGTACGTATATCAACAGTAGCAACGACCGCCGTTTTGAGCAAACACCACTGGGCGAAACGGTTGCCGATACGACCGATGTAACCTCTCGCGTCAGAGGCAACAAATACTCACTCATCGGCGAAGCTATCTATGAAAAAGACTGGGAGAACATCGGTTTGACGGTCGGCGTGCGCCACAATCAACAATGGGTCGAGAATACGTATCTCGGCAGTGCCGATGCCACGGTCAACATGACCACCGCCGAGACCTACGCTTTTGCGGAAGTGCAGCAACGCGTCAAGCAGTTCTCCTATGCCGTGGGTATCGGAGCCATGCACACGTATATCGAGCAAGCAGGACAGAAGCAGTCGAACTGGATTGCCCGCCCGCAACTGACGATGAGCTATGACTTCGGCAAGGGCGTGTTCTGGAAATACAAAGGCTACGTTTCCGGTTACCAACCATCCCTTTCGGCGATGTCGGACGTGGCGCAACAGATTGACAAATACCAGATTCGGCAAGGTAATCCGAACTTGAAGCCGGTTATGTTCGTTGCCAATGAGATGCAACTTTCTTGGCAGTCCAAACACGTCAATCTGAACCTTTGGGCGAACTACTCATACGACCACAAACCGATTATGGATGAGACCTTTGAGCAGCTGATTGACGGTCAATCATACGCCGTCCGCACATACGCCAACCACCGTGGTTTTCATCGTCTGCAAGTGGCTCCGAGTGTGCAGGTGCGCTTGCTGCAAAACAAACTGATTTTCACGGTTGCGCCGTTCGCCAATTATTACGTCTCGCTTGGCAATTCCTACACGCACAAGCACTTCAACCCTGGTGTCCGCGCCAGTTTCATGGGTGTGTACAACGGTTGGCAGTTCTTCGGCGAGGTGACCACGCGCTACAATAACCTCTGGGGTGAGACGCTGGAGTACGGCGAGTTCTACCATCATATCGGTCTTGGTTACAATGCCGACAAATGGGGCTTCCGCGCCATGCTGATGAATCCCTTCTCCGTCAAGGGCTACAGCATCGAGACTAAAGACCTCTCCGCTCTTGCTCCTAACACGCAGCACGCCGAGATGCGCGACTTCCGCCAGATGCTCATTCTCAACTTCCATTGCAACCTCGATTTCGGGTCGAGAGCCTCGACACGCGAAAATAAGCGCATCAATAACGAAGATAAAGAAAATGGTATCTTGAGTGGTACAAAATAATTGTGATTTTTTCTATTTGTACCTTTGCGCCCTGAATTTGTAGAATGGAGTATTGTTTCGTAACTTGCGATGTAATTGTCGCGCCACGGCGCGACAATTGAAAAGCGTCACCACTGGTGTCATAATTTATTGAGACATATTAACTTGCACTACTTCACCAACCGATGAGCGGCAAAGGCCCAAAAAGGGAAAGAGACGACCTCGCCAAAGGTCGCCTCTTTCTTTGTTACTTCTTCCTGTGTTTCTCCACATGGTAGAAACCCAGCGTGAGGATCTTAAGGATGACTTCATACAGAACTTTCACCCAGTCTCTTTCTTCGTTTTTAGTTTCCATTTTGATCTCCTTTCTTTTTGTAAACATAATCAATTCCGAACAACGCACCGGCGAATGTCGCCACCTCGCCGAATCCGACCAACAGGCTTTCGTGAATCTCGCCCTGCGGAGCGATATACACTC
This sequence comes from uncultured Bacteroidales bacterium, assembly GCA_902799555.1. Classification (GTDB taxonomy): domain Bacteria; phylum Bacteroidota; class Bacteroidia; order Bacteroidales; family Paludibacteraceae; genus Colicola. The sequence continues at coordinate 4,203 of CADCBB010000067.1, forward strand.
CGCAGAACAAGAGAACTAATCCACCTACTGACAGCACGGCTGCGGTCACTAATTGGATGTTAAGCTTCATAGCCTACCTCCTTTTTAGTTGCCGTGCTCTTGGTCGTAGGCTT
>CADCBB010000068.1 GCA_902799555.1 uncultured Bacteroidales bacterium
ACGAGCCCTCCGAGCCCCAAAAACGAGCCCTTGCCCTTATGCCGCTGCTACCCGTATCAAAGACGTAGTCCAGTTTTCCAATCCCAGGTAAATAATGCAGAGGGCTGTGTTCACTGCTACGCGCCTAACCTTTTTCTTGAAGGCTTCCAGTTCAACAGGCGATCTTACCTGATCAGCATCAAGTCGCGGCTGTACAATGCCCAACGCCGCCTCAGCACGAAGGAGTTCACGCTTATTCTTCGCTTCAGCTGTTTTATCAATGTACCTGTTGACGGCGTCAGCCAGTTGTCTCAACTCGTACCCCTCATCAAGCAGCGGAGCGCCGACGAGGAGCCATGCATGCACCATGTCGTTTTCCATGGCCTCTTCGATGATGGCGTTTTTATTGATCGCGCTCTTTGCGAGAGGGATTCGTCGAGGGTTGACCTTCTTCTTTGGCATTCAAAGCACCGTCCTGGTATTTACTTACACGATTCTTTCTACTCTATTTACCCAGAATGTCATTCCGCATTTTCCATTGCGCTTCGTTTCGTACAACGCCTGGTCAGCACGGTTGAACAGTTCTGTGGCACCAGTAGTGTTGTCCCCGCAGGCCACTCCGGCGCTAACAGAAACAGGTGGAAGTCCGTCTGTCCCGTCTCTCAGCACTTTATTGATCTGGGTAATCCTTCGACGTATTTCATCTATCTGCGCCTCCCCCGAGTGAACAAGCAATATCACGAATTCGTCACCACCTGTGCGGCAAATGTAATCCTCCGTTCTGAAGAAATGGATCAAGGTCTTGGCAACCTTCTGTAAGACATGATCTCCGGTTTCATGTCCGTACTGATCATTCACGTGCTTAAAGGCGTCGACGTCAATGATAAGCATCGTAGTGGATTCCATTTTCAAATTTGCAAGTAAAAGTTCATAGCCTGCCCTATTGTATAATTCTGTCAGTGCGTCGTGCGTGGCGTTATAAATTTCCTGTCGGAGCAACTTTTGATCATTTGTATTATCTCGGACACTCAGAAAAGAGCCGATATTCCGTTCCCTATCATCCTTAACCACACGGCGCTCAATAACATAGCTTCTGATCTTTTCGCCGCTTCCGATAATGCGCTGATCATTCCAGCTTTCGTTTCCTTTGCCGATACTTCCCAGGAGCGATTCAAGACACTGAGGCACGAGATCAAGATTGCTGCACCCCACCAGCTCGCCCCCGTGTTTATTAACCCAGATACAGTGGTCATTCACATCGAAGAAAAACAACGCATCCGGAATCTCCGAGGCGACCGTCGCGAGCATGCTGTCCAAAAGGCGGAGTGGACGGTAGTACAAGGAGAAGAAAAATACCAGAAGGCCAAACACGCCAAATCCAATCATGGATCTGTCCACTGGCGTTCTTGAAAAGATGTAAATTGTTTCCCATGCACTGGTAAAAACAATCGTGGCAAGAATCACGGAATAGCGTTCGGAATTGATGCGCGGTGATCGAATCGTTTTGATTAAAAACACAACGAGTACCGCTGCCAGGATTCCATAATCTACCACTCGATGAAATGTCTGACCAAGTAGCGGCACCAGGCGAAAATACGGCACTCCATATGCTGTAATTTCCTCCAGCGCAAACGCATGCCCAAATAGCGTATTGGCAAGCAACTGAAGAATGTCGATCCCGACAATGGTAAGGATGATTAAACGAATCTTCCTTGGCCACTCTATCGTGCAATAAACGCCTGTAAAGTGCAAAAGCGCCAACATAGCAAAATCCATACCTACAAAGTAGATATACGATCCAAGCAAAGACAAAAGTCGGTTTGTTGACGCGATAATAATAAGATTTCCTATAATTGGAGGGATCAGGGCAAGAAGCATATACCTGACCGCCTTGCCTATGGTCTTTCTCGATGTCCCCGCGATATGTGCACAGCTGCCAAGTGCAACAATCAGAGAAGCAAAAATGACGCAGAATAATACTCGCATAGCGCATCACCTACCTCATGTTCAATAATATCACATTTTGTAATATTTGGATATCTGGATCTGTAACGATTCTATAGTTGATGCTTAGTTCCCTAGCTACCAATGAGAAGATCCGCTTTTTATTTACAACAGCCTTAAGAATTCCAGTTACATTTTCAAATACGAAAACCTGGGGAAGAAATTCATTGAGAATTCTAACATAACTCTCGAACAAAAAATTCCGCGGGTCGTTCTCCATATTGTTCTCATCTTTCGCAACTCCAAGCGGTGAGAAACTTTGGCAAGGAGGACCACCAATGATTACGTCTACTTGCTGACTTCCAACTGCTTCATGTAATTTTGAAAGAATATCCGCACTTGTAATATCTGCTTCGATGACAGCGCGTTCGATAGTACTTTCACTATAGTTGTAGTGACGCATTCTAGTTTTCAGCGTCTCACAAGCAAAGTGGTCTATCTCAACATGTGCTAAAGCATTATATCGTCGTTTGTGACGCCGAGCAGGATTTTCTCGCCGTCGGCTTCCTCCACGAGCGTGGCGCGCAGACTCACGGGCTTGGAAGCGCCGTCCAGCAGAA
>CADCBB010000069.1 GCA_902799555.1 uncultured Bacteroidales bacterium
TTCTAAAGTTTCAAAGTCGAAAGCATCAGAAACGGCAACCGGAAGGCTGCCGTTTTTATTGCAGGCGGGTTCCGCGGACATCGTAGAGATGCCCGTTATAGTTCATTTTTGTGTCTCGGTCGTGTCTCGGTCGTGAGTCGGTCAAAAAGGTAGTTAGGTAGTTACGATTCTTGGTACTTCCAGCAATTCCTTTATATCCAGCATCTTGTACCACACACCATCTATTTCACTGTGCCACGAGTTATGAAAATGCCCATAGTACCACCGCTCCAACGGATGCCCGTCTCGCTTCAGATGCGCCAAGATAGCATCCATGGTATGCCGCTCTGCGTCACATTCTTCGAGCAAAGTCGGGTCGTTCTGCGCCCAAGAAGAGAGTCCGCCTTTCGTCTGAAATTCACAGAAAGATGGAGCGGTATGGGTCACTACAATATCAATCTTCAAACCCGCATCACTGATTGCGTCCAAAGAGGACGCGTCGTACTTAGGGGCTTCGTCCGGCCAGTAATAGACCTTACCAGGATGGCGAGCCATCTCTTGTTTGCGGATCTGTCGATCCACGCTGATAGCACCTCCGACGCAGAGTATCGTTCGTCCGCACGATTGGATCACCGCATAATCCGGAACGGTGCGCCAGCGCTTGTGCTCAATCGCTGTATGTCCGGCGTTGTCCGTCGCGAAATATGCAGGGTCGTCATGGTTGCCGCGAACCCACCATCGCTATCCAGCAGTTGTTCTGCGCCAGACGTTTCTCTATACGCCGAAACACTTGGTCATACGCACCCGGTTTCTCAAACCCGAATCCACAATCTCCTGCCACAATCACCAGTGTATCGTGCATCCCGTAGCGGATACACATTTCGTACATCAGCGGCACAAACTCACCATGAATATCCCCGCAGATAACCAGTGATTTCGCTTCAGGATATGTCACCACAAACGGCTTCATTGTAAATATGCTCTCTTCACTACATCCAGCAATCCTTCATCGCGTTGCGCACCAAGTCCTGCTGCATGCAGAAAATTCTCATTCGGCAATTCATCTGCTACTCGCGTTACAAACTCCTGCATGTCAACCTCCATCTCTTCCGGCAATGCATAACGCGCTCCTTCTGTCAACATCGGTGCCAAGCGGAACACATCTTTCTTATGCTTCTCTATATCATCCGAGTCCACATCGTCCCCTTGCTCTTTGCGTGCGCACAAATCGTTATACGCTTTCGCCTTTAGACAAATCAGAGCTTCCGTATTTGCCAAATGCAGTCCATCCTCCAACCTACTATGCTCAATCGTGTAGTGATAATAACTGTCATTCATAAGTATAGCCGACAAACTCGACAATTCATCCCCCAATGGTATAGGTTCCAAATGGGCATCATCCGGAATATCTATCACGCCTATATCACGTGCAAATAACTCAATTTGCTTTGGATATCGCTTGTCTTTGGGCTTTAGGAACCGAAAACACTCATGCTTGTCTGCTCCTCGCTGACGTTGTTCATATTCTCCGTCACGAACAAAGTTCCAAAATTCGCGACCAAACTCAGGGGCTAATACCTCTACTACCAAAATAATGTCAAGATCCTTTGTGGCACGAGGAACCTGAGCATTTATATCTTCATAAATATAGCAGGCAGCACCACCAATCAAGACATAGTTGCTTGTAAACTTAGCGAACCGTTCCTTAAACAAGTCCAATCCCGTCACCATTGTTTATCTTTCATTAATTGATTTATTTCTTTATGTACGCGTTCATCACTCGTATCGCGTAATGACAAATATAGGGATAGTACATCTACTATGTTATTGTTCCCCAGCAATTTCGGATCATATCGCCAAACCTCCACCACATGCTCGCCAAACTCCTTATCCAAATCCCTTCCCAAGTGCTGCGCTTCCTGTTTCGAGATCGCCCAATGCCGTTCTTGCGGTTCTGCTAACATCGTCCATTCAGCCAATGCCTCCTCGCCGCAAACATATGCATCCAATATCCTATCCGTCCGTAGCACGCGCTCTACCGGACTCTGCAGCACCGGCAACGCTTGCTCCCATAGTTCCTTGCCTTCACGGATGAACCTCATCCTTTTTTCACGACCAAGAGTCAATTCCACGAAATGATTGTCCGCCAACCATTTCACAGCACGGTTGATATTCGGATACGAAACGCCCATCAACTCCGCAATAGGCTGAGCCGACATCCCGTTCAGATTCTGTTTCTGCAGATGGCAAAGCAACACCACTTGTGCCATCACCGGCATCGGTTTGCCTTGCATATCCACCGGATTACGTTGTACGCGCAAATCCATCAGCAGCGAAGGCATGAACAACTGACGTCCCGGAACAATCGTGTTCACTCGTGCTTCCACCAACCGCTTCATGTTGTACGGCTTCACTTCCGGCAACACCACAGCAGCATGCATCTCCAACGCCCTTTCCACAATCGCGCAATGCTTCTTCAGCTGCATCGGTGTGGCATCCGCATCCTTGCAAACCATCAGACACACCTCGGCGCCCAGCAACTGACATTGCAGCAACTGATAGGCATTCGTAATAAGAATCGGTAGTGCTTGTTTTTTTGCCTTATCCAATGGATAGATCTGCACATTAGCACCCGCCATCTTCTCTATGTATTCGCTGATATTTCGCACGTTAACATTCATTTTGCTATTTATCATACATTAATTATAAATTGCAAATCCGCTGCAAAGATACACAAAAAATCTGAATCCTGCAAATATTTTTATGAAATTTTTCAGATTTTCTGATTTTCAAGTATTATTCGGCTTATTTTGTACCACTCAAGATACCATTTTCTTTGTCCTCATTGTTGATACGTTTCCCATTTTCGCGGCGTTGTGTACCGAAATCGAGGTTGCAATGGAAGTTGAGAATGAGCATCTGACGGAAATCCCGCATCTCTGCATGTTGCGTGTTCGGTGCAAGGGCAGAGAGGTCTTTGGTCTCGATGCTATAGCCCTTAACCGAGAAGGGGTTCATCAGCATCGCACGGAAGCCCCATTTGTCGGCGTTGTAACCAA
>CADCBB010000070.1 GCA_902799555.1 uncultured Bacteroidales bacterium
CGCCGTCCGTGACACCGACCAGAATCATGAAACCGCGGCCGATAGATCCCACTACCGCGCCGTCTATGCGCACCTCCGCACGCGAACATCGTTGTATAATTGCTCTCATTTCGACTGCAAAATTACTAAAAATATGCGAAATCACCAAGAAAAAATGCAGAAAATGCACTTTTTTGAAAAAAAGTTGCCAAAAAATTTGGTCATATCAAAACAAACACCGCCTTTTTTCGTCGTCCATTGCGTCCGAATTGAATTCGGACATCGTTTTTTATTAAAAATCGGAAAAATATTTGCATACATGCAAAAAATTCACTACCTTTGCACGCAAATTAGCTATTGTATCAATACAAACACATATGAAAGTAAAACATTTCTCTATTTTGTTGGCAGCCGCCGCAGTTCTGGCGAGCTGTACCAAGTTGCCCGAAGAGCAGCACACCAGTTTTGAGACGCTTACTTTGAGTCGTCAGACGGTGACGGCGCCGATGAGTTGGAGCGCCGCCATCCGCGGTAAAGGCGATGTGTCCATCGTCTCGCGTAGTACAGGAACCTTGGATGCGATCTGCGTGAAAGACGGTCAGCGGGTGAAGAAAGGCGATGTCCTTTTCCTCATTGACAGCCGTAGAGCCGAGAACGCCTTGGTACATGCCAAAGCCGATCTGCAAACCGCGATTGCCAACCGCGAGAACGCCAAATTAGAGGCGGAGAGCAACAAAGAGTTGGCTTGGTGGGCAATGTCCTTCCGCGTGTCGGCGACGTGATCTCCGAAGGAATGATGCTCACCCGCGTAGCCGGAGTGAGCGAGATGGAAGCCAGCTTCTCCATTACGGAGAGCCAGGTACACGCCATGGTCAGCGAATTAGGTTCGCTGAACGAAGTGATAAAGATCGCTCCGCCGCTCACTTTCCGTTTCAAAGACGGCAGCGAGTACAAGCACAAAGGCCGCATCACCAGCCTCTCCGGTATGGTGGACCAGCAAACCGGTTCCGTAACCTGCTATGTCACCTTCCCCAATCCGGAAAGCGAACTCTTCTCCGGTATGCAAGGATCCGTTGTGATGCCGGTAGAGTGGGCGGATGTGATGTTAGTGCCCCTGACCTCTATCGTTCGTATTCAGAATAAGGCGTTGGTGTATAAAGTGGGCGCAGACAGCCTCGCTACCAGCGCTATCGTCGAGATAGACGAACTGGGCGACGGCGTACGTGCCGCCATCCTCTCCGGCGCCGAAGTGGGTGAAACCATCGTAGCCAAAGGAGCAGCAAACGTTCACGAGGGACAACAGGTGTTGTTTTAATTTGAATTAGAGATTTATGGCTAAAGGTAATATATTCGTAGATCGAAAAGTGATGGCGGTGTGTATATCGCTGCTGATCGCTTTGGTGGGCTTTATATGCCTCAAGACACTGCCTATAGAACAATATCCGGACATTGCGCCGCCGACGGTGATGATCTCCACCTCTTATTCCGGCGCGGATGCCAACACGGTCATGAAATCCGTGGTGATGCCTATCGAGGAGGCGGTGAACGGTGTGGAAAACATGGCGTACATGACCTCCGAGGCTTCGGCTACCGGTGATGTCAATATCAACGTCTATTTCAAGCAGGGAACCGACCCGGACATGGCGGCGGTCAATGTACAGAACCGTGTGTCAGCGGCTTTGGGGTTACTTCCGCAGGAGGTGACCCGAGTGGGCGTAAAGGTCGAGAAACGGCAGAATAATATCCTGCAAATCGCTGCGCTCGTCAGCCGTGACGGGAAATTCGACATGGACTTCATTGCCAACTATATCGACATCAACGTCAAACCTCGTCTCTTGCGTGTGACGGGTGTCGGCAGTTGTTGGGAAACACCTATTCCTTGCGTATATGGATGAAGCCGGATGTGATGGCGCAATATGGGTTGGAACCGAATGATATCTTCGCTGCCATCGGAAATCAGAACATGGTGGCGGCTACCGGTGCTCTTGGCGAGCAGAGCGGCAACACATACCAATATAATTTGGAGTACAAAGGTCGTCTTCAATCCATAGAAGAGTTCGAGTCAATCGTTCTGCGTACCTCGAACGGTAATGTGCTGCATCTGAGGGACGTAGCGGACGTGGAGTTAGGCGCACTGAACTATAGCTTCTCCTCGCGCGTGGATGAGAAACCCGGTGTGGCATTCATGATCAATCAGGCGCCCGGAGCTAATGCTACTCAGGTCAATGCGGCGATTAATGAACTTTATGACCAGATTAAACAGACCATGCCGGCTGGTTTGGAGTTCACAATCTTGCAGACTTCTGATGACTTCCTCTATGCAGCTATTCATAACGTGGTAGAGACCCTCATCATCGCAATCCTGCTGGTCATCCTGGTGGTGTATTTCTTCCTGCAGAACTTCAAGGCAACCCTCATTCCGTCGATCTCGATCATCGTATCGCTGTTAGGTACGTTCGCCGTGGTGAAAGTAGCGGGATTCTCCTTGAATATCCTTACGCTCTTCGCCCTCGTGCTGGCGATCGGTACGGTCGTCGATGATGCCATCGTCGTCGTCGAGGCGGTGATGGCGAAGATGGAGAGCGGTTATACCTCGGCTTACAAGGCTACGAAAGACGCCATGAGCGAGGTGACAGTAGCAGTCATCAGTTGTACGCTGGTCTTCATGGCGGTGTTTATTCCCGTGACCTTCATGCCCGGAACGAGTGGTACGTTCTTTACCCAGTTCGGTATCACCATCGCCAGTTCGGTGGGACTCAGTTGCCTCTCGGCGCTGACCCTCTGTCCGGCGCTGACGGCTGTCCTTTTCAAGCCTAAGAAAGAAGAGACGAATGGAAAGAAAAGCTTCGCACAATATGTGAAAGAAGCGTACGACGCCGGCTATAACGCTATCTTAGGCAAATACAAGAACGGCGTGGCTAAGTTCCTTCAGAAACCTCATCGTGCGTGGATTTGGCTCATTGCTGCAGCAGTAGCGATGGTGCTCGCTATGCGTGCCCTGCCTTCGGGACTTGTGCCGCAGGAGGACCAAGGTGTAATCATGGTGGATGTGACAGCGCCTGCCGGTTCACCGCTTGTAGAGACAGATAAGATCATGGCACAGGTGGAGGAACATGTGCTGCGGCTTGAGGAAGTGGAGAGTTATGCGAAGATCTCCGGTTTCGGTCTGATCTCCGGTACAGGCGTTAGCTATGGTACGCTTGTCGTCCGACTCAAACCTTGGGATCAGCGTAAGGGAATCGAGCACTATATCGATTATGTGATGGCGAAACTGTATCTCTCTTGCGAGGATATCAAAGACGCACAAGTCATTCCGTTCCAGATGCCGCAGATTCCGGGTTATGGTAACAGTAACGCAATCGATCTCCAGATGGAGGACCTGCAAGGAGGTGATATGTCGCAGTTCAACGATATTGTGAATAACTTCCTCGCTGAGCTTCAGAAACACCCCGAGGTGCAGATGGCGATGTCGCTCTACAGCGAGTCCTTCCCTAAATACAAGGTCGATGTCAATGCTACGCAGTGTGACCGAGCTGGTATCTCCCCGGATGTGGTTCTGAACACCCTCGGTGCTTACTGCGGTAGTGCGTATATCAGTAACTTCAACCAGTATGGCAAGGTCTATCGTGTCATGGCGGGCGCTGCGCCGGAATATCGTCTGGATCCTTCGTCGCTGAATAATATCTTTGTCAAACTGAATGGAAAAATGGTTAATGGCGAAATGGTAAGCGAAATGGCTCCTATCGCGCAGTTTGTTACGCTCACTCCGGCTGTCGGTTCGGCTACTCAGAAACGCTTTAACCTCTATCAATCCTCTATCAATCCATCGCTTGCTCCGTACAACCGAGCGCCGGTTACAGCGAGGGTAACGTGCAGAAGGTGATTGAAGAGGTAGCAAAGACACATCTGCCGACGGGCTATACGTTCGAGTACGGAGGTATGAGCCGTGAGTTGCAGGCAAATAGCAAATCTAACCTTACCGCCCTCATCTACCTCGTTTGTATCTTGTTGATTTATATGATTTTGGCTTCGTTGTATGAGTCATTCTTCATTCCGCTGGCAGTCCTGCTGTCTGTGCCTTTCGGTCTGATGGGTTCGTTCGCTTTCTCTTGGCTCTGCGGTCAGGAGAATAATATCTACCTCCAGACCGGTGTGATCATGTTGATCGGTCTGCTCGCGAAGACGGCTATTCTGATTACCGAGTTCGCTGTTGAGAAACGCAAACAGGGTATGCCTATCATTGAGGCGGCTTTGGGAGCTTGTGAGGATCGTCTGCGTCCTATTCTGATGACCGTTGTGACGATGATTGCAGGTATGATTCCGTTGATCATAGAAGGAGGAGCCGGAGCAAACGGTAACCGCGCTTTGGCAATCGGTGTGACAGGTGGTATGGCTGTCGGAACGCTCGCGCTCGTATTCGTCGTCCCCGCGTTCTATATTATATTCCAGAAACTCCACGAGCGCTTCCAAGGAACCCCCGAACCCGTCGAAGAAGAGAAAAAATCATCAATCATCAATAATAAATCATCCATCATCATTGTGCTGATTGCCAGCACTATGACCCTCTCTTCCTGCGGTGTGTTTAAGAAATACGAACCGGCGCAGCAGGCACCGCAGGACAGTTTGATTACGGCGGTGAGTGAGGAGAACTGGCAGACCTATATCACCGACCCGATTCTGCAGGGACATATCCGCAAGGCGCTGGAGAATAACGTGGATTATCGTTCGCGCAAACTGGCAATCCAGGAAGCGGACGCCCGACTCAGAGCCGCTAAGTTAGGCTTCCTGCCGACCTTGGCTATCTCGCCGGCAAACGTGGGTGTCACCGGCACTTATACACCCGATGCCGGTACGTCCGGAGTTACTCTGACTTATCAAGTGCCGCTCTCTCTCAACTGGGGTGGGGAAGGATTTGGAACAATCACGAACCGCAAACGGCAGGCTCAAGTGCTCCGCGAACAGGCGGAGGATAACCGTGCTGCTGCTCATGCAAATCTCGTTGCTACAGTTGCACGCACCTATACCCAGTTGCAGTTGTTGGATTATCAGGAGACCATCCTTGACAGCACCGAAGTGATCTGGCAGCAAGTTCTCGAGATTCAGCGTGTTTTGGTCAAGAACGGACAGGCTTATTCGCCTTCTATCGGTCAGATGGAAGCTTCGCTCATTAATGTGCAAATCCAGCGCAAGCAACTCTTGGAGCAGATCCATTCGTTGGAACTCTCTATGTGCCTGCTGCTCAATGAAGAGCCCCACAAGATTGCTCGTTCGCCGTGGTCCAGTTATTCCTTCACTCCTTGGACGCTCGAACCTGTTCCGGCTTCCCGGCTCAGCAATCGTGCGGATGTCCGTGCGGCAGAGCGTAATGTAGCGGCGGCTTTCTATCAGACGAACATGGCGAAAGCGGCGTTCTGTCCGGCACTTTCCTTGTCCGGACTAATCGGATGGACCAATAACGGCGGCGTCGTACCGAACCCCGGTCAGTTACTGATGAATGCGGCGCTGGGGCTCTCCCAACCGATCTTTGCTGGCGGTAAACTCAAGGCAAACCTCAAGATTGCCAAACTGCAACAGGAGGAAGCAGCTGAACGTTATATGGAGACGATGCTCAAAGCAGGAAGCGAAGTCAATGACGCTATTTTCCGTTGCAAAAGTGCCCAAGTACAGGATAGCCTCTATCAACGCCTTCTCACAACCCAGAGCGAGTCCTATCACGGAACTTGTGAACTGATGAAAAAAGGCAAGGCATCTTACTTGGAAGTACTTACTGCGCAGGAGAATTACCTCAACGCGCAACTCGCCGATGTGACGAATAGATACAACGGACTCATCAGTCTCATCGACCTCTACGTCGCCCTCGGAGGTGCCACCAAATAAGCATCATAGACACGAAAAATGATAAAAGAGGCTCGAAAAAGCCTCTTTTTTGATGCTTTTCAAAAAAAATGACCTCCCAAATGCATTTTTTTGCCAAAATATTTGGTCATATCAAAAAAAAGCAGTACCTTTGCACCCGCTTTTGAAAAAAGAGTGATCTTTAACACAAGCACTCCCCTTTATTGGGGACCCCGACACAACTTGCAAAAGTTGTGGTGGGGAGAGGAGAAAGCGCAACCATTACACGAGTTGCATCGCAACGAAGTCATGGATTGCCGCTTTCGACGAGGTGCGGTAGTTCAGTTGGTTAGAATACCGGCC
>CADCBB010000071.1 GCA_902799555.1 uncultured Bacteroidales bacterium
TTATGTAATCCATAATCTTAGTTTTTAGTGGTTATACATATTATTCGTTTTTTCCGCATCTTCGGCGAACTCATTTCTCATTGACTCCGGAGCAAGCACCTCTACATCGGAGCCGTATTTGTACAATTCCTGCTTAAAGTCATAGCTTGGAATGATGAAATATCTAAAGATAGAATACTCCTCGTTCGTCTCGATTTCTTCTTGCGATTTGTGCAACGGCAAGGAACGCAAATAAGGTGCTTGCTTAGCTGAAATGGATATTTTAACTTCCACCGGTTCATAATTTAAATCAGCCGTACCATAAGCATTTTTGAAATACGCTTCCGCATTGAAGCCTTTGGGCAACTTATATTTCTGCGTAGTCAGTTCAATGGCATGGATGCGGTCAAGCGAATACAAATACGTTTGATCTATACCGGGAGAGTATGCCAATACGTACCAACGTTGCTTGAACATCTTGAGACAATATGGTTCAATCGGGAAAGTATATGGACGCGGTTTTCCGAAGCCTTGATAGGTCATTTGCAGCACGCATTTATCGCGCATAGCTTCGATGATGGGCGTAAGGAATTTTTCGCCGGAAGGAACAGGCTCAAACAGAATTTGACCGGATAGTTCTTTGGTGTCCTTAAGCAGACTATCCATAGACATAAGGTTTAATAGGCGACCGCGCAGATCTGCATCACGCAAGTCGGCTGCCTCCTCAATGTAATACTCGTTGTTCCCATTGCACTTAATTTTGACATCAAAGAGCAACTCTATTGTATCTTTCCAACGGTGGAAATTACTCTCAGGAAGATAGTCCTGTTTGTACTCGTTTGCGGACGAGTGTGCCCATTTCTCATCTATCACTGCGCGTGAAATAGGACCGCGCACGATCGTGTTCAACAGCCAGATATAGCAGTTAAATAGATAGGCAGTTGACGATTTTAGTTTCTTCTTTGTTTCCATGTGCGTTACGATTTTCGGCTGCAAAATTACTGATCCACACTCCCACAAAGTGAAAGACCGTGCAAAATTATACAAAAAATTTGACTTGTGCAAATAAACACCCTATTTTTTTGAGCAAAAAGACACCGGATGACATCCGGGCTAACGAACAAAGATGGCGCCACAACCGTAAAAAGCTATTTCTACTTATAAAAAAATCATAAAAAAATCACTTTTCTTGGGAAAAATTTGTATATATACAAAAAAATGAGTATCTTTGCGGGCTATTTGCAAAGTAACTGTTGTGGGCGCAGGTAACGTAGGTGCTACGTGCGCTAATGTATTGGCCGTAAATGAGGTGGCTAATGAAGTATGTCTGATCGATATCAAAGAGGGTTTTGCCGAGGGTAAAGCCATGGATATCATGCAAACGGCTCAGCTGATGGGTTTCGACACCGTTGTTGAGGGTGTTACGAATGACTACAGCAAGACAGCTGATTCGGATGTTGTTATCATCACTTCCGGTCTGCCGCGCAAACCGGGTATGACGCGTGAGGAGCTGATCGGTGTGAACGCAGGTATCGTAAAATCCGTTTGCGACCAGGTGTTGACCTACAGTCCGAATGCCATTTTGATTGTAGTATCGAACCCGATGGATACAATGGCTTATCTGACGCTGCACGCTCTCGGTCTGCCGCGTAACCGCGTGATCGGTATGGGTGGTGCGCTCGATAGCGCTCGCTTCAAATACAACCTGAGCAAGGCCCTGAAATGCAATGCCAACGATGTAGACGGTTTCGTTATCGGTGGTCACGGCGATACGACGATGATTCCTTTGACCAGCTTCGCTACCTATAAGGGCATCAGCGTACGTGAGTTCCTGAGCGCAGAGGAGATCGAAGAGGTAGTAAAAGCTACGATGGTAGGTGGTGCTACTCTGACCGGTCTGCTCGGCACGAGCGCATGGATGGCTCCGGGTGCAGCTGCTGCTTCTGTTGCAGAGGCGATCATCAAGGACCAGAAGAAGATGATTCCTTGCTCCGCAGCCCTCGAAGGCGAGTACGGCATGAAGGATATCACGATCGGTGTTCCTTGTATCATCGGTAAGAACGGTATTGAGAAGATCCTGGAGCTCAACCTCTCCAAAGAGGAGGATGCTAAACTCCGCGAGAGCGAAGCAGCCGTTCGTAAAACGACAGCGATTTTAAAGGAGCTGAATGTCCTTTAATGAATAATTAACAATGAATAATGAATATTTCGCGGAATAGCAAATGTCGCAACGGGATATTCATTATTCATTAATCATTAAACACATGGATCTATTTGAAAAATGCGACCATTTTGAGACCCTCAAGTATGTTCGCAAATTAGGTATCTATCCTTACTTCCACGAGTTGGAGAGCCGTCAAGCCCCGGTGGTGCAGATGGAGAATCACCGCGTGATCATGTTAGGTTCGAACAACTACCTCGGCTTCACGGAGAACGAGGCAGTTATCAAAGCCGGTCACGCTGCGCTCGACAAATACGGTACGGGTGTGAGCGGTAGCCGTTTCCTGAACGGAACGCTGGACCTGCACCTGCAACTCGAGAAAGAGATCGCGGAGTTCACCGGTTACGAGGAGTGTATGACCGTTTCGACGGGTTTCCAGACCAACCTCGCTATCATCTCCGCCATCTGCGGTAAGGACGATTATATCCTGAACGACCGCGAGAACCACGCCTCTATCTATGACGCTTGCCGTCTGAGTTATGCGAAGGTGCTCCGTTATCGTGAAGGTGCTCCGTTATCGTCACAGCGATATGCTTGATCTGGAGCGTCAACTGAAGTCCATCCCCGAGAACGCCGGTAAGTTAATCGTCACGGACGGTGTGTTCTCGATGCGCGGCGATATCTGCAAACTGCCGGAGATATGTGCTTTGGCGGAGAAATACGGAGCGCGCGTGATGGTGGATGATGCTCACGGCTTCGGTGTGCTCGGCCCCGGTGGTCGCGGTACAGCGGCTCACTTCGGCCTGACCGACAAAGTGGACATCACGATGTTGACCTTCTCGAAGTCGTTGGCAAGTATCGGCGGATGTATGTTGACGAGTCACCGCGTAGCGGATTGGTTACGTCACGTAAGCCGTCCGTTCATCTTCTCGGCTTCTATCACGCCTTGTTCTGCTGCTACCGCGCTGGAGGCGCTACATCAGTTGATTCTGGACCCGAAACGTCCGGAGCGTCTGATGAATATCGCGAAGTATTTCCAGAAGCAACTGCTGGCGAACGGCGTGAAGATCATCGAGGCACCGACGCCTATCGTTCCGATCTTCACCTACAAGACGCTGGATACCCTGTATTTCGGCAAGAAGATGTTCGAAGAGGGCGTGTATGTGAACCCCGTTATCGCCCCGGCTTGCGTAGAAGGCGAATGTCTGCTGCGTACCACGTTGATGGCTACCCATACGGAGCCGATCATCGATGAGGCCGTAGAGATCATCGCACGTGTTCTCAGAGAGGGTGCACCAGCCATGTGATTGGTAATTGGTGATTGGTAATTGGTAATTATGAAGACTCTGGTTATATCAGGAGGTAGCTCCGGTATAGGAAAAGCAACAGCCATGCTCTTTGCGGAGCGTGGCTGGCGCGTTTTTGAATTGAGCCGACGCGACGTATCGGTGACGGGTGACGGGTTACAGGTTACGGGGGAGATCATTCACGTGACCTGCGATGTGACATCCGAAGAGAGTTGTAAAGCCGCTATCGCTCAGGTGCTGAAGCAGACCGACACGATCGATGTGGTTATTTCCAATGCCGGTTACGGTATCTCGGGTCCGATCGAGTTCACGGCTATAAAGGACGCAGAGCATCAGATGGATGTGAACTTCATGGGTGCCGTGCGTTTCACACAAGCGGTGCTGCCGCAGCTCCGTCAACAGCGTCGCGGACGTATCATCTACACGAGTTCTGTAGCTGCTATTCTTGCCGTACCCTATCAGTCCTTCTACTCCGCCAGCAAAGCCGCTATCAACGCGTTCGCACTGGCGCTGGCGAATGAGGTGAAGGAGTTCGGTATCTCCGTGAGCGTGATGATGCCGGGCGATGTCAGCACCGGTTTCACCGATGCGCGGGATAAGTCCTCGGCCGGAGAAGAGGTCTATTCGCACGCCAACAAAGCCATCACGACGATGGAGCGCGATGAACGCGGCGGCATGCAACCGATTCAGATGGCGAAGCTCTTCTACCGCATCGCTACCAGTCGCAGCCCGAGACCGCAATATATCGGCGGATTCAGTTATCGCGTGCTATGCTTCTTGGAGCGACTGCTGCCGAAACGGTTTGTCAATTGGATAGAATACAAGGTGTATAGTTGAAAGGTGAAAGGTGAAAGGTGAAAGGTGAAAGGTGAAAGGTGAAAGGTGAAGCAAATTAGGATTATATCGCCATCGGGGGTTATTGACCCGAGTTATATTGACGGGGCAAGTGCTCGTCTTCGTGCATGGGGTTTCGCGGTAAGCGAAGGAAAACATGCGCGTAGCAGTTGGGGACGTTTTGCGGGTACGGATGAGGAACGCTTATCCGACCTCATCGAGGCGCTCAACGACCCGACGGTAGATATCATCCTTTGTGCACGCGGCGGATACGGATTACAACGTATCATCGATCGCGTACCGGCTATCACCAAACCCATCATCGGCTTCAGCGACATCACGGCCCTGCATCAGTTGTCGGCCATCAGCAATCAGTCGTCCGTACACGGCATCATGTGCAAACATATCGCTACCTTACCGGAAGACAGCGAACCGCTCGTGGCGCTGCGCCAACTCTTAGCCGGCGAAGCCGTGGAATACCGTTGGGCTACTCATCCGCTCAATAATCCCGGACACGCCTGTGCACCTATTGTAGGTGGAAACCTATCCGTACTCTATGGCCTTCAAGGCACTCCTTTCGGCCTCGGCAAACAGAGTTACCAGTTCCCTATTTTGTTGATCGAAGACATCGGCGAGCGGCATTATCATATCGACC
>CADCBB010000072.1 GCA_902799555.1 uncultured Bacteroidales bacterium
CGAGGAACAGCCTTCCAAGAAACTTGTAGGCAGCGTCTTCTGCGTCACCGGCAGGTTGATGGATTTGAGCGATGTACAGCCGTAGAATGCATATTGACCGAGTGATTTCACCGACGGAGGAAGCACCACCGTATCGAGCAGACTCATGTTTTTACATAAATAGGAAGGAATCGTTTCCACTTGATCACCGAACGTGAACGAAGTAATCTTCGAACTGGAGCTAAAGAACGGTGCATTGTCTCCCGTTCCGATGGAGCAGTTAGCCGGAAGCCAGACGACGGTGGTCAAAGGGTTGGCTTTGAAGGCGCCGCTTCCGATGCTGGTCATCGTGCTCGGAATCGTTACCGAACTCAGGTTACAGTTATAGAACGCTCCCTGTTCGATGGAAGTCAGACCTTCGTGGAGATTCACATTCGACAGTTTGACACATCCGTAGAAAGCATACGTGCTGATCTTAGTCAAGGTAGCCGGCAACGTCACACTCTGTAAGTTCGAGCAGCCCTCAAACGCACTCGCTCCGATCGTCGTCACAGGATAGGTGTACTCATTGTACGTCACCGAAGCCGGTACGGTCACCGAGATATAAGCCGGGTAAACGGACTTATCCGAACTCTGATCCTGAACAACAGTAGCGGTCGTATTACCCAAAGAATAATACAAATCGCCGATCTTCACCGTCTCGGCGAATGAAACAATGTATGCCAAGAGAGCAAGCAAAGAAAGAGTAAATCTTTTCATAATGAGGATTTTTTGATAATTTTGCGCACCATTGCGCTGCAAAAGTACAAAAAAGATTTCATATACACAAATATTTTACGATTTTTTCCGATTTATTTGCATATATGCAAAAAAAGACGTACCTTTGCGCGCTATTTTGCCTTATTAGGCGCTAAAACATGGATTATCAATATATCAATAGGATTAACTCGCCCGAAGACCTCAAGAAACTGAAGGTGGAGGAATTGCCGGCGGTCTGTGCGGAGTTACGCCAGTTCATCATCGATGCGCTGAGTAAGAATCCGGGGCATCTGGGTTCCTCTTTGGGTACGATCGAACTGACGGTGGCGCTGCATTATGTATTCGACACTCCGAAGGACAAACTGGTTTGGGACGTAGGCCATCAGGCTTATGCCCATAAGATTCTTACCGGACGTCGCGACCGTTTTCATACCAACCGCCAGTTCAAAGGACTCAGTCCGTTCACGAATCCGAGTGAGAGTGAGTACGATGCATTCATCGCAGGGCACGCGAGTAATTCAATTTCCGCGGCGTTGGGAATCGATATAGCAGACCGCTTCGCTCAAAGAGAAAAGACCTCCTCGCTCAAAGAGAAAAGCCATCATACCGTAGCCATCATCGGAGACGGAGCTATGACGGGCGGTTTGGCTTTTGAGGGACTGAACAACACCTCGATGGACAAGAACGACCTGCTCATTGTGCTCAACGACAACCATATGGCTATTGACCCGCTCAAAGGCGGTTTTACCCAGTATCTCGTGGACCTGACGACGAGTGCGACCTATAACCGGTGGCGATGGCGGCTCTACCGTCTGGCGGAGAAGATGCACTTGATCAACGAAGAGAAACGCCGGGCGATGCTGTGCCGCAACAACAACTGGAAAGCGACGCTCTCCAAACAGACGAATAATATCTTCACGGGTCTGAACATTCGTTACTTCGGTCCTACCGACGGACATGACGTAGAGAGTCTGGTACGTATCCTGAGTGAGATCAAGAACCACCGCGGTCCCAAAGTACTGCATATCATCACCAAAAAAGGAAAAGGCTATGCGCCGGCGGAGAACGATCAGACAATCTGGCATGCGCCGGGAGAGTTCAATGTGGAATCAGGAGTCAGGAGTCAAGAATCAGGACAGAACACCACTCCTCTTTGGCAGGAGGTGTTCGGAGAGACCCTATTGGAGTTAGCGAAGCAGAACGACAAGATCGTAGGTATCACGCCAGCTATGCCTTCCGGATGCTCTATGAGTATCATGCAGAAAGAGCTGCCGGACCGCGTGTTCGACGTAGGTATCGCCGAGGGGCACGCTGTGACCTTCAGCGCCGGTCTGGCGAAAGCCGGTATGCTGCCTTACTGCAATATCTATTCCACTTTCCTCCAACGCGCGTACGATAACATCGTGCATGATGTCGCGCTCCAAAACCTGCATGTCGTGCTGTGTATCGACCGCGCGGGTATCGTCGGCAATGACGGAGCCACGCATCACGGTTTGCTTGATTTGGCCTACCTGCGTCCTATCCCGAATATGCAGATCTGC
>CADCBB010000073.1 GCA_902799555.1 uncultured Bacteroidales bacterium
CCCTGTTCATATAATAACATATCATGTATCTTTTTAACAAAAACCAACAAATATAAATACAACCTCCATATGAGAAAATTATTCATTATCCTCGCCGTGCTGCTGGGTATCGCGGGCAGCAGAGCAGAGGAGCATAGCTACGTGTGGAACGCGGAGTTCCCGAACTACAAGCAGCAGATACCGTCATCCGATTTCACCACCGCCGACGGACTGTTCCGCTTCACCAGCGACAAAGCCCAAGGCGTCAGCGGACCGCAGTTCAATGAAGATAAGAATGCAGGACTGCTGCTGAGACTCTACGCCGATAACACCCTCCGCATCGAGAGCCTCTCAGGAGACCCGATAACCGACATCACCTTCGTCATCGGAGGCAACGGACATTATAAACTGGCCAACCTCACGCCGTCCAAAGGCGCAATGGGCGAACCCTATATCGGCAAAGACGCTACCGACACCTTCCGCGAGTACCGACTCTTCTGGAGCGGGAACGCCACCGATATCACCTTCACCGTTGGCCATCTGTGCGAGTACGGCATCGACTGCGCCGAGCAAGGAAAGACCGACGAACCGGGAACATGTATGACCAAGCAGATCATCATCACCACTGCCTCCGGGCAAGGGTTGGAAGACCTGCAGGATGGAGAGGCTACGCCTCGCAAAATCATCTACAACGGGCAAGTCTATATCCTCCGTTCCGGCCATTCCTACACCCTCACAGGAACAGAGGTGATTCCGCAAAAATAAATGCCACCATGACCTGTCCTCGTCGGAAGTGGCTTGCAACATGTTGAGAAACCTCGTTCCTCAAGGGAGTTGCCGCACTTCCTTCTCTCCCCAAAAATTAAAATTGTTTGGGGACCCCGAATGAAATTAGACGAGCACATGGAACCAAACTACAAGGCTGAACAAATGGCATCTATAGACACTACGAATATGTGCAGGCATCTGCAACGGAAACTGTTTGCTGAGGACGGCGAATACCGCGCAATCCGTGAGCAGATTGAGAACGACCCGACGCTCGCGGCGGTTGTACGTTCACGGCAGCTGCATATCTATCGCGACGGGAAGAAAATACTGGTCCTCGCCGGCAAGAGCGCCCCGAAGATTATCCGGGACGACAGACTGAGCGAATTGTTAAATGGATAATTTCGTAGCCATAGATTTTGAGACGGCGAACTTCGCGCAGTCAAGCGTTTGTTCGGTTGGAATAGTCATCGTCAAAGACGGCGAGATAGTGGATAACTACTACTCGCTCATCCGACCGGTACCGAACTACTACAACGCGCGCTGTAGCGAAGTAAATGGGTTGCAATTTGTCCGCGGACACTAAAATGACTCAAAACCGGAAGATATAACGAACGTAAATAAAAATAGATACTATGATTGACCAGATTATTGATTACAACCGCTCATTTGTAGAGCGGAAAGGCTACGAGCCGTTCATTACCGACAAGTACCCCGACAAGAAACTGGCTGTCCTGACCTGCATGGACACGCGTCTTACGGAGTTGCTGCCAGCTGCTCTCGGACTCAAGAACGGCGATGCGAAGATTATCAAGAACGCCGGCGGACTGATTCTCTCGCCATTTGACTCGGCGATGCGCAGTCTCATAGTAGCGATTTACGAACTGGGCGTAGAGGAGATTATGGTAGTGGCGCACTCTCAATGCGGTGCGTGTCACATGAGTTACAGTCATTTCCACCACGTTATGAAAGCGCGCGGCATAAAAGACGAGACACTCGATACCATTCGTGAGTGCGGCATTGACCTCAATCATTGGCTCGAAGGCTTCCGCGATACAGAGACATCCGTTCGCAAGACGGTCAAGACCATTCAGACCCATCCGCTCATTCCCAAGGATATCACCGTCCGCGGTTTTATCATCGACTCCGTTACCGGCGCATTGGAGGAGATTAACTAATGGCTCAGAAGATACAGAAAACGAATGTGTGTCGGCTGCTGGATGCCGCAGGGATTGCATATGAACTGATTGAGTATGCCGTAGATGAGTCGGACTTGAGCGCAACGCATGTGGCGGAACAGTTAGGCGAAGATGTGGATGCCGTATTCAAGACCATCGTGCTGGAGGGCGACAAGACCAAGCATTTTGTATGTGTCGTGCCGGGTGCGTGTGAGGTGGACTTGAAAAAAGCGGCGCGTGCCAGCGGCAATAAGTCCTGCAAACCGATTCCGCAAAAGGAGTTGCTACCGCTCACCGGTTACATCCGTGGCGGCTGTTGTCCGATAGGCATGAAGAAACCTTTTCCGTCG
>CADCBB010000074.1 GCA_902799555.1 uncultured Bacteroidales bacterium
CAAAGAGTTTGCTGCGCTGGAGGCTACTCAATTCGATAACTACAATCTTCAGTTCCGCGACCGTGTGTGGGGCTTATTCGGAGAGCAAGATACTTTGGCGCATTTTGAACCGCTCTTCTTGAAATACTATTCGCATTCATTCCATTTTCCCGGAGGTCATACTCCCACCGCACATGAGGTGCGCGCATGGTATGTGCCCTTGGCAGAAAAACTATTGATACAATAAAAGGAGCAAGGTGTTTGCGTTTGCGTTCAGCATTACTTTTAGGTTCCCATTTTCGCCACTACCGCACAATCGTGATGATTGGGCGGTAGTTCGTTTATACCGAGACCTTTGCACGTGCGTAGCAAAGGGACTTTTGGGTTCGCGCGTTACAAGGAGACTTGTATGGTGTGTGTGGAAGTTAAAGACTTTCGATGTTCGGTTGGATGTGCGAGACTCGCAGGGCGCGCGGAATAACAAGAGACTATAAGCGCACGTGATAAGTGGAGACTTTTGATGTGTAAAAAACAGGATGACTCATAAGGCTTTTGAGAGGATGTTAGGAGACCTTGAAACGAGAGAATAAAGTAGACTTTCCGCACAAGAAAATAGTGAGACTTTCATTATATATAATTAACGAGACTTTGAGGTCAAGGAGCATAACGAGACTTATGTGGAAAATGTTGAACGTGTTGACTGCATATTCCGCTTTTGGAAAGACGATTTGCAAGCAGGTAAAGCAGGGCGGTTGGGGCTCATGAGAGGCTAAGAGCGGAAGATTTTGCTATCTTCCGCTGCTATCTGGCTTATTTTCAATGATTTACGATTTTTATCACCGAAAAAAACGCACAACTGTAGAACTACGCGTTCTAAAATTGTACGCTTTTCTTGCAAATCGTATTCTTACAATTAGCTGTATATCAATAAGATAGAATAAAAAACACCCTTTTGTTCCTAATTTGTGTAATTCGTACTAGATTTAGATAATATATTGATTTGCAGGTATTTGCGAGGATTTTTAATTTTTGCCACCCCCAACCGCCCTCATGGCATAAAAAATCCGTCCGCTTATGGTTGCAAGCAGACGGATTTTTGTGCGCTTAGGCACAAGATTTTAGAACTCAGGAGCTATCTTATTGATACGATTTATCAAGTCCTTATCCACATGATTTGCGTAGCGGAATGTCATTGCGAGGTCACTGTGACCGACTATCTGAACGACATCTAAATCGTTAGCACCGGCACGTAAGAGGTTGTTAATTCCACTATCTCGGAGAGAGTATAACTGATACTCTTTCGGAAGCTTTAGCGCGTCACGCATTCTGTCCCAGATGATGGTGTAGGAATGTGACGCAGAAGGAGTCTTAGCAGGCATCCATGAACCGGCTCCGAACACATAGTCATCCGGATCTGCACCTTTAATGTGTTCACGAAGCAAAGCCTCCAAGTCAGCATCCATACGGCTGTTACGAGCTTTGCCGTTTTTAGTCTGTGTACAGTGCATTTCGATACAATGCTCTTCAAAGTTCAATTGGTTCACTTTGACGCGTGTAATCTCCACCGGACGCAGAAAGGATTTGTACACCAGTTGCATGATGATAATGAATACCGGATTCTTCTCACGGAAATACGCTACAATGCGATCACGTACTTCCTTCGGGATGATTGTACGGTCTTTGCCCTGTTCCTTCTTCGTTTTGAGTTTCTCAAACGGGTTCACCCGGGCGTAACTCTTTTCAATCGCCCAACTGAATAACGCACGCGCTAACTTAATATTATTATTGTACGTACGCGCGCTTACGCGGTCTTCGTTGATTTTCTTGCGGACGGAAGTCTTACCCTTGGAGTTATTGCCATCCAATACGAATTCCATGTACTGGTTCGCCAATATTTGTGAGAAGCCTCCGGAAGAGATGGTTGGATAGTTCTTATGGATCCACTGCTTAAATTGCTTACAGAAGCAACTATAACTGCGCATAGTCGGTTCCTTTAGCTCTTTGCTACGGTCAGTCTCATACAAGTCTATCACCTGCTCTAAAGGCGTGTAGAAACGAATATTGTCGCCGGACGTATTGGTTGTGTCCGGAGCACCAAAGCCATAGGCTGGTAGAGACTGCTGAACGTTGATATACCCAGCAGCAAGCTGATTGTTAATTTGGAGCATAATAGCGCTGGCCTGTAGTTTGAACTC
>CADCBB010000075.1 GCA_902799555.1 uncultured Bacteroidales bacterium
CTCCTCCGAGAGTTTGTTCTTATTGCCCTCGTGTACAAACTCATTCGACGCATCAATAAAGAGCACTTTGTTATCGCGTTTGTTCTTGCGGATGACGATGATACAGGTTGCTATCGACACACCGAAGAACAAGTTCTGCGGCAGTTGGATGACCGCATCCACGTAATCGTTATCCACCAAGTACTGACGTATCTTCTGTTCCGCTCCGCCACGATAAAGCACACCCGGAAACTCAACGATAGCCGCTGCTCCATCGGCAGAGAGCCAGCTGAGCATGTGCATCGTGAAAGCCAAGTCCGCCTTGCTCTTAGGCGCAAGCACTCCGGCTGGCGCAAAACGCTCATCGTTGATCAGCACAGGATCTTCGTCACCTTTCCATTTGATCGAGTACGGCGGATTGGAGACAATCGCATCAAACGGCTCATCATCCCAATGCTTCGGGTCTAACAAAGTATCGCCCAGAGCTATATCGAAATGGTTGAAGTTGATGTCGTGCAGGAACATGTTTATTCGGCAGAGGTTATAAGTCGTCTGGTTGATCTCCTGACCATAGAATCCTTGCTGCACGTTCTCTTTGCCGATGACTTTTGCCACCTGCATCAGCAGCGAACCACTACCGCAAGCCGGGTCATACACCTTACGCACTTTCTGCTTGCCATACGTAGCGATACGCGCCAGCAGTTCGCTCACTTCCTGCGGCGTGTTGCCTGCATTGCCTGCGTACATCTTCATCAGGAACTCATACGCATCGCCGAAAGCATCAATCTTATTATCCTGCGGACCACCAAGGTTCATATCTCCCACAGCATCCAAGATCTTCACCAACCGCTCATTACGTTTGGCAACCGACGAACCGAGCTTGGAAGAGTTGACATCGAGGTCATCAAACAAACCCTTCATATCATCCTCGCTGTCTGTTCCGATAGCCGAAGCCTCGATGGACTTAAACGCAGCCGCAAGCGTCATATTCAGGTTCTCATCTTTCGCAGCGCGTTTGCGCACATTGCTGAAGAGTTGCGATGGCAGAATAAAGAAACCTTTCTCCGTCACGATACTCTCACGAGCGGACTCCGCTTGCGCATCATCAAACGCCGCATAATCGAAATCCGGGTAACCCGCCTTGCGCTGAAGCGCATTGATATAGTTGGTGATGTTCTCGGAAATATACCGATAGAACAGCATGCCTAACACATACTGCTTGAAATCCCAACCATCTACCGACCCGCGTAACTCATTCGCGATCGCCCAAATAGACTTGAATAACTCCTGTTTCTGTTGCGTTGATGTTGCCATATTTTTCAATTTAATATCAAATCAGTTTTTGGCGATTTTCGCCATGTTTATCTCTCGGTCATCTCTCGGTCATCTCCCGCTCATCGCTCGGTGAATAGGTCTGTTAACCTGTCGAGTGACTATTCAATTATTACCCAATGCCCGGCACTGGTGTTGCCCTCGCGAATTAAAACACCCTTCTTTTGCAAGTCAGCAAGATCGCGCCATATTGTGCGAGGAACTACTGACAAAACTTCTGACATTTGGTCTCCAGTAATAAATGTATTTTTCTTGATTAGTCCAAGTATATCCTGTTGTCTTTTAGTTAGTTGCACTTCTGACAAACTTCTGACAGAACTTATGACATCACTACCTACAGAACTACCGACACGGGTCATCTTGATAAATTTGGTTCGCTCGATTGTCACTTGAACTCCACCACAGAAATTCACCACTTTGGGCATCGGAATACCTGCCTCCTCAAAGCCGCTGCGTATCTTTTGGTAACCTCGACCCCACGTATCAATGAAACCGGCTTTGAAGAAGACATTCGCAATCTTTGGGTTGCGTGGTCTGGATGCATGCCGCGCGAACAGAGTTTCTTGGTTGTATCCGTCCGGCAACTCTCCATCGTTCCAAATTTCAATACTGTCATCATAGATATGCATCTGGATGTCCGGACCTGTATAATCCTTATGCGCGATAGCATTATAAAGAATCTCTCGTAATGCCTCCTTGGGCATTTCAAGTTTTTCGTATCGCTGTAGTCCTTCAAAACGAACCGGCGAAATCAGGTACTTGGCTTTAAGCGCATCCATTATGCGGTCGGCCATTTGGATGAGATTCCCTTCGATGACATCTTGGAACATCAGGTCGGCTTCGTCGATACCGAAACGACCTATTTTGAACACAGCACTCGGATAATATTGTTGAGGTTTTTTTCCAAATAGCAGGACGGCTGCATTAGTCAACCCACCACTCTCGTCCACCAAACCAAGGCTCGTTAGTACTTCTTCTGTCGATGCTTTGCGGAGATCATCCGGAACACGCTCGGCTTCAATTCCTTTATCGATAAAATAATCAATAGCCTCGCGGTCAATATCCTTGAGCGAAGCACGATCATTAATCACCTCGTCCCACGAGCGCCCCATTTTCTTAAGGATAAAATTTTGCAACGCGACTCCATTCAACTCCTGCAAGGTACTACCGGAACGTACGTAGTATTTGCCTTTGTAGCTAATGGGTACGTTGCTGGGAGAAACGGCTATCTCAATATAGTCCTTGCCTTCTTTGCTTAGGACATTCACGTCAGCCACGATACCAAGGAAAGAAACTACTTTGTTCGGTATATCTTCAGACAGTTTGTGAGCGTTTTCTATATCGCATACCTCGCCTTTGTCGTTCACACCGATATAGAGTTTGCCGCCTTGTGCATTGGCAAAGCCGCATAGCCATTTGACATACTCATCACGCCAGGACTCCACGACAAGGCATAGTTTGGGACACAGCCAACGGAATACAGCAAACAGCCCACACCGGAGGTGTAAGCGCTTGCGCTCGCGTATTCCGTTCGTCAACGTGTCCCTTTAGTCGTGACGGATAGCAAACGTCTTTTTCTAACATGTCAATGTCCTTTCCAGAGAGATATTCTCCCTATGGTCGAATATCGTGCTCACGAAAAAGCGTGCAAAATTACGAAAAAAATTCCACATATGCAAGAAAAACAGCAACTTTTCGCGCTTTTGGACGCAATTTGTGCGGTAATTCCTACTTTTTTGAAGAAAAAGTAACCTCACACCCCCTAAATTCGTGTCAACCGTCGTGTTCATCGACCTTGGCTTCAAAGTATTGAAGCCGCCGCTTCAGCTGCTCGATGGTTTGACACTTGAGGCGATTGGTTGCCTCCAACTTCCGAATCCGTTTCGCTAACCGGCGCTTGTGCCGAGCGAGAGTTTTCGGACTGAGGTAGGCCTTACTCTTCTTCGAGCCTGCCCGATTTTTTTTGTAACTTCATGCTTTTACGCACTCAGATTTGGTTTAGCGGTGCTTGGCCTGCGCGCACTATGCGAACAAAAACAAGCACCATCTGCCAAATCCGCTGCAAAGTTACAAAACAAGTGTCCAATTACTTTGGACTGATTTTGAAAAAGTGCAAAAAAACTGCATTTTTCATGGAAATCGGACGTTTTCTGGACGAAAATCATCCAAATCCGGAGTAATTGACGCTCGAAATGACCTCTTGAGGGAACTTTTCGCAGCCAATATACAGGGTATCAAAAGCGTCCGTGCCGTCTGTACGGTGTTCGAGGAGGTCTTCCTCTGACTCGGCAAGCTTCTCTCCGGATTTGTTTTTGTGGAAGCCGTTGCGTCCGTTCAGTACTCCGGCAGACTGAATGGCGAGGATAAGATCATCGTTATTCTGACGGTTGAAAAACGGCATCAGTCGTTGCTTGCCTTGGAAAGCCTGGTTGATGAGCAGGTACTTCTCATCGTGGCGCATGGGATTGCCCAAATAGACATCCTGGACTTGCCAGCCGTGACGCTCAAACTCGTGGATGACTACCCACCGGAAATCCTGTGTATTCACGGCATAGTTGCTTCCGAGCGCGGTTGTATCGTAGTAGAAAACGACCGTTTTGTTACGATGTTCTGAATAATAATTGCAGAAATCATCGACCAGCGCGGGAAGCTTCCTCTCGAACTTGACGTAGAAGGATTTGAGCACATTTAATCGGTTTCCGGAAGGTTGCCCGGCAACGATCCAGTTGATGTTTGCGTTGTAGTCCATACCGATGCAAATGGGTGCGTCGGGGTTCACGTCACGGTCTGCCTGCGAGGTGAAAACAGATGTCGGGATGTCGCCAATTTGTCCAACTACATTGGACTGCCAAAGGGTGTCCAAGTACTCAAAATTAGATGCATCGTACTTATGAGACTCCCTCATCGACGAGTAGAAGCCATCCTTTGCAATGCCGATTTGCTTGCAAAGTATTGAGGTTTGGAATGTAAGCGGAGTAAGATCACGCTTCATCTGCTTGATATAGTTTTCTCCAAGGAGTTGCAAGTTCTCGATAGAGGAATACTCCTTGTAGTAAACGGCAACGGAGCGCATTTGATTGAGCTGCTTATCAAGGTGGCGTATCTTCTTGCGGAGATATTCCGGCGGCGTCTCATGTGCAGCAATAGCCTCCTTGACCTTTTGCTTCAATCGCCAAATCTCATAAACGGTGGCTTCAATCGTCCGGATAAGTTCCACGTCCATCTTCTGCTTGTAGTGCAAGAACCAAGATCCTTTCTTGGACTGCGGCATATCCGACAGTATCATTATGGAGTGATTGAAGGAGTGCTTG
>CADCBB010000076.1 GCA_902799555.1 uncultured Bacteroidales bacterium
GAGGACGGCACGATTGACGCTGGTAACGACGATCCCGACTGACGTCCTTAACCTTGTTTGGGACTTTGCTCCGTTCGCGGAGCAAGTCTCACTCCAGGACCCTGACGAGGTGCCAGCCATCGATTATAACGGGCTCACTATCCTCGGTGCGAAAGCAACCGATGGAAAAGATTACCTCTATACCGGTGGCGCACACTTCAACGGAGCAGGTACAGCCGGAGTACGCAGATGTATCATCTTCACGCCTGAATGGGATGCACTCCTCACTGTTACCTTCCATTCGAATAATTCTAACGAACGCCGAGGACATATCGCCGATAGCGAGTTGCATGATTTGGCAAAAGGCGATGCAGCCTCCGCAGAGGTTTCCATCTCGGCTAACCTGCATGCAGGGCAGAATTATTACATTTGGATAGATAATGGCGGTGGCGGCACCATATCGCGCATAACGTATCAAGTATGAGCCTATTCTCATTAGATGAAGTCAAAGCATTGTCCGAGCAATCAAGCCCGGGCAATGCTGCTGTGCCGGTAAAGGACATCTTCGCCGAGAAACAACGCGCCGGTTGGCATAAGCCGGACGTGGGCGAAGCACGATGCGATCTCTCTGTCGAACGCATGACAATGAGTCCGCACGCGTCCATACCGGTGCTGTCGATATGGAAGAAATCCATCAAGGGCCGAAAACTCACCGACATCAAGGCGGATGATTCAATGGTCAACTACTTTGCCGATCATCTCACGCCGGTCATTAAGAAAGTGCTGGGCAACTACCTCTCACAAGGTCATTGGGCGATTGTGCCGTCGCCCAAACGCAGACACTTGACACAGAATTTTGCTTGCCGTATAGCCTCCGAAATCGGAGCGAGACTGCAAATTCCGTACTACGAGGATGTTGCCCTTGCACACTCGCGGCAGCGAGTAGCGGTCGATTTCGACCTTGGATTTCTGCCGCCAGAGCCGAACCTTATCATCTTTGATGATTTCGTTACCACCGGCTCAACTCTCAACGCAATGTATCGTTTACTCGAACCCCTCGGCAAGAACATGTTCTTTGTCGTGGGCATAAACAACAACCTATAACCATGTTAAAAGAAGAACTGCTGTGCAAATCGAACAAATGCTCGCATTTGCAGTTCGATGCAGCCAGTAGTCCGAATTTTTAATCTTTTGAAAAGATGAAAAATGAAGAAGTAATCCAAAAGGTCAAAGCCTATCTTGAGGCTGAACCGGAAAAGAGAGATTTGGCAGAGGGCGCACTGCTTGTGCTCCAACTCACCAACAACCGCATCATGTATCAGAACTTCATGCGCCGCCCGAACCACTATGCTTCGCGCATTGAGTATGAGCTGCAGAAGAAGTATAACTTCTATCTCCAGCAACTCACGCATGAGCAGGTTTTGGAGATGGGCAAGCAGGTCCAATCCATCGCCAAAGAGCATAACCTGGCAGATGAACATGAAGAGTTCAAGAAGGGCAAACGCGCGGATCACGACGCGCTCCCGTTGGAGATTCAAGCCCTCTACGCGCAGAACATGTCCATCATGCAGCAGATGCGCCGCCTGCATACGCAGTTGCAGTTGCTCTCTGTCGAGCACAGCACTTGCCCCGATAGCGAGCGTTACCCCTTCCTCAAAGAGCTTATCGCCCTCGATAAGCAGTACCATGCTAACTGGGAGCAATATGATCACTACAAAGTAGGTGAACCGCTCCCGGAGCAGCCGAAGAAAGAACCGGCTGCAGAGCCTGTTGAGGAAGCACCGGCAGACAATACGCCGGAAGAGCCAACACCCGCTGCACCGGCAGACAATACGCCGGTGAAGGAAGCGAAGCCGAAGAAAGCCGCAAAGACGGCATCCACGAAAGGCGCTGCCAAGAAGTCCGCTCCGAAGAAGGCTGCTAAAGCATGAAGCGCAACGCATCCATAGATGACTATCTCAAGCCGCTTGCATCGTGTCCGCTACAGTGTTACTTGACGAACACCTTGCAGGTGGCCGATGTCGTTGAGTGGGTGCTCGAACAGGTCGGAAGGGCTACCATTTGGCAGACTTCCTTCTCCATCTCCGAGGAGTTCATCGAGAAATCAGGGAAGGTGGACGCTATCCACCTCGTCCTTGATTTCAAGGCTACGCAGAAGACGCTTCGCCTCTGGCCGTTCCTCACGCGCGTCATCGAGCACACCTATCTCGCCGATAACCACTCGAAGGTGATCCTGATAAAGTCCGCTGCCGGGCAGACAGTCTCTATCATCACTTCGCAGAACCTGACCCGTGGTAATCGTAACGAGTCCGCCATCGTCACCACCGATGAGCACGTCTTCGCTACCTTCCATGCTTCCCTTACCGATATCATGCACAACCATTCCGTTCCATTAAGCGAGTTATTCGCTCAAAAAATCGCTGAATAATGCAAGCAATCCACATCTCCACCGCCCAACAAATGATGTTGCGCCCCGATCCCGTGGATCTCGTCGTTTTCAAATCCGACGGCTCACTTGTCTCGTACCCCAATGTCATCTCCCTAAAGTACGATTTCTATAAGGGTACGCGAACCATCAAGTTCCTCCGCTCCAACGAAATCCGCACCGTCCGCGATGTCTGCATCTCCCGCATCAACGGTTTGGAGGTGTTTTTATAGCAAAAAACGCGATTTTCAAGGAAAAAATCACTTTTTTTGCATTTTTTCAAAATCTGTCCAAAGTAATTGGACACTAAATTATTAATTTTGCACAAAATTTCAAATCTTAAACAGTCATGAAGAAATTTTTATTTATTTTGATGGCATTCGTTGCCACTACATTAACGGTTCAAGCAACCACAGTAAACGTAACCTTCAACCAAGGAAACAACATTGAAGGTCAGTTAGTCGATCTGAACGACACTACGTTGGTCATTCGCTCTTATTTCTCGGCAACGGGTGAGAAGGAGTTAACCATCCATCCCGAGCGCGTGAACTATTTCTATATCTCCGGCATCGGTAGATATAACGTCGTGGATGGCAAGTTTGTGCCGGATGCTAAAGCACAGGCTAAACTGGCAAAGAGGCAAGCTGAGAATGCCGCTCATGCTAAAGTGGTTAGCGAACGAGCCGCCAATCCGAATTTGGTCATAGGCAATGCCCTGAAAAAGACCGGTAACGTCTGTATGGGCATCGGTATTCCTTCCGCGCTCGTGGGCGCGATATTAGTAGGTGTCGGCAATTCCGGTGTAGATACAAGCGGAAAGCCGGAAGATGTTGCTGCCAGGGCAAAAACCAAATCCAACTGCGCTGCAGCCGGCTATGTCCTCCTTCCGATGGGTGCAGCCCTTACCATTGTCGGCATACCGCTCAATGTACACGGCAAGCGCATAGCTGAAATGAATATCAACTACACCGGCAACGGTGCAGGTTTATCATTCAATTTCTAATCTTCTGTCCAACGTAATTGGACAATATACACTCAAAATACTGTCCTTATGTTCTTGTTTGCTATTATTATCGGAGCTATAATTTGGACGCTATACCTCACATGGAGAACGTACAAAGTTACGGGTGTTCCCGGATTCGCTTTTTTAGTGCTGCTGTTTTGCCTCGGTGCAAGCCCGCTTATAGCTTGGCTGCTCCTCGGTCACTTCCTAAAGGAGTGACATGGCACACAAATTGCTGGAGATTTTTTAGATGAAAAAGTTACTTTACATACTTTCTCCTCTGCGCCTGCGAACCTACCGACTATGGAAGTGGCGCCGGTGCTTGGATGTACGACCGGACGAGGATATGCGAGGGCACGGGCTATCATGTTGCGTACTCCATACGCGATAATACTGTGTACGAGGGTCTTGGGTATCACGTATCATATACCATACGCGGTAACCAAGTCTATGAGGGTACAGGATATCTTGATGGTGATCGTCATTTCGCCGGCGCGATTTATGCGGGACAGTCATTGAATATCGAATTGAATGGTGACAGTGAGCTTGTCAATACTCGTAATGATGAAAACTCGGTATATGACATTATTGTAATGGGAAAATTGTCAATCAGCGGTACGGGTACATTAACGGCAAAGGCAAATAAACACCGCAAAAATAGATCATTGTTGCTCTGCAAATGATAAATGCATTTGCAAATGCGTCAAAGTGCCGGCTGGATAATGCCGGCACTTTTCGTTTGAAATAGTGATATAAATACTTATGTTGATTTATTAATTGATATTATAAG
>CADCBB010000077.1 GCA_902799555.1 uncultured Bacteroidales bacterium
TGAGACACAGAATATCGACATCTATTCCGGTTGGAACTGGATATCGTTCAATCTGAACCTCAATGAAACCACAGGTATAATTCGTAATATGCTGACGGCTAACGAACCGTGGAAAGAAGGCG
This sequence comes from uncultured Bacteroidales bacterium, assembly GCA_902799555.1. Lineage (GTDB taxonomy): Bacteria > Bacteroidota > Bacteroidia > Bacteroidales > Paludibacteraceae > Colicola. The sequence continues at coordinate 123 of CADCBB010000077.1, forward strand.
ACCTCATCAAGAACCCCTCCACCCAGCAGTTCGTCACCTATTCGGAGGTCATGGATGCCTTCCTCGGTACTATCAAGACCTTGAACTACCGCGATATGTATATGATGTATGCCGCCGGTGCTAACACGATGCATATCAGTGGTGATCCGTTGCCGGAAGACAAGATGGAGATCACCATAAAAGGTAATGGCAAATGGAGTCCGATGCCGTGCTTGTTACAGCAAGCGACGACGATCACCGAAGCCTTCGCAGGCTATTACGACAATGCCACTCCGGGTGATATGGTGAAGGCACATAACCGCTTCGCCGTCTTCTCACCCGACCGCAAATGGGTTGGAGACCTCACGGCCTTCCGTCCGGGAGAAGGATACCTGTTCAAGCGCCTCGGTGCAGAAGATGTAACGATCAAGTTCTACAATAAGCCCGCTAACGCGCCGCAACGCGCTCCGAAGTTCAACGGCAATGCCGCTACGAACATGACGATGATCTGTCAAGTTGAAGGACTGAACGAGTTAACGAATGAAGGAGTTAAGGCGTTCGTTGGTGACGAACTCGTAGGGGTAGCAACGAAGATAGATAGTTTATACTTCTTGACCGTTTCTTCTGACTTTGTGGGCGAACTTCGCTTCGAGACGGAAGATGGCACACCGCTTCGTGCCGAGCAGCCTATACGATACACCTCTGATGCCCATCACGGTTCGTTAAAGGCTCCTATTATCCTGAAACCCGGCGAGACCAGCCGTCCGAACGCTATGATGTTACAGGTAAGAAATTATAAATCACTCCTGCTTGCTGCCCTGCTCGTCGGGGCAGTAAGCACAGCTTCTGCCGGCACACCATGCGGAAATAATCTGGAGTGGGTACTGAACGGCTCTACGCTTGTCCTCTCCTCACCTAATCCTTATAGCGCGGCGACAATCTATGCGCAGGCGTTTAGGAATAAAGGGAACTTCACGGATGTTATCATCCCCGATAATGTGACACAGATTCACACCAAAGCCTTCGAAAACTGCACCGCACTTACCAACGTGGTCATTCCGGCTTCGGTGGATAGTATCGGTGTAGAGGCCTTCAAAGGCTGTTCGGCACTTTCAGACGTGCTCTGTCGACGGTATTACGCACCAAAACTGGGTACGGATGCTTTTACCAACTGCCACGCATCTCTGAAAATCTGCGTACCCGCACTCGGTACCTATCGGAACGAGACAAACTGGAGTCACTATGATGATGAAACGCGACTTACAGCATGTATCTTCCTCGATGAGAACGATGAGCAATCGAATACGGAGGCAAAGATTAACGCGTACAGGACAGCGTCACTAACCGACGTCGATATCTTCCGTACGCTACGCAAGGCAGGTTGTTTCAATACCTTGACCTTGCCCTTCAACGTACCCGACATCGCCGCATCACCGCTTGGCAGAGATAACGTGGAGGTCTATGAATTCGTTGGCGCAGAGGTTCTCGACGGTGCGCTGCAACTTGACATAGCGAAGGTCACTTCCATCAGCCTTTCTGCAGGCACGCCTTATCTCATCCAGTGGAATAGTACCGGCGAAGTGATGACGCGACTCCATTTCTCCGGTATCACCGCATGGGATAGTGACAACAATGCGGAGTCTACCAGCGGAAATGTCAAACTGCACGGCTTCTATGGTAAAACACATATCAACGATGCCACCGACGGTGAGCAACACCTCAATCTCTTCCTGCAAGGCGGTAACCAACTCTATTGGCCGACCGATGGAAGCAATGACGATGCCAAGATGCTCGGCTTCCGTGCCTGGTTCCAAATAACAGGAAATACCCTCGCCGGTGCTCCTATTCGTCGAGATATGCCCGCCTCCCTCCGCATCGTATCTACCCCGACGGACATAGAGAGCATTAAGCCGTTAGAAGTCAGCGTTCAGAAAGAACTGCGTGACGGGCAAATTATTATTAACAGAAACGGAGAGCAATACTCCATAACCGGACAGAAATTATGAGACAGTACACATCCCCGCGTACAGACGTAGTTTCTGTACAGATCACCTCAACCCTCCTCGCCGGAAGTGACCGCACTACGCCTATCGAAGGTGGTGATGAACAAGTCAAAGCATGGTAAACTAATAAACGAATAGATATATGAAAAAGTTGTATTTTATCTGTATGCTGGCAGTCGTGGCATTATGCTTTGCAGGCTGCAAAAAGGACAAGAACGATCCGGAGCAACAAACTCAGCCGCAACAGACGGAAACGCTTGCCGGTAATGTAGCACGTCCAACGTGGACCGCTCCCGAAGTGAGTGATATGAGCTCCTCCATGACCGCCGTAGTCAAGGTGGATCTCAAAGCGCAGTACCTCGAAACAGCTGCTGACTTTGTTCTTGATAACAACGATCTCTTGGCTGCGTTCTCCGGCGAGACCTGCCTCGGCACGGCTCAACCGCAAGAAGGCTTGTTCTTCTTGTATATCGCGGCTCCCGTAACCGGTAACCCGTCATCGGTCACACTTCGTTACTACTCCGCGCACTATAAGAACCTCTTTGAAGCGGTGAATGCCCTCACCTTTGCCAACGATGCCCATCTCGGTACAATTGCCGAACCGTTCAAACCTGCTTTTGTAGTAGCTAAGTAAAGAGTATCCCTGACTTGCGTACTACTGCGCAAGTTCTCTCTTTCCCTAAGCAGACTCACGCTTATCATAGCGAGGGTCTGTTTTTTCTCGCGGTCAGACTTCCAAGTGTTCAGTTCTGACTCGCCGTTTTCCCACCTGCAAAGTACCGGCGAAACTACGCCTTGCAATACGAGCAGTGCATCCACCCACATGTGATGGCAGCCTTTTCCACCCAAAGTTTTTCTTTTCTTTCGCTTGTCGTTGAGGGCTCTGTTTTTCGCCCTCAATACCGAAATTGATTGCTGCACCATGTACGTGTTTTGCACGAGTACATTTGTACGCAGCAGATCCGCGTCTATCTGATACATCCTTTCCGGCGCAAAGTTAGTTACCGCCTACCTTGTGTGAAAGGTCGGAGCACGTTTCGCCGCTACTATGGGCGCTAAAAAAATCTCCACCATTATTCCGGCGCAAGACGTCCCTTCGGAACGTTCTTTCGCCGATGGTAGTATTTTGTTACGAAAACCTTGCAAACTGTCCGTCGGAACACTTGTAAAGCACCGTAAAGGTTATATCAAACGCTAACTGCTTTATACGCAAATGTTAAACTCTAAAACACATACAATCATGGCACAGCTATCTTTTTCATTTGGTATTGAACTCGAAAGCCTCTCAAACAACAATCAAAGTTTTGTAAAGGTTGCTCACCGCTCCAGCATTACCGCAAATGAAGCCGATTTCGGAGATATTTACGAAGAGTACGAAGATTTTGAATACACAAGTCAAGTTTGGCACTAATCACATTTTATTAACTTTCTAAATTTTTTGCATTATGAACTACAGAGAACCATTAACGAAGAACGAAATTCGTGAGCACGCAGCGCACTATGAGAACAGCAACCCCGCAGTCTATTGCGGCACGTATGCCAAGTACAACAACGGCAGTCTCTACGGCATGTGGATTGATTTGTCCACCTTTGAG
>CADCBB010000078.1 GCA_902799555.1 uncultured Bacteroidales bacterium
TTTAGGCGATACTTTGTTAGACCCGAAGCATTGGGATGATGAGCCGTTTGATGCCATCGTCTCCAATCCGCCGTATTCGATCAAATGGAAAGGTGACGAGGACCCTGTGCTGATCAACGATGAGCGTTTTGCGCCTGCCGGAGTGCTTGCGCCTAAGAGCAAGGCGGACTTGGCTTTCACGATGCACATGCTCAGCTGGCTCTCTGCCGATGGAGCAGCGGCTATCGTGGAGTTCCCCGGTGTGCTTTATCGTGGCGGAGCGGAACAGAAGATCCGTCAGTACCTGGTAGATAACGATTACGTGGATGCCGTCATCCAACTGCCGGCCAACCTCTTCTTTGGTGTGTCTATCGCCACCTGTATCATCGTGATACGCAAGAACAAACGCGATAACAAAGTACTCTTTATCGACGCTTCCGAAGAGTTCGTACACGAGGGCAACAAGAACAAACTTACGGAAGAGAATATCCAACATATCCTCGACCTTTATACCAACCGTGAGGATGTAGCGCACAAAGCCGCCCTTGTACCGCAACGCACGATTGCGGACAACGGCTTCAACCTCTCTGTGAACTCGTATGTGGAGCAAGAAGATACGCGTGAGCATATAGACATTGACAAACTCAATGCCGAACTGAAGCAGATTGTAGCACGCGAGAATGAATTACGTGCACAGATTGACGAACTGATTGCTAACCTCTAATGTAACGCCTTATGACACATATAGAACAAATGATACAGGACATGTGTCCGAATGGCGTGGAGTTCAAAAAACTCGGAGATTTAGGTGTATTTGAAAATACCGGTGTTGACAAAAAGAGTCATGACGATGAGCAAGAGGTGACACTATTAAACTTCATGGATGTTTGCCGACATAAATATATTGACGCATCTATTCCATCTATGGTTGTTACTGCTCCAGATAGGAAAATCGAACAATGTAATGTGCTGAAAGATGATATCTTCATCACTCCTTCCTCTGAGACTATTGACGAAATAGGATTTGCTGCCGTTATTATGGAAGACTTGCCTAATGTGGTTTATAGTTACCATATTATGCGTTATAGGTTAAAACAGCCCAATACAACAACAGCAAAGTTCATTCGTTATTTGTTTGAAGCACCTGTTATAAGAAAGCAGATATTAAAAGGTGCTAAAGGTCTCACGCGTTTTGGTTTATCGAAGTATCAGTTTGCGGATATCGAAATTCCCCTTCCCCCTCTTGAAATTCAAAAAAAAATCGTCGAGTGCCTCGATAAATTCTCGGCACTCGCAGCGGAGCTGCAAGCGGAGCTGCAAATGCGTCGTAAGCAGTATGAGTACTATCGTACCCAACTACTTACGCCACACTCGGATTGCAATTCTGCTACCAAATCCGATGATGCGCAATGGGAATGGAAAACACTGGGAGAGATTACGCTTCCTGCAGTGAATATTAAGTGGAAACATGTTGATGCTACGACAGAATATCAATATGTAGATTTGACGTCTGTTAATAGAGAGAATAGAAATATTGAAGGTACGAATATCATTAATAAAGAAACTGCTCCAAGTAGAGCCCAACAAATAATTGAAACAGGTGATATCTTATTTGGCACTACTCGTCCTACTTTACAAAGATATTGTTATGTTCCGAAAGAATATAATGGGCAAATATGCAGTACTGGATATTGTGTATTAAGAGCAAATAAAAATGTCGTTCTGCCCAAATGGATATACTATCAATTATCACTCAACTCCTTTATTGATTATGTTACAGCTAATCAATCAGGGGCAGCGTATCCTTCTATATCAGATTCACAAGTAAAAGCCTACAAAATCCCCCTTCCCCCTCTCGCAGAGCAAGAGCGTATAGTCTCCATCTTGGATAAGTTCGAAGCCCTGACGACGAGCCTTTCCGATGGTATCCCTGCGGAGCAAGCAGCACAGCAGAAACGCTATGAGTATTACCGAGACCTATTACTAACCTTTGACCGCAAAGCCGTATGAAACTGATTGCTGAAAATACTGAATCGACGGTTGTTCTGCGCTACGAGCATAAACAATCGCAACGCATCGCCT
>CADCBB010000079.1 GCA_902799555.1 uncultured Bacteroidales bacterium
GCTGAGGTCCCACCCCTTCCCATTCCGAACAGGGTCGTTAAGCTCAGCATCGCCGATGGTACTGCACTGCGTTGTGGGAGAGTAGGTAGCCGCCACTTTCAGAAGCTCGATATCGAAAGATACCGGGCTTCTTTGTATATGTGCCGCCTACGTCTCCATTTTCCCCTTCCTGCCATAAACTTTGATTTTCGAAATCGAATTTTCATCAAATCCTTGCATATATCAAAAATTTTTTGTATCTTTGCGCCAAATTGGCGCAGAAGCCGATAAGGGGTACGGGAGACGGGGTACGAATATATGAGAAAATTAACTAATTAATAATCGATACAATGAAAAAGCTATTCATTATTCTGACCACTTTGCTATGTGCAGTAGGAACGGCATCCGCCATTGCGGATTGGGTGCCGAGTGAGCAGTATTGCCGATTCTGTAACAACTTCAAGTTCGATCATGCATTTACGTTCTCCAGCCCCGGAGGAGAGGACAATGGTAGTATTTATTCGCCCGGCGTGGATTTTCAGGAGTGTCAGGGCGTGATTGCCTTCTCCGTGATGAGTTGGGACCGTTTCAATGCCGTAGGTAAAAACTACGGTATGACGTGGGTGGAGGTATATCTGACGGCAAGCGGTCAGAACGATATGTATCTTACCGATATCCATTTTACCGACCCCGGGCGAGCCGGTTCGTGGGCGAACAGTTATAAAGAGTCGAACTTCATTCAGGCGTATGACATGAACGGCTGTAAGACCTATTTCCTGCAGAAGCGGCAGTTTAAGGAGCATGACCGTTGCCAGTACTCGTATTTCAATATCGTGTATAGCGACATGGTGTACGACTATATCCATAATAACAAGAACAACAATCTGGGCCTGCGTCTGAAAGTGCGTTGGGACAGTAGGAGTTTTGATGAAAAATACACGTTCGGGAATGAGAAGGACGATATCCTACCTCGTACAAGTACCCCTACGCTGAGTAATTTCCAATGGACTAAGAACAGCAGCGGAGAGACGGTGCTTCGGTTCACGGCAAGCGATATCAATAATAGCATTTATTATGAGCGTGCGGTAGGCGATGCGGCGAGCGGTTCGGTGACACAGATCACCTCGAACGGTGTAGAGAACCGTGAGCGTAATGATGTAGCCAATCTGACGCGCGATCAACTCAATCGTATGGCTCAAGATAACGCGTCCTACGCCATCGAGGTGTCCCGTCGTGCCAACACCTATATCAGCAAATCCTACTACAATAACGACCATGGCGGTCCTGCTTCGCCGTTTGCCGGACCGCAGTCCGATTGGAAGAAAGTGTACGTGCCGGCGCTCTTTCTGCCGGAGAATGTGCAGCTCTCCCATACAGGCGGCGATAGCATCTATGTTGCCTTTGATATCCCGAAGAAACCCCTCGACCGTGACGAAGATGAGTCGGCTATAGTGATTGAGTTCTCGACGGATGAGAACTTCGGTTCGTATGAGCCGGTGCGCGTGGATTTCAACACCTCCAACCGCCTCGTCAAGACCTCGTACAAGGTAGGTCTGCCGATACCGATGAAGATGCTCAATCAAGGGCGCAAGACGTTCTATGTGCGCCTGAGCCGTGAGTTTGTGGATCATAAGACGACCTGCGTCAAGAAGGATATTCTCATCAATACCAACCTCAGGAAATTGTCGGGAGTGAATGCGCATGATGAAGGCGGTAAGATTAAGGTCAGTTGGACGCACGAGGGCGACGACGAAGGCGTCTGGACATCGGATATGTTCTACCGTGTGCAGTATGTGGTGAGCGGTACGACCTACAGCCAGGAATATCCTAATCGCAACCTGACATCAGTAGAGCTGACCGATGGCATTCCGACCTGTCTGCCCATCGAATATACGGTACAGATCTGCACGGATGCGAAGATCATTAGTTCCCGCAAGAGTAATTTAGAGACTATGGCTCCCACCCGCGATGCGGTCATCACTTCGCTGACCGCCACCAAGGGTGAGTCCAACAACCGTGTACGCCTGCAGTGGACCGTCCCCAAGGACAAGAACGGCTTCTCTTATTTT
>CADCBB010000080.1 GCA_902799555.1 uncultured Bacteroidales bacterium
TTACCTTACTTTTTACCTTACTTTTTACCTTACTTTCTACCTCACTTTTCGGTTCGACTTGACTATTAAAATTCATCCCGCTAAAGGTAAGTTCAGTGAAATTGATTTGCAGATTGTCCTCCAACTTAGGCAGCGTATGGAACTTCTTCTCCCATGCAGCCACCATCGTCGGGAAACCGGTTCCAAGGTTCTCTCCGAAACCAATCATACGCAGCATGTTCTGCATACGCGGGTTACGAGCACGGGACACTCCTCCTTGATAAACGTTCTCAATAGGCAGTTTGACAGTTCCCGGATTGGAGAAGTAGAAACCATCGTCTCGTTTCTCGGCACGCAAGACACCGGTAGTCATGAAATCCGCATGGATAATCATGTTGGTAAGCGCCTCGCGGATCAGTTTATGCAAAGGTGTATCGTCGTTCCGCTGCATGCCTTCGAGCACGAACGGCCGTGGCAGATCACTCGTAAGGCGTGGCAGGATGCGTTTGATGAACTGATAAATGTTATTCTCCCATGAAAAATCATAGGTCAGGCGATCCGAATAACGCATGTCACCCACCAGATTAGTCTTGTCCACGTAGTCCAGACGGATATTGTCAAACCGCTCGCGGATAGGCAGACCTTGACCGAACATCAGCAGACCGGCAGCCGTCAGACCTTCTTCTCCTGCCTCGCGGTCAATCGCATAACCACCTAAACGGAGCAGAAATTCTTTGTCATCTTTTTCGTTGAGGATATGTCCCGGATTGCGAATCTCAAACACTTGACGATATGCCCGCAGCGATTCTGCATCAATATCATCCATCGTGTAATGACGCAACAAAACACCATCGTTTCCATCATCGCTGGCATCTCTATACATGGATGAGATTTCTTCCTTGGAGCAATGATAGTCACCCTCATGCTTGCGGCGGAAGGTGCCTTTGGCAGGATTATCGTTGATGTAAACAGGACGCAGATGGTAGTCCGCACGAGGCACTTGAATAACGATGACTTTCTTGCCGCCCATGTCAATTACCTGCACGTTATCATCGGAAAGCACGTTAACACTCACCTTGTTAGAATCATTGGCTAAGTTCCAAAAATCGGTTATCAGTTTATCCGGATTGGTAACTCCTTCTATCGAATAACGTTTGCTTGGGTCTGTTTCCTCGCGGTGCTCCTCTATGCCTAACAAGATATAACCGCCATAGCTATTAGCAAAGGCGGAATAGGTATCCCATAAACTGTTCGGTAACTTGTTGGCGCATAGTTTGCACTCAAGGGAGAGGTGCTCGCCCTTAGCCAATAAACCTTGTATGTCGTTTGATGTTAACATATAATAGTGTTGTCATAATTTCAGAAAAAGGTGCGGACTGCCGCCGTTCACGACGAGGCCATGTTTTGGGAACCGCCTATCAAGGTACGACAAACAGCCCACACCGGAGGTGCGAGTAGTCTGCATCGCGTACCTTGGTCTTCTGGGTTCCCGTTCCGTCGTGACCGGTTAGCAAACTGCATCATAATTTTATATGTCAATGTTCTTCGAGTGCGTACGCTCTGCGTAGTTGCAGAGTTAGTACCTCCGAAAAAGCGTGCAAAATTACAAAAATTTTTCCACATATGCAAGAAAATCGGCACTTTTCAGGCAAATTGAGCCAAAAAATGTGCGGTATTGCATACTTTTTTGAAGAAAAAGTAACCTCACACCTCCAGAAATGTGTCCTCGTTAGCTTGGCTTGAGTCCGGATTGAATAACATCGATCGGTAGCCTCCAACTTCCGACGACGCTTGAGCAACCGGCGAAGGTGTCTCGCTGCCGTCTTTGGACTGAGGTAGGCCTTACTCTTCTTCGAGCCTGCCCGATTTTTTTTGTAACTTCATGCGATTTCGCACTGGGGTCTGGTTTTCGTGGCGATGAGCAAGCGCGCACTATGCGAGACAAGAAATCGCCATCTGCCAAATCCGGTGCAAAGTTACAAAACAAGTGTCCAATTACTTTGGACAGTTTTGAGAAAAATGCAAAAAATCTTCATTTTTTTACTAAATCTGGCAAAATTGCACCAAAATCGGCAGGAAATTAGCCGATTCCGGAGTAATTTACGCTCGAAATGACCTCTTGAGGGAACTTTTCGCACCCAATGTACAGGGTATCAAAGGCGTCCGTGCCATCGGTACGGTGTTCGAGGAGGTCTTCCTCGGACTCGGCCAGCTTCTCGCCGGACTTGTTTTTGTGGAAGCCGTTGCGTCCGTTGAGTACTCCAGCAGACTGAATGGCGAGGATAAGATCATCGTTATTCTGACGATTGAAAAACGGCATCAGTCGTTGCTTGCCTTGGAAGGCTTGGTTGATGAGCAGGTACTTCTCATCGTGGCGCATGGGGTTGCCTAAATAGACATCCTGGACTTGCCAGCCGTGACGCTCAAACTCGTGGATGACCACCCATCGGAAATCCTGTGTATTCACGGCATAGTTGCTTCCGAGCGCGGTTGTATCGTAGTAGAAAACGACCGTTTTATTACGATGTTCTGAATAGTAATTGCAGAAGTCATCGACCAGCGCTGGAAGCTTCCGCTCGAACTTGACGTAGAAGGATTTGAGCACATTTAATCGGTTTCCGGAAGGTTGCCCGGCAACAATCCAGTTGATGTTTGCGTTGTAATCCATACCGATACAAATGGGTGCGTCGGGGTTCACGTCACGGTCTGCCTGCGAGGTAAAAATGTCGGTCTGAACCTCTCCAATTTGTCCAACTACATTGGACATCCAAACGGTGTCCAAGTACTCAAAATTGGATGCGTCGTACTTATGAGACTCCCTCATCGACGAATAGAAGCCATCCTTTGCAATGCCGATTTGCTTGCAAAGTATAGAGGTTTGGAAAGTAAGCGGAGTAAGATCACGCTTCATCTGCTTGATGTAGTTTTCGCCCAGGAGTTGCAAGTTCTCGATAGAGGAATACTCCTTGTAGTAAACGGCTACGGAGCGCATCTGATTGAGCTGCTTATCAAGGTGGCGTATCTTCTTGCGGAGATATTCCGGCGGCGTCTGGCCTGCAGCAATAGCCTCCTTGACCTTTTGCTTCAATCGCCAAATCTCATAGACGGTGGCTTCAATCGTCCGGATAAGCTCCACGTCCATCTTCTGCTTGTAGTGCAAGAACCAAGATCCTTTCTTGGACTGCGGCATATCCGACAGTATCATTATGGAGTGATTGAAGGAGTGCTTGTGCTTGCCAAAGTAGGACTTGATACCGCCATTAGCCGGAAGGGTTTCCTCTTTCAACTTTTCATAATCTATGAACTTGGCTTCGTCGATCAGGAGCCAAGAGAGCGTAAGCGAGTTGGAAGAGCCGGGGCGGTCCTGCGAAATAATGATAGCCCGCGAGCCGTTATAGAAAGAAATAACGTGCTCGAAATCAGTAGGCTCAATGATGGCCGTCCCGAACGACTTGGGCGGCTTCTTGCCCACTACATAGTGGATGTTAGGCAGCAAGCCCCATCGACGCCACGCGGCGAGGAGGCCCGGAATGGTGTTGGTCAGACCATGCTTGAACGTGGGTACGACGATACCGCCCGTTGATCCCGGCATGCGCTGCATGTTGCGTAGCACGAAGGGAGAGGCGATAGAGTCCGTCTTGCCGGTACGTCGCCCGGCCACAATAACAGTTGTGTTCGCGCCGATGAGCTGCGTCAGCCGCTGCGGGGTGTTAAAATAGACACGTTTAGTCATGGGGCTGCTCCTCCGTCTTTGGGTTCCACATCTCTTCCTCCAAGTCGGCTTCCTCGTAGTCGAGGGCTTGATACCGAGCACGGTCGGGTCGTCGGTAGCCGTGAAGGGCTGCACAACAATCATCTCGTAAGGAACTGCTTGCTCGTCCTCCAAATCTACACGATTGAACTTGGCATAAGAAGCGGCAGCTTTCTCCATCGTCTTTGTGTCCTTACGCGCCTTTGCCATCTGATAGGTCTCCAATATCATCTCATTGAAGCGATAGCGGTGAAAGTCACGCGAAGCCTGCGAGAGCGTAGGTAACAATGCCTTAATAACTGAAAGGTCGGCATACGCCTGCGTAACCCCCAAATTGAAGCGGGAGCGTACCTCGGAGATAAAGACACGGTCTTTAGCGTCGGGGTTCGCTAAAAACCACGTATATTCCTCCCGAAGTCGGAGCAGCCGTTGTACGGTCTCTTCCGGGTAGATTTCATATAAGGCAGTCTCTTCCGTGAAGAGGTCACGCTTACAAATTTCTATGGTCTGCGGTCTTGCCATTACTCATCGTCCTCCATGTCTAAAAGGTTCTCACGAGCCGTCTGCAGTGCAAGCGGCGAGCCCACCTTGGCAAGGGTCATTTCTTGCTGGTGGAGCTGTACTTTACTTAATGCTTTCCCATGGCGGTACGCCGTAAATGCCGGATTG
>CADCBB010000081.1 GCA_902799555.1 uncultured Bacteroidales bacterium
AAGGTGGGTAATGTGCGTATTAAGCAAAAGTATAGTGTGCATACGTCTCCGATTGAATATGTGTTCCCACTGGCATGGAAGGTAAGTGTAAAGCTTCAATACGAACCAGAACGAGAACGATTGCTATTTTAGATATGAGATTACAAGAGATATCCATAGAGATTACACAACAGTGTCCCAATAACTGCATACATTGTTCTTCCTATTCATCATGGGAACAGGTGCGGACGATGCCATATGAATTGGTGTGCTCGGTTATTGCTGATGCTGTGGAATTAGGTGCGAGAAAGATATGCATATCCGGAGGAGAACCGTTCTTACATCCGCAGTTGGCAGAGATCGTGGATTGTGTATATAGACTGGGCGCGAAATGTGTGATTTATTCGAGTGGCATTTATTATGATGGAAATTCATATCAATCACTTCCAATGAGTGTCTTGGAGCGAATCAAAGAGTATGTAGAAACAATCATCATCAATTACGAAGCGGCAGATAGCGAGACGTATAACACGATAATGGGGACACAATGTGGTGGATATGAGTTGATGCGCCAAACGATTGCATCAGCAGTTAGTGTCGGGATTAGGGTGGAGACGCATGTGGTGCCGATGAAGATAAACTATCAGCAAATTCAGCAAATTATCAAGCAATGCAATGAATTGGGCGTTGGTCAAATCAGTTTTTTGAGGATGGTTAAGCACGGACGTGTGCTCGAGAATGAAGAATTGACATATTTAACGGAAGAAGAGGAAAGAAGCGTACGAGAAGAGGTCAAGTGACGTGCGGCAAAGTGGGATTTTTGGAAAGAGCGCGTGTCAGTTGCGTGTCGATCGCATTTTGTTTTTCAGATTATTGCGTGCGATACGCACGTCTTTTGCATGGATTTGACCAATGCCTGACTGCGCTTTTGATAGCGAAAACCGCATGCAACGCATTTCTTTTTTTCTGTCGGCTGCGATATGGCTGTCTGTCACGAAAAAACTCCGGATAACGCTCTTGACAATGGATTTATTACGGGATATAATAAATAATACAGAGGAATAAATAGATTCATCCCTATAGCTTGACAAACGCCAAGTTATAGGGATTTTTCTTTGGTGGTAATGTACAAAATATCAAGCAGTTATTTGTTAGCAATTTCGCTGGATATTGACCGCTGCTTATGGTAGTGTTGTGGTTACCAAAAATGAAGGAGTGATCGAATGAAAAGAGAATTATTAGACAACGGTAACATTTGGCAGAAAAGCGATGGCAGATGGATCGGTATGGTGCGATACAAGGACGAGTACGGAGTCACTCAACGCAAGAGTTTTTCGAGCAAGAAAAAGAAAACACTACAAGCGAAGATGACGGAGTATGTCGCCAACTTCCAAGAGCAGGTCGCCAATTCCGATGCATCGCGGAAGCCATTGAAAGAGAGCATGAAAAACTGGCTTCGAGTGTATAAGTTCCCGGAGGTGGAGCGCACGACGTATGACCGATACGAGTGTACAGCAAGCCCGTCGGAGATGTGACACCGGCGGATATCAAAAAGTTACTTACGAAGCACATGAATGCCGGATACGCGTTCACGACGAGCAAGAAAGCCTACTCACTGCTCAAGATGAGTTTCAAGCAGCTCTATCAGGAGGGCGCGATTCCAAACAATCCGATGGCGATGATTGATATGACGAAGAAGGACAACTACCTTGCCGCACAGAACAAGGAGAGTAAGCCGCAATGTGACATGGTTGTCGTGTTCACGGACGAGGAACTTGAGAAAATTAAAGCGGAAGCGTTCAAACGCTTCGCCAATGGAAAACCCGTGTATCAGCAAGCGGCGGCATACTTCCTGATGCTCAATACTGGGTTGAGAGCAGGAGAGTTGTGCGGCATCATCAACAGCGACATCGACCTTGAAAACCGCGTCATACACCTACAGCGCGGAGTAAAAGAAGTCCACGTTAGAGATGGATTGGAATATGTTCCTAAGCTCGAAGTCAAGGTCGGAAAACTGAAAAGCAAAACGAGTAAACGCGACGTGCCGCTTAATGACACTGCGATT
>CADCBB010000082.1:0-2003 GCA_902799555.1 uncultured Bacteroidales bacterium
GAAAGCAAGAATTTTCGTATTGGCAGCGGCGATGATTTGCGCCGTGTCAATAGCAGCTAACAACAAAGTTAGCGGAGTAATCAAGGACGCAGCGGACAAGAGTGCGCTCGTCGGTGTCAATGTCAGTTTGAAACAGGGCGACCAACAAGTTTCCGGCACGGTCACAGACGCGCACGGAAAGTTCAGTTTGGAAGCCGAAACGGGCGAGTTCGTGTTGGAGTGTTCGTACATCGGTTACGAATCAATCGGCATGAGTTTGGCAGTAAACGGTAACATCCACCTCGGCACGATTGAGATGAACGAGGCTTCGACGGAACTGAGCGAAGTGGTCGTGGAAGGTGACGCGGTGATTCAGAAAGTGGATCGCCAGATTCTTCTACCGAACAAAGAGCAGTTGGGTGCTTCTTCGGACGGTATGTCGCTGCTCCAGAACCTGCAGATCCCGCGTATCGTGGTGAACCCTGCGGACAACACGGTCAAGACCCTCGCCAACCAAGACGTGCAGTTGCGTATCAACGGCATCGAAGCAATGGCAATCAACCCGAAGGATGTCATCCGTATCGAGTACCACGACCAGCCGGGCGTGCGCTATAACGGCGCGGCGGCGGTCATCAACTACATCGTCAAGCACCGCGACACGGGCGGCAATCTGATGCTCAACGCTTCCAACGGCGTGACCATGCCCGGTTGGGGCGAGTACCATCTGGCGGGCAAGGTGAACTTCGGCAAATCGTCGTTCAGCCTTATGACGCACTACTCGCCGCGTGACGTCTATTGGACGCGCACGAACGCCGAGACATACAATTTCAGTACGGGCACAATCGAGAATCGCGAAGTAGGTGAACCGACACGTTTCAAGATGAATCCGGTGAACATCGGTTTGACTTACAACTGGACGAACGGCGAGAAAAACATGCTCAATATCACCTTGCGCGATTTCATGAAGTTCACGCCGCAATCGAAGACCAACCGCGATTCGTATCTGTATCAGGGCACGGACAGTTTTGCCATCCATGACCACGAAAGTAGCAAGTCTATTTCGCCGTCGTTGGACATCTACTACGAGCACAACCTGCCGGACGACAACCATCTGTATTTCGACGTAGTGGGCACGTATATCAATAGTAGCAACGACCGCCGTTTTGAGCAGTTACCGCTTGGCGAGACGGTCGCCGACACAACCGATGTGACCTCTCGCGTGCGCGGTAATAAGTACTCGCTCATCGGTGAAGCCATCTACGAGAAAGACTGGGAGAACATCGGCTTGACGGTCGGTGTGCGGCACAATCAGCAATGGGTCGAGAATACCTATCTCGGCAGTGCCGATGCCACGGTCAATATGACCACCGCCGAGACCTACGCTTTTGCGGAAGTGCAGCAACGCGTCAAGCAGTTCTCCTACGCCGTGGGTATCGGAGCCATGCACACGTATATCGAGCAAGCCGGACAGAAACAGTCGAACTGGATTGCCCGGCCGCAACTGACGCTGAGTTATGACTTCGGTAAGGGCGTGTTCTGGAAATACAAAGGCTACGTGTCCGGTTACCAACCGTCTCTGTCGGCGATGTCGGACGTGGCGCAACAGATAGATAAATACCAGATTCGGCAAGGTAATCCTAACTTGAAGCCGGTTATGTTTGTCGCCAATGAGATGCAGCTTCCAAGTATGTCAATCTGAATATCTGGGCGAACTACTCGTACGACCACAAGCCGATTATGGACGAGACGTACGAACAACTGATTGACGGTCAAGCATACGCAATACGTACCTACGCCAACCACCGCGGCTTCCATCGTCTGCAAGTGGCTCCGAGTGTGCAAGTGCGCTTGCTCAATAACAGCCTGATCTTCACCGTTGCGCCGTTCGCCAATTACTATGTGAGCCTTGGCAATTCCTACACGCACAAGCATTTCAATCCGGGCGTTCGCGCAAGTATCATGGGCATGTATAACGGCTGGCAGTTCTTCGGCGAGGTGACCACGCGCTACAATAACCTCTGGGG
>CADCBB010000082.1:2128-2947 GCA_902799555.1 uncultured Bacteroidales bacterium
CCGACAAATGGGGCTTCCGTGCCATGTTGATGAATCCCTTCTCCGTCAAGGGCTACAGCATCGAGACCAAAGACCTCTCCGCTTTAGCTCCTTCGGGGCGAGTGGCAGTTATGTCGGAATACCGTCAAGTGTTATTGTTGAATTTCCATGTCAATCTGGACTTTGGCATCCAACATCGTGAAAGTGGGAAACGTATAAATAACGAGGACAAAGAGACAGGACAAAAAGACCGTGCGGAGCACATAGACCAGCCGTGCGCATGGCGCACTCCTTATTAAAGGGGGAAAAGCTCAATAAGTCAAAGATCGCGAGTGAAACGAGCACCTTATGAGGGAAAAGAAAAATAACGAATCAATCGTTCCAAAAGATAAGAAGATAAAAAGATGTGTGAAAGTGTGATGGAGTGAATGAAACGAAAAACGCGGCACTTGTGGTGTCGCGTTGGGGAGTTGGTTGTCAAATAAATTTACTCGCTGCGGTAGAGGTCATCGAGTGACTGACCGGCATCGTTGATCTAGAATGGTAAAACTTTTTACTTTCTATATGGTTTTGTAGTTGGGTAAAAGACCCACATATCATCTTCTGGATGAATAGTAATATGATAGCGAACGTTGGTCAAAGTGTCATTCTGAGCTAAAATAGTGCGATTACATTTAGCATAATCGCGTGATATATAGTCATCTCCCATAACAGCCTTGCCGTCCACAATAACAACGTAATCATCATGCGCTATAGGCACACCAGCAACATTGGCCGCTTCAAACCTAACAGAGCAATAAGTTACAGCAGGATAGTGCCACTCTTCAATACGGATAGAGT